>NZ_CP053985.1:3220866-3865039 GCF_013267355.1 Achromobacter pestifer
GGGCCGCGGCGATGCGGGCATAGAGATCGTCGGCCTGCCGTTCGCGGACATGCACGCCCACGTTGCCTTCCAGGACGCGTCCCGGTCCGTGAAACACCCAGGACATCATGTAGCTGCCGACCAGGAACAGGATCCACAGGCCGGCCGTGGGCATGTCGTTCTGCTGCAAGGCATTGATGGCGTGGGAGGCCAGCCAGGGCAGGGTCAGCTTGACCAGTTGCGCGCCCGACAGCAGCGCGATGGCGCCCATCAGCTGCCGCCGCGCGCCGTCGGCATAGTGCCAGAGCGCGCGGTACAGCACGAGCGCCGCGCGGCCCATGCCGATGGAGGAAGAGGGGGAAGAAGAATCAGGCTTCATCGCGTGGAGGGGAAGTCAGGAGTGGCGCGGCATGACTATGCTATCCGACAAACGCCGCCGCGCTCCAAAGCAAAAAGCCCCGCCAAAGGCGGGGCCAAGTGCTTGAATTCATTGGTGGCCTGGGGCGGAATCGAACCACCGACACAAGGATTTTCAATCCTCTGCTCTACCGACTGAGCTACCAGGCCAACGCGAAAGTCCGCCACTATACACAATATCCGCGTCATGTGGGCGGCGGCCCGCCGTCCGGCGCGCTGCGGTGGGCTTGCGCGAGGACGGCGCCGGCTTCCGGGGAAATGCTGCGCAGGTGCAGGTCGGTCTGCGGGTACGGTATCTGGATGCCGGCCTGCGTCAGCGCCTCGTACATCCGCGACAGCATGTCGCTGCGGATGGACATCCACTGGTCGAAGTCCGGCGTCCAGGCGCGGATGCTGAAATCCAGGGTGCTGGCGCCAAAGCCCATGAAGAGCGCGATGGGCGCCGGCTGGGTGGAGACGCCCAGCGTGCCGCGCGCCACCGAGCCCAGCAGTTCGATGGCCTGCGCGGGGTCCGTGCCGTAGGCCAGGCCGACGTTGATCTCGATGCGGCGGTTGCGG
This sequence comes from Achromobacter pestifer, assembly GCF_013267355.1. Classification (NCBI taxonomy): domain Bacteria; kingdom Pseudomonadati; phylum Pseudomonadota; class Betaproteobacteria; order Burkholderiales; family Alcaligenaceae; genus Achromobacter; species Achromobacter pestifer. Next base: position 3,221,821 of record NZ_CP053985.1, read on the forward strand.
TCCAGCATGGTCCAGTTGGTCAGCTTCTCCGATAGCAGGGTGCCGTTCGGGACCACCACGTCGGCGCCTTCGAAGGTCCTGATGCGGGTGGCGCGCATGCCGATCTCGCGCACCTGTCCGGAGGTTTCGCCGATTTCCACCACGTCGCCGGGCTGGATCGGGCGCTCGAACATCAGGATCAGGCCCGACACGAAGTTGTTGACCACGTTCTGCAGGCCGAAGCCTATGCCCACGCCCAAGGCGCCGAGCACCAGGGCCAGCTGGCTGGTCCTGACGCCGGCGGCCGACAGCGCCACCGCCAGGCCCAGCAGCAGCACCGAGTAGTAGGTCAGCGAGGCGATGCTGTTGCCCACGCCGCGTGGCAGCGGCATGCGGGCCAGCACTTCATCGTGCAGCACCAGGCGGATCGCGCGCGCGGCCCAGAACGCGATCAACACCGAGATCGCGAACACCAGGATGTTGCCCAGGCTGAGGGTGATGTCCCCGAGCGCCAGCGTGTACGACAGCACTTTCGTGGTGAAGGCGTAGCTGCCGCGCAGGATGCGGAAGCGGTCCATCGTGTAGAGGGTCCAACCCACGACGGCGCTGGCCATCACCAGGCGGATCAGCAGCTGCACCAGGGGCGGGGCGTGTTCGCGTGCGATGCGAAAGCGCGATACGCCGGGCCGGGCCAGCATCAGTTGCAGCAGGGTGACGATGATGGTGACCCCGGCGTAGAGCATCAGGCCGAAGTAGCCGCTGCTGATGACGGCGCTGGTCAGCATTTCCGCCATCGACAGGTTGCCGACGAGGTTGGCGAAGCCGGCAACGGTCAGCAGCGCCACCGCGGCCCAGGCGCCGATACGCACGGCCTGGTGCAGCCGGCCGGAAGCCTGGAGGGTGCCGCGGCGTTTGGCGCGAGCGTGCAGCCATAGCGCCGTGGCCAGGGCCAGCAGGGTGATGACGAGGTTGTGCAACCGGTACAGCGTTTCGCTGGCCAGGAAGAAAATGCCCAGCCGCTCGGCTAGATACAGCCCGGTGATGGCGTAGGGCCACAGGTCCAGCTGGTCGCGCGCGGTCGGCGGCAATAGGCGCAGCACGGGCACGACCGCCAGCAGCAGCGCGATCTGCAGCACGATCAGCGGGGCGTCCGATTCCAGCAGCTGCACGCCCATCATGGCCAGCAGCAGCCAGGCTGACAGCGGGCGCCCCAGCACCCGCGCGGCCGTCGCGCTCATTTCGCCGGCCCGGATCGCGTGGCGGCTGTGCCAGGCCAGCCATAGCAGCAGGGGCAGCAGCACCACTTGCAGCACGTGCAGGGCGAGTTGGTTGCCGGTATCGGCCGCCGCGTACTGGCGGGCGAAGCGTAGTTCCATGTCCAGGCCGGTGCGCAGATAGGCCATCGCATCGCTGCGCGCGGTGGGCGTGAAGGTCGCGGCCCATAGCGGTGGCGCATCCAGTTCGAGCAGGCGGGCGTCGATGTAGCTGATGGCGCCGGCGACCGCGCGCTGCCCGGCCTGGATGCGCTCTTCGACGGAGTTGGCGCGCTGGCCCAGCTCAATCTGGCGGCCCAGGGGCACGGACAGGGCTTGTTCGGCCCGCGTCAGTTGGGCAATGACGGAATCGATCCGGCCTGTCAGCGCGGGCGGCAGGTCGGCGGCGCCAGGCGCGATCTTGAGGGCCTGCCATGCCTCGCGGCGGCGCGCCAGTTCGGCCGCGTCGCTGGCGTATGCGGCGGTCGCCTGTCGCATGTCCTCCTGCCAGTCCGCGAAACGGCGTGCGTCGAACATCCAGTGCCGTTCCAGGCTTTCCAGCCGCATGATGGGCAGGGTGCGCAACTGGGCCGGCTGGAACTGCTGGAGCTTTTCGTCGACGGACCGGGAAATCGATTCCAGGCGCGGCGCCAGCGAGTCGGTGGGGTCGGTTCCCGCGATGCGTTCCATGACGCTTTCGGCATAGCGGTGGTCGGTGTCCGCGCGCAGCGGGATTTCCGCCACCAGGATCGCATGGGCCTGCGTGGAAGCCGGGGCGGGGCGGGCCGGCGCCGTCGCGGCGCCCTGGGCGTAGACGGGGCCGAGCAGGCTGGCCAGCAGTGCAATCAGACCGAAAAGCGATTTTGCTCTTGCTGTTGCTTGGGCGCGCATGTCGCGGCTCCGGTGGATGGATGCGGCGGGCTACGGAGAGGGCGTCTTACGATATCGCGGAAGGCGTGCCAGCGAAAGAGGCGCGGGCATCGAATCCTTGGCCCATAGGCTGAGCGCGGCGGCGAATCCCAGCACGACCTGGCGATCCTCGTCGGACCGGCGCATCAGATAGACGCTGGATGAGATCCGCGGCATGTCTTTTTCATGGCTCAGTTCGCAGATCGCGACGGCATCGGCGCGCAGGCGCGCAATCGATTCGGGAACGATGGAAACGCCCAGTCCGGCGGCCACCAGATTGACCACGGCGGGCACTTCCACCACCTGTTGGACGATCTTCGGTTCAAAGCGCGAAAACAGGCAGGCCTGGTACACCGAGTCGGCAAAGATGGACGATCCCAGGCGGAAGAAGACGAAGTCCTCGTTTTTCAATTCGTGCAGGCGTAGCCGTTTGCGCTGCGACAGCGGATGGCCGGGCGGCAGCACCACCACCGACGAATCGTGCCACAGCAGCTCGGCTGAGAATGCCGGATCGGCAGGGACGCCTCGCGAGAGGCACAGATCCAGGCGCCTGTCCTGCAGCCCGGTCAGCTGATCGGCGGGAGGCATCTCCTTCAAGGCCACGTCCACCCGCGGCCGCTCCTGCCGGAACTCGCGGATGAACCGCGGCAACGTGCCGAGGAAGTGCGACCCGGTCAGGCCCAGCGTCACGCACCCTTCCAGGCCCTGCGCCATGCGCTGCACCTGGAGCCTGGCTTCGTCCAGGCGATCCAGCACGGCGTGGACATGGGGCAGCAGCACGCTGCCCGCTTCACTGAGCTGGACGCTTCTGCTGGTGCGTATGAAAAGACGCACGCCGAGGTCGTCCTCGAGGTTGCTCAGTTGCTGGCTGAGTGGCGGTTGCGAAATGTGCAGCTTCTGGGCCGCTTTCGTGAAGCTCTGTTCTTCCGCAATCGCCGCAAAGTACCGAAGCTGCCGCAAGTCCATGGCTGGGCATTCCGTCCAATTTATTTGGAAACACTATAGATGATTCCTTAATTCGTATTGGACGATATCGATCCCGATGCCGAAAATTCCCTTCAACCTGGTTGTTTCAGTCGCAGCATGGAAGTTCCACTTCAACTCGAACGAATTGATCAAGATGAAAAAGACACTGAGTTTCTTTGCGCTGAGTTTTCCCCTGGTTATTGCCCAGTCCGGCGCCGTCCACGCGCAAGGCTACCCGGCCAAGGCCGTCACGGTCATTGTTCCGCACGGACCGGGAGGGGCCAATGACGCGGTCGCCCGGCCCTTCGCCCAAAAAATCGGCGAGCGCCTGCATCAGACTTTCGTCGTGGAGAACCGGGCGGGTGCGGGCGGTAATATCGGAATCGGCGTGTCGGCGCGCGGCAGCCAGGACGGCTACAACCTGCTGTTGACCGTGGGCAGCAGCTATACCATCAGCCCGTTCGTCTACAAGACCGTGCCGTTCGATCCCAAGAAGGACTTCGAGCCCATCGGCCTGGTGGCGACGGCTCCGTATGTCTTGATCGTCAATCCGGAGCTGCCGGTAAAGACCGTGCAGGACCTGATTGCGTTGGCGAAAAGCAAGCCGGGCCAACTGCACATGGCGTCCGCGGGCAACGGCACGCTCGATCATCTGCTCGGCGAAATGTTCAAGCGGGCGGCAGGCGTCGATATGCTGCACATCCCCTACAAGGGGGCGTCTGCCGCCAATACGGACATGGTGTCTGGCCGGGTGTCGGTGACGTTCACGAGCTGGCCCAGCGTCATGTCCTTCGTCCATGCCGGCAAGCTGCGCCTGCTTGCCGTTGCGTCGTCCGAGCGTTCATCGCTGCTGCCGGACGTGCCGACCATCGCGGAGACCGTGCCTGGCGTCGCGGCCATGTCCTGGTATGGCCTGTTCGCCCCGGCCGGGACTCCGGCGGACGTCGTCGCAACGCTGCGCCGCGAAACCTCGGACGTACTTGCGGACAAGTCGTTTCAAGCCAACCTGAAGGCCCAGGGCGCGGAAGCCGCGAACACAACGCCCGCTCAGTTTTCGGAGCTGATCGACGCTGACCTGAAGACGTGGTCCGGAATCATCGAGCAGACCGGCGCCCGCGTGGAGTGACGGCGGCCAAATCCTTCTGTTTTGGAGTTTTGCATGAGCAGTGCAGCGGAAAACTACAAGGGCGTGTGGGGGCATCGAGTCGGCTTTGGCGACAAGGCGGCGCTGCTGCTCGTCGACTTCGTGCAAGCCTATACGCGGGAAGAATCGCCCATGTTCGGCGCAGGCGTCGTGGACGCCGTGGCGCATGGCGCGGAAATCCTGCGTGCGGCGCGCGATGCCGGCATGATGGTCATCCACACCACGATCACGCACCAGTCCGGCACGCTGGCCGACGCCGGCGCCTGGTATCGCAAGTCCCCCATTCTTGAGCTGTTCAAGCGCGCGCCCTACAACGAGTTCTGTGGCGGGGTGGAGCCCTTGCCAGGCGAGATCGTCCTGCACAAGCAGTACGCCAGCAGTTTCTTTGGCACCAGCCTGGCCAGCACGCTGATGGCTGCCAGGGTCGACACCTTGATCGTGTTGGGGTGCTCCACGAGCGGCTGCGTCCGAGCGACTGCGGTGGATGGCGTGCAGTATGGCTTGAACGTGATCGTGGTGCGGGAGGGGGTGGGGGACCTTCATCCGGATCCGCATGAGGCCAATCTCTTCGATATCGACAGCAAGTACGGGGACGTGGTGTCCAAGCGGGACGCGCTCGAATTCATCCGCGCGCATCGGGCGGCGTAGCGGGTCGAGCGCCGCCAGAAGGTTTGGCGACGGACGACATCGGCGAAGAAAACAAAAAGCCCCGCCAAGGCGGCGCTCGTTGCTTGAATCTTTTTGGTGGCCTGGGGCGGAATCGAACCACCGACACAAGGATTTTCAATCCTCTGCTCTACCGACTGAGCTACCAGGCCAACGAAGTCCGCAACTATACACAATTTTTGAGGCTTGTGCCAGTTGAGGCAGAAAACTGTGGATATTTTGGTCCCGGCCGGATTGCAGGCGGAATCGTGGGGCGAAATCGCGACGCCCCAGCCGGAATTCCGTCGCTGGCCCCGCGGACTGTTGGGTGGACGGCACGAAAGGTGCGACCCAAGGTCGCGGCCAGGGGGTGAAATGGCCTGGGGATAACCCGCGGGGGTATAATGATTAGCGGTCTGACGCTGCATTCAGGTTTGCATAACCCCGGTTTGCGGCGCCTCGTTCTTGGTGGCAGTACTTAACGCTTACGCGCGGATGGCCCAGCCATCCTTCCTACATGTCGGTAGCTGTCCTTGCCTTCGGTCTGAATCACACGTCCGCGCCGGTTTCGGTCCGCGAGCGTGTTTCCATGCCCGTCGATCTGGTGAAGCCCGCGCTGGAAGGCCTGCGCTCGGCGTTCGGCGGCTCGGTCCGCGAAGCCGCCATCCTGTCCACCTGTAACCGCACCGAAATCTATTGCGCCGCCGACGGCCACGTGGCCGATCAGTTGCCCGCCTGGCTGGCTGATTACAACCGCCTGGACGCCGGCACGCTGCGCCCGCATCTCTACCGCCATCACCAGGACGATGCCGTGCGCCACGCTTTCCGCGTGGCCAGCGGCCTGGACTCCATGGTGCTGGGCGAGACCCAGATCGTGGGCCAGATGAAGGACGCCGTGCGCGCGGCCGGTGAAGCCGGGGCGCTGGGCACCTTGCTGCACCAGATGTTCCAGCGCACCTTCTCGGTGGCCAAGGAAGTGCGGTCGCAGACCGCCATCGGCGCGCAGTCGGTGTCCATGGCCGCCGCCGCGGTGCGCCTGGCCGAGCGCGTGTTCGGCAATCTGGACCAGGCCCGCACGCTGTTCATCGGCGCGGGCGAAATGATCGAATTGTGCGCCACGCACTTCGCGGCGCAGCGCCCGCGCAGCATGGTGGTGGCCAACCGCACGGCCGAACGCGCCGAGGTCCTGGCCAACCGCTTTGCCGCCAGCACCATGAAACTGTCGGACCTGACGGACCGCCTGTCCGAGTTCGACGTCATCGTTTCCTGTACGGCAAGCTCCCTGCCCATCCTCGGTTTGGGGATGGTGGAACGGGCCACGCGCCTGCGCCGCCACCGCCCCATGGTCATGATCGACCTGGCCGTGCCGCGCGACATCGAACCCGAAGTCGGCCGTCTGGACGACGTCTACCTGTATTCGGTGGACGACCTGGGCCGCCTGGTGCAGACCGGCACCGACGCGCGCCGCGCGGCCGTGGTGCAGGCCGAAGCCATCATCGAAACCCGCGTCCAGGGCTTCATGCACTGGATGCAGTCCCGCGAAGTGGTGCCCGTCATCCGCGACCTGCACCAGGCCGCCGAGGACGTGCGCAGCGCCGAGCTGGAACGCGCCCGCCGCCTGCTGGCGCGGGGCGAATCGCCGGAAGCCGTGCTCGAGCAGCTGGCCCACGGCTTGACGCAGAAGTACCTGCACGGCCCGCTGGCGGCGCTGAACCGCAGCGAAGGCGACGACCGCAAGCAGCTGCTTGCCTGGATGCCGCGCCTGTTCCCCGGCCGCGACTCCCGCCGTTAGCGACTCTGCCCCACGTCCCGCCTCCTGGCGGGCGTTCGTCTTTTGGGCGCCCGCTATCCGCTTTCCCGCTTTTCTTTTTGGTCCTTCCCCATGAAATCTTCCATGCGCAGCCGGCTGGAGCACCTGTGCCATCGCCTCATCGAGGTCGACGCCCTGCTCGCCGAACCGGAAACCGCGTCCGACATGGACCGTTTCCGCAAGCTCTCGCGCGAACGCGCGGAACTGGAGCCGGTGGTCGAGGCGTTCACCGCCTTCGCCCGTACCGAGGATGATCTGGCCGCGGCCCAGGAAATGCTGTCCGATCCGGACCTGAAGTCCATGGCCGAGGATGAGATCAAGTCCGGCCGCGTCAAGCTCGAAGAACTGGAAGCCGCGCTGCAATTGCTGCTGCTGCCGCGTGACCCCAATGACGGGCGCAGCCTGTTCCTGGAAATCCGCGCGGGCACGGGCGGCGACGAAAGCGCGCTGTTCTCGGGCGACCTGCTGCGCATGTACACGCGCTACGCGGAACAGCGCGGCTGGCGCGTGGAGCTGATGTCGGAGAGCGCTTCTGAACTGGGCGGCTACAAGGAAGTGATTGCGCGCATCGACGGCGACGGCGCCTATGGCCGCCTGAAGTTCGAGTCCGGCGCGCACCGCGTGCAGCGCGTGCCCGCCACCGAGGCGCAGGGCCGCATCCATACCTCGGCCTGCACGGTGGCCATCATGGCCGAAGCCGACGAGATGTCGGAAATCGTCATCAACGCGAACGACTTGCGCATCGACACCTTCCGCGCCAGCGGCGCGGGCGGGCAGCACATCAACAAGACCGATTCGGCGGTGCGCATCACCCACTTGCCGACCGGGCTGGTGGTGGAATGCCAGGACGACCGCTCGCAGCACCGCAACAAGGACAAGGCCATGCAAGTGTTGGCCGCGCGCCTGAAGGACAAGGAAACCCGCGAGCGGCAGAGCAAGGAAGCCGCCGAACGCAAGAGCCTGATCGGGACGGGCGACCGTTCCGAACGCATCCGCACCTACAACTTCCCGCAGGGCCGCGTGACCGACCACCGCATCAACCTGACGCTGTACAAGCTGCAGCAGATCATGGAAGGCGATCTGGAAGAGCTGACCGGTGCGCTCATCGCCGAACACCAGGCCGAGCAGCTGGCGGCCCTGGGCGACGATATCTGAGCCCGGCCATGACGCCGCCCCAGCTGAAAAGCCTGCTGCTCGACACGCGCCTGCCCCGCCTGGAGGTGCGCATGCTGCTGGAGCACGTGCTGGCCAAGCCGCGCGCCTGGCTGCTGGCGCATGACACGGACCCCTTGCTGCCCGAGACGGCCGCGGCCTACGAGGCCCTGGCCCAGCGGCGCCTGGCCGGGGAGCCCATGGCCTATCTGCTGGGCCATCGCGAATTCATGGGCCATCGCTTCCGCGTGACCCCGGACGTGCTGATCCCGCGCCCGGATACCGAGGTGCTGGTGGAGACCGCGCTGGAATGCCTGGCCGGCCAGGCCGCGCCCGCGGTGCTGGACCTGGGCACCGGCAGCGGCGCGATCGCCATTTCGATTGCGCTGGCGCGCCGCGACGCGCGGGTGATGGCTTCCGACGTCAGCGCGGCCGCGCTGGCGGTCGCCGCCGCCAACGCCTGGGACCTGGCCGCGTCCGTGCGCCTGGTCGAAGGCAGCTGGTACGAGGCCGTGCCCGCAGGCGAGGGTTTCGACCTGATCGTGTCCAATCCTCCCTATGTGGCCTGCGACGACCCGCACTTGGACCAGGGTGACGTGCGTTTCGAGCCGCGCGGGGCGCTGACCGACGGCGCGGGCGGGCTGGAAGACCTGGCCCGCATCGTCCAGGGCGCTGGCCGCCACCTGAAACGGGGCGGCGCCCTGTGGATGGAACACGGCTGGGACCAGGCGCAGGCGGTCCGGGACCTGCTGGCGGCGGCTGGATTCCAGGAGGTGCACAGCCGCAAGGACCTGGCCGGCATCGAGCGTATTTCCGGCGGCAGGCTGCCTGCCTGACCCGATTCCCGGCGGGGCGCCCGGGGTATCCGGGCGGATTTTCCCACTGTACCTATAATTGGCATATTCCGTTATGCCTGTCCAAGAGACCACCATGAGCGACGTTCAAGAATTCATCCGCGAAACCGTGACCCAGCACCCCGTCGTGCTGTTCATGAAGGGCACCGCCCAGTTCCCGCAATGCGGCTTTTCCGGCAAGGCCATTCAGATCCTGAAGGGCTGTGGCGTGAAGAAGCTGGTCACCGTCAATGTGCTGGAGGACGACGAAGTCCGCCAGGGCATCAAGGAATTCTCCAACTGGCCCACGATTCCGCAGCTGTACGTGGGTGGCGAATTCATCGGCGGCTCGGACATCATGAACGAGATGAATGAATCCGGCGAACTGAAGACGCTGCTGGAGCAATCCGGCGCAACGGCCTAAGCAGTAGCCCATGCGGCGACTGGTCATCGGCATCACGGGCGCCACCGGCTCCCTTTACGCGGTGCGCATGCTGCGGGCATTGCGCGGCGTGGACGATGTCGAAACGCATCTGGTAGTGTCGGCCTCCGGCGTGCTGAACATCAAGCACGAGCTGGACGTTGGCCGCCACGATGTCTATGCGCTGGCCGACCACGTGCACAGCGTGCGCGATGTGGGCGCTACGCTAGCCAGCGGCGCGTTCCAGACCGCCGGCATGGTGATCGTGCCGTGTTCCATGCGCACGCTGGCGGCCGTGGCCCACGGCCTGTCGGATAACCTGATCACCCGCGCCGCCGACGTCACCCTCAAGGAGCGCAGGCGCCTGGTGCTGATGGTGCGCGAGACGCCGTTCAACCTGGCGCATCTGCGCAACATGACGGCCGTGACCGAAATGGGCGGCATCGTGTTTCCGCCGCTGCCCGCGTTCTACCACCGGCCCGCCTCCATCGAAGAGATGGTGGACCACACCGTGGCGCGGGTGCTGGAGCTGTTCGATATCGTCGTGCCGGGGCCGCACTGGGAAGGCATGAAGTAGCGGCCGCTGCATGAAAAAGCCCCTGTCGCCAGGGGCTTTTTCCATTTGCGTGGTTTGCGGCCATCACACTGTCGCGATCGGCGTGACCGGCGACCCGACGGCATGCGGCAAGCGCAAGGGCGGGGCGGTCAGCATGAAGTGGTGGCGGCCGTTGGCGTGCAGCCAGTCGGCCAGGTCCTTCAGGTACCAGAGTTCCGCCAGCGGCAGTCCCAGCTTGAACAGGCAATGGTGGTGCAGCGGCAGCATGGCGCGCGGGCCGGATTTCTCGCGCGCGGGATAGGCTTCCACGGCGTAGTTGTCGGCGCAGATGGCGGCGATGCCGCTGTCCGTGATCCATTGCAGCAGCGCTTGGTCGGTGCCGTCCAGCGCGGCGCCGTAGGTGTGCAGCGTGTCGGCGTCGGGCGTGCCGTTCATGGCGACGACCGCTTCCGCGTAGCCGGTGCGCAGCACCAGCATGTCGCCGGTTTCGACGCTGATGCCGTCGGCCTTCAGCACATGCATCAGTTCCGCGTGGCCGATCAGCGTGCGGCCGGGGCCGTAGTGGCGCAACAGGTCCACCAGCACGCCGCGTCCCTGCATGCCTTTCTGCGCCAGGTTTTCCACGCCTAGCTTCAAGGCCGCCGACGGGCCGCCGCTGTTGCAGCCGCAGCCGGTATGGTCGCCGTCGGCCGGGCCGATGACGTCCACGCCGGCCTGGTAGCCGTTGTAGTAGCGCAGTTCGGGCTTGCCGTCGCCGTCGGCATCGAACAGCGCGCCCACATGGGCCAGCGCGTCCCATTGCGTCGAATACTGCATGGACAGCAGCACCTGGTCGTCGCTCAATACGTCCACCGCGTCCGGGTTGACGGTGCGCAGCGGGAAGTTCAGGTAGGGCGTGTCCGCCAGGCGCGTGGGGCTCAGTTGCGGCGGATGGCGGCGCGGGTTGAGCACGTTGCCGCCGGGCAGGTCCAGCGGCAGCGACAGGCAGAAGGTCTTGCCGGCGCGGATCTCGCGCGCGCCTTTCAGGACCTGTTCTTCGGTGATGAGGTTCAGGCGGCCGAGTTGGTCGTCGGGCCCGAAGTCGCCCCAATTGGAGCCTTCGGGCCGGTTTTTCCAGCGCTGCATGCCGCTTACCCCTTCAGGAAGTCGACGACCGCGCGGGTGAAGACTTCCGGCTGCTCCCAGTTCGAGATGTGGGAGGTGTTCATTTCAAAATAGCGCGCGCCGGGAATGGCTTCGGCCAGCTCGCGGCCCTGGGCCGGGGTGGCGGCCAGATCGTGCGTGCTGCTGATGACCAGCGTGGGCGCCTTGATGCCACCCACTTGCTCACGGAAGTCGGCGTCGCGCAGCGCGGCGCAGTTGCCCGAATAGCCGGCGTCCGGCGTGCGGCGCAGCATGTCGATCAGCACCTGGGTCAGGCCGGGTTCGGCGGCGCGGTAGCTGTCGGTGAGCCAGCGTTCGACCAGCGTGGGCGCCATCTTTTCCAGCGTCTGCTCGGCGACCGCTGAGATGCGGGCGCTCCAGCCTTCGGCCGAGCCGATGCGCGCGGCCGTGTTGCACAGGATCAGCTTGTCCAGCAGCTCGGGACGCGCCAGCGCCAGCCACAGGCCGGTGGGGCCGCCCATCGACAGGCCGCAGAAGTGCGCGCGCTTGATGTTCAGGTGCGCCAGCAGTTCGGCGACGTCGTTGCCCAGTTGCTCGAAGCTGTATTCGCCTTCGGGGATCGACGACTTGCCGTGGCCGCGGGTGTCGTAGCGCAGCACGCGGAAGTGCTTGCTCAGTTCGGGAATCTGGCGGGCCCACATGTCGGAGCAGGTGCCCAGCGAGTTGGAGAGCACGAGCACCGGCGCGTCGGCGGGGCCATCGATGACGTAGTACAGCCGTGCCTGGCTGAGATCGGCGTAAGACATGTGGGTTTATTCCTTGCGTTTACAGATGGCAGACGCCGTCGACGTAGGCCTTGCGCCAGCGGGTGATGTTGACCCGGTCGAACAGATTGGCCTGCGAGAACGGATCGGCGTCGATGAACTGCTGCGCGGCTTCGCGCGTTTCCAGGTCCACGATGTACAGGCCGCCGCCGGCGTCCTTGCCGTCGTCCTGCAGCTTGGCGCCGCAGGCCAGCAGCAGCTGCTTGTTCGCGTCCAGGTATTCCAGGTGCGCGGCGCGATGCTGCTGGCGCACTTCCTGGTGGCCGGGCTTGTCGAAGGTTTCGATGATGTAGGGCATCAGCCGCTCCTGGTCAGATTGCCGAGGGGTGGCGCGCCAGCGCCGTGACGTTGATGTCCATGTACGGGAACAGCGGCAGCGAGGACAGCAGCGTGTGCAGCTCGTCGTTGCTTTCGACGTCGAAGATGCTGACGTTGGCGTAGCGGCCGGCCACGCGCCACAGGTTCTTCCACTTGCCGTCGCGCTGCAGCTGCTGCGCCAGGGCCTTTTCGTCGGCCTTCAGTTTGTCGGCGCGGTCGGCGGGCATGTCGACGGGAAGATTGACTTGCATTTGAACCATGAACAACATGATGACTCTCTCCTGTAAAGCGGCTCCGGCGAAGCCGGAGCGCGCACAAAACTCAGCGGGAAAACTTCAGCGGCAGGCCGGTCAGGCGCAGCAGCTCGTCGGCGGTGGTGTCGCCGAACATGTCGATGACGGTCACGCCGTCGGCGCGGATGTCGAACACCGCCACGTCGGTGTACACGCGCGAGACGCAGCGCACGCCGGTCAGCGGATAGGTGCAGGCTTCGACCAGCTTGCTCTGGCCTTCGCGGGTCTGCAGTTCCATCATCACGAACACGTCCTTGGCGCCGATGGCCAGGTCCATCGCGCCGCCCACGGCGGGAATCGCGTCGGGTGCGCCGGTGTGCCAGTTGGCCAGGTCGCCGTGCTGCGACACCTGGAAGGCGCCCAGCACGCAGATGTCCAGGTGGCCGCCGCGCATCATCGCGAACGAGTCGGCATGATGGAAGAACGAGCAGCCGGGCAGCTCGGTCACGGGCTGCTTGCCGGCGTTGATCAGGTCGTAGTCTTCCTCGCCCTTGGCGGGGGCGGGGCCCATGCCCAGCATGCCGTTTTCGGTGTGCAGGATGACTTCGCGGTCGGACGGCAGATGGTTGGCGACGAGCGTGGGCAGGCCAATGCCCAGGTTCACGTAGGCGCCTTCAGGGATGTCCTGAGCGACGCGGGCGGCGATCTGGTCGCGGGTCAGTTTGGTGCTCATTGCTGCTCCTTGGCGGCCGGGGTGGCTGCGATCTGCACGACGCGTTTCACGAAGATGCCGGGGGTCACGACGGTTTCCGGGTCCAGCTCGCCCAGCTCGACCACTTCGCGCACCTGCGCCACGGCCACGCGCGCCGCGCTGGCCATGATGGGGCCGAAGTTGCGGGCGGTCTTGCGGTAGACCAGGTTGCCCCAGCGGTCGCCGCGCTCGGCCTTGATGAGCGCGTAGTCGGCGTGCAGCGGATACTCCAGCACGTACTGGCGGCCGTTGATCTCGCGGATTTCCTTGCCGTCGGCCAGCGGGGTGCCGTAGCCGGTGGGCGTGAAGAATGCGCCGATGCCGGCGCCGGCGGCGCGGATGCGCTCGGCCAGGTTGCCCTGGGGCACCAGTTCCAGCTCGATCTTGCCGCTGCGGTACAGGCCGTCGAAGATCTGCGAATCCACCTGGCGCGGGAACGAGCAGATGATCTTGCGCACGCGGTTGGCGCCCAGCAGGGCGGCCAGGCCGGTGGTGCCGTTGCCGGCGTTGTTGTTGATGATGACCAGGTCCTTCGCGCCCTGCTCCAGCAGGGCGTCGATCAGTTCCATGGGCTGGCCGGCCGTGCCGAAGCCGCCGATCATGACGGTGGCGCCGTCGGGTACGTCCGCCAGGGCGGCCGCCGCGCTTGCAACAAGCTTAGAAATCATGATGTTTGCTCATAGGTGGCGTGTCATAATTTGTTCTTAATTAGAACTTTCGTTCTTCTGAAGAACATCGTTTCATGGGGATGAGCCGAGCGTCAAGGCGAGCCGGCACGGCGTCATCTCCATTTACTCTTTTTGCGGTAGACGGATGGCCGAGCAAGATACCCAGCAACCCAGCGACAGCTACGTGCAGTCCTTCGCGCGCGGCTTGTCCGTGATCCGGGCCTTCGGCCCCGACCGTTCGCAGATGACGTTGTCCGAGGTCGCCGCCGTGACCGGGCTGACCCGCGCCGGCGCGCGCCGCATCCTGCTGACGCTGGAGCACCTGGGCTACGTCACCATCGACGACCGCAAGTTCTCCCTGACCCCGCGCATCCTGGAACTGGGCTACGCCTACCTGTCCGGCACGCCGCTGTGGAACCTGGCGCTGCCGTACATGGAAGAAGTGGCCGAGCAGACGCGGGAATCGTGTTCCGTGTCGGTGCTGGAAGGCGCGGACATTGTCTATATCCTGCGCCTGTCCACACATAAGGTCATGACCATCAACCTGGCCGTGGGCAGCCGCTTGCCGGCCTGGGCGACCTCGATGGGCCGCGTGCTGCTGGCGGGCCTGACGGAGCTGGAGCTGGACCGGGTGCTGGCGCTGAGCCAGATCCAACCCTACACCCCGCATACCGTCACCGATATCCCCGAACTCAAGCGCGTGCTGGCCGGCGTGCGCGCCGACGGCTACGCCTGCGTCGCGCAGGAACTGGAGCCTGGGTTGCAGTCGGTGGCCGTGCCCATCATGGACCGCAGCGGCCGCGTGATCGCCGCGATGAACGTCAGCGGCCATGCCAACCGTTTTACGCGCGAGGAAATGCTGGCGGCATTCCTGCCGCCCCTGCGCCGCGCGGCCGACCAGATCAACCACGCCCTGCTGCGCCGCTAGGCGGGGCAGGGGATGGAAGAGGGCGGCCGGCGTGCGCATGGCTGGCCTCAGATGGGCGCGACGCCGAGCGTCGTGCCGCCGCAGACGTACAGCATCTGGCCGGTGACGAAGCCGTTGTCCGGAGACAAGAAGAACATCGCCGCGCGCGCCACGTCTTCGGGCGTGCCCAGGCGCTTGACCACGATGCTGTTGATGATGCGTTCGGTCTGCGGCGCGCCTGCCGGATTGCTCTTGGTGAACAGATCGGTGGCGATGGGGCCGGGACCGATGGCGTTGACGGTGATGCCGTCGCCGCCCAATTCCATGGCCAGCGTGCGGGTCAGGCCCACCAGGCCCGCCTTGGTGGCCGAATAGACCACGCGGTCCGGCTTGCCCAGCGCGGCGCGCGACGACATGTTCACGATGCGGCCGAAGCCGGCCTCGCGCATGGCGGGCAGCGCGGCCTGCACCAGGATCAGCGCGGTGCGCAGGTGCAGGTTGACCACATAGTCCAGGTCCGCCAGCGTGGCCGTGTCCGCCGTGCCGGGGCGGGTCGCGCCGGCGTTGTTGACCAGGCCCACGATGTTGTAGGCCGCGGTTACTTCGCGGGCCACTTCCTTGGTGCGCGCTTCGTCGGTCAGGTCGGCTTGATACGACACCAGTCCCGCGGGCGGGTTCTCGGGCAGCTTGTAGTCGATGTTGACGACTGTGTGCCCCGCATCCAGCAGCATGCGGATGATCGCAGCCCCGATCCCGGCGCTGCCGCCGGTCACGAGATACGCAGTAGGTTTGCTCATATCAGTTCCGTTCCTAAAGTAAGCGCTTGGGTCAGTGGGTCAGATAGCCCCACAGGAGGACCGCGGTGATGTGGATCACGCCGACCCACAGCATCATGATGACGGTATAGCCCATCACGTCGCGCAGCTTCAGCTTGGACAGCGCCAGCGCCGGCAGGATCCAGAAGGGCTGCACCAGGTCGTTCCAGGCGTTGCCCAGCATGACGGCCATGGTGGTCTGGTTCAGCGCGCTGCCGATTTCCTTGGCGGCGTCGATCATGAACGGACCCTGGATGACCCAGTGGCCGCCGGCGGACGGCGCGAAGAAGTTGATGAAGAACGAACTGATCAGGCCCCAGAACGGCAGCGTGGCGGGCGTGGCGAAGTCCACGAACACTTGCGAGATCGAGGTCACCAGGCCGGAGGCGGCCATGATGGCCATGATGCCGGCGTAGAAGGGGTACTGCAGGATGATGCCGGAAATGGTCTTGATGCCTTCGGTCAGCTTGGCGACGTAGGCGGCCGGCGTGCCCAGCAGGATGATGCCCAGGAACAGGATGATGAAGTTGATCAGGTTCAGGTCCAGCGAGCCGCCGTCCATGAAGTGGAAGGTCACGTAGGCGATGCCCAGCGCGCCGATCAGCATGCTCAGGATGCGGCTGTTGTTCAGCTTGGAGGCGATGGTGCCTTTTTCCAGCATGTCTTCAGTGGCGTTGGACGCGTTGGCGTCGCGGTCGATGGCCGGGTCCACTTCAACGATTTTCTCGCCCTTCTTCGGGTGCAGCCAGGCGTTGAGCAGCGGCAGCGTCACGATGATGACCAGGCTGGTGATCAGCATGGGCACCGAGAAAATGGTTTCCGACAGCGGGATGGTGCCCATCTGCTTGGCGGTGGGGTGGCCGGGGGTGGCGACCAGCACGGGGATACTGGCCGACAGGCCCAGGCCGTACATGGTGAAGCCGCTGTAGGCGGCGGCGATGATCAGCGGGTAGTGCACGCCCTTGACCTTGAGCGCCAACTTCTTGGCGACGATGCCGCCGATGACCAGGCCGAAGCCCCAGTTCAGATAGCTGCCCACGCCGCCGACCAAGGTGGCGACGATGATGGCGGTGTGCGGCTTGTGCACATGGCTGACGATGCGGTTGAGCAGGCGGTCGGTGAGCGGCGCGGTGGCCAGCACGTAGCCCATGGCCAGGATCACGGCCATCTGGGTCGTGAAGGCCAGCAGGCTCCAGAAGCCCTTGCCCCAGGCGCGGGTGACGTCGCCGATGCTCTGGCCTTCGATGCCCATGGCCAGCAGCACGGTAAGCAAGGTCAGCGCGATCGCGAAGACGAAGGGGTCGGGCAGATACTTGCGCATCAGCTCGGTAAAGAATGAAGCCAGTTTATTCATGATGCTCCCTACAAACTCTGGTAAGGCTGGGTTTTCTCGCGTCTTGCCCGGCCCGTCGCCGGGTGGCGGCGCGGACAGGTGGGACGATTGCTTTTCTTTGTGTGGTTGGGCTTGTGGCCCGCTGGCGCTGGTGACGGGAAGCCCCGCGCCTTATGTAGTGAATTCGTGTCTGCGCGGCCGTCAGGAGCCGCTGTCCTTGCCGTTGAGCCAGGCAGCCAGTTCGCCGAGCGCGGCGCTTTTCTCGCGCAGCACGCGCTCGCGGCGTTCGGGGCTCCAGGTGTAGAAGCCCTGGCCGCTCTTGGCGCCGATCTGCCCGCTTTCGACCTTGCTCTTCAGCAGTTCGGAGGGTTCGGTGCGGTTTTCCAGGTCTTTGTAGAGATAGCTGGCGATCGCGTAGTGCACGTCGATGCCGTTCATGTCGCGCTGTTCCAGCGGGCCCGACAGGGCCAGGCGGATGCCCAGGCTCCACTTGACCACTTCGTCGATGTCTTCGGCGCTGGCCACGCCTTTTTCCAGCAGCGAGATGGCCTCGCGGGCCAGGGCGTGCTGGATGCGGTTGGCGATGAAGCCGGGGATGTCCTGGCGCACCAGCACCGGGCGCTTGCCGGCAAAACGCAGCGTGGCCATGACCTGGGCGACGGTGTCTTCGGAAGTGCCGTCGTTGCGCACCACTTCCACCAGCGGAATGACATCCGCGGGGGTGAAGAAGTGGGTGCCCACGAAGCGGTCGCGGCGCACCACCGCGCTGGCGATGGCGTTGATGGACAGACCCGAGGTGTTGGTGGCGAAGAGGGTGTGTGCGGGGCACAGGGAATCGAGCTTGGCGAAGATGCCGCGCTTGAGCTCCAGGTTTTCCGGTACGGCCTCGATCACCAGGTCGCTGTTGCAGGCCGCTTCCAGCCCGGGCGCGACTTGAATGCGCTGCATCGCTTCCTGGACGTTGCCGGGGGCGTAGACATTCAGCTGGCGGTCTATCGTCTGGAGCGCGCGTTCCAGCGCGCCTGCCATCGGGTCGATCAGGACGACGTTCAAGCCCTTCGAGGCGAACAGCGCGGCGATGCCGCTGCCCATGGCGCCTGCGCCGACGATGGCGAGATTCTTGAGGGGAGTATCCATGATGGTTCGCTCGATGCTGATACGCCGGGATTGCGGGCGGGCACGTGCGGAACCAGGGTGCTTTCTGTCTCTTCCGGAGTGCCTTCCTGTGCGCCTGGCCAGAAAAATCGTTTTGTTCTATATGCGAACATTTGTGCGTATATAGAATTTCTGAAAGAGATAGTACTAAAAGTCGCGGGGGGCGGACAAATGGGGGATTTTGGGTGTCCGGCTGATGGACGGTGCGCCGACCGACGGCGCCGGCCCATGCTCTGCCTCGAGCGCGGGCCGGTCCCGCTCACCAGCGGTAGGTGGCGGTGCCGATCACTCGGCGCGGTTCGCCGTAGAAGCAGCCGTAGGTGCAACTGCCGATATAGGTCTTGTCGGTCAGGTTGGACGCGTTCAGCGCGAACTTCCATGGCCCTGTCGCGTAGCTGATCATGGCGTCGAACAGCGTGAAGGATGGCACCTCCACCGGCATGCCGTGCGCCATGCCGCGCGTGCTGCCCACATAGCGCAGCCCCGCGCCGATTCTCAGGCCCGGCAGGCCGAAGTCGCCGAAGCCATAGTCGCCCCATAGCGAGAACTGGTTGTAGGGGACCGAGTTCAGGCGCTTGCCTTCCTCGTCGGGCTGCAAGGGGCTGGCCTTGAGCGTGCGCGCGTCGGTATAGGCGTAGGCGGCGATCAGGTTGGCATTGCGGCCGATGCGGGTGCGCGCTTCCAGTTCGAGGCCGCGGCTGCGCGCCTCGCCGGCCTGTATCTGGTAGGACGTGTTCAGGGGATCGGTCACGGTCATGTTCTTGCGGGTCAGCTGGTAGACCGCCGCCGAGAGCATGGTGTCCGAGCCCGCGGGCTGGTAGCGCAGCCCGGCTTCGTATTGCTGACCGGTGGTGGGCTGGAAGCGGCCGCCCTGGCGGTCCTGGCCGCTGGTCGGCTCGAACGACTCGCTATAGCTCAGGAACGGCGCCAGCCCGTTGTCGGCCAGGTAGACCAGGCCGGCCCGGCCGGTGAAGGCCTTGCTCTTTTCGCCGTTCGCATATTTTTCGTCGGTGAAGAAGTTGCGTTCGTCGACCGTGACCCAATCCTGGCGTCCGCCCAGCAGGACGACCCATTTGTCCGCAATCTTGATCTGGTCCTGAACGTAGATGCCCAGTCGTTTCATGTCGGTGATGGAGGAGGACCCGGGGAAGGGCGCGGCGGGGCCTAGCGGCGCGCCGTACACAGGGTCGTAGAGGTCGATGTTGTTGTTGCTGCGGATGTAGCGCTCGGTTTCGTGCTTGGGCAGCGAGTAATCGACGCCCGCCAGCAGCGTGTGGCGCACCATGCCGCTGCCCACCTCGTACTGCAAGGACGTATCGGAGATCACCGCGGAGGAACGGTCCCAACGCGGCATGGCGCCGCGGTCGGCGGTCCAGCGCTGGTCGGGCGCGAGCTGCCAGATGTCGGTGGAGTCATAGGCGCTGTTCGCATGGAAATAGCGCGCGCTGTTGCGCAGTTTCAGCTGGCTGTTGAAGGCATGCTCGAACAGATAGCCGATCGAATAGCGCTCCATGTCGAATCTGTCGAAGCCGGGCTCGCCGGTAAAGCGATTGCGCGGGATCTTGCCGTTGACGTTGGGGAGCACCGTGCCTTGCGCCGGCAGGCCATAGACGTAGACGGTATGGTCCTTCTGGTACTCCGCAAGCAGCGTCAGCGAGGTGGCGGCGCTGGGCTGCCATGTGATGGCAGGCGCGATGTAGGTCCTGTCGTCAGGCACGTGGTCGATGAACGTATCGCTGTCGCGCAACAAGGCGGTCAATCGGTACGACCACTTGCCTTCTTCATCCAGCGCGCCACCGAAGTCGCCGGAGATCTGCTTGCGGCTGTAGTTGCCCGCTTCCACGTTCAGTTCGCGCAGGGGTTCCACGGTGGGGCGCTTGCTGACCGTATTGATGATGCCGCCTGGCGATGCCGAGCCGTAAAGGACGGACGAGGCGCCCTTGAGGAACTCGATGCGCTCCAGCCCGTATACCTCTTGTCGTCCGTTGTAGATGTTCACGGTGTACAGCATGCCGTCGCGATAGTAGTTGCCCAGGTTGCTGCGGAAGCCTCGCAGGAACAGGCTGTCGGACGTACGGTCCATGCCCTCGGCGCGGCTGACGCCCGCCACGTAGCCCAGCGCATCCTGAATGCTCTGCGACTTCAGGGTGTCGATTTCCTCCGCGCCCACGACCGAGATGGATTGCGGCGTCTCGATGATGGGCGTGTCGGTCCGGGTGCCGGTCGCGCTGACCCGGGCCGCGTAGCCATGCAGCGGGCCGGAGGCGGATTCCGCGGCCTGCGCGGTGACGGTCACGGCTTCGAGCGTGGTGGCGTCCTGGTGCGACGCCGGCGCGGGGCGCAGCGTGTAGCTGCCGTTGTTTTCCCGCAGGGCTTGCAGGCCTTGGCCGCGCAACAGTTCGGCGAAGCCTTCGCGCACCGAATAGCTGCCTGACAGGCCGTTGCTGCGTTTGTCATGCAGCAGCGTGGCGTCCATGCTCAGTTCGACGCCCGCCGCGCTGGCATAGGCATTGAGGACCTGGCTCAGCGGGCCGCCGGGGATGTCATAGCCGCGCCTGGCCTCGGCGCTCTGCGCCTGCGCGGCGGCGGGCGCGGCCGGGATGACGCAGAGGGCCGCGCTGATCGACAGCGCCAGGCGCATCAGGCGGCGGATCGCGGGGCGGGGCGCTGCTGGCGTGCGCGAACGGGACTTGGACTGCGGGTGACGGGACATGAGGCGATGCCTTGCGGTTCGTGCTGGAGAGGTAAGGGGTTCACCCTTTATCCCGAGCAAGAAGGCCGGATCCACAATCGCCGCCTCGGAAAAATTGTAACGGCCGTGGCCGGGGCGGCGTCATTGCGCTGCCTGCACCGTCACCCAGTACCGTGTCCGGTAGGTCACTGCCACTGGGAGCGCCCGAGTGAGGTTGTCCAGCGCCCGGTCCGTGTCCCGCACGGAAAAGACGCCGCTGACGAGCAAGCCCGCAACCTCGGGATCGCAGCGCAACAGGCCCGGCCGGTAGCGGGCCAGTTCGGCCAGGAATTCGTCCAGGCGCATGGCATCGGCCACCAGCATGCCGCGGCTCCAGGCCGCCGCGCTTTCCGCCGCGGGGCTGGGAGCCGCGGCCCCGGCTGCGGAAAAGCGCGAACCCTGGCCGGCTTGAAGCAGGACTGCCTGGTCCGGCGCGCCGAGGGGACGGATTTCCACGGCGCCTTCGAACACGGCGACGCGGGAGGTGTCGGCATCGTCCCTGACCGAGAACCGGGTACCCAGGGCCTGGATGGACCCATGCCGGCTGCGCACCCGGAAGGGCCGCGCCATGGCCGCGGGATCCGGCGCGGTCGCGATCAATATTTCTCCGGCACGCAGCACCACCAGGCGTTCTTCTTCGGAAAATCTCAGGTCGATGGCGGTCGCGGTGGACAGCGTCACGCTGGAGCCATCCGGCAAGGTGAGGGTTCGAATTTCTCCGGTGCCGCTGCGGTAGTCGGCCATGGCGGCTTGCCAGGAATCGGTGCCGCGCAGGACGTAGCCCACGCCCGCGACGGCCGCGCCCAGCCCCAGCAGGCTGATCGCGCGGCGCCGCGAGGTGCCGGCCGGGCGCTTGCGCAGGGCGTGGCTTGCGGCCTGCGGCGATACGCTGCCGAGCTTGTCTTCGAATGCCAGCAGCCGTTGCCAGGCCAATTCATGGTCCGCATGCTGCGCGCGCCAGCGGGCGCAATCGGTCTGGTCAACCGGGTTGGCATCTTCAGACCACAGGCGGGCCATCCATTCGGCCGCCCGCTGCACGATGGCGGGATCGATGGACCGATTGAGGCCCTGCGGGATTGCCGGAATGCCGGGTGCGGCGGGCATGCGCAGTCAGGCGCCAGGGGCCGAGTGCAGGGCCTGATAGCAGGCCAGGAGCGCGGACGCCACGTATTTTTCCACCGACGACACCGACACGGTCAGCCGCGCCGCGATGTCGCGGTAGCTCAATCCGTCCAGCTTGCGCAGCAGCAGCGCCTCGCGAGCCTTGGCCGGCAGGCTCTGCAGCACGGCGTCGATCTCGACCAGGGCTTGTACCGCCAGCGCGCGGGCTTCCTCCGATGGCGCGTGCGCCTGCGGTAAACCGGCAAGGGCGTCGAGATAGGCGGTCTCGATCTGGCGGCGACGGTAGAGGTCGATCACCAGGCCGTGGGCGACCTGCGCCAGATGCTGACGCGACTGGTGGGGTTCGGGCAGTCGGCCGCTGCGCAGGATGCGCAGATAAGTGTCGTGCGCCAGATCCGCCGCGTCGAAGGCATTGCCCAGCCTGCGGCGCAGCCAGCTTCTCAGCCAGCTGTGATGATCGGCGTACAGGCCTTCGATGCCCTGCTGCGCTGCGGATTGGTTGGTCGACATGCGGGCCCCTGCAACGCGCGAAGGCGGCAAAAATGGCGCGGGTAAAAGATGAGAATCGGACTCATTCTATACCGCGCGCCATGGCGCCAGCAATGCGCTAGCCCGAGTTGCGCAGCCCCGCCGCGATCCCGTTGATGGTCAGATGGATGGCGCGCTGCACGCGCTTGTCGACCTCGGCCTCGGGATGCTTCTGCGCGGCGCGGTGACGGCGGATCAGGTCGATCTGCAGGTAGTTGAGCGGATCGATATAGGCGAAGCGCTCGCGCAGCGAAGCCTGCAACGTGGGGTTGTCGGCCAGCAGCTCGCGCTGGGTCAGCAGCTTGAGCATGGCCAGCGTGCGGCCATGCTCGGCGCTGATGGCGCCGAAGATGCGCTCGCGCACGCCGCGCTGCGGCACCAGCTGCGCGTAGCGCGCCGCGATCGCCAGGTCGGACTTGGCCAGCACCATTTCCATGTTGGACAGCAGCGTGCGGAAGGCGGGCCAGTCGCGCGCCATTTCGCGCAGCTGAGCCAGGCGGCCGCGGCGCGAGCGGGGCGCGTCGGGCGCGCCCGTTTCCAGGTAGGCCTCGATGGCCGAGCCCATGCCGTACCAGCCGGTCAGCATCAGGCGGCATTGCGCCCAGGAAAAGCCCCAAGGAATGGCGCGCAGGTCTTCGATGCGCTGGCCCTTTTTGCGCGAGGCGGGACGCGAGCCGATGTTCAGGCCGGCGATTTCACTGATGGGCGTGGCGGCGAAGAAGTAGTCGGCGAAGCGTGGGGTGTCGTAGACCAGGCCGCGATAGTTGCGCTGCGCCGCTTCCGACATGAAGGACATGGCGGGGCCGTGCTGGGCCATGTGTGCGTCCTCGGCGCTGGTGGCCTCGGCGCGCGGCGCCAGGCTGGATTCCAGCGTGGCGGCGACCAGCAGTTCCAGGTGCCAGCGGCCGACCTCGGCATCCTTGTACTTGCTCTGGATGACCTCGCCCTGTTCGGTCAGGCGGATCTGGCCGGCCACGGTGCCCGGGGGCTGCGCCAGGATGGCGTCGAAGCTGGAGCCGCCGCCGCGTCCCACGGAACCGCCGCGGCCGTGGAACAGGCGCAGGCGCACGTTGCGTGCCGAGAACACGTCGACCAGTGCGCGTTCGGCCTGGTAGAGCGACCAGTTGGACGTGAGGAAGCCGCCGTCCTTGTTGCTGTCCGAATAGCCCAGCATGACTTCCTGCGCGCCGTTCTGCGCCAGCTTCACGCGCTGGCGGATTTCCGGCAGGTCCAGCCAGGCGGCCATGATGTCGGCGCCGCGCTCCAAGTCGGGAATGGTCTCGAACAGCGGCACGACCATCAGGCCGTCCTCGGGCTGGATCTCTTGGCCGGCGGGGGCGATGAGGCCGGCTTCCTTTTGCAGCACCATCACTTCCAGCAGGTCGCTCAGCGTTTCGGTGTGCGACACGATGGTCTGGCGCACGGCTTGCTTGCCATAGCGGGCGCGGCCGGCGGCGGCGGCGCGCAGCACGGCCAGTTCGCGCGTGGTGTCTTCGCTGTAGGCGATCCAGGGCGAGGCCAGCGGACGCGCCTGCGCCAGTTCGGCGCGCAGCAGTTCGACGCGTTGTTCTTCATTCAAGGCCAGGTAGTCCAGCGGCTTGCCGTCGCGCTGCGTGCCGGCGAGGGCGAACAGCTCGGCCAGCGCGCGCTCGTGCACGTCGGAACTTTGGCGCAGGTCCACCGTGGCCAGATGGAAACCGAACACTTCCACGGCCTGCTGCAGACCGGACAGGCGCAGCTTGGCGAGGGGCGCACCGTGGTGGGCAGCCAGCGACGCGGCGATGATGGCGAGGTCGGCGGACAGCTCTTGCGGACCTTCGTAGGCAATTGCGGCGACCGTGCTGCGCCGCGCCAGGTCCTGGCCGGTCAGGCGCTGCGCGGTGGCGGCCAGGCGCGCGTACACGCCGACCAGCGCGCGGCGGTAGGGTTCGTCGCGGCGGTGCAGCGAGTCGTCGCCGCTGGCGTCGGCCAACGTCAGCAACTGCGCATCGACGCCGATCAGCAAAGTGGTGACGGACAGTTCCGCGCCCAGCGCGTGGACCTCTTGCAGATAGTGTTCGAACAGCACGGTGGCCTGGCGCAGCAATGCGCGTTCCAGGGTGCTGGCGTCGACGTTGGGGTTGCCGTCGCGGTCGCCGCCGATCCAGCTGCCCATGCGCAGGAACGGTTCCAGCGGCGGGGGAGGGGCGGCGAAGGGCTTGGCGGATTCGCGGCTCAGCAGCTTGGACAGGTCGCCGTACACGCGCGGAATGACTTGCAGGAAGGTGCTGCGGTAGTACGACAGCGCGTTTTCGATTTCATCGGCCACCGTCAGCCGCGTATAGCGCAGCATGCGGGTCTGCCACAGCGTGGCCACGCGGCCCAGCAGGGACGCGTCCAGCTCGGCCAGCTCTTCGGGGGTCAGCGTGCCTTCGCGCTGCGTCAGCGCGGTGGCGATCTCGCGATGCACGTCCAGCGTGCTCTTGCGCTGCACTTCGGTCGGGTGCGCGGTCAGCACCGGCATCACGCAGGCCTCGGCCAGCAGGCGGCGGATGCGCGCCACGCCCACGCCCTGGCGGCCCAGAGTCTGCACGGCGTCGCGCAGGCTGCCGCGTTCCGGCGCGCCGCTGGCGATGGCGCGGGCGCGCTGGCGGCGGTTCTGGTCGCGGTCTTCGGCGATATTGGAAAGGTGCAGGAAGTAGCTGAAGGCGCGCGCGACCGAATTGGGGTCGCTGCCTTGCAGGCGCTTGACGCGCTGTTCCAGCAATTTGCCGTCGGCGTCATTGCCTTCGCGACGGAATTTCACGGCCGTGCGGCGCAGGGTTTCGATGGTGTCGAAGACGCGTTTGCCCTCGCATTCCTCGATGACGGTGCCCAGTAATCGGCCTAACAGCCGGATATCGTGACGCAAGGGTTCTGCTGAATCGGACTGCGGGCGCATGGCATTCATCTGGCGGGGATCCGTCGAGGCTGCTGAAAAAGGGGAAGAGGCAGGAAGGAAGAGGCGTTGCAGGTAAACCGGGAAAAAGAATCAGGAAGATTTTACGCAGACTTTTAACGGCAGCCGCCGGAGGCGCTTTAAAGTCCGCCAGCAGCATGTTTACACTAAAGGCTGGCTGCCCCCTGTGCGTACAAGCCTGCCGTCCCTTCGTCTTTCCAGAAGCCCCCATTTATGCAAAATCATCAACGTCGCGCGCTCGTGCTGTTTTCGGGCGGCCAGGATTCCACCACTTGCCTGGCCTGGGCGCTGGAGCGCTATGCCCATGTGGAAACCGTGGCGTTCGATTACGGTCAGCGCCACCACATCGAACTGACCGCGCGCCTGAACGTGCTGCGCGAGATCCGCAACAACTTCCCCGACTGGGCGCCGCGCCTGGGCGAAGACCATTTGCTGGATTTGAAGGTGCTGGGTCAGGTGGGCGACACCGCCATGACCAGCGACCGCGCCATCGAAATGCAGGCCAACGGCCTGCCCAACACCTTCGTGCCCGGCCGCAACCTGCTGTTCCTGACCCTGGCCGCCGCGCTGGGCTATCGCCGCCAGCTGGACGTGCTGGTGGGCGGCATGTGCGAAACCGATTTCTCTGGCTATCCCGATTGCCGCGACGACACCATCAAGGCGCAGCAGGTGGCGCTGGGACTGGGCCTGGGATCCCGGGTCACGATCGAGACGCCGCTGATGTGGATCGACAAGTCCGAGACCTGGGCGCTGGCGTATCAGCTGGGCGGCGACGCGCTGGTGGAAACCATCGTCGAGGAAAGCCATACCTGCTACCTGGGCGAACGCGGCGCGCGCCATGGCTGGGGCTACGGCTGCGGCGAATGTCCCGCCTGCAAGCTCAGGAAGATCGGCTGGGAAAAGTGGGTGGTGGCATCGGCCGCCGAAGGCTAGGACACACCGGCTGCGGCAACCGTGCGCGCCCTGTGTATGAATTTCCATCTCAGCGCGAACGCCGCCGCGCCGATCGCCGCTGCCAGGCCCAGCGATAGCGCCATCGCGCCGCGCGCACCGTAGTTGTCCACGATGTAGGCATAGGCCACCGGAGAGGCGGCGGTCACCAGGAAGCTGGGAATCAGCAGGGAGCCGACCAGCGTGCCATAGCTGCGGAAGTCGAAGAGCGCCAGCGGCAGGGTGCCGCGCGTGATGGTCAAGAGGCCGTTGCAAGCGCCGTAAAGCAGCGCATAGGCGGCGGTGGCATAGAGGTTGCCGCCGGACAGCAAGGCCAGCAGGAAGCACAAAGGCAGTATCGCCCCGACCGCCAGCGTCAGCGTCAGCGGATGCAGGCGCGAACCCAGCGCCACGTCGGCCAAGCGGGCCGCAAACTGGCCGACACCCCACAGGGCCGCCACGCTGACCGCGGCGGCCGCGGCCAGGCCCAGGCCCGACAGCAGCGAAATCAGATGGGCCGCGTTGCCTGCCGCCAGGAAGTTGGTCAGCATCGCGAACAGCGCGTACAGCGCGCCCGCCAGCCGGCGCTCGGCGGCGTTGCGGGTGAGGCCGGCCGACGTTTTGTCCTTGCCGCCGGGGGCGGCGGCGTAGCGCTCGCGCGGCAGTGCCAGGTACAGCGGCACCGTGGCCAGCGCCAGGGCGGCGTAGGCCAGCACCGCGCCGCGCCAGCCCAGCCAGCCCGACAGCGCATGGCCTACCGGCCACATCACCGTGGACGCCAGCCCGCCGAACAGCGTGATCTGCGACATGGGCCGGCGCGCCGAGGGGCCGGCCGCGCGCGCCAGGGATGCGAAAGCCGCGTCGTACAGGCACAGCCGCATGCCGACGCCCAGCACCGCCCAGGCCAGAAAGTACAGGGGAATGGCGTGCGCCATCGACAGGGCCACACAACCCAGCGCGCAGAGCACCGCGCCCACGGGCATGACGCGGTGCCCGCCCCAGCGGTCCACGGCCATGCCGGCCAGCGGCGACACCATGGCCATCACCACGATGGCAGCTGAAAAACCACCGTAGACGGTGGCGGCGTTCCAGCCCAGATCGGCGGCCATGGCGGGTCCCAGGGCCCCGATCAGGTAGTAGGTCACCCCCCAGCCGACCAGTTGCGTCAGCCCCAGGCAGACGATGGCGCGCGGCGCGATCACGGCCGCTGCGGCGGCGTGGCGTCGCCTTCGCCCAGCGCGCGCTGCATCAGCACCGTATCGCGCCATTCGCCGTGCTTGTGTCCCACTGAACGTAGTGTGCCGGCGGGATGGAAGCCCTGGCTGGCGTGCAGCGCCAGCGATGCGGCGTTGCGGCTATCGCCCACCACGGCCAGCATCTGGCGCCAGCCGGCGGCGGTGCAGCGCTCGATCAGCGCGGCCAGCAATTTGCCGCCTATGCCCAGGCCGGTCCGGCCCGCCTTCACATACACCGAGTCCTCCACCGTGTGGCGATAGGCCGGACGCGGGCGGTACGGGGTGACGTAGGCGTAGCCCACGACTTCGCCGTCGATCTCGGCCACCAGATAGGGCATGTCCTTTTCCAGCACCGCGGCGCGGCGCTGGCGCATTTCCTGGATGGACGGCGGCTCCAGTTCGAACGAGGCCGTGCCGTGCTCCACGTGATGGGCGTAGAGGGTCTTGATGGCCGGAAGATCGGCTGGCGCGCTGTCGCGGATGAGGACGGTGGGGGCGGGGGACGACATGGGGGCCGTGAGAGAGGAAAAAGACAGAAGTCGCCAGTGTCGCGCAAGCTTATTTATTAATAAAGCTTTGGTCTATTATGATTTCTATAAGTAAAATTTTGGACTCAGCGATGCGCGGCCTCAACCTGGACCATTTGCGCACCTTTGCGCAGGTGATCGAACTGGGCAGCTTTTCCGCCGCCGCGGAGCGGGGCGGCGTGACGCAGCCCGCGGTCAGCCTGCAGATCCGTCAGCTGGAGCGGCGCTTCGGCCTGAAGCTGGTGGAACGCGTCGGCCGCCGCGCCGGCCCGACCGCGGCCGGGCTGGAACTGCTGGAGCACGTGCGCGTCATCGACGCCGCGCTGGCGCAGGCCGAACTCGCCATGACCGCGCACGCATCCCAGGTGTCCGGCCGCGTCCGGCTGGGCACGGGAGCCACCGCCTGCACTTATTTGTTGCCGCCGATCCTGGCCGACCTGCGGCGGCGTTTTCCGGCCCTGGACATCGTGGCCAGCACCGGCAACACGGCGGACATGCTGCGCGGCCTGGAGAACAACACGCTGGACATCGGGCTGGTCACCTTGCCCGCGCCGGGGCGCATGTTCGAGGTCACGCCGGTGCTGGAGGATGAGTTCGTGGCGATCTTCCCCGCGGACGACCCGAAGTCCATTCCCGCCGCCACCACGCCGCAGGCGCTGGCGCAGTTGCCGCTGGTGCTGTTTGAACCCGGCGCGCGCACCCGCCGCCTGGTGGACGACTGGTTCGAGGACGCCGGGCTGGCGGCCAAGCCCGTGATGGAGCTGGGCAGCACCGAAGCCATGAAGGAGATCGTCGCCGCCGGCCTGGGCTGCGCGATCCTGCCCAGGCTGGCCGTGTCGGGCGCGGGCCAGCGCAAGGCGCTGGAAGTGCGGTCGCTTGCGCCGCGCCTGTCGCGCAGCCTGGCCATCGTGCTGCGGCGGGACAAGCCGCTCAGCCGGGGGCTGCGGCATCTACAGGAGTCGCTGCTGGCGTTGCGTGGGTGAACGCGTAGGGGTGGAACACATCCACCGGCAACTGGTTGCAGGCTTCGATGCACTCGCGCACGGCGGCCATGTCCGAGAAGTCCAGGCCGCTGCGCACGCCGTGCAGGTCCAGGTTCATGGCCAGCGTCACCAGGTCCACATTGCCGGTGCGCTCGCCGTTGCCGAACAGGCAGCCCTCCACGCGGTCGGCGCCGGCCAGCACCGCCAGTTCCGCCGAAGCCACCGCCGTGCCGCGGTCGTTGTGCGGATGCACGCTCAGGATGATGCTGTCGCGCCGCGCAAGGTGGCGGTGCATCCATTCGATCTGGTCGGCATAGACGTTGGCCGTGCTGCATTCCACCGTGGACGGCAGGTTGACGATCATCTTGTCCTCGGGCGTTGGCCCCCAGGCGGCGCTGACGGCATCGCAGATCTCCAGCGCGAACTCCAGTTCCGCCAGGCTGAAGGTTTCGGGCGAGTATTCGTAGACCCAGCGAGTTTCGGGATGCGCGTCCGCGAGCGCGCGGATCTGGCGCGTGCCGGCCAATGCGATCTCCTTGATCTCCTCCTTGCTCATGCCGAAGACGATGCGGCGCCATTGCGGCGCGATGGGCGCGTACAGGTGCACGATGGCCCGCGGCACGCCGCAAAGCGCTTCAAAGGTGCGTTCGATCAGGTCCGGGCGCGACTGGGTGAGCACTTCGATGGTCACGTCATCGGGAATGCGGCGTTCCTCGATCAGCTTGCGCACGAAATTGAAATCCGTGTCCGAGGCCGAGGGGAACGCCACCTCGATCTCCTTCAGACCCACGGCCACCAACTGTTCGAAGCAGCGCAGCTTGCGTGCCGCGTCCATCGGTTCGATCAGGGCCTGGTTGCCGTCGCGCATGTCGGTGCTCATCCAGATCGGCGGCGCCGTCAGGCGGCGCGACGGCCAGGTGCGTTCGCCGTAGTCGCGGGTGAAGGGACGGGTGGGGCGGTATTTGTGTTGGGGTTGTTCCAGCATGGAAACCTCCGGCCGGGGCGCGGCATTAGTCGGCCGTCCGCGTTCTCAGGCGGGACGGCCAGGCAAGGGGAGGTGGCGGCAGGACCCTGTCAGAGGATCCCGGGCGGCCGGGCGGCCACGGAGCGCAAGGCCCGGCAACCGCGCGCTAGTCGCCGCGCATGGACAGAGCTGCCCGGCCGGTCCGTCCATGCGCGGCCGGCGGCCGCAAGCGCGGCGCGGGGGCGGGAGGACGCGGACAGGGTGGACATGGGCGAGTCGGGGGTAGGGAATAGCGTGGGGAATGCAAGGATGATAGGTACACTGGAAAAGACCGTCTAACGCCATTCTGGCCTCTATCATCGCAAAATGGACAAACCCGTTGCCCGCGCGGCCTTTAAGCCCGCAGACCTGGACCTGTTCCTCTACGAATCCTCGCAGCGCCCGGTGGCCGGGCTGGCCGTGGATTACGAAGACGGCCACCGCGTCCGCCGGCACCGGCACCGCCGCGCCCAACTGCTCTACGCGATCTCCGGCGTGATGGTGGTGGACACCGACGCGGGCATCTGGGTGGTGCCGCCCACGCGCGGCGTCTGGGTGCCGGCCTGGGTCTCGCACGGTTTGCGCATGAGCGGCGAGCCTCGCATGCGCACCGTGTTCGTCGAGCCGGGCGCCGCCGCGCACCTGCCCGCCCAATGCTGCGTGCTGTCGATCTCCCCCTTGCTGCGCGAGCTGATGGTTGCCGCCGCCGAAGTGCCGCTGGACTGGGCGCCCGACACGCGCGACGGCCGGCTGATGATGTTGCTGCTGGACGAACTGCGCCAGGAACCCGTGCTGCCGCTGCACCTGCCGCAGCCCTCCGAACCTCGCCTGGCGCGCATCTGCCGCGCCATCGTGCGGCACCCCGAACGGCAGGACGGCGCGGCCGACTGGGCGCGCGCACTGGGGGTGGATCCGAAGACGGTGCACCGCCTGTTCCTGCGCCACACCGGCATGACCTTCGGCCGTTGGCGCCAGCAGGCGCGCCTGCTGGCGGCGATGGAACGGCTGGCGCGCGGCGAGCGCGTGCTGGAGGTGGCGCTGGACCTGGGCTACGAAAGCCCCAGCGCCTTCGCGGCCATGTTCCGCAAGGCCGTGGGCGAGCCGCCCAGCGCCTTCGCGGCCCGCGGCGTGGCGTCCGCCTGATGGCCGCGGCGGCGTCCCGGGGGCGGCCAGCGGCCGGCCCGGCCCGGAACCAGCGTATTATTTAACGTTTTGCCGCCTACGCTAACAGCTACAGCCCGAGACAAACCATGCCGCACTACCGCTCCCGCACCTCGACCCACGGCCGCAACATGGCCGGCGCCCGCGCCCTGTGGCGCGCCACCGGCATGAAGGACGACGACTTCGGCAAGCCGATCATCGCGGTAGTGAACTCGTTCACGCAGTTCGTGCCGGGCCACGTGCACCTGCGCGACCTGGGCGCGCTGGTCGCCAAGGAAATTGAAGCCGCGGGCGGCGTCGCCAAGGAATTCAACACCATCGCCGTGGACGACGGCATCGCCATGGGCCACGGCGGCATGCTGTATTCGCTGCCCTCGCGCGAACTGATCGCCGACTCGGTCGAATACATGGTCAACGCGCATTGCGCCGACGCCATGGTCTGCATCTCGAACTGCGACAAGATCACCCCGGGGATGCTGATGGCCGCCATGCGCCTGAACATCCCAGTCGTGTTCGTGTCGGGCGGCCCGATGGAAGCGGGCAAGGTCAAGTCGCCCACCGATGGCAAGGTCATCGCCAAGATCGACCTGATCGATGCCATGATCAAGGCCGCCGACCCCAAGGTGTCGGATGCGGAAGTGGCCGAAGTCGAACGCAGCGCCTGCCCGACTTGCGGCTCCTGTTCCGGCATGTTCACCGCCAACTCGATGAACTGTCTGACCGAAGCCATCGGCCTGGCCTTGCCGGGCAACGGCACCATCGTCGCCACGCACGCCTGGCGCAAGGGCCTGTTCGAACAAGCGGGCCGCCTGGTCGTGGACCTGTGCCGCCGCTACTACCAGGAAGAAGACGAATCGGTCCTGCCGCGCAACATCGCCACCAAGAGCGCGTTCCAGAACGCCATGGCGCTGGACGTGGCCATGGGCGGCTCGACCAACACCGTGCTGCATCTGCTGGCCGCGGCGCAGGAAGCCGGCGTCGACTTCACCATGGCCGACATCGACCGCATTTCGCGCAAGGTGCCGTGCCTGTGCAAGGCGGCGCCCGCCACCGACAAGTACCACATCGAAGACGTGCACCGCGCCGGCGGCATCCTGGGCATCCTGGGCGAACTGGCGCGCGCGGACCTGCTGGACCTGTCCTGCGGCAACGTGCACAGCGGCACGCTGGGCAATGCGATCAAGCAATGGGACGTGGCCGGCGGCGCTGGCGAGGAAGCGCAGAAGTTCTACCGCGCGGCGCCTGGCGGCATCCCGACCACGGTGGCCTTCAGCCAGGACGCCACCTTCCTGACGCTGGACACCGACCGCAAGACGGGCTGCATCCGCAGCAAGGAAGACGCCTACTCCAAGGACGGCGGCCTGGCCGTGCTGTACGGCAACCTGGCTGAAAAGGGCTGCATCGTGAAGACGGCCGGCGTGGACGAATCGCAATGGGTCTTCACCGGCCGCGCGCGCGTCTTCGAAAGCCAGGACGACGCCGTGGAAGGCATCCTGGGCGACAAGATCGTCGCGGGCGACGTCGTGGTGATCCGCTACGAAGGCCCCAAGGGCGGCCCCGGCATGCAGGAAATGCTGTACCCCACGTCCTACCTGAAGTCCAAGGGCCTGGGCAAGACCTGCGCGCTGTTCACGGACGGCCGCTTCTCCGGCGGCTCGTCGGGCCTGGTGATCGGCCACGCTTCGCCGGAAGCGGCGGAAGGCGGCACGATCGGCCTGGTGGAAGAAGGCGACGTGATCGAGATCGACATCCCGAACCGCAAGATGCATCTGGCCGTCTCCGACGAAGAATTGGCACGCCGCCGCGCGGTGATGGATGCGCGGGTTGACGGCTGGGAGCCGGTGGGACGCGAACGTGTGGTGTCGCAGGCGTTGCAGGCTTATGCGGCGTTGGCGACTTCGGCGGATCGCGGGGCGGTGCGGGATTTGTCGCAGCTGAAGCAGAAGGGCAAGCGGTGATTGTTGACTGCTGACTTTTTGAGAAGGGCGGCGCTTTTGGGCGCCGCTTTTTTTTGGGCTGTTGCTGTTGTCGTTGCTGCGGCTCGTGCTTCGTAGGTCGCCCGTCGGCGCGGGCGGCGTGGCTGCTCGCGCCCACGATTGCGGTCCGGAGCGTTCGCTCCGGACTTCCCCTTCGTCATCTTCGTCCTCGCCTTCGGCGACTCCTTCAGATTCCCTCGGGCGCATCGAGGTTGCTCGCCGCCACGCCGCCCGCGCCGACGGGCTACGTGCGTCCTGGGCCGTCGCGTTGCTAGAGCCGTGGTTGGGGGCGAATCGTGAGCTGCCCGTGTTATTCGGCCGCGCGGGCGGCCGAATAACACATACATGATGTTTTTAAGTGTGATGGTGGTCGCTGGCGCGAATGCGGTGAGCGGTTTTCTGATGGTGTCGCCGTCGGGGGGGAGGGGCGGTGATGGGTGGCGCGCGATGGACGACGGCTTGCGCATGAGGATCCTCTCGCGCGCCACCCATCCGGCGGTGGGGTTGAAATGTTGATTGATAGTGCTGCTGTGCGCGGGCGGTGGTGATTTTGGTCAGGTGTCTGAAACTTGAACGGGCAGACTGGCCAATAATTGTCGACTCAACGCAGATGTTGGGTGGGTGGCACTTGAATGGGCAGACCGCCCAATAGTCGTCGCTTCAACGCAGATGCTGGATGGGTGGCGCGCGCGAGAGGCTCGTCATGCGCAAGAAGATTCCCATCGCGCGCCACCCATCACCGCCCACCCCCCAAAAGCTGGAGGCCATCAGCAAACCACTCATGGCATTCGCGCGAGCGAACACAATAGCAATCCAAGAAATCACGTATGCCATTGTCGGCCGCCCGCGCGGCCGACAATGACGGGCAACCCAAGCTTCTCCCCCGACCACGGCTCCAGCAGCGCAACAAGCCAAGACTCAAGTAGCACGTCGGCGCGGACGGCTGGGTGGCGAGCAACCTCGATGCGCCCGACGGAATCCGAAGGCAGCCGCCGTAGGCGGCAACGAGGATGAGGACGGGGCAGTCCGGAGCGAACGCTCCGGACCGCAATCGCGGGCGCTCGCCACCCAGCCGTCCGCGACGATGGGCGGCCTACGAAGCGACACGGCCTTTGCTTGCAAACTAGCAAACCTACGAAGCCCTAAGAAGAACCCGCCTACTTCCCAGCGCTATCCGCCCAGCCCTTCGACAACTCCACCGCCTGCTTCCACCGCTTCATCCGAGCCGCCCGCACAGACTCCGGCCAAGTTGGCTCAAACGTCCGCTCCGCCTGCCACTTCGAAGCAAACTCATCCACCCCAGACCAGAACCCCACGGCCAGCCCTGCCAACCCCGCTGCCCCCAGCGCGGTCGACTCCGACACGCGCGGACGCACTACCGGGACGCCCAGCAGGTCTGCCTGCATCTGCATCAGCAGGTCGTTGCGGGCCGCGCCGCCGTCCACCCGCAGTTCGGTCAGCGCGATGCCGCTGTCGCCGTTCATGCAGGTCAGCAGTTCGGCGCTTTGCAGCGCGATCGATTCCAGCGTGGCGCGGGCGATGTGGGCGCGGGTGGTGCCGCGGGTCAGGCCCACCAGCGTGCCGCGCGCATAGGGGTCCCAGTGCGGCGCGCCCAGGCCGGCGAAGGCCGGGACCATGAAGACGTCGTCGGTGTCGGCCACGCTGGCTGCCAGGGATTCGATTTCTTCCGAGCGCTGGATGATGCCCAGGCCGTCGCGTAGCCATTGCACCGCCGCGCCGGCCACGAACACGCCGCCTTCCAGCATGTAGGTCGGGCGCCAGCCGTCATCGCCGGCCTGGGGCAGGCCCCAGCCCACCGTGGACAGCAGGTTGTTGCGGGATTGCACCGGCTTGTCGCCCACGTTCATCAGCATGAAGCAGCCGGTGCCGTAGGTGTTCTTGGCCATGCCGGGCGTGAAGCAGGCCTGGCCGAAGGTGGCGGCCTGCTGGTCGCCGGCGTTGCCGGCGATCGGGATGGAGCCGCCCAGCCATTCGGGCAGGGCTTCGCCCACCACCGCGCTGCTGGGCGCGATACTGGGCAGCACGCTGCGCGGGATCTTGAGCAGCGCCAGGATCTCGTCGTTCCAGTCCTGCGTGTGCAGGTCGAACAGCATGGTGCGCGACGCGTTGCTGGGGTCGGTGCTGTGCACCGCGCCGCCGGTCAGTTGCCAGATCAGCCAGGTGTCCACGGTGCCGAAGGCCAGTTCGCCGCGCTCGGCCATCTGGCGCGCGCCCGGCACGTGGTCCAGCAGCCAGGCGAGCTTGGTGCCCGAGAAATAGGCGTCCAGCACCAGGCCGGTGCGCGATTGCAGGAAATCGGCGTGGCCGTCCTGGCGCAACTGATCGCACATCGGCGCGGTGCGGCGGTCCTGCCAGACGATGGCGCGCGCCAGCGGGCGGCCGGTGGCGCGTTCCCAGATCAGGGTGGTTTCGCGCTGGTTGGTGATGCCGATGGCGGCGATGTCGGCGGCGGTCGCGCCGGCGTTGCGCAGGGCCTCGCGGGCCACGTCCAGCTGGCTGTGCCAGAGTTCGCTGGCGTCGTGCTCGACCCAGCCCGGCCGCGGATAGTGTTGGCGGAATTCGCGCTGGCCTACGCCGCGCACCACGCCCTCACGGTCGAACACGATTGCGCGGGAGCTGGTCGTGCCCTGATCCAGGGCTAGGACAAATTCATTCGTCGTCACTTTGTTTGGCGCCGTTCAGGTGTGCCCCGGCCAGAGGGTCGAGGCGTCTAAAGGAGAAGGTCGAGGCCATGCACAGCAGGCCGACGACGATGAAGCCCGCGACGACGTCGCGGATTGCCAGCGTTTCCGCGCCGCGCAAGGACATGCTGATATTCAGCGTCACCGCGGCCACGCCCACGCCCAGGCTGATGCCGAGCTGCTGCGCCATGGCGGCGAAACTGCTGGCGCGGCTCATCTTGGACGAGGGGATGTCGGCATAGGTTAGCGTATTTACCCCGGTGAACTGCAGCGAACGGAAAAAGCCGCCGACCAGCAGGATCGCGATCATCAGCCACACCGGCGTGGTGGGCGTGAAGGCGCCACAGATCACGATGAACGCACCGGCCAGCAGGGCATTCACGGTCAGGACCCGGCGAAAGCCGAAGTGCTTCACGATGGGGGTGGCCACGAACTTCATCAGCAGCGCGCCCGCGGCGCTGGCGAAGGTGATCAGGCCGGCCGCGAATGGCGTGAGGCCGAAGCCCACCTGGAGCAGCATCGCCAGCAGGAAGGGCGTGGCGCCCACGGCGAAGCGGCACAGATTGCCGCCCAGCGTGGAAATGGCGAAGGTGGGGATCCGCATCAGCGACAGGTCGATGATGGGGTGCTCGGTGCGCTTGGCGTGCCAGCCATAGAGCAGGCCGCAGACCGTGCCGACCGCGATCAGCCCCAGCAGCATGGACAGCGGCATGACGTCGCGGCCAATGGCCTCGAAGCCGCTGACCAGGGTCGCCAGGCAGATCGCGCTGAGCAGGAAGCCCAGCCAGTCCAGGCGCGGGGCGGATTCCTCGCGGATTTCCGTGACATGGCGCAGCACCAGGAAAATGCCCAGGATGCCGATGGGGATGTTGATCAGGAAGATCCAGTGCCAGGACATGTAGGTGACCATGAAACCGCCCAGCGGCGGTCCGATCACCGGGCCCAGCAG
The DNA here is from genome assembly GCF_013267355.1 of Achromobacter pestifer. Classification (NCBI taxonomy): domain Bacteria; kingdom Pseudomonadati; phylum Pseudomonadota; class Betaproteobacteria; order Burkholderiales; family Alcaligenaceae; genus Achromobacter; species Achromobacter pestifer. The sequence continues at coordinate 3,258,382 of NZ_CP053985.1, forward strand.
GGCCGGAATGGAGAGGAAGGACATGGCCTTCAGCAGGTCCTGCTTGGGCACGGTGCGCAGCAGGATGATCCGCCCCACGGGCACCATCATCGCGCCCGCCATCCCCTGGACGATGCGGGCCAGGACCAGCTGCGGCAGGTCCTGGGACAGTGCACAGGCCACGGAACTGAGCGTGAACAGGCCGATCGCCGCCACGAACACCCGCCGCGCGCCGTAGCGGTCGGCCGCCCAGCCGCTGACAGGCACGAAAACCGCCACCGACAACAGGTAGGACGTAATCGCCACGTTCAGCCGCACCGGGGTCGAGCCCAGGGCGCGGGCCATGGCCGGCAGGGCGGTGGCCACCACGGTGGCGTCCAGCATCTGCATGAACAGCGCACAGCCCACGATGAAGGGGATCATGCGCGCCGCGCGCGCTGCTTGCTCCGTGGAGAGCGGGGCGGGACGGGCTGCTGCTGCGGATTCGGCGGACATGGCGGGAGGGGGCGATGGGTGCCGCGAGATTGTAACGCCGGGGGGTGGGCCGCCGTGAAGTAAACTCCCCCCATCCGAAACCCATTGAAATTGGTGTCATGGCGACCAACTACGAATCCGAGATCACCCTTTTCCTGAAAGACTTCAAGCAATCGCATCCTGGCACCGAAGAGCGCCAGCGCGAAGGCCGCGCCCGTCTTTGGGACAAACCGCAGGACTCGGAGCTGCTGGAAGGCTTCCGCGCGGCCCGCGTGCCGCAAAAGCCGTACGTCTACCAGGCCGACTGAGCCCATTGCGGCAATCATGGCTCAAAACGCTTCCGTCTCGGGCGACGCCCTGGCCGCGCTAGTGGCGCCGCCTGTCGACAGCACGCCTGACACGATCGACAGCGTCGCATACGCTCGCCTGTATGGCGAGCCGCTGTTCCAGATGCCCACGGACCTGTACATCCCGCCGGATGCGCTGGAAGTGTTCCTGGAAGCGTTCGAAGGGCCGCTGGACCTGCTGCTCTACCTGATCCGCAAGCAGAACTTCAATGTGCTGGACATCCCCATGGCGGATGTCACGCGGCAGTACCTGTCGTATGTGGACCAGATCCGCATTCACAACCTGGAACTGGCCGCCGAGTACCTGCTGATGGCGGCGATGCTCATCGAGATCAAGTCGCGCATGCTGCTGCCGGTCAAGAAGAGTGACACCGGCGAAGAGGCGGAAGATCCGCGCGCCGAACTGGTGCGCCGCCTGCTCGAATACGAGCAGATGAAGCTGGCGGCCAAGAAGCTGGACGCAATGCCGCAACTGGGCCGCGATTTCGTCAGCAGCCAGGCGGTGGCCGACCTGAGCGTCGAGCGCATGCTGCCCGAAGTCAGCGTGGACGACCTGCGCGCGGCCTGGGCCGACATCATGAAGCGGGCCAAGCTGAATCAGCACCATCACATCACGCGCGAACAGCTGTCCGTGCGCGATCACATGACGCACATCCTGCGGCGCCTGAACGACGTGCGCTTCATGGAATTCGGCGACCTGTTCATGGAGCGCGTCCGCGAAGGCGCGCCCGCGGCGGTGGTCGTCGTGCATTTCATCGCCATGCTGGAACTGGCGCGCGAGTCCCTGCTGGAAATTACGCAGGCCGAGCCCTATGCTCCCATCTACGTGCGCCTGGCCTACACCAGCGTGGCGGCGGTCGCGGCCTGATCCTCACCGGGCTGCCCCCAACCCCGGAGAAACCCCTTGAAAGTCGTACACACCATCCAGGAATTGCGCGATCACCTGCGCGGCCAGAATCGCGTGTCGTTCGTGCCCACCATGGGCAACCTGCATGAAGGCCACCTGTCCCTGATGAAGCTGGCGCGCCAGCATGGCGACCCGGTGGTGGCCAGCATCTTCGTCAACCGGCTCCAGTTCGGACCGAACGAGGACTTCGACCAGTATCCCCGCACGCTCGCCGCCGACATCGAGAAGCTCGAGCGCGAGCGCGACGTCTACGTGCTGTTCGCGCCGAACGAGCGCGAGATGTACCCCGAGCCGCAGAACTTCCGCGTGCAGCCGCCCGACGACCTGGGCGACATCCTGGAAGGGGAGTTCCGCCCCGGCTTTTTCGAAGGCGTCAGCACCGTGGTGCTGAAGCTGTTTTCCTGCGTGCAGCCGCGCGTGGCCGTGTTCGGCAAGAAGGACTACCAGCAACTGATGGTGGTGCGCAACATGTGCCGCCAGTTCCAGCTGCCCGTGGAAGTGCTGGCGCACGAGACCGTGCGCGCCGACGACGGCCTGGCGCTGTCCTCGCGCAACCGCTATCTCAGCGACGCCGACCGCGCCGAGGCGCCCGCCCTGTACGCCGCGCTGCGCCATGCCAACGAGCGCCTGGCCCAGGGCGAACGCGACGCCGCTGCCCTGGAGCGCGAAGCCGTCGAGACCCTGACCCAGCGCGGCTGGCAGGTGGACTACGTGGCCTTGCGCCGCCAGCGCGACCTGAAGCGTCCGGAAGCGGCCGATCTGCAGGCCGGCGAACCGCTGGTGGCCCTGGCGGCCGCCAAGCTGGGCACGACCCGGCTGATCGATAATCTGGAACTAGCCTACACGGCCTGAGACGGCCCGGCCCGGGGGTGGCGTCCATGTCCACCCCCTGAAAGAATTACCAGCTTACGTGGTGGCGGGCGGCGGATCAGACTCGACGCAATCCTATATTGCAAGCGAGCCGCCCCATGCAAGCTCCCCGTTCCGACCTGGAAGCCGTTCTTTCCTCGCTCACTCCGCGTGAGCGGCAAATCGTCACTTATGTGGCCGCCGGCCGGCCCAACAAGGTCATCGCCATAGACCTGGGCATTTCGCTGCGCACGGTCGAGGCCCACCGCTCCCGCATCTTCGCCAAGCTCCAAGTCCGCAACGCCATGCAACTGGCCTGCCGGCTGTGCGAGCATGGCCGTTCCGGCGCTTCGCCCGTGCCGGGCGCGGCCGGGCCAGACCGCGGGCATGCCTTGGTTTCCATGCCCCTGCCGGCCAGCGCCGGTCCGAGCTACGTGCTGCATGAGCCGCCGGGGCCAACGTATAGCCCATGCCTGGCAAGCCCCGCAGCACGCCATTCCGATCTCGGCGCCGACCTCGACGGCGATGCCGGGTAGTCCAAAAGCACCGGGCCCGACGAACGTGATGTTCGTCGGGCCCGGGTAAGGGGCTGCGCGGGCGGCGTGTTCAACGGCCGCCGGCGGGCCTCAAGGGCACTTGGGCGCTGTCGCCTTGGCCAATTCGTCGATCGGGTCCAGATCCGGCTGGCGGGTCAGGTTGTAGTTCAGGTTGGGCGTCTGGCCATCGATGGAACGCACGCGCAGCACGTTGTTGGCGGCCACCACGAATTCCGCGCGGCCATTGCCATTGCCGTCCATCAGGATGACGCGCGGCGGGCGCTCTTCGGTGGCATCCCAGCAGCCTTGCTCGGTGACCGGCGGGCCTTTCTTGGGATCGTTTTCCAGGTAGGCCACGCGGCCGCGCCAACGGCCGTTGGGCGCCAGCGTCAGCGTCACGCGCTGCGCGGTGCACTGCATGGCCGGCGAGAAGCACGGCAAGGTGCCCATGTAGGTCTGGGGTTGCGGCACCAGGCTGTGCACGGCGGCGCTGGGCGCGGCGGAGCTGGTAGCGACGGGCGCGCTTGCGGCCGATGCCGTCGTTGCGGTGTGCTCGGTTTCCGCCGGGACGGCCTGGCCGTCTTCGGTGGTCTGGCCGCCGGCAGTCTGGGCAGCCTGATTCTGGTTCTTGCGGGGGGCGTCGGGCTTGAGCGCGATCTGCACTTGCGACGGCGCGCGGATGATGCTGCGGTAGCCCGCGCCCGAGCCCTGGTATTGGGCGTCGGTCACGGTGCTTTCAGCCGGGGGGTCGTAATAGCCTTCGGTTTTTTGTTGGGCGCAGCCGGCCGCGCCCAATACGGTGCCTGTGAGCAGCAGCCCCATGACGCTGAGTTTGCGGGAGCGGGTACCGATTTCTACGCGCGCGGTCATGGCAGCTTATCCGTGTATTGAGTCTGTCTCCGATTTTACGCACTTATGCGAAGATTCGATACGTTCCCCTTAGCCGCTCTTGGGCATCGTCAACACTTTATGCACTATTTACGACACGGCCGCCGCCGGCCCGCCCCGCGCACTGCCGCCAGCTTCTGGCGCGGCGCTGCCGCGGCTCGGCGCCTCGCGGGCGGATGACGGCGATGCGGCATGTCTTCGATCTGCCTGTGGGCGTCTTCATCGGCCTGGCGGCGCTGGCGGGCCTGTTCGTCGGCAACTGGCTGACGGTGCTGACGCATCGGCTGCCGCGCATGATGGAACAGGAATGGCAGGCGCACTGCCAGGAAGCCTCAGGCAAGCCGTCCGCCGCGGGCCGCTATGGTTTGTGGTCGCCCGCCTCGCACTGCCGCGCCTGTGATACCGCCGTGGCAGGCTGGCAGCGGCTGCCGCTCTTGGGCTGGCTGCTGCTGCGGGGCCGCTGCGGCGCCTGCGGCGCGGCCATAGGCTGGCGCTATCCGGCCATCGAATTGCTGACCTGCGCGCTGTTCGCCGCTTGCGCCTGGCGCTTCGGCGCAACGCCGCTGGCGCTGTCCGCCATGGGCTTGTCGGCCATGCTGGTGGCGCTGGCCTGGATCGATTTCGAGTCCACGCTGCTGCCCGACGCATTGACCCAGCCGCTGCTCTGGGCCGGGCTGCTGGTCAATCTGTTCGACGCCTATGCCAGCCTGCAGATGGCGGTGGTGGGGGCGGTGGCGGGCTACGTCTTTCTGTGGGTTATCTTTCATGTATTCCGCTTGTTGACGGGGCGCGAGGGCATGGGCTACGGCGACTTCAAGCTGCTCGCCGCGCTGGGCGCATGGTTCGGCGTGGAAGCCCTGCCGACGCTGCTGCTGAGCGCGTCGCTGCTGGGCGTGCTGATAGGCGGCGCGCTGACCTTGAGCGGCCGCGCCAGCCGCGGGCAGCCGCTGCCCTTCGGCCCCTATCTTGCGCTGGCGGGCGTCGTGACGCTGCTGGTTGGGGGCGAACACGGTTTGGGGCAGTTTTTGCAATAGGGCGGTTCATGCCCTGCATGGGGTGGGCGGTATGTTGAAGATAGGTCTGACGGGCGGCATCGGATCGGGCAAGACCCGGGTGGCGGACCTGCTTGCGGAGTGGGGCGCCACGCTGGTCGATACCGACGAGATCGCGCGCGAGCTGACTGCCGCGGGCGGCGCGGCCATGCCCGCGATCGAACGCGAGTTCGGCCCGCGCGCGCTGACGCCGGACGGCGCGCTGGACCGCGCATGGATGCGCGATCAGGCGTTCTCGGATCCGCAGGTGCGCTTGCGGCTGGAAGCCGTGTTGCATCCTGTCATCGGACAGGAAACCGAGCGGCAGGCCGGTGCCGCAAGCGGCGCGTACCTGGTCTTCGTGGTACCGCTGCTGGTGGAGTCGCTGCCGCGCTGGCGTTCGCGCCTGGATCGCATCTGCGTGGTGGACTGCGACCCCGACACGCAGGTGGCGCGGGTGCGGTTGCGCAGCGGGCTGACGGAGCCAGCCATCCGGCGTATCATGGCGGCACAGGCTGCGCGGGCAAGCCGTCTGGAAGCCGCCGACGACGTCATCGTCAATGACGGGGGCACTACGCCGGACCAATTGCGCGCGCAGGCGAAGACCCTGCATGACCGCTGGCTGACGCTGGCGAGCACGACGGGCCGGCAAGCCTCGGGCTAGGCCGGCACCCCTGAATAATATTGGCCAGCCGGCCAAACACAGATGGGCCTGTAAAGAAGCGTGATCGTTTACGAATACCCCTTCAATGAGCGCATCCGCGCTTATCTGCGGCTGGAATACCTGTTCGACAGGTTGTTCTTCTTCGCCCGCGAGGGGGACTCGCGCCTGCACCAGGTTGCCGTCACCTCCTTGTTCGACCTGCTCGACGCCTGCGAGCGCACCGATGTGAAAGGCGCGGTCCTGCAAGACCTGGAGCGCCAGCGCATGGCGCTGGTCGGATTGCGCGATCATCCCGGCGTGGCGCAGGATGCGCTCGAAGCCATGCTGCGCGAAATGGAAAAAGTGACCACGGCGCTGGCCGCGCCCGGCAAGACCGGCCAGTCCCTGCGTGAAAACGAATGGCTGACCAGCCTGCGTGGGCGCCTGTCGGTGCCGGGCAGCGCCACGCAGGTCGACATGCCTTCGTATTTTGCCTGGCAGAACAAATCCGAGGCCGCCCGCTGCGCGGACCTGCAAGCCTGGGTAGCGCCCTTCATCCCTTTGTATGACGGCCTGACCCTGGCCCTGCGCCTGCTGCGCGAATCCGGCCGCAAGTCGGATACCGTGGGCGAGCAGGGCGCCTACCAGCAGATGCTGGGCGGCAAGCAGTTCCAGCTGCTGCGTGTCTGGCTGGATCCCGCGCAGGGCGTATTTCCCGAGATCAGCGCCAATAAGTACATGATCTGGATACGTTTTTCTATCCAGGACGGCGAATTCAAACCCCAGCAGGTCGCCCGCGACGTACCCTTCCAGATGACCCTCTGCAGCTCGTAGGATGGGTGTGGCGCGAGACTTCCCGCGCAAGAACACCGTCGCCCAATGCGCGTAAGCCAGCGAGCAGCGCTTGGGTGGGGCAGGACCCGCCAAGCACATGGGGTAAGGCGGCCCCGCTTCCCTTCTGTCCAGATTCCTGTTGCTCCCAGTTTCAACTAGGGATCGTGGCGCTGGAAACCGGGACGGTCTGGTACACAATACGGCTTTCCTCCGCCCGTGCCGGAACCGTTCCATGCCTGAAAGCCGTCCCGTCTCTCCCCCCACCCGTTGGACCCGCCGCCGCCTAGTCGGGCTGGCGCTGGTATTGCTAGTCGCGGCGGGCATAGCCTGGCTTGTGCTGCGGCCCGCGGCCAAGCCGGGCGGGGCAGGCGGGCCGGGAGGGCGGCCCGGCGGCCGGCCGGCGGCGGGCGCCATGATGAACCCGGCGGTGCCGGTGCGCATCGCCACCGCCGCCCAGCAGGACATCGACATCTATCTGAAATCGCTGGGTACCGTGACCGCCTACAACACCGTCACCGTGCGCAGCCGGGTCAGCGGCGAACTGGTGGAAGTGGCCTTCCAGGAAGGCCAGCAGGTGAAGGCCGGCGACCTGCTGGCCCAGGTGGATCCGCGGGCGTTCCAGGTGGCCCTGGACCAGGCGCGCGGCACGCAGATGCAGAACCTGGCGCAGCTGGAGAACGCCCGGCGCGACCTGCAGCGCTATCAGGCGCTGTACAAGCAGGACTCGATCGCCAAGCAGCAGGTCGACACGCAGGCGGCGCTGGTGCGCCAGTACGAAGGCACGGTCAAGAGCGATCAGGCCAATGTGGACAATGCCCGCCTGCAACTGGACTACGCCCGGATCACGGCGCCGATCAGCGGCCGCCTGGGCCTGCGCCAGGTGGACCGCGGCAATCTGGTGTCCAGCTCTGACACGAATGGTCTGGTGGTGATCACCCAGACCCAGCCGATCTCCGTGGTGTTCACGCTGCCCGAGACCCAGTTGCCCGAAGTGCGGGCCGAGATCGCCGCCGGCAAGACGCTGGCGGTGGATGCCTATGACCGCGCCGACACCCGCCGCATCGCCACGGGCCAGCTGGAAACAATGGACAACCAGATCGACGTGACCACCGGCACCCTGAAGCTGAAGGCGCGCTTCGAGAACGCCGACGATGCGCTCTTTCCGAACCAGTTCGTCAACGTGCGCCTGCACGTGCTCACGCGCAAGGACGTGACTGCGATTCCCACCGCCGCCATCCAGCAAGGCTCGGCCGGCGCCTTCGTCTTCCTGGTGCAGGAGGACAGCACCGTGCAGGTGCGCCAGGTGAAGCTGGGCGCGGTCAACAACGGCATGGTGGCCGTCAACGAAGGCCTGCAGCCGGGCGACCGGGTGGTGGTCGAAGGCACCGACCGCCTGCGCGCAGGCGCCAAGGTGGACGTGGTGGGGGGCGCGGACGTGATCCCCGCCGCCAGCGGCAAGACCCTGGGCGCGGGCGGCCCGGCCGGCACCACGCCGCCGTCGAAATAAGCCGGGAAGCATCGTGAGCCCGTCGCGCCTGTTCATCCTGCGTCCGGTGGCCACCACGCTGTCGATGGTGGCCATCCTGATCGCCGGTTTCATCGCCTACCGGCTGCTGCCCGTTTCGGCCCTGCCGGAAGTGGACTACCCGACGATCCAGGTGGTGACGCTGTACCCCGGCGCCAGTCCCGATGTGATGACTTCGCTGGTCACTTCGCCATTGGAGCGGCAATTCGGGCAGATGCCGGGCCTGAACCAGATGTCGTCGACCAGTTCGGGCGGCGCCTCGGTCATCACGCTGCAGTTCAACCTGACCCTGCCGCTGGACGTGGCTGAACAACAGGTGCAGGCGGCAATCAATGCGGCCTCGAATCTGCTGCCCAGCGACCTGCCGGTGCCGCCGACCTACAACAAGGTGAACCCGGCGGACGCCGCCGTGCTGACGTTGGCGATCACCTCGCCCACCATGCCCTTGCCCCAGGTGCGCGACCTGGTGGATACGCGGGTGGCGCAGAAACTGTCGCAGATCCCCGGCGTGGGCCTGGTCAGCGTGGCGGGCGGGCAGCGTCCGGCGGTGCGGGTGCAGGTCAATCCGCAGGCGCTGGCGGCCAACGGCTTGTCGATGTCGGACCTGCGCACGGCCATCGTCGGCGCCAACGTCAACCAGCCCAAGGGCAATCTGGACGGGCCGCAGCGGTCCACCACCATCAACGCCAACGATCAGCTCAAGACGCCCACCGACTACAACGACCTGATCATCGCGTACAAGAACAACGCGCCGCTGCGCCTGTCCGACGTGGCGCGCGCCGTCGAAGGCGCCGAGGACACGCGCCAGGCGGCCTGGGCCGGCGACAAGCCCGCCATTCTGCTCAACATCCAGCGCCAGCCGGGCGCCAACGTGATCGACGTGGTCAACCGGATCCAGACGCTGCTGCCGCAACTGCGCGCCGCCTTGCCCGCGACCCTGGACGTGAGCGTGGTGTCCGACCGCACCCAGACCATCCGCGATTCGGTGGCCGACGTGCAGTTCGAGATGATGCTGGCCGTGGCCCTGGTGGTCATGGTGACCTTCGTGTTCCTGCGCAGCCTGACGGCCACGCTGATTCCCAGCGTGGTCGTGCCGCTGTCGCTGGTGGGCACCTTCGGCATCATGTACCTGGCCGGCTTCTCCATCAACAACCTGACCCTGATGGCGCTGACCATCGCCACCGGCTTCGTGGTGGACGACGCCATCGTCATGATCGAGAACATTGCGCGCCATATCGAGGAAGGCGAAACGCCGCTGCAAGCCGCGCTCAAGGGGGCTTCGCAGATCGGCTTCACGCTGATCTCGCTGACCTTTTCGCTGATCGCGGTGCTGATTCCGCTGCTTTTCATGACCGAAGTGGTGGGGCGGCTGTTCCGCGAGTTCGCCATCACGCTGGCCGTGTCGATCCTGATATCGCTGGTGGTGTCGCTGACCCTGACGCCCATGATGTGCGCGCGCCTCTTGCGCGCCGAGTCCGAGCAGAAGCACGGCCGCTTCCATCAGGTCACGGGCGCTTTCATCGACCGCGTGATCGCCGGCTACGACCGTTGGCTGCAAGTCGTGCTGCGGCATCAGCCGCTGACGCTGCTGGTAGCGCTGGCGACCTTCGCGTTGACCGTGCTGCTCTACATGGTGATCCCCAAGGGCTTCTTCCCGCAGCAGGACACCGGCCTGATCCAGGCCATCACCCAGGCGCCGCAATCGATTTCCTTCCCGGCCATGGCGGAGCGCCAGCGCACGGCCGCGCGCCTGGTGCTGGAGGATCCCGACGTGCAGGCCGTGTCATCCTTCATCGGCGTGGACGGCAGCAACGCCACGCTCAGCGCCGGACGCATGCAGATTGCGCTCAAACCGCAATCCGAGCGCAACGGCGACCTGCGCACGGTGATGGGGCGCTTGGAACAGGCCCTGGCCAAGCAGGACGGCCTGACGGTCTACATGCAGCCGGTGCAGGACCTGACCATCGAGGACCGCGTGAGCCGCACGCAGTACCAGATGACGCTGTCCAATCCCGACCTGAAGGTGCTGAGCGAATGGACGCCCAAGCTGGTGAACCGCTTGCGCCAGGTGCCCGGCTTGAAGGACGTGACCGACGACCTGCAGGACGACGGCCTGCAGACCTGGGTCGAGATCGACCGCGACGCCGCATCGCGGCTGGGCATCACGGCCGCGGTGATCGACGAGGCGCTCTATAACGCCTTCGGCCAGCGGCTGATTTCCACCATCTTCACGCAATCCAATCAGTACCGCGTGGTGTTGGAGGTCGAACCACAGTTCCAGGTGACGCCGGCCTCGCTGGGCCAGATCCACGTGCCGACCTCGACCGGCGCGCAGGTGCCGCTGTCATCGGTGGCGCACATCAGCGAGGGCAAGACGGTGCTGGCCGTCAATCGGCTGGATCAGTTTCCGATGGTGACGGTGTCCTTCAACCTGGCGCCGGGCGCTTCGCTGTCCAGTGCGGTGGTGGACATCGCCGCGGCCGAGGCCGAGATCGGCCTGCCCACCGGCGTCGAGACGCGCTTCCAGGGCGCGGCGCTGGCGTTCCAGAATTCGCTGTCCAGCACCTTGTGGCTGATCCTGGCCGCCATCGTGACGATGTACATCGTGCTGGGCGTGCTGTACGAAAGCTATATCCATCCCATCACCATCCTGTCGACGCTGCCTTCGGCCGGCGTGGGGGCGCTGCTGGCGCTCCTGATCAGCGGCACCGAGCTGGACATGATAGGCATCATCGGCATCATCCTCTTGATTGGCATCGTCAAGAAGAACGCCATCATGATGATCGACTTCGCGCTGGACGCGGAGCGCAAGCGCGGCCTGAGCCCGCGCGCGGCCATCCATGAAGCCGCGCTGCTGCGCTTCCGTCCCATCCTGATGACCACGCTGGCCGCGCTGTTCGGCGCGCTGCCGCTGATGCTGTCGACCGGGACGGGCGCGGAGCTGCGCCAGCCGCTGGGCCTGGTGATGGTGGGCGGGCTGCTGCTGTCGCAGGTGCTGACCCTGTTCACCACGCCGGTCATCTACCTGATGTTCGACCGCATGTCGCGCCGCTGGCGCGGCGTGGACCAGGCGCCGGCGGAGGATGCGTCATGATCCTGTCGGCACCCTTCATCGTCCGGCCGGTGGCGACCACGCTGCTGAGCCTGGCGGTTGTGCTGGCAGGCATGCTGTCGTTCTTCCTCTTGCCCGTGGCGCCGCTGCCGCAGGTGGACATTCCCACCATTTCGGTCTCGGCCAGCCTGCCGGGCGCCAGTCCGGAAACCATGGCGTCCAGCGTGGCCACGCCGCTGGAGCGCTCGCTGGGCAGCATCGCCGGCGTGACCGAGATGACCTCCAGCAGCTCGCAGGGCTCTACCCGAATCACGCTGCAATTCGATCTTTCACGCGACATCAATGGCGCGGCCCGCGACGTGCAGGCCGCCATCAACGCGGCGCGCTCGCTCTTGCCGACCAGCCTGCGCAGCAATCCCACGTACCACAAGTCCAATCCGTCCGACGCGCCCATCATGACCCTGGCGCTGACGTCCGACACGCTCAGCCAGGGCCAGCTTTACGACATCGCCTCGACCATCGTGGCGCAGAAGCTGTCGCAGGTGGACGGCGTGGGCGAGGTGACGGTGGGCGGCAGTTCGCTGCCGGCGGTGCGCGTCACCGTGCTGCCGGGCGCGCTGGCCAACCGCGGCGTATCGCTGGACCAGTTGCGCACCACGCTGGCCAATGCCAACGCCAACCGTCCCAAGGGCGTGCTGGAGAATGACCGCTATCACTGGCAGGTCATGGCCAGCGACCAGCTCAGCCGCGCCGAGCAGTACCGGCCGCTGATCGTCGCCTGGAAGGACGGCGCGCCGGTGCGCGTATCCGATGTGGCCCGCGTCGAGGATTCGGTCGAAGACCTGTATCAGACCGGCTTCTTCAACGAGCGCAAGGCCATCCTGATGATCGTGCGGCGCCAGGCCGACGCCAACATCATCGAAACCGTGGACGCGGTGCGCGCGCAGCTGCCCATCCTGCAGGCCCTGATGCCGGCGGACGCGCACATGACGGTGGCGCAGGACCGCACGCCCAGCATCCGGGCTTCGCTGCATGAGGCCGAGCTGACCCTGATCATCGCCGTGGGCCTGGTGGTGCTGGTGGTGCTGCTGTTCCTGCGGCGCTGGCGCGCGGCCATCATCCCCAGCGTGGCGGTGCCGGTCTCGCTGATCGGCACGTTCTGCATCATGTACCTCAGCGGCTTCACGCTGAACACGATTTCGCTGATGGCGCTGATCGTGGCGACCGGCTTCGTGGTGGACGACGCCATCGTGGTGCTGGAGAACATCATGCGCCACGTGGAGCGCGGCATGTCGCCCATGCGCGCGGCGCTGCGCGGTTCGCGCGAAGTGGGCTTTACCGTGCTGTCGATGAGCCTGTCGCTGGTGGCGGTGTTCATCCCCATTCTCTTGATGGGCGGCGTGGTCGGGCGCTTGTTCCGCGAGTTTGCGGTGACGCTGTCGGCCGCCATCCTGGTGTCGCTGGTGGTGTCGCTGACCTTGACGCCGATGATGTGCGCGCGCCTCTTGCGTCAGGAAGCCCCCGACGAGAAGCCGCCCGGACGGCTGGCGCGCTGGTCCGAGCGCGGCTTCGACGCCATGCTGGACGGCTACCGCCGCAGCCTGCGCTGGGCGCTGACGCACAGCCGGCTGATGATGCTGATCCTGGCGGTGGCCGTGGGCCTGAACGTCTATCTGTACACCGTGGTGCCCAAGGGCTTTTTCCCGCAGCAGGACACGGGCCAGCTGCTGGGCTTTTTCCGCGTGGACCAGGGCACCTCGTTCCAGGCCACGCTGCCCAAGCTGGAGGCGTTGCGCAAGGTGGTGCTGGCGGATCCGGCGGTGCAGAGCATGACGGGTTATGCGGGCGGACGGGGCGGCAGCAACAGCAGTTTCATGCAGATCCAGCTGAAGCCCCTGGAAGAGCGCAAGGTCTCGGCGGACGCGGTCATCAACCGGCTGCGCGGCAAGCTGCAGAACATGCCGGGCGCGCGCATGTTCCTGGTGTCGCAGCAGGACATACGCATCGGCGGGCGCCAGAGCCAGGGCTCTTACGACTACACGCTGATGGCGGGCGACCTGCAATTGCTGCGCACCTGGATGCCGAAGGTGCAGCAAGCCATGGCCCAGATCCCCGAGATCACCGACGTCGACACCGACGTCGAGGACAAGGGCCGCCAGATCAACCTGGTCATCGACCGCGAGGCCGCGACCCGCCTGGGCGTGAGCATGTCCACCATCTCCACGGTGCTGAACAACTCCTTCAGCCAGCGCCAGGTGTCGGTGATGTATGGGCCGCTGAACCAGTACCACGTGGTGCTGGGCGTGGACCCGAAGTTCGCGCAGGACATCGAGTCGCTCAGGCAGGTCGAGGTCATCACCGCGGCCGGCGCGCGCGTGCCGCTGTCGGCCTTCACCCGCCTGGAAAACGCCAACGCGCCGCTCAGCGTGCAGCATCAGGGGCTGTTCGTGGCCGACACCATCTCGTTCAGCCTGGCGCCGGGCGTGTCGCTGGGTCAGGCCACCAGCGCCATCGATGCGGCCGTGGCGCGCATCGGCCTGCCGTCGGATCAGATCCAGGCCGGCTTCCAGGGCACGGCCGCGGCCTTGCAGCAGACGCTGGCGCAGCAGCCCTGGCTGATCCTGGCGGCGCTGGTCACCATGTACATCGTGCTGGGCATTCTGTACGAAAGCTTCGTGCATCCGCTGACCATTTTGTCGACCCTGCCGTCCGCCGGCCTGGGCGCATTGCTGGCGCTGTTGCTGGTGCGCTACGACTTCACGCTGATCGCGCTGATCGGGGTGTTCCTGCTGATCGGCATCGTCAAGAAGAACGCCATCATGATGGTGGACTTCGCCCTGGATGCCGAACGCACCCAAGGCATGAACCCGCGCGACGCCATTTTCCAGGCCTGCCTGACGCGCTTTCGCCCCATCATGATGACGACCATGGCCGCCATCTTCGGCGCGCTGCCGCTGGTGCTGGCCACCGGCGCCGGCGTCGAGATGCGCCAGCCGCTGGGCATTACCATCGTCGGTGGCCTGGTTCTGAGCCAGATCCTCACGCTGTACACCACGCCCGTGGTCTATCTTTACCTGGACCGCTTCCGTCTCTGGGCCGCGCGCGGGCGCGCGCCCAAGAACGGGTCCTCCGCTTCCATAGAACCTACATGATGCGCAACGCCAAGCCTGTTCCGAACCTGTTCCTTCCCCGCAGCATCGCCGCGGCCGCGCTGTGCGCGCTGCTGGGCGCTTGCGCGGTCGGCCCCGATTACCAGCGCCCGGCGCTGGACGTGGGCGCGGCCTACAAGGAAGGCCAGGGAGAAGTCGAAGGCTGGAAGCTGGCCCAACCTTTGGACCAGGCCGAACGCGGCGATTGGTGGCGGGTCTACGACGACGCCACGCTCAACGGCCTGGTGGCGCGCCTGAACGAGTCGAACCAGACCGTGGCTCAGGCCGAGGCCAATTACCGGCAGGCGCTAGGCCTGGTGCGTGGCGCGCGCGCCGGCTTTTTCCCGACCGTGGGCGCGGGCGCGGGCATGACGCGCTCGGGCAGCGGCGGCGGGCAGAATGGCTCGACCTTGTCGTCCGGCAGCAATGTCTCGAACCAGTATTCGCTGACCGGCAACGTCAGCTGGGAAGTGGACCTGTGGGGCCGTGTGCGGCGCAGCGTGGAATCCTCGGAAGCCAGCGCCGCGGCCAGCCTGGCCGATCTGGGCGCCACGCGTCTGAGCGCCCAGGCCGCGCTGGTGCAGGCCTATCTGCAATTGCGCGTGCTGGACGAACAGAAGCGTCTGCTGGACGCCACCGTCGCGGCCTACGAAAAATCCCTGCAGCTGACGCAGAATCGTTACGCCGTGGGCGTGGCGGGCCAGGCTGACGTAGCCGTGGCGCGCACGCAGGTGGAAAGCACACGCGCGCAGTCCATCGACCTGGATTGGCAGCGCGGCCAGCTTGAACACGCCATTGCCGTGCTGATGGGCCAGGCGCCGTCGCAATTCAGCCTGCCGCCCGCGGTGTTTGCGCTGCAACTGCCGCAGATCCCGGTGGGCCTGCCGTCCGAGCTGCTGGAGCGCCGTCCCGACGTGGCGGCCGCCGAGCGCCGAGCCGCCGCCGCCAATGCGCAGATCGGCGTGGCGCAGGCCGCGTGGTTCCCCAGCCTGACGCTGTCGGCCGATGGGGGTTTCCGCAACGGCCAGTTCGCGGAGTTGCTGACGGCGCCGGCGCGCTTCTGGTCGCTGGGGCCGGCGCTGGCGCTGACGATATTCGATGGCGGCGCGCGCGAGGCGCAGGTGGAACAGGCCCGTGCGTCCTATGACGCGCAAGCGGCCGCTTACCGCCAGACGGCGCTGACCGGGCTGCGCGAGGTCGAGGACTACCTGATCCAGTTGCGCGTCATGGAGAACGAGCAGGTGGTGCAGCGCCGCGCGCTTGAATCCGCGCGCGAATCGCTGCGCCTGACGCAGAATCAATACAAAGCCGGCCTGGTCGATTACCTGAGCGTGGCGGTGGTGGATGCCACCGCGCTCAACAGCGAACGCAATGCGCTGAGCCTGCTGGGCAACCGCTTCGCGGCCAGCGTCAATCTGATCGTGGCCTTGGGCGGCGGCTGGGAAGGCCTGCCTCCCGCAGGGGCGCAAGCGCGCGCGGACAATCAGGCCGCGCCCGCGGCAGCAGCGCCCGCGCAGCCCTGAACTTGCGCCGCGCGGATGCGTGGTGAAACGCTGGCGTCGTCAACGCCCGCGTTTCACCCGCGCGGCAGGAAGGCGATGACCAGCCAGGCCGCCGCCGCGGGCACCGCGAACACCAGCAGCAGGATGGGCAGTTCCTCGCGTACCGTGTAGCCGGCGCGCGTGACGCCGACCCACATGTTGACGATAGCCATCAGCAGCCACGCGGGCAGGAACAGCTTGGCCGCGGCAATCGAGCCGGCCGCGTCGCCGCCCCATTGCTTGCCGAACAGCGCGAACACGGCCAGCAGCAGCAGGCCTCCGACGATGGTCAACAGTACGTGCATGGCGCCGCTCCTATTTGGTGGTGTAGCCGCCGTTGATCAGCACCGTCTGGCCGGTGATCCACCAGCCGTCCGACACCAGGAAGCGGATGAAGGGCACCACGTCCTCGATATCGGTCAGCCCGGTTTTCGAGAACGGCGACAAGGCGGCGGCGGTCTTATGGTACGCCACGGCGTCGGCGCCTTCGGCCGGATAGAAGAATGGCGTGTCCATGGGGCCGGGGCCTACCGCCGTCACCGAGATGCCGCGCGCGCCGAATTCCTTTGAGGCGGCGCGGGTGTAGTGCTCCACGGGCGCCTTGGTGCCGGCGTAGGCCGCGTAGAAGGGCGTGTAGGCCCCCAGCAGCGAGGTCACCAGCGTGCAGATCTTGCCATTGTCGTTGACGTGGCGGCCGGCTTCCTTCAGGAAGAAGAAGGCGGACTTCGAGTTCACCGCGGCCATCTCGTCGTATTCGGCTTCCGTGATTTCGGTGAAGGGCTTCTTCAGCACTTTGCCGACGGTATTGATCGCAATGTCCGGACGGCCGACCGCGGCCACCGCGTCGGCGAACAACTTTTCCATCGCGCCGGCCGAGCTCAGGTCGGCCTGCAAGGCGACGGCCTGCGCGCCGGCGGCCTTGACGGCGGCGACCGTCGCGTCGGCGTCGGCCTTGGTGGCCGCGCTGTTGTAATGCACCGCCACCGCGCGCGCGCCTTGCTGCGCCAGGTCCCGCGCGATCAATCCGCCCAGGTTCTTCGCGCCGCCCGCGATGATGACGGTTTTGCCTCTGATTCCGTGGTCTGCCATGGTCCTCTCCGCTATCGGGCCGCCGGATGCGAGCCCTTTGCAGACGATGATATATTCCAAAAAATCCGCATAAAACCGCTATTTCTGGTATCTCTATCCAGAAATTACGAACAGTGAGGCCAGCCCTCGCAGGAGCCATTCGCCTCATGGACCGCATAGACCTGTTCCGGGTTTACGCCCGCGTCGTCGAGTGCGCGAACTTCTCGCGCGCGGCGGATACGTTGGGCCTGCCGCGCTCCACGGTGTCCGCCGCCGTGCAGGAGCTGGAGGGCCGGCTGGGCGCGCGGCTGCTGAACCGCACCACCCGGCAAGTGGCGCCCACGCAGGAGGGCGCGGCTTTCTATGAGCGCTGCCTGCGCCTGGTGGCCGACATGGAGGAAGCCGAGAATCTGTTCCGGCACGCCTCGGTGGGGCCCAGCGGCATGTTGCGCGTCGACGTGCCTGGACGCGTGGGCCGCCTCATCGTGGCGCCGGCGCTGCCGGCTTTCCTGGAAGCCTATCCGCAGATCGACGTCACGCTGGGCGTGACGGACCGCGCCGTCAACCTGATCGAGGAAGGGGTGGATTGCGTGTTGCGGGTCGGCGTGCTGCCGGACTCGGGCCTGGTGGCGCGGCCGATCGGCATGCTGCGCCTGATCAACGTCGCCAGCCCGGCGTACCTGGCGCGTCATGGCGTGCCAGCTACACCGGACGATCTGGCGGCGGGGCATGCCTGCGTGAACTACGCCTCGCCATCGACTGGCCGGCTGGCGCCTTGGGAGTGGCTGGACGGCGGTGATACCCGAACCGTGCAGCTGCGCGGGCGGGTCACGGTCAACAGCGCCGAAGCCTACATCGCCAGCTGCGTCGCGGGACTGGGGCTGATCCAGATTCCGGCCTACGACGTGCAGGCGCATATCGCTGCGGGCGAGCTGGTCGAAGTCATGTCCGACTATCAGCCCGCGCCCATGCCGATGACGCTGCTCTATCCGCAGCGCCGCTCGCCGTCACGGCGGGTGCAGGTGTTCGCGGACTGGCTGGAAGCGCTGCTGCGGCCGGCCTGCGGTCTGCGCTGACGTCAGAAAAAGACCGGCCACTGGCGGGCCGGCCTTGCTGGCGGCAGTACAGCTGTCGCCGGGACTACAGCGGGATCGCCGACAGGTCCGGACGCCGCAGATGCCAGTCGGTCGCGGCCTGGAAGGCCATGCCGATGCGGCCCAGCGCGCCTTCGCCATTGGGCCTGCCCAGCAGTTGCACGCCGATGGGCATGCCGTCCGCCGAAAAGCCGGCGGGCAGGGCCAGGCCCGAGGCGTTGACGTAATTGCCGGGGCGCGTGAAGGCCGCCAGCGGCGTGGCGGCCTCGTCCACGTCTTCCAGCGGGCAGGCGGCAAACGGCAGGCAGGGCGCGAGGACGGCGTCGTAGTCGCGCATCCAGTCCTGCCAGGACTCGCAGGCGCGGGCGTGGGCTTGCAGCGCCAGCACGTAGTCGGCGGCGCTGATCTGCTTGCCGCCCAGCACACGGGCGCGCACATAGCGGCCCAGCGGCAGGCTGTCGTCCTCGATGTAGTCGCGGTGCTGGGCGTAGGCTTCGGCGGCGATGATCAGGCCGTTGCGCAGCATCATGTCGTGGAAATCGAAGGGGAAGGGGGCTTCCACGCATTCCGCGCCCAGGTCCGCCAGCGCGCGGCGCGTGTCGTCCAGCGCGCCCTGCACCGCCGCGTCGATGGCAATGGGGTATTGCGCCTGAGGCATGAGCGCAATGCGCACGCCAGCGAGCGGCTTTGCGCCCGCGCGCGGATCGCGGTAGCGGTAGGCGGGCACGCCTCGCGTCACCGGATCGCGCGGGTCGGGGCCGGACATGGCCGCGGTCAGCAGCAGCGAGTCGCGCGTGTCGCGGGTCAGCGGGCCGATGGAATCCAGCGTGTGGGACAGCGCCACCGCGCCGTACAGGCTGATGAGTCCGCGGGTGGTCTTCAGGCCGGTGATGCCGTTGAGCGCCGCGGGAATCCGCACCGAGCCGCCGGTGTCCGAACCCAGCGCGGCGGGCGCCAGGCCCGCAGCCACTGCCACGCCGGAGCCGCTGGAAGAGCCGCCGGGAATGCGGGCGCGCACCAGGTCCCAGGGATTGCGCGGCGTGCCCATGACGGGGTTGGTGCCCCAGCCGCCGAAGGCGAACTCCACCATGTGCGTCTTGCCCAGCACCACCATGCCGGCGTCGAGCAGGCGGGTCACGGCCGTGGCGGTGACCTCGCTGCGGCGCTCGCGCCAGGCTTGCGAACCGGCCGTGGTGATCTGGCCCTGGATGTCGCAAAGATCCTTGACCGCCACGGGCAGGCCGTCCAGTGGACCGAGCAGGCCGTAGCCGGCGCGGCGGCGCGCGTCGGCAGCCTCGGCCAGGCGCAGCGCGCCCTCGCGGTCGACGCTGACGTAGGCGCCCAGCGCCGGGTTGGCGCGGTCGATGCGGTCCAGGTAGTGCCGCGCCAGCTCCACCGAGCTGTAGCGGCCGTCGGCCAGGCCCTGCGCAAGTTCGCCGAGCGTGGCAAATGCAATGTCAGACATGTTTTCCTCGGGTGATGTCAGCGCGGCGCGCGGGTCGCCGCGCGCCGCCTTCCTGCTTGCGCGATCAGCGCTTGTTCCAGTCGGGGGCGGGGTACACCGGCTTCTGCGTGGCCACGTCGGCCGGCCAGACCGGAACCATGCCCTTGCCCGGCAGCAGCTGCACCACGGGGAAGGGCATCAAGAGCTGCTTGCCCGTTTCGTCGATGGCGTAGGGGCCGGCCATGACGGTGAGCTTGCCCGACAGGTCCAGCGACGCCTTCTTCAACGCGGCGGCGTCGGTGCTGCCGGCTTGCTTGACGATCTCCTCGGTCAGCGCGCCCGCGCCATAGGCCAGCGCGGTCTGGAAGTCGGGCGGGAACTCGGCCTTGGGGAAGCGCTGGTCATAGGCGGCGGCGAACTGCTCGCGCGTCATGCCGGCGTTGACCTTCCAGTTGATCGCGGGGTGGTAGTTGGTGTGGCTGTAGATGTAGTTCGAATCCGCGCCGATGGCCTGGAATTGCGGCGTCGACGCGTAGACCATGAAGACGTACGGGAAGTTGATGTCCAGCTGCTTCATCTGACGCGTCATGCTGATCAGGTCGCCTTCATACGAAGTCGGCACCAGCGCCTCGGCCCCGGCCGCACGGGCCTTCTGCAGAATGGTGCTGAAGTCCTTCTGGCCCTTGGGGTACTTCTCGAACAGCACCACCTGCATGCCGTTCTTGGCGGCCTGCTCCTTGCCGCCTTCGGCCAGGCCGGCCGGGAACGGCTCGTCCGAATACAGTATGGCGACCTTCTTCACGCCCTGGTTGGCGGCCAGCTCCATGTTGGCGCGCAGCATCGCCGACACCGGCATCTGCGTGCCGGACACCATGTTCTTGAAGCCCTGCTTGTACAGGTCGTCGCTGGCGGCGGACCAGACCATCAGGTACTTGCCCAGGCGCTCGGTGACCGTGGCGGCCGCCGCGGTCAGCGTGGAGCCGAAGGGCGCGAACACCAGATCCACTTTTTCATCGACAATCAGGCGTTCGTAAACGCGAGTCACCATCTGCTTGTCGCTGCGGTCGTCCAGCTTGACCAGTTCGACCGGGTACTTCTTGCCTTTGACTTCGATGCCGCCGCGGCGGTTGACGTCGTCGACCCACAGTTCGACGCCGCGCACGCCCGATTGCGAGGCCAGCGCGAAGCTGCCGGTCGACGATACCGTCATGCCGACACGGATCTTGTCGGAGGTCTGGGCGGCGCCCAGGGCAGGGGTCAGGGCGGCGACGGCAAGGGCCAACGCCGGTAAGCGGGACAGCCAGGGTCTAGCGTGCATGGGAGGTCTCCTATCGTTTTTGGTATGCAGCCCCGCGTTCCGTGGCGGACCATCGGACAGAGGCCTGGTGCTGGGCAATGTTTGCTCAACACGCGAGATAGCGTATAACAAATAGGCATGGAGCGCACGCCTTGAATAAATTGAATTACCGACAGACCGAAATGTTGTGGGCCATCGTCATGGCCGGGTCCATCAGCGGGGCCGCGCGGCTGCTGAATATTTCCCAGCCGGCGGTCAGCCGGATGCTGGCGCACACCGAGAAAGCGATGGGGGTGACGCTCTTCGAGCGAGTCCGCGGCAAGCTCAGGCCGACCTCGCAAGTGCAGAGCCTGTTTGAAGAAATCGAGAAAACGCAGCGCATGATGCAGCGCGTCAACGACCTGGCCGATGCGCTGGCGGAGCACGGCACTGGGGTGTTGCGGTTGGCGTCGATTCCCAGCCTGGCCCAGTTCCTGGTGCCGCGCGCCGTGGCGCGTTTCCAGCGGAGTCATCCGGAGCTGCTGTTGCGGCTGAATACGACGGCGCTGCCTACGCTGATCACCGACGTGCTGCAGGGCGAGGCTGAGCTGGGGCTGGTGGTAATGCAGGCAGACCACCCCTTCCTGACGTCCCAGCCGCTGCATGTGGGGAAGATGGTGGCCGCCATACCCAAGGCGCATCCGCTGGCGGCTCGTGCCGAGGTAAGTCTGGCCGATCTGTCGCCGCATCCGCACATCGTGGTGGGCACGCGCATGCCCTTTGGCATGCTGGTGCTGGGCGCCTTCGAGCAGGCGGGCCTACCGTGCCGCATGTGCGCCGACGTACCCTGGAGCCAGTTGGCCTGCGCCTTGGTGAATGCCGGGGTGGGCATCGCCATCGTGGATGAATTCACCGTCATGCAGAACACCATGCCGGACGTGGTCATCGTGCCGCTGGCTGAGCGCATTCCTCTGAATATTTCGGCTGTCTATGCCAGCAATCGAGAGCCCTCGGCCATTGCCCTGGAGTTCATCAAAGAGCTGCGCGGGGTGCTTGCCGAGGCCTTTCCTACCGAAAATAAGGGTTAGTCCTTAACTTGCAGTTATGGTTTGAACTGTTCATAATCGCCTCCAAATAGAGCGGCCGTCCAACCCGGAAACGGCCCGGAGGAAGACATATGAGCAGCAGTCCCGTCCTGGCGGCGGGCGCCGCCTCGCATCGCGCGCAGGATCAGCGCGCAGTGCGGTTGCGCACCCGCATCGCCGTCATCGTCTTTGCCGCCCTGGCCGCCGGCCTGGCCCTGATCCCCATGGCCACGTCGAACATCTCGTTCGCGTTCTACCTGATGCTGTGGATCACCATGGCCAGCGCCATGAATATCTGCGTAGGCTTCACCGGCTACCTGCCGTTTGGCTACGTGGTGTTTTACGGCGTGGGCTCCTACGCCACCGGCATCTGCTACAAGATCCTGGGCTGGCCCATCCTGCCGTCGCTGCTGGCGGCAGGCGGCGTGGGCGTGGCGATCGCGCTGCTGCTGGCGCCCACGTTGCGGTTGCGCGGCGTGTACTTCGGCATCGTGAGCCTGGCGCTGGCCACCATCGTCAAGCTGATCATCTCCAATCTGCCGCAGTCCTTCACCGGCGGCAGCATGGGCATCATCCTGTCCAGCGCCAACAACCCCACGCACAGCTACTACGCCATGCTGGCCGTGATGGGCGCCACCCTGGCCACCGTCACCTGGCTTTCAGCGTCCAGCCTGGGCCGCGCGCTCAAGGCCATCCGCGACGACGACGGCGCCGCCGCCTGCGTCGGCATCCATGTGCCCAACACCCGGCTCAAGGCCTGGCTGCTGGCCGCGCTGTTCCCGGCGCTGGCCGGCGGCATCGAGGCCTGGTACACGAACGTGGTGGATCCGGAATATGCGTTCCACGTGCTGATCACCGCCAAGAGCATCATCTACGCGATGGCGGGCGGCTTCGGCACCATTCTCGGGCCGGTCGTCGGCACGCTGGCGCTCCTGGGCATCGACCACATGATCTGGCAGAAATTCCCGGTGGTGAACCTGCTGCTGCTGGGCCTGATCATCGTGCTGCTGATGCTGTTCCTGCCGCGCGGCATCGTCGGCAGCCTGATCAAACGCAAGCCGCAACTGCGCCGCTACATCGCCTGAGGAACCGCCATGACCGGACTGATTATCCAAGGGTTGATCAACGGCCTGATCCTGGGCGCCATCTACGGCCTGATCGGCGTGGGGCTGAACGTGATCTTCGGCGTGCTGCGCGTGGTCAACTTCGCGCACGGGGAATTCCTGGTGCTGGGCGCCTACTTTGCCTTCTATCTGATGGAGTACGCCGGCATCAATCCGCTGGTGGCGCTGCCGCTGGCCTTTGCCGCGTTCTTCCTGGCGGGCTATCTGCTTTATTTCGTGCTGATCCCGCGCCTGTCCAAGGCCGACGATCCCGAGATCAGCTCGCTGCTGCTGATGTTCGGCGTGTCCATCATGCTGGGCGCCATCATGCTGCTGGCGTTCGACGCCGACGCGCGCTCGCTGCCCTATGAAATCGAGCCCGTGTTCCTGAAGTTCGGGCCGGTGCTGATCCCCACCGTGCGGCTGCTGGCGCTGGTCATCGCGCTGGCCATCATCGGCGCGCTGACGGTGTTCCTGTACCGCACCCAATTGGGCAAGGCGCTGCGCGCCATCATCATGAACCGCGACGCGGTGCGCATCGTGGGCATCAACGCCGAACGCCTGTCGGCCGTGGCCTTCGGGCTGGGCATCGGCCTGGCCGCCGCCAGCGGCGTGCTGGTGGCGATGGTGTTCCCGGCGTTCTCGCCGTTCATGGGCAACGACTACACGCTGATCGGCTTCATCGTCATCGTGCTGGGCGGCCTGGGCCATCCGGTGGGCGCCTTGGTCGGCGCGCTGCTGTTCGGCGTCACGGAGCAGGTATCGGTGGTGTTCTTCAATCCTTCCATCGCCACCATCTGCGGCTTCTCGCTCATGGTCGCCACCATCTTCATCCGGCCCAGCGGACTCTTCGGCCGCCAGGCGCTGCGCTAATAGGAGCCTGACACATGTTGAAAGTCAGCAATCTCAAGAAGCGCTTCGGCGGGCTGGTGGCCTTGCAGGGCGTGGACGTGGATGTGCCCCGGGGTTCCATCCTGGGCGTCATCGGCATGAACGGGTCGGGCAAGACCACCATGCTCAACTGCATCAACGGCATCTACACCCCGGACGAAGGCCGCATCGAGCTCGACGGCCAGAACATCGCCGGCAAGCAGATCCACGAGGTCGCCCGGCTGGGCGTGGGCCGCACCTTCCAGGTGCCGCGCATCTTCCGCCAGCTGACTCTGCTGGACAACCTGGAAGTGGCGCAGCAGCAGACCGGCCGCAGCGCCGACGAACGCTATGCCCAATCCGAGTACTGGCTGCACAAGGTGGAACTGCACCGGCTGCGCCATAACTACGCGGAAGAGCTGTCCGGCGGGCAGCAGAAGCTGGTGGAGCTGGCGCGCATCATGGTGGCGCGGCCCAAGGTGGTGCTGCTGGACGAACCCTTCGCGGGCGTCAATCCGGCGCTGGCGCAACTGCTGATCTCGGTCATCCGCGAACTGCCGGGCGAGCACGATTGCTCGGTGGTGTTGGTGTCGCACGATCTGACCTCGATCTACCAGCTGTCCCATCACATCATCGTCATGAACGAAGGCGCCATCCTGAGCCAGGGCAACGCCGAGCAAGTGCGCGCCGACCCCCGCGTGGTCGAAGCCTATCTGGGAGCCTGACATGAGCACGTCGATACTCGCGCTGGAAGACGTGACCGTGGCCTACCACGGTGATATCACCATCCTGAACCACGTCAACATTCAGGCGCGCGCAGGCAAGGTGACGGGCGTCATCGGCCCCAATGGCGCCGGCAAGTCCACGGTGTTGAAGACCATGTTCGGCTTCCTGCCGCCGCGCACCGGCCGCATCACCTTGCGTGGCGCCGACATCAGCGCGCAGCCCTCGCACGAGCGCGCCAGCAACGGGGTGGCTTTCGTGCCGCAGCACCGCAGCCTGTTCGGCGAACTGTCGGTGCACGACAACCTGCTGCTGGGCTGCTGGCCGTTCCGCAAGGATAAGGCGCGGGTGCGCCGGCGCATCGATTCCGTCTACGACCGCTTCCCGATCCTGGCGCAGAAGCGCGACGATCCCGTCTCCAGCATGAGCGGCGGGCAGCAGCGCTTCGTCGAATTCGGGCGGGCCTTGCTGATCGAGCCGTCCGTCATCCTGTTGGACGAGCCCACCGCCATGCTGGCGCCCAAGATCTCCAAGGAGATCTACACGCTGATCCGCGGCTTTGCCGACGAGGGCATGACGGTGGTGCTGGTGGACCAGAACGTGCGCCGCTGCGCGGAAGTGTCCGACTATATGTATATCCTGGAACTGGGCCGCAACAAGGCCGAGGGCGGACGCGAGGCCTTCGACGACGGCGGCGGGCTGCGCGAGATGGTCGCGTCCTGGATGGACTACAAGATCGATTAGGGCCAGTTGGCGCCAAGGGCCCTAACCGCAGCGATAGACGTTGCCCGACAGCGTGACGTTGGTTTGCTCCTGGTGGTCCTTGCCGCCCGTCTGTCCGGCGCGCTGCGTCAGCAGATAAACCACGTTGCCGCCCATCGCCGCCGCACGGTTCTTCAGATCATTGCGTGCACCCGTCTCCAGATCGGCGTTGGAGGTGATGGCCCCCGCCAGGAAGTTGCCCTGACTGCCAGTGACGTCGCCCAGGAATGCGCATTCCTTGCCGGGTTCGTTGTGCGTGATGCGCACGCTCGTGGCGGGGCCGGGCGCCAGCGAGGTGGGGGCGCAGGCCGCCAGCGTGGCGGCGCAGGCCAGAAGGGAAGCGATACGCAGCGTATCGCGGGAAAGAGCGGGCAGGGTTTGCATGACGACAGGTATCCATCGATAGGACGTGGGAATCCTGCGCATGGCGGCAAGCCACGCGCTGGGGGAAAGCCGAAAGGGGGGAAATCAGTCGGGGTCTGCGTTGCTGGCAGCCGTGTCTGGCTGATATTCGAGCAGATCACCAGGTTGGCATTGCAGCACTTCGCAGATGCGCTCGAGCGTGTCGAAGCGCATGCCCTTCACCTTGCCCGACTTGAGCAGCGACAGGTTCGGCTCGGTGATGCCGATCTCCTGGGCCAACTGGCGCGCCTTCATTTTGCGCTGCGCCAGCATCACATCCAGCCGCACGACAATCGCCATCAGATGAACCCCCGGTTCTCTTCCGCGACCTGGGCGGCCTCTTCCATGGCCCAGGCCAGCGAAAACAGCAGGCCGCCGAGCAAGGCCAGCAGGATGTCGCTGACGTCGATATCGATAAGCATGTGAGGTCCCTGGCCTGGCCCGTTGGCCAGCGTCAGGGCCAGCGCCAGTACCGTCTTCAGTACTGGCACCGCGGCGCTGAATACCGTGACCAGCAAGGCGATGCCGCGCAGCCGGCGCGCGGTGGCGACCGTGAGCACATCGCCGCGGCCGAAGTCGCTGAACATGGCGTAGGCATGCGCGATGCCGCGCAGCGCCAGTCCCGCCAGCACGCCGAACAGCGCGAAGCCCAACACCCGGTAGCCCAGCCCCAACTGCAGTTGCGGTGCGCCTGGCGGCCCGGCCAGCCCGATGTAGGCCGAAGAACTTTCGGCAGGTACCGGCGCAGGGGTGATGCCGAGGAACGAATAGATGCCGCGCGCCAGCACTGCCTCGGAGGTGAAGAACCACATGCCGATCAACGCGGCGACCAGCAGCACTGCGGCGGCGATGAGCAAACTGCGCATCCAGCGCGACAGCGCCCGGATGCGTTCGAGCCGATTGCGTCCGCCCGGGGCGGGCGGGGTTTCTTGGGTGGGAGTAGAAGTCAGCGCTGCGGCCACGGGAGCCTCCAGAACACGTTGCTAGGGTCAATAAGTTGTTGTAGTGTAGCAATAAATTATCGCAAAACAATAAATTTTTATTCTGAGAGGTAAATCATGCGACTTGCGATCGCGCTGGCCTCGCTGCTCGCCATGGGGCTGCTGTTCCTGGTGCTGGTGCCGGCTTGTGCCGGTGGCGGCGAGGCGCGGGATCCCGCTTGTCGCAGCGGCGATGGTGCGCAGGCTTCGCGTTCGGGCCGCGTCTGGTCATTGAACTATCGCTTTTCGTTGCTGACCTTGCCGCGCTTGACCTTTCCGCCCGTGCGCAACGCGGCGAGGTGCGTTTGCCGAGGCTAGCGGGTATGGGTCAGGCCCAGCACGTCCCACGATATGTCGGTGGGCGTTGGGGCTTGCCCTCCGTGGATGGCGATGACATGTCCCGGAGCCGGGCTGACAGGTCGGGCGACGGTGTTGCGCAGGCAGCCGGGCCCGGCAGCTCCGGTCGCGTGGCGCCCCTGCCACGCCCGCCAGGCTTTGCATAATTTGACGGTCTGGCGCGGGCGGCCTTGCGCTAATCTGGCTGCGCCACCATTACCAGGCGGGTTCCATGCCATGACCTTTCTCGCAAGCGCCAACCTGCTGCGTCGCCGCGACGGCCACGAAGCCCGCGTCACCTACGTCGAGCTCTTCTTCGACCTGGTGTACGTCTTCGCGGTCACCCAGATTTCCCACAGCCTGCTGCACGATCTGACCTTGATGGGCGCGCTCCATTCCCTGGTGCTGTGGTTCGCCGTCTGGCTGGGCTGGCAGTACACCTGCTGGGTCACCAACTGGTTCGACCCCGACGCCGTGCCTATGCGGGTCATGCTGTTCGCCGTGATGCTGGCGGGCCTGGTCTCGGGAGCCGCCCTGCCGGGCGCCTTCGGCGCCACCGGGCTGGTGTTCGCCGTCAGCTACGTGCTGATCCAGGTGGGTCGCACGCTGTTCATCGTGCTGCATCTGGGAGCCGCGCATCCGCTGGCGCCCAACTTCCGTCGCATGTTGGCCTGGCTGTGTGTGTCGGCGGTCTTGTGGATCGCTGGCGGACTGTCCCAGGACGGCACGCGGCTGGCGCTGTGGGCGCTGGCGGTGGCCTGCGAATACTTGTCGCCCATGATCGGCTTCCGCTTCCCCGGCCTGGGGCGTTCCGCCACCCGTGAATGGACCATCGAGGGAGGCCACCTGGCCGAGCGCTGCCAGCTGTTCGTCATCGTCGCGCTGGGCGAAACCCTGCTCATCACCGGCGCCACGCTGGCCGACCTGGACCGCTGGAGCGCGCCCGCGCTGATCGCGTTGCTGGCGGCCTTCCTGGGCACGGCCGCCATGTGGTGGGTGTACTTCGACACCAGCAGCCGCGACGGCACCGAGGCCATCGTGCATTCCGACGATCCGGGTCGTATCGGCGCCTGGTTCCACTACGTGCATGTGATCCTGATCGCCGGCGTGATCGTGTCGGCCGTGGCCAACGAGCTGGTCATCCTGCATCCGGACGGGCGCATCGCAATGCCGGCTGCTGCCGCGCTGATCGGCGGCCCGGCGCTTTACTTGATCGGCAACGGTATCTACAAAACGGTGGTCTACCGCCGCTTCCCGCTCTCGCACGTGGTGGGCTTGGTGTTGCTGGCCGTGCTGGCGCCCATTGCCTTCGTCACCGACAACCTCATGGTGGGTGGCTTGACCACGTTGATCATGATTCTGGTGGCGGCCTGGGAAAGCGTGTCGCGGCGCAAGGTGCAGGCCGGCGTCCCGCACTGACTCGGGAAGTGGCATCGATGCCATGACGGCGGAGCCGGGATCGATCAGGGAGCCGCTCGACGTGGCTGGCGAGCGGGCAGGCCGGCGGGCTGCTTGCTTCAGCAAGCCCGCCGCAGCGCTCAGATCAGCCCGCGTATCCCAGCGATGCCATGCGCGCCGTGGCGCAGCGCCTGCGATACGGTCTGGGTGGACTGGCCACCCAGCGCGAACACCGGAATGCCGGCGTCGCGATTGCCTTGCACGAAACCTTCCCAACCCAGCGTCGCCGCGCCGGGATGGCTGGGCGTGTCCAGCACCGGGCCCAGCACCGCGAAATCAGCGCCGAGTTCGCGCGCATGGATGACTTGGGCGTTGTCGTGAGCCGATACGCCCACCAGCGCGCCGGCGGGAAGTTCAGGGCGCGCCGTGAGTTTGGCGGCGTCGGCCGCGCGCAGATGCACGCCATCGGCCTCGCGCCACCAAGCGGCGGGATGGACGCTGTTGACCAGCACCCGGGCGCCCGCGGCGCGGCAGCGCTTCTGCACCTGTTGCAGCACTTCATGCAGCGATGGGGAGGCCACGCCATCTGGCCATTGCGGTTCGCGCAGCTGCACCAGCTTCACGCCGCGCGCCAGCGCCGCTTCCAGCCGGCCCAGGAAAGCGGCCACGCCGGCCCGCGACCCTACGGAACTGATGCCGTAGGAAGTGGGCAGTTGCAGCCAGCGCAACGGCGGCAGGGTGGCGGGCAGCAAATCGCCCACCGATGCGGCCTGCGCGGGGTTGACCCATTCCAGGCGCTGGTTCTCCAGGCTGCGCGGTTCGCCCTCCCAGCCGGTGACGTGGCAGAACGCCAGGCGCACCGTGGTGTGCGGATAGGCGTGCACATAGGTGACCCAGGGGCGCGACTGCGTGACGCGGATGCCGATTTCTTCCTGCAGTTCGCGCGCCAGCGCTTGCAGCACGGTTTCGCCCGGTTCGAGCTTGCCGCCGGGCAGCTCCCACCAGCCCGCCCAGGGTTTGCCTTCGGGGCGCTGGCCCAGCAGCAGCATGCCGTCCGGGCGCAGGATCAGGCCGGCCGCGACGTCGATGATCTTCTCAGACATGCCGGGCCGCCCAGTCGCGCGCGAATTGATACGCCACGCGGCCCGAACGCGAACCGCGTTCGATGGTCCATTGCAGCGCCTCGGTGCGCGAGGGTTCGATCTGCGCTTCCGGGCAACCCAGCTCGCGCAGCCAGTGGTAGACGATGTCCAGGTAGTCGTCCTGCTTGAAGGGGTAGAACGACAGCCACAGGCCGAAGCGCTCGGACAGCGAGATCTTTTCCTCGACCGTTTCGCCGGGATGGATTTCACCGTCGGGCTGGTGCTTGGCCGCCAGGTTCTCGCTCATGTACTCCGGCATCAGGTGGCGCCGGTTGGAGGTGGCATAGATCAGCACGTTGTCGCCCGAGGCCGACACCGAGCCGTCCAGCACCGATTTCAGCGCCTTGTAGCCGGCCTCGCCTTCCTCGAACGACAGGTCGTCGCAGAACACGATGAAGCGTTCAGGGCGGGAGGCGACCAGTTCGACGATGTCGGCCAGGTCGCCGAGATCCGACTTGTCCACTTCGATCAGGCGCAGTCCGCGGTCGCCGTAGGCGGCCAGCATGGCCTTGACCAACGAGCTCTTGCCGGTGCCGCGGGCGCCGGTCATGAGCACGTTGTTGGCCGGCTTTTTCTCAAGGAACTGCAGCGTGTTGCGGTCGATGATGCCCTTCTGGCGCTCGATGTGCTGCAGGTCCGCCATGTCGATGCGCGCCACGTGGCGTACGGCGTCCAGCCAGCCGCGGGCGCCGCGCTTGCGCCAGCGGTAGGCGTGGGCGGTCCAGTCGATTTCGGGCGTTGCGGGCGGAAGCCAGGCTTCCAGCTGCGCCAGCACGCGCTCGGCGCGCTGGATAAGGGTGGAGAACTCGGTTGCGGTCACGTCTGAAGTCCCGGGAGTTTCGGATCAGGAGCGGTAGTCGGCGTTGATCGACACGTACTCGTGCGAGAAGTCGCAGGTGTAGACGGTGTCGCTGACCTGGCCACGGCCCAGGGCAATGCGCACCTGGATCTCGGCCTGCTTCATGACGCGCTGGCCGTCGGCTTCCTGGTAGGCGGGGTTGCGGCCGCCGTCCTTGGCCACCAATACATCGTCCAGCCACAGGCGGATATTGGACACGTCCAGGTCGTCGATGCCGGCGTAGCCCACCGCGGCCAGGATGCGGCCCAGGTTGGGGTCCGAGGCGAAGAAGGCGGTCTTGACCAGCGGCGAATGGGCCACGGCGTAAGCCACCTTCAGCGCTTCCTCGGTGGTGCCGGCTTCTTCCACGCGGATGGTCATGAACTTGGTGGCGCCTTCGGCGTCGCGCACGATCTTGGTGGCCAGTTCCAGCGCCGCGGCCGTCAGGGCCGCGCGCACGGCGGCGTAGGCCGGATCGGATTCGGCATTCACTTCGACGCCCGACTTGCCGGTGGCGGCGATGATGAAGGAGTCGTTGGTGGAGGTGTCGCCATCGACCGTGATGCGGTTGAACGAGGCGTCGGCGATCTCGCCGGCCAGCTTGGACAGCAGCGGCTGGGCGATGCCGGCGTCGGTGGCCAGGAAGCTCAGCATGGTGGCCATGTTGGGCCGGATCATGCCGGCGCCCTTGCTGATGCCGGTGAAGGTGACGGTCTTGCCGCCGATCTGCACCTTGGTGGAAGAGATCTTCGGCAGCGTGTCGGTCGTCATGATGCCGTGGGCGGCGCTGAACCAGTGGTCGGGACCCAGGTCGGCGATGGCGGCGGGCAGGCCGGCGACCAGGCGGTCCAGCGGCAGCGGCTCCAGGATGACGCCGGTGGAGAAGGGCAGCACCTCGGCCGCGGGCACGCCCAGCAGCTTGCCCAGCGCGGCGCAGGTGTCCTTGGCCTTCTGCAGGCCTTCCTCGCCGGTGCCGGCGTTGGCGTTGCCGGTGTTGATGACCAGCGCGCTGATCGGGCCGCCGGCGGCCAGGTGGGCCTGGCAGACCTGCACCGGGGCGGCGCAGAAGCGGTTGCGCGTGAACACGCCGGCCACGCTGGTGCCCTGCGCGAAGCGGAACACGGTCAGGTCGCGTCGGTTGGCTTTGCGGATGCCGGCCTCGGTAACGCCGATTTCAACGCCGGCAACAGGAAAAATTTCGGACTCGGAGGGGATCTGCAGATTAACGGCCATGACTTCGTCTCATGTATGAGCAGGGCGGAATCGCCGCCAGGCGTGGCGGCGCGCGGGGGAAAGCTTTGTATTATCCCACCGGATTGGGACAGCGTCCGGTCAGGGGCCGATCCGCATGGCAGCCACGTCCAGCACGCCGGCCTCGCGGTTGCTCAGCACGCTGCGCACGGCGCCGTCCGGGGCCTGCAGCACCGACTTGCCGGCCGGCACGTCCTCGCCGCCCGCGCGGCGCGCCGAGCGCCCGCGCGATGGCGAAAACAGCAGGTCGCCCGGCTGGACGCCCGGCAGGCGGGCGTTGGCGGCCAGCACCCGAGTGCCGGGCGGGTAGGTCATGTCGCCCAGCACGGTTTCGCGGGCCAGCAGGCCCTCGAAATCCAGCATGCGGCGTTGGCTGTCCAGCTGCATGTCCACCTTCAGCATGGGCATGCGGGCCACCTCGAGCGCCTCGCTGCCTTCGGTGCGCAGCAGCCAGCGCGGCGCGTCGGCCGCGGCGCCGTCATTCACGACCTTCAGCCAGGCGCCGGGCGGCACGGGCTGCTGGTTCAAGGTGTTGCCGATGGCCAGATGGCAGCTGGCAAAGCGCGGATGGCCGTCGCGCAGCACGAACTCGAGGCGATGCCCATGCGCGCACAGCCAGCCGTCCTGCGCCTGGTCGCGCGCGATCTCCACCGACAGGGTCTCGGCCTGCTTGCTGTTGGCCGGGTAGCGGAACAGGCGCATGGCCGCGACGCCCTGGATGGAGGCAGGGTGGGTGTCGGGGAAGACGGCGAGGTCGAACGACGCCAGCTCGCCCGGCTTGGCCAGGCTGAGCACGGTGCCAGCGGGCATCTGTACGCCCGCCAACTGGGTGGACTGGGCCAGCACGGTCTTGCGTTCGGCGTCGGCCTGGGCGCTTTGCCGGGCCGAGAACCACAGGCTGAACTGCTGATAGGGAAA
This sequence comes from Achromobacter pestifer, assembly GCF_013267355.1. Lineage (NCBI taxonomy): Bacteria > Pseudomonadati > Pseudomonadota > Betaproteobacteria > Burkholderiales > Alcaligenaceae > Achromobacter > Achromobacter pestifer. The sequence continues at coordinate 3,290,827 of NZ_CP053985.1, forward strand.
GATGGCGCCGACGATGGCCAGGAAGGCCATCAGGATGGCGCCGCCGCGCCGGTGGCCGCCCAGCCATTCCCGGGCGCCGGGGGTGGTGGCCAGCACGGCCAGCCAGGTCAGCAGCGTGGCGAGGCAGGCCAGCGAAGCTGCCATCAGCACGTAGAAATTACCGCCAGGAAGAGAAACCGGAATCATGGCGGCAATTATGCGCCAATCCGCAGGCGGTCACCGGCGCGGACGGGCGCTCAGGTCTTGGCGGATTCGGAGCGGGTCGCCACCACTTGCAGCTTGAGTTCGCCCAGAGCCTGGAACAGCGCGTTGCGGGTGCCTTCGGGCAGATCGCCGAACATGGACTTGACCCAGGATTCATGGGCGCGGGCCATGCGGGCGAAGCTCTTCTTGCCCAGCGGCGTGAGCTTGATGAGCGAGCTGCGGCGGTCGGACTCGACCTTGGTGCGCACCACCAGGCCTTCTTTTTCGAGCTGGTCGGTGATGCCGGTGATGTTGCCGTTGGTGACCATCATGTGGCGCGACAGTTCGCCCATCTTCATGCCCTTGGGCGCGCGCTGCAATTGCGCCATCAGGTCGAAGCGCGGCAGCGTCGTGTCGAATTCATTGCGCAGGCGGCTGCGGATCTCGCTTTCGACGAGATTGGCACAGGTCAGCATGCGCAGCCACAGGCGCAACGCATGATGGTCGTCGGGCGCGGCGCGGGATTCCAGGTCGGGAGTGTCGGTCATGGCTATGGAAATTACCGGGAATGAGGGGCGGGCGCCAGATGCTTCTGATCCAGGATCGCGCGGATCGGCATACGCGCATTGGCGTAGCCATCGGCGCGCTTCTTGAGTATCGGCGGGATGTCGGGTACTGTCGCGCGAACGTTGTGCCGGGTATTGGGCACTGCGCTTTCATCGTTTTGGTGGAGGGTAACCATGGCGGTAGCTTATTAGTAAAAACCCTTTGGTAAAAACCCTAGACTTGTTTTGCCGAATACTTTAAACCTAAACTATGAAGCACGCCAGCCTTGGCTGTGCTGCACGAAGTTTTTCGAATCGCGATTCCAAAAAAGAACACCCTCTGCGCGGGCTCGCGCACGGAGCACACCACCATGCGTTTGATCACTTCCCTTCTGGCCGCCGCCGCCCTGGTGCCGGCATTGGCTAGCGCCGACACCATCAAGGTCGGCATCGCCAACGACATCTCCGGCCCGTTCTCGGCGCTGGGCGCCGAAGCCCGCGACGGCTTCAACCTGGCCATCAAGCAACTGGGCAGCAAGCTGGGCGGACAGCCCGCCGAATTCGTGCAGACCGACATGGGCGGCAACCCCGACCAGGCCCGCCAACTGGTGACGCGCTATATCCAGCGCGACAAGGTCGATTTCTTCACCGGCCCCATCGGTTCGAACGTGGCGCTGGCCGTCGGCCCCGCGCTGTTCGCCGCCAAGGTGCCGTACCTGTCGAACAACCCCGGCCCCAGCCAGTTCGCCGGCGCGCAGTGCAATGCGTACTGGTTCGGCACGTCCTACCAGAACGATGCCTTCCATGAGGCGGCCGGCAAGGTCGCCGCGGACCGCGGCTTCAAGAAGATGTTCATCATGGCCCCGGACTATCCGGCCGGCAAGGATGCCTTGAACGGCTTCAAGCGCGGCTACAAGACCGCCCCGGGCGATGAGGTCTACACCAAGCTCGGCCAGATCGACTACGCGGCGGAAATCGCGCAGATCCGCGCCGCCAAGCCGGACGCCGTCTATATCTTCCTGCCGGGCGGTATGGGCATCAACTTCGTCAAGCAGTTCGTCTCGGCCGGCCTGTCGCAGAGCGTCAAGCTGATCGGCCCGGGCTTCTCGGCCGACGAGGACGTGATCCAGGCCGTGGGCGAGCCCATGCTGGGCATGTACAACACGGCGCAATGGGCGCATGACCTGGACGTGCCGCAGAACAAGACCTTCGTCGAAGCCTTCCGCAAGGAATACAACGGCCGCTACCCCTCGGTGTACGCGGCCCAGGCCTACGACGTGATCATGGCCATGGACGCCGCCGTCAAGCAGGCCGGGGGCAAGGCTTCCGACCGCGCAGCCATCGTGAGCGCGCTGGAAAAAGCCGACTACCCCTCGGTGCGCGGCAGCTTCACCTACGGCAAGAACCACTATCCCATCCAGTCCTACTACCTGCGCGTCGTCGACAAGGACGGCAGCGGCCGCATCACCAACAAGCTGGTGGGCAAGGTGTTCGACAAGTACCAGGACGTCTACGTCGGCGAATGTAAGTTGTAGCCCACCCCCGAAGCGCTGCGCGCTTCCCTCTCAAGGGGGCATGCCTGCGGACCGGCGGAGCCGGCTCCGCGGCATCTGGATCGGGTGGCACCAGTGCATGCGCCGTGCGTGGTGCGCAATCAGATTGATTTTGGTGATTTGACCGCGAGCTAGGCCATCGGCAATTCGCGGCAGGGGGAAGTTTTCATGACGTTTACGCTGATCGTCGAGCAATTGCTGAACGGTCTGCAGTTTGGGTTGATGTTGTTTCTGATCGCGGCCGGGCTGACCCTGGTGTTCGGCATCATGGACATCATGAATCTGGCTCACGGCTCGCTCTACATGGCCGGCGCCTATGTCGCCGCCGAAACCATGCAGCGCACAGGTTCATTCACCGCCGCCGTCCTGGTGGCGGCCGTCGCCACCGGCGTCGTCGGCGTGGTGCTGGAACTGACGCTGATCCGCCGCCTCGCGCTGCGCGACCACCTGGCCCAGGTGCTGGGCACCTACGCCGTCATTCTCATCGCCAACGATCTGGTCAAGATGATCTGGGGCCCGGCTCCCGTCATGCTGAACATGCCGGCCGTGCTGTCCGGCCCGGTTCGGCTGCTGCCCGATCTGCTCTATCCCGCCTACCGCCTCATGATCATCGTGTTCGGCGTGGCCGCCGCCGCGGGCCTGTACTGGTTCGTGACGCGCACCCGCGCAGGCGTGCTGGTGCGTGCGGGCGCCTCCAACCGCCAAATGGCCACCTTGATGGGCGTGCGCGTGCCGCTGCTGTTCCTGGGCGTGTTCGTGCTGGGCGCCATGCTGGCCGCGGTGGCCGGCGCCTTGCTCGGCCCGATCACCTCGGTGCAGGTGGGCATGGGCGAAGAAATCTTGATTTTGGTGCTGGTCTGCATTGTCATCGGCGGCATCGGATCGATCCGCGGCGCCTTTGTCGGGGCGCTGCTGGTGGGCATGGTGGACACGGCGGGGCGGGCCTTTTTGCCCATGCTACTGCGCCAGGTCTTTTCTCCGGCCGTGGCCTCCAGCGTCGGACCGACGCTGGCCGCCATCGCCATTTACGTATTGATGGCGGCAGTGCTGGTGTTCCGGCCCTCCGGCTTGTTTCCGGCGCGGGGTTGACCATGAAATCCATGATCTGGACCGTGGTCCTGCTGGCCGCGCTGGCGGTGTTCCCCCTGGTGGCGCCGGCGCTGGGCCTGGACTTCTATATTTCCTTCGTGCGGCGGGTGCTGATCTATGCGCTGGCCGCGACCAGCCTGAACCTGATCCTGGGCTACGGCGGCATGGTGGCGCTGGGGCACGCGGCCTTTTTCGGCGCGGGCGCCTACGCGGTCGGCATCCTGGCCATGTCGGGCGTCACGTCGGCCCTGATCGTGTGGCCCGCGGCCATGCTGCTGGCGGCGGTGCTGGCCTGCATCACGGGGGCGATCTCGCTGCGCACCCGCGGCGTGTACTTCATCATGATCACGCTGGCCTTCGCGCAGATGCTGTTCTACATCTTCATCTCGCTGCGCCAGTATGGCGGCGAGGACGGGCTGAACCTGCCGGGTTACTCGACCTTGCCGGGCATCGACCTGGCCAATGACGTCAGCTTCTATTACCTGGTGCTGGCGCTGTTCGCGCTGATCATGTGGCTGTTCGGCCGCGTGGTGGCTTCCCGCTTCGGCACCGCCCTGCAAGGCATACGCGAAAACGAGTCGCGCATGGAGTCCATGGGCTATCCGGTCTATCGCACCAAGCTGATGGCGTTCACGCTGAGCGGCGCGGTGGCCGGCCTGGCCGGCGCGCTGCTGGCCAACCACAACCTCTTCATCTCGCCCAGCCTGATGCACTGGACCCAGTCGGCCAATCTGCTGATCATGGTGCTGGTGGGCGGCATCGGCCTGCGCTATGGCGGCGTGGCCGGCGCCGTGGTCATGCTGACCCTGGAAGAAGTGCTGCGCCTGTGGACCGAATATTGGCACCTGCCCCTGGGCGTGCTGTTGCTGTGCGTGGTGTTCGGCGCGCCGCGCGGCCTGGTCGGGCTGTTCGGCCCCTTGTTCAGCGGCCGTGCCGCTGCTCCCCAATCCGGCAAGGTGGGATCATGAACGCTACCGTAACGCCGGCCCTGCAGGCTTCGGGACTGGTGCGCCGTTTCGGCGCGCTGGTCGCCACCGACAATGTGTCGCTGTCCTTGAATCCGGGCGAGATCCACGCCTTGATCGGCCCCAACGGAGCGGGCAAGTCCACGCTGATCCATCTGCTGTCCGGCACGCTGGCGGCGGATTCGGGCACGCTGAAGGTGGGCGGACGCGACGTCACCGGCATGAACGCCCATCAGCGCGTTTCCGCCGGGCTGTCGCGCTCGTACCAGATCACCAATATCTTCAAGCAGTCCACGGTGCTGGATAACCTGGTGCTTGCGGTGCAGGCGCACGCGGGCAGCAGCTTCCGCTTCTGGAAACCGCGCGCCGCCGAATCGGCTCTGTACGAGCAGGCGCGTGAACTGGCGCGGGAATGCGCCATCGACGCCAGCCTGCTGGGGCGTCCGGCCGGCACCCTGCCGCACGGCGAACAGCGCAAAGTCGAGTTCGCGCTGGCGCTGGCCGCGCGGCCTGCCGTGCTGCTGCTGGACGAACCCATGGCGGGCATGGGGCCGGACGAAACCGTGCGCCTGACCGAATTGATCGAATCCATGCGGGGCCGCGCCGCCATGCTGCTGGTCGAACACGACATGCAGGCCGTGTTCCGCCTGGCCGACCGCCTGTCGGTGCTGGTGTACGGCCGCGTCATCGCGACCGGCACCCCCGACGAAATCCGCGCCAACCCGGAAGTGCGGCAAGCCTACCTGGGCGACGAGGAGACCGTGTGATGCTGACCATCGAATCCGCCAAGAGCGGCTACGGCGCCAGCCAGGTACTGTTCGGCGTGGACCTGCAGATCGGCGCGGGCCAGGTCGTGACCCTGTTGGGCCGCAACGGCATGGGCAAGACCACGCTGTTGCGCACCCTGTTCGGCCAGTTGCCGCTGCGCGGCGGCAAGATCCAGTTCGCGGGCCAGGACATCAGCGGCTGGAGCCCGGACCGCATCGCGCGGGTCGGCATGGCCATCGTGCCGGAAGGGCGGCAGTGTTTCCCCAACCTGACGGTGCGCGAACACCTGACGGCCTTCGTCGCCGCCCGCAATCCGGACATCGGCGAACCCTGGACGCCAGAGCGGGTCTTTGAACTCTTTCCGCGTCTGCACGAGCGCGCCCGCAACATGGGCAACCAGCTTTCGGGCGGCGAACAGCAGATGCTGGCCATCGGCCGGGCGCTGGTCACCAATCCGCGGCTCCTGATCCTGGACGAGGCCACCGAAGGCCTGGCGCCCAAGATCCGCGAGGAAATCTGGAATTGCCTGGCGCGCTTGCGCCAGGCCGGCCAGACCATCCTGGTCATCGACAAATATGTCGAAAGGTTGCTGAGCCTGGCCGACCGCCACGTGATCCTCGAGCGCGGCAAGGTGGTGTGGACGGGCGACTCGCAAGCCCTGGACGCCGATCGCGGACTCTGGGAACGCTATCTGGGCGTGTAGCAAGAAAGCTGCAATGGCACCAGGCAAATGTCGGTAGTTGTGACATAAAAAGCAATAAACCGACATTTATATTGCAACAATGAAACTTAGGGCGCGGGAACGTCTTACAAGCGTTTGCGCCTGTTTCAATTGGAACCACTGTTCTCTAAACTTGTCGCGCTGGACGTGCCGCGTGGGTACGCCCGCATCAGGCTCACGGCTCAAAAGGCGGGGCAATCGCGCGGCGACAGGCCGGTCTAAAGGCCGGCGCCCGCCCACGCGTCCCCTTTCACGCACGTTACGTCTTATCTAGTTGTCAGGAAGACTTTGCATGGCGAAATGGGGTTTGCGCAGAAAATCGTTGATGGCGCTGTTGCTGGCGTGCCTGGTCGCCCTGGCGCCGGCCGCCCTGATCGGCTGGCAGGTGCTGGACGGCGTCCGGGAGCACTTCGGGCGCGCTTTTTCCGACAACTTCACGCAATTGAACCGCCAGCGCATCCTGGCGCCGGTGTCGCGCGAACTGGCCCTGTCGCTGCGGTTGGCGGATAGCGAGGTCACGCGCCGCTGGCTGCGCCACGAAGGCGATCCGGCCGCGCGCGAACTGTTCTTCCGCGAAGCCGACGGCTACCGCCGCGATCTGCTGGGCCGCGCCTACTTCATCGCCAGCGCGGCTTCCGGCAATTATTACTTCAACGACGACCAGCCCCTGAGTGAAACGCCGCGCTACACGCTGAGCAAGAGCGCTGCGGACGACGCCTGGTTCTACCTGACGCTGGCCTCGCCCGCCAAGTACAACATCAACGTCAACCCGGACCTGAAGCTCAAGACCACCAAGGTCTGGATCAATGTCCAGGTGCGCGACGGCGACCGGGTCATCGGCCTGACCGGCTCCGGCCTGGACGTGGGCGGGTTCCTGCGCGAATTCGTCAATAGCGGCCAGCCAGGGGTCACGCCCATCATCATCGACGAGGAAGGGGCGATCCAGGCGCACATGGACGCCTCGCTCATCGCCTACAACTCGGGCGCGGGTGGCGCCGGCGCCGCGCGCGGCACGGTGTTCAATCTGCTGGATGGCGGTGAAGGCCGCGCCGAGCTGGCCGAGGCCATGAAGGCGGCGCGGACCGACCCGCAGTCGGTGCAATCCGCCTGGGTCAAGATGGACGGCATCCGGCAACTGGTGTCCGTGGCCTACATGCCGGAGCTGCACTGGCACGTGCTGACCGTGGTGGATCTGGGCGCCGCCCGGGTGCTGGACACGGATTGGCTCTGGCCGGCGGCCATCGGCCTGGTGGTGCTGTTCGCGGCCATGCTGCTGTGCTTTGGCTACGCCATCGAACGCCTGATGCTGCGTCCCTTGCGCCGCCTGCAGCAGTCCGCGCGAGCCATCGCCGATGGCAGCTACGACGTGCGCCTGCCGCCGGGCGGCCAGGACGAGATCGGCGACCTCAGCCGCGCCTTCGGCGTGATGGCGGACAAGGTGCGCCAGCACACGGCCGAACTCGAGACCAAGGTGCGCGAGCGCACCTCCGAACTCGAGGACGCCAATCGCGCCATGGCCGCCGCGCACAAGAAGATCGACGATTCCATCGACTACGCCAGCTTGATCCAGCGCGCCATCCTGCCGGACCGCCAACTGACCCAGTCCCTGGGCGCGCATCATTTCGTGCTGTGGAAGCCGCGCGACGTGGTGGGCGGCGACTTCTACGTGTTCCGGTCCGACGGCGCCAACTGCCTGCTGGGCATCATGGATTGCGCCGGCCACGGCGTGCCCGGCGCGCTGATGACCATGCTGGCCCGCGCGGCCATAGACCTGGCGATCACCGAGGCGGGGCCGGCCGATCCGGCCGCCATCCTGACCCGCACCGACAGCGCCATCCGCGCCATGCTTGCGGACGCGCAATTGCCGCGCGCGCTGGCCACGAACACCGATGCGGCCCTGGTATATATTGACCGCCAGGCCGGCAGGCTGCTGTATGCGGGCGCCAAGATCAGCCTGTACGCAAGCAACGGCGACGAATTGCGCGAGGTGCCCGGCGGCAAGCGGGCGCTGGGGGACAAGCGCACCGAGATCTACGAAAACATCGAATTGCGGATGGAGCCGGGCTGGACCTATTACCTGGTCACGGACGGGTTCCTGGACCAGGCGGGAGGCGAACACGGCTTTGGCTTCGGCAATACGCGGTTCGCGGAAATGCTCAAGACACACGCGCGCCGGCCGTTAACCGAACAGGCGGCCGCCTTTACCCAGGCGCTGGCACAGTACCAAGGCGGGCGGCCGCAGCGTGATGACATCACCTTGCTGTCATTCCGTTTCGAATAAACGTTATCAGGGCGCTTACCCCCATGAATGCCTCCGATCTTTACGCATTGGGCGAACGGTTCAATCAGAATCGCACTCTGTTGTGCTTCAACGGACCGACTTCTCGCAGCCTGATCGAGGAAATCGGCAATGCGCTCAAGAACTACCTGAACGCGGAGCACGCGCGGCCGGCCGAGGCCATGGATGTTTTCTCGGTCTACATCGAGATGATCCAGAACATCCGCCAGTACGCCGCGCTGCATGACGACGTGGACGCCTCGGCCACCGTGGTGATCGGCCGCCGCGATGAAAGCCGCTACGTGGTGTCCGCGGGCAATCTGGTCAAGGCGGAGGACGGCCAGTCGCTGGTCGCCCGCATCCAGGAACTGGCGGCGCTGGACAAGGCGGCGCTGAAGGCCGAGTACAAGGCGCAGCTGCACAAGCCGCGCGCCCAGGGCGTCGCTTCCGGCGCGGGCCTGGGCCTGATCGATATCGCCCGCCGGGCCGGCGCGCCGCTGGAAGCCAGCCTGACGCCCGCCGCGACGCCCGGGCAGGCGTTCTTCAGCCTGAGCGTCGTGATCTGAAGACGCGCCTGGCCAAGAACATATTTGGAGCAATTGATGAAAGATCTGAACATTCCCGGGACCCAGTCCACGCCCGCCATCACCGCCGACACCGCTGCCGGCGTGTTGGCGATGCGCGGCGACTCCTATCCCGAGAATTCCTTCGAACTCTTCGGTCCCGTGATCGAATGGGTCGAAGCCTACCTGCTGAGCAGCGCCGCGCCCCTGAAGCTGGAACTCGAGCTGCTGTACCTGAACACCAGCAGCATCAAGTCCGTCATGGACATCTTCGATCTGCTGGAGGCCGCCCACGGCAAGGGCCGCGAGGTCAGCGTGACCTGGTTCTATGACATGCGCAATGAGCGCGTCGGCGAGCTGGCCGAGGAATTCAAGGAAGACTGCACCTTTCCATTTTCAGTCATCGGCCGCCAATGAAATCCGACGCCGCCCAGCTGGACAAGCGCATCGCCGAATTGCTGGCGGATCCCGCCTATGAAGGCCATCCGCTGCGCGAAGCGCTGGGCGCGCTATGGCGGCATACCGGCGAGCAGATGGCGCGCATCGAGCGCGTGACCCAGTTGTCGGACGCCTACCAGAGCATGGCGCATGAGCGCGAACTGGGCCTGTGCGACCGGTTCGACCGGCAGTTGCGCCGCCTGACCCGTATCGCGCGCATCTCGGACCACTATCAAAGCATGATGCGGGACCTGAATTCCGCCTTGCTGGAAACCTCCAATCGCGATCCCCTGACCGGTCTCCTGAACCGGCGCGCCTTGATGGAAATGATCAAGCAGGAGGTGCTGCGCGTGTCCCGCGGCGGCTCGACTTTCGTCGTGGCAATGCTGGACGTGGATCACTTCAAGTCGGTCAACGACCGTTATGGCCATGAAACGGGCGACCGCGCGCTGGTCGAGCTGGCTGGCGTGCTGGGCAAGAACCTGCGCGAATACGATCTGTGCGGCCGCTGGGGCGGCGAGGAGTTCCTGGTGCTGTTGCCCAGCACCCAGCCCGAGGACGCCCAGCGCGTGATGGACAGGCTGGTGGGTGCGGTGCGCGCCCTGGCGATCACGGTGGGGGATGGCGTGTTGAGATTGACGGTCAGCATAGGCATGGCATATCACCAGTTGGGAGAAACCTTCTCTGAAACGCTCAGCCGCGCGGACCAGGCCTTGTACCTGGCCAAGCAGGACGGACGCGACCGCGTCGAACTCGGGTTTCCCAAGCGCTGATGAAACCGGACCAGCTGTTATCCGGCATGGAGCCCCATATGCTTGATTCTTATCCAGGCGTCACCGACGAGCGCCCACAAGGCGCCGCATGGCATCCGGGCACTTACCTGGCGTCCATGGATAGGGCGCTGCTGCTGTTCGATTTCAACCCGGCCGGTTCCTTGTTGAACGCCAACGCGAACTTTCTCGCCTTGGTGGGCCATGCCCGCGAAGAGGCCCTGGCGCTGCGCCACGACATGCTGTGCGACAGCATGGACGAGGGCAAGGGCATCGTCGGCGGCGAGCAGGTCTGGGCCAGGCTGCTGGGCGGCAAGCACTTTACCGGCACCTGCCGCTACCGCAAGAAGGACGGCAGCTTCGTCTGGATCGAAGCCACCTACATGCCCATCGCCGACGACGCCGGCGAAGTGGTCCGCATTTCCGTCATCTCCCGCAAATCCATTGCCGACGCCGATCGCCAGGAGGAGGTCCGCCTCTTGCTGCTGGGCATCAACGAAACCGGCAACGCCGTCGCGGTGTCGGGCAAGGACGGCCGCATCGTCTATGTGAACGACGGCTTTCAGCGCATGCTGGGCTTCGCCCGCGGCGACGCCGTGAACCAGGAACTGGGGGAACTGCTGGCGGGTGGCAGGCCGGACGGCGGCACGCGCGAAGAATTGGACCGCCGCATCGCCTGCCGCGAGGGTTACCACAAGGACGTGCTGGTCTACGACCGCGCCGGCCGGCCGCTGTGGGTGTCGGTGATGGCGAACTCCGTGTTCGACGAACGCGGCGCGCTGGTCAACATCGTGGATGTCTTGACCGACATCACGCCTACCAAGGTGCATGAAGTGCTGCAGCGCCGCGTGCTGCAGGCCATGGTGAACGAGGCCTCGGTGGTCGAGGTCATGAACATGGTGTGCCGCGAGGTCGAGCGCTTGGCGCCCGAAGTCGCCGCCAGCGTGCTGCGCGTGGACGACGCGGGTCTGCTGCGGCCCCTGGCCGCGCCCAGCCTGCCGCAAGCCTATGCCGATGCCCTGGACGGCGTGGCCATCGGACCGCAGGCGGGCGCTTGCGGCACCTCCGCCTTCCTGGGCCGGCCGGTGATCGTGCCGGACATCTCCACCGATCCGCTGTGGGACGATTACCGCCACTTGCCTCTGCCGGACGACGTGAAGGCCTGCTGGTCGTCGCCGATCAAGTCGAGCGACGGCCGGGTGATAGGTACCTTCGGCTTCTATTTCCGTGAGCGGCGCCTGCCCGACGATTTCCACCACCGGCTGGTGGACGTGTGCGTCTATCTCTGCGCGCTGGCGCTGGAACGCGAAGAGGCGCGCGCCCGCATCCGGCAACTGGCGTTCTACGACGAACTGACGGGGCTGCCCAACCGCAACCTGCTGCTGGCGCAGGCGGAACAGGCGATCGCGCGCGCGGAGCCCGAGCGCAAGCGGGTCGCGGTGTTGTTCCTGGACCTGGACCGCTTCAAGCAGGTCAACGATACGCTGGGCCATCCCATTGGCGACGCGCTGCTGCGCGACGTGGCGCAGCGTCTGCGCCGTCTGGCGCGCGCGACGGACATCGTGGGCCGCTTGTCCGGCGACGAGTTCGTGATGCTGATGCCGGACTTCGAACACGGCCGCCTGACGGCCGCGGCCGAACATGTGTTGGTGGCGCTGGCGCAGCCGTTCTCGGTGGGCGGCATTACGCTGAATCCGTCGGTCAGCATCGGCATCAGCGTGTTCCCGGAAAACGGGCGCGACATGGATACGCTGCTGCGCCATGCCGACATGGCGATGTACCAGGCCAAGACGGCGGGGCGCAATCGCATTTCCTTCTTCAGCGCCGAGATGAACCGGCAGGCTCAAGAGCGCCTGGCGTTGGAAGCCGCCTTGCGCGATGCGTTGGAGGCCAAGGCGTTGCGGCTGCATTATCAGCCGCAGGTGGGGCTGAAGAACGGCCAACTGTACGGCGTCGAGGCGCTGGCGCGGTGGCGTCATCCGACCTTGGGTGATATTTCGCCGGCGCGTTTTGTGCCGCTGGCCGAGGAATGCGGGCTGATCGGCGATCTGGGCGACTGGGCGGTGCACGAGGCTTGCTCGCAGCTGGCGGTGTGGCGGGCCAAGGGCCTGCGGGTGCCTTCGGTGTCGGTGAACCTGTCGGCGACGAATTTCCACAACCTGAATCTGCCGCGGATGATCGAGGCGACGTTGGCGGAGTTCGGGCTGGCGGCGGCGGATCTGATGCTGGAAATCACGGAAGGCGTGGTGCTGGATGCGACCGCGGGTACGTTGCGGACCATTGCTGAGCTGCACCGCCTGGGCGTGCGGCTGTCGATGGATGATTTCGGCACCGGCTATTCCAGCCTGGGGCATTTGCGGCGGCTGATCGTGGACGAACTGAAGCTGGATCGCAGTTTCGTGCAGGGGCTGGAGAGCGATGACGCGGCTCGGGCGTTGACCAGCGCGGTGATTCGTATCGGAGAGAGCCTGAGTCTGCCTGTGGTGGCTGAAGGCGTTGAGAACGAAGAGCAGCGGCGGTTCTTGATCGAGCAGGGGTGTGCGGCGGGGCAGGGGTTTTTGTTTTCTCCGCCGTTGCCGGCTGAGGATCTTGAGGAGTGGCTGCGGGGGCGGCCGTAGGCTTTCTGGCTGCTGCTGCTGCTGCTGCCGCTGCGTCTGTGGCTTCTGTTGGTTCTTGAGACGCCAGTCGCGTCGGGGGCCTGCGGGGCGCGGGGCAACGATTGCGGTCCGGAGCGTTCGCTCCGGACTTCCCCATCCTCATCCTCGTCACCGCCTTCGGCGGTTCCTTCGGATTCCGTCGGGCTTATCGACGCCCCGCGCCCCGCAGGCCCCCGACGCGACTGGCTCGGCCGGTTGAATCTTTACGGGCGCTGGGGCGGGTGGCGTGCTTGGCCTTCTTGGCGCCGGTGGCGGTTGGCGGAAGATCTGGCGGGGCTCGCTCCAGATCGGCCGCGCGGGCGGCCGATCTGGAGCTTACGCTTGGTCTTGCGGTTGCGGTTGCGGTTGCGGTTGCGGTTGCAGTCGCGGGCGCAGCGAGCCGCTGCCACGGGCCATCATGTGATGCCCGTGGCGTGTCTACCTCTTACTTCGATGCCACCGTTTCCGGCGGCACGGGGTTCTCCCAGCCGCCGCCGATGGCGCGGATCAGGCCTACGGCGGAACGCGCTTGTTCACCGCTGAGTTGCACCGCGACGCGTTGTTGCAGCAGCACGCTGCGGTCGGCTTCGATGACGTCCAGGTAGCTGATGGAGCCTTCGCGGTACTGCGTGTGCGAGAGCTTCGCGGCGCGGGCGGCGGCGTCGACGGCGGCGTCTTGCGCCTTGGTCTGGTCGGCCAGGATGCGCAGGTTGGCCAGGTTGTCTTCCACTTCGCGGAACGCGTTCAGGATGGTCTGACGGTAGACCGCCACGTCTTCCTCGTAGACGGCGCGGGCGCGGTCCAGGCCGGCTTGGCGGCGGCCGCCGTCGAAGATGGGCATGGACAGCGCGGCGCCGACCAGGGGGCCCAGCAGGAAGGTGCGGCTGGACCACTGGAACAGGTTGCCCAGGTCCGAGGACTCGTAGCCGAAGGCGCCGGTGATGTCCAGGCGCGGGAAGAAGGCGGACTTGGCCGCGCCGACGCGGGCGTTGGCGGCGGCCATGGCGCGTTCGGCGGCGGCGATGTCGGGACGGCGTTCCAGCAGGGTGGACGGCAGGCCGGCCGGGATCGATAGCGCTACCTTCTGGATGGGCTGTGCGGGCATGGCGAAATCCGACGGGGCGCGGCCCAGCAGCACGGCCAGGGCGTGTTCGGACGAGGCGCGGCGGCGGTCGATGCCCAGGGCTTCGGACTGCGCGCTGGCGAGTTCGGCCTTGGCGCGCGCCAGGTCGAGTTCGCTGATGTCGCCGGCGTCGTAGCGGCGCTGGATCAGTTGCAGGGTGTCGGTGCGCAGCTTGACCGTCTGGCGGTAGAGCTGCGATTCGGCGTCCTGTTCGCGCACCAGGAAGTAGGTGGTGGCGACGTCGGCCTGCAGGGCCAGCAGCACGGACCGGTACAGCGCCTCGCTTTGCTGGGCGTCGGCGCTGGCGGCGTCGTAGGTGGAGGCGACGCGGCCGAACAGGTCGGCTTCGTAGGACACGGCGCCTTGCGCGCGCCAGGTGGTGACCGGGGTGGTCGCGGTACCGTCGGGCAGGCCTTGCGAGACGGCCGAGGGGCGCTGGCGGTTGGGGCCGAAGGCGGCGTCCAGGTTGGGGAAGAAGCCGGCGCGGGCTTCGCGTTGCAGCGCGCGCGACTGGGTCAGGCGGGCGGCGGCGGCCTGCAGGTTCTGGTTGGCCTGCTGGGCTTCTTCCTGCAGCTGGTTCAGGCCTTCGTCGCCGAACACTTTCCACCAGGCGCCGCGCAGCGCGTCCTCGGACGGCTCGGCGGTCTTCCAGGTGCCGGCTTCAGAAGCGGGCAGGGCGGCTTCCTTGAAGGCCGCGGGCACCGCGGCCGAGGGCCGTTCGTAGGTGGGGCCCACCGCGCAGCCGGCCAGCACGAGCAGGACGGCAAGCAGGGCGGAACCGCGGGTCAGTCTTTTGATCATGATGACTATTCTCTTGTGGGCGCCTCCCGCCGTCGGGGCGGGAGGCGCTGTCTAGGCTTCTCTGGTTTGTCGGCTCAGGCCTGGTGTTGCGGGGCGGGGGGCGCGTTCGGGTCCAGGTGCGGCACGCACACCGGAGCCTCGTGCGGCGCGGCGGAGTGCAGCGTCTTGCCGCCCAGCGTGCGCAGCAGCACGTAGAACACGGGGGTCAGGAACAGGCCGAACAGGGTCACGCCCAACATGCCGAAGAACACGGCGATACCCATGGCTTGGCGCATTTCAGAGCCCGCGCCCGAGGACAGCACCAGCGGCACCACGCCCATGATGAACGCGATGGACGTCATCAGGATGGGGCGCAGGCGCAGGCGGCTGGCTTCGATGGCGGCTTCCAATGGGCTGCGGCCGTTCATTTCCAATTCGCGGGCGAATTCGACGATCAGGATCGCGTTCTTCGCCGACAGGCCCACCAGCACCATCAAGCCGATCTGCGTGAAGATGTTGTTGTCGTTGCCGGTCAGGTAGACGCCCGTCAGCGCGGCCAGGATGCTCATCGGCACGATCAGGATCACGGCCAGCGGCAAGGTCAGGCTTTCGTACAGGGCGGCCAGCACCAGGAACACCAGCAGCACGCTGATCGGGAACACCCACAGGCCGGCGTTGCCCGCCAGGATCTGTTGGTAGGTCAGGTCGGTCCATTCCATCTTCATGCCGCGCGGCAGGGTCTCGGCGGCTACGCGCTCGGCCGCGGCCTGGGCCTGGTCGGACGAGTAGCCGGGCGCCGGGCCGCCGTTGATGTCGGCGGCGGTGTAGCCGTTGTAGCGCACCACCATTTCGGGGCCGAAGGTCTGGTTGACCGTGACCAGCGAGGACAGCGGCACCATCTCGCCGGCGGCGTTGCGGGTCTTCAACTGCAGGATGTCGTCGGCGTGCGCGCGGAACTGGGCGTCAGCCTGCGCCCGCACCTGGAAGACGCGGCCGAAACGGTTGAAGTCGTTGACATACATCGAGCCCAGGTAGATCTGCATGGTGTCGAACACTTCCGTCACCGGCACGCCCAGCTGTTTGGCCTTGACGCGGTCCAGGTCCACGTCCAGCTGCGGCACGTTGATCTCGTAGCTGGAGAAGGCCGGGCCGAGTTCAGGCGTCTGGCGCGCCTTGGCCAGGAAGGCTTGCTTGGCCTTTTCCAGTTCGGCGTAGCCGGCGGCGCCGCGGTCCTCGATCTGGAACTTGAAACCGCCCAGCGTGCCCAGGCCCATCACGGGCGGGGGCGGGAACACGGCGATGAACGAGTCCTGGATGGCCGAGAACTTCTGGTTGAGCGAGCCCGCGATGGCGTTGCCCGACAGCGCGGCGCCCTTGCGCTCTTCAAAGGGCTTGAGCATGACGAACACGATGCCGGCGCTGGAGCTGTTGGTGAAGCCGTTGATCGACAGGCCGGGGAAGGCGATGGTGCTCTGCACGCCGGGTTCCTTCAGGGCGATGTCGCTCATGCGGCGGATCACCGCGTCGGTGCGGTCCAGCGAGGCGCCGTTGGGCAACTGCGTGAAGGCGATCAGGTATTGCTTGTCCTGCGCGGGCACGAAGCCGCCGGGCACCAGGTAGGAGATGCCGATGGTGGCGGCCACCAGCACCGCGTACACGCCCATGGCGCCGGCCTTGCGGCGGATCACGCGGGTCACGCCCGTGCCGTAGGACTCGGACGCGCGGCCGAACATGTTGTTGAACCAGTTGAAGAAGCGGCCGAAGACGCGGTTCATGCCACGGGTCAGCCAGTCAGGCTTGTCGTGGTGGCTCTTGAGCAGGATGGCCGACAGCGCGGGCGACAGGGTCAGCGAGTTGAAGGCCGAGATCACCGTCGAGATGGCGATGGTCATGGCGAACTGCTTGTAGAACTGGCCGGTCAGGCCCGTCATGAAGGCCAGCGGCACGAACACCGCGCACAAGGTCAGTGCGATGGCGATGATGGGGCCGCTGACTTCCCGCATGGCGCGGTAGGTCGCGTCGCGTGGACTCAGGCCCGCCGCGATGTTGCGCTCCACGTTTTCGACCACCACGATGGCGTCGTCCACCACGATGCCGATGGCCAGCACCATGCCGAACAGCGACAGCGCGTTGATGGAATAGCCGAACATCAGCAGCAGGGCGAAGGTACCGACGATGGACACCGGCACCGCCAGCAGCGGGATGATGGACGCGCGCCAGGTTTGCAGGAACAGGATCACCACCAGCACCACCAGGGCGATCGCTTCCAGCAGCGTGGTCACCACGGCTTTGATGCTGGCGCGCACGAATTGGGTGGGGTCGTATTCGATGCGGTACTCCACGCCCGGCGGGAAGTCCTGCTGCAGGTCGGCCATGGCGGCGCGCACCTGGCTGGACACGTCCAGCGCATTGGCGCCCGGCGACTGCATGATGCCCATGCCCACCGCCTGCTTGTTGTCCAGCAGCGAGCGCAAGCCGTATTCCTGCGCGTCCAGTTCGACGCGGGCGACGTCCGACAGGTAGGTCACCGCGCCGTCGGGCGAGGTCTTCAGGATGATGTCGCGGAACTCCTCTTCGGTTTGCAGGCGGCCGCGGGCATTCACGTTCAGTTGCAGCGGCACGTCGCCCAGTGTGGGGGATGCTCCGATGACGCCGGCGGCGACTTGCACGTTCTGTTCGCGGATGGCGTTGACGACTTCGGTGGCGGTCATGCCGCGCTGGGCGACTTTCTGCGGGTCCAGCCAGACGCGCATGGAGTAGTTGCCCGAACCCCATACCGTCACTTCTCCCACACCCGAAATGCGGGCCAGACGGTCCTTGACGTTCAGGATGGCGTAGTTGCGCAGGTAGGTAATGTCGTAGCGGTCATTGGGCGAGAGCAGGTGCACCACCAGCGTCAGCGTGGGCGAGCTCTTGGCCGTGGTCACGCCCAGGCGCTGCACGTCCGGCGGCAGGCGCGGCAGCGCCTGCGACACGCGGTTCTGCACCAGCTGCTGGGCCTTGTCCGGGTCCACGCCCAGCTTGAAGTTCACCGTCAGGGTCAGGTTGCCGTCGCTATTGGCCTGCGACTGCATGTACAGCATGTCCTCGACGCCGTTGATGGATTCCTCCAGCGGCGAGGCCACGGTTTCGGCGATGACCTTGGGGTTGGCGCCCGGATACTGCGCGCGCACGACCACGGACGGCGGCACCACTTCCGGGTATTCGGAGATGGGCAGCTGGAACATGGCCAGCAGGCCCGCCAGCAGCACCAGGACCGACAGCACGCCGGCGAAGATCGGCCGGTCGATGAAGAATTTCGAGATATTCATGGACGTTCTCGTTAGACGCGCCGGCTCAGTTCAGATTGGCCGAGGCGGTCTTGACCGGGTTGCGTTGGGCCGCAACCATGGGGACGACGGTGGGGGTCACGGCATCGCCGGGACGGACGCGCTGCAGGCCGTTGACGACGATGCGCTCGCCGGCGGCAAGACCGGAATCGACCACGCGCAGGCCTTCCTGGTTGGCGCCCAGCTTGATCTGGCGGTAGACGGCATGGTTCTTGTCGTCCAGCACCAGCACGTAGCGCTTGTCCTGGTCGGTGCCGATGGCTTTTTCGTCGATCAGCACGGCCTGGCGCGGTTCACTGCCGCCCAGGCGGACGCGGGCGTACAGGCCGGGCAGCAGCAGGCCGTCGGCGTTGTCGAACTCGGCGCGCACGCGGATCGTGCCGGAGGTGGTGTCCAGACGGTTGTCCACGGACTGCACGACCCCGGTGCGCGAATAGCCTTCTTCGTTGGCCAGGCCCAGCTCCACCGGCACGGCGCCGGAACGGCCGCTGCGGGCGGGGTTCACATAGCGCAGGAAAGTTTGTTCGTCCACGTCGAAGGATGCGTACATCTTGGAGACCGACACCAGCCGGGTCAGCGGCACGGAGCTGGCGCCGGCCGCCACCACGTTGCCCACCGTGACCTCGGCGCGCGACACGCGGCCGTCCACGGGGGCTTCGATGCGGGTGTAGCCGAGGTTCAGGCGGGCATAGTCCAGCGCGGCTTGCGCGCCTTGCAGGTTGGCGGCGGCCTCGCGCGCGGCGTTCTGCTTTTCCTCGAAGTCGCGGCGGGCGATGGCGTTGTCGGTCAGGAGGCGCTGGCCCCGGGCCAGTTCGCTGGCGGTGTAGGAGGCGCGGGCTTTGGCGGCGGTCAGGGCGGCGGCGGCGCGGTCGACCTCGGCCGCATAGGGGCGCGGGTCGATGGTGAAGAGTACGTCGCCCTTCTTGACGATGCTGCCGTCCTGGAAGTGCACGGCGGTGAGAGTGCCCGACACCAGGGGACGGATGTCGACGCGGTCGATGGCTTCCAGGCGGCCGGAGTAGCGCTGCCAGTCCACGATGGTCTTGTTGAGGACTTCGGCCACCTCGACCGGCGTGGCGGCGGGAGCGGTTTGCGCCTGGGCGGCGTTGGCGCCGGCCGGGGCGCGGAAGAGGGCGTAACCTCCGCCAGCGGCGATGACGGCTGCAAATACGGCGAGCACAGCAATACGATTGCGCGAAACCATGGTGTTTCCTTGAGAGATGATGGGGCGAAAGCGCGCTTGCCTGGGTGAGCCTGGGGGCGGGAGGCGGCTGCGGCGGTCCGGGGCAGGCCTGTCCTGAGGATCCGATGGGGATGCTGCGGTGCAGCATGAAATACTGCTGCGCATCCCAGGCAAAGGCGCCTGATCGGGGCGGGTCTTTGCGGTTGCCGGAATCTGAGGATAGGCATGCCCTTTGATGGCGCCTGGCGGCAAGGGCACTTCAAGATGGTTTGCATTCTGAGCCGTTTAGGGGGTCGGATAAACCCGTATGTTTCGGCAACACTAGTCGCTGAAACCGACTAATCAATGTCGAAATCGGGTTATGCTCCGTCCACACCGACTATTTCCCCTAAAGGACACCGTCGCCATGGACCGTTTTCAGGCTATGCAGGTGTTTGTGCGCGTCGTGGACGCCAATAGCTTCACCCGGGCGGCCGACAGCCTCTCGCTTCCGCGCACCACCGTCACCACCATCATTCAGAACCTCGAACGCCTGCTGGGCGTGCGTCTGCTCAACCGCACCACGCGCCGTATCGGCCTGACGCCCGACGGCGCCGGCTACTACCAGCATTGCGTGCGCATCCTGGCGGACGTCGAGGAAACCGAGGCCTGCTTCCAGGAAGCGGCCCTGCGCCTGAAGGGCAGGCTGCGCATCGACGTGCCTACCTGTATCGGGCGGCTGATCCTGATTCCCTCATTGTGTGATTTCCACGACAAGTACCCCGACGTGGAACTGGTGCTGGGCCTGGGCGACCGTCCCGTCGACATGGTGCAGGAGGCCGTGGACTGCGTGATCCGCGCGGGCGACCTGGAGGATTCCAGCCTGGTCGCGCGCCGCATCGGCACCCTGCAGAGCGTGACCTGCGCCTCGCCCACCTATGTGGCGCGCCACGGCCTGCCGCAGAGCATCGACGAACTGCGCGACCACCACGCCGTGCATTATTTCTCCAGCCGCAGCGGGCGCAATTGCGGCTGGGACTTCAGGGTGGACGGCAAGCACCAGGAAGTGGAAATGAAGGGCGTGGTGTCGGTGAACGAGGCCGGCGCCTATCTGGACTGCGGGCTGAAGGGCTTCGGTCTGATTCAGACCCCCCGCTACATGGCGTTGCCGCACCTGCAATCGGGCGAGCTCATCGAAGTGTTGCCGCAATGGAAGCCCAGCCCCACGGCGATCTCGGTGCTGTATCCGCAAAGCCGCCAGTTGTCGCCCAAGGTGCGCGCCTTCGCCGACTGGGTGGCGGAATTGTTCGCCAGCTGCCCGCTGCTGAGCGGCCGCGACGAGACCGATCCGGCCGCCGCCAGCTGCAGCGTCTATGCGCGCCAGGTCAGTCAGGCGAACACCCTGGCGTCCACCGCGCCCCGGCCGGCGCTGGAGGAATACCTGCCGCCGCGCCGCCGGACCGCGCGCGAAGAGGCCGCGGAATACGCTTTGTAAAGCGTTTGGCGTGGAGGGCGGATCCGCCCTCCACCCGCGGAGCCACGGGAAACCCCGTAGTAAATACAGGCCTTGTGTCCCTCGAATTGCACGAAACGTCTGTATAGTCCGACAGTCAAAGCCTACAACGCCCTTACTGTCGATCCGCTCCATGCAGCCTGTACTACCCGCTTATCTGATCGCCCGTTGGCTTTTGTTGCTCGTGCTGTTGGCAGGGGTGTACTTCCTCAGCGGATTCCTGGTCCCCGCGCTCGCCGCCCTCATCATCGGCCTGGCCAGCTGGCCCCTGTACCAACGCCTGGTCGCGCGCTGCGGCGGCCGCACCGCGCTGGCCGCCTCGTTGGCGCTGCTGGTGGTGATCGTGGTGCTGATCGTGCCGATGTCGTTCGCGCTGTCCTACGCCATCAAG
Source organism: Achromobacter pestifer (assembly GCF_013267355.1). NCBI lineage: Bacteria > Pseudomonadati > Pseudomonadota > Betaproteobacteria > Burkholderiales > Alcaligenaceae > Achromobacter > Achromobacter pestifer. Next base: position 3,311,634 of record NZ_CP053985.1, read on the forward strand.
GAAGCCAGCACCTTCTTCGCCTGGGCCATCGCGGCCAACCGCCACGGCGTGGACGTGCCCAACTGGATCACCTCCATGCCCGTGGTGGGCGAACGCCTGGGCCAGTACTGGGAATCCTATATCGGCCAGCCTCATGCGCTGGGCGCGCTGGTCGAGGCCGTCAGCGGCGAACATCTGGGCAATATCTACCGCATGGTGCTGGCGGCCACGGGCAACCTGTTCCAGCTGCTGCTGACCGTGCTGTTCATGTTGATCACGCTGTTCTTCGTCTACAAGGACGGCATCCGCATGGTGGCCCAGCTGGACGTGCTGGGCGAACGCATCCTGCCGGCGCGCTGGCTGCGCTTTTCGCGCGTGGTGCCGGCCACCATCAATTCCACCGTCACCGGCATGGGCCTGATCGCGCTGGGCGAAGGCGTGGTGCTCGGCATCGCCTACTGGGTGGCGGGCGTGCCGTCGCCGGTGCTGCTGGGCGTGGTCACGGGTTTCATGGCGCTGATCCCCGGCGGCGCGCCGCTGTCGTTCACGCTGGTGTCGCTGTATCTGGTGGGCTCGGGCCATCTGGTGGCGGGTATCGCCCTGATGGTCTGGGGCAGCGTGGAACTCTTCATCGTCGACAAGACCCTGCGTCCGCGCCTGGTGGGCGGGCCGGTCAAGCTGCCTTTCCTGCCGACCTTCTTCGGCCTGGTCGGGGGCGTGAAGACCATGGGCATCGTCGGGCTGTTCGTGGGCCCGGTGCTGATGGCCCTGCTGGTGGCGGTGTGGCGCGAATGGGTGCACCATGAAGTCCAGGAGCGCGACGCCGCCCGCATCAATCCGCCTACCCATCCCCCCGCCGCCTGAATGCCATGTTGTTGCCCGATGATCAGATAGCCGTCCTGCGCGAGCAGGGCTTCGTGGTGGCGCGCCAGTTCGCCAGCCCGGAACAGGTGGTGGCGCTGCGCGCCCTGGCCGAACGCCATTTGCGCGAGCACGTCGCGCCCATCGAATACGAAGCCGACCTGCGCTACCCCGGCGCGCCCGAGTCGCGCACGGCCGTTGGCGGGCTGACCGTGCGCCGCCTGCTGAACGCCTACGCCCGCGATCCCTTGTTCGCGCAATGGGCCGCCGATGCGCGCATCGGCCAGTGGCTGGGGCGCTATTTTGGCGAAACGCCGGTGCTGTCCACCGTGCACCACAACTGCGTGATGACCAAGCACCCGGCCTACGGCAGCCTGACGGGCTGGCACCAGGACATCCGCTACTGGTCGTTCTCCGATACGGACCTGGTCTCCACCTGGCTGGCGCTGGGCCCGGAAACGCGCGCCAACGGCGGCCTGTCCTTCATTCCCGGGTCGCATGCGGCCGCCTTCGCGCCGGAACAGTTCGACCCGCAGAAATTCTTCCGCGACGACGCGCCCCAGAACGCCGAGTGGATCGCCCGCGCGGTCTGTCCCGAATTGCAGGCCGGCGACGTGGTGTTTTTCCATTGCCGCACCTTGCACGCGGCCCAGGGCAACAGCAGCGACCGGGTGAAGCTGTCGGTGGTGCATACCTACCATCCGCAGTCCTGTCATCCCATGCCGGGCACTCGTTCGGCCAGCCAGCCCGGCGTGCCGCTGCCGGTCCAGGCAGCCTGACGAGACGAGACAAGCGCCGCGGTCTGCGGCGCTTGTCCTTCCTCCAATAGCCGCAAGCGCGGCCCACCGGCGCTTCCCCGGGCCCGGCCTTCCACGCATTGTTCCCCGTTCAGGCCTGCAAATTGCGCCTGCAAACGGGTCGCTGACCCCAGTTTTCGCCCTGCGCGTCTGCATCGAGGCGGGTGCGGTCCTGGGCGTCGTTTCCGCAACGCAAGCGGGCGCCTCGACAGAATGGGCCTAGTCCTATGCCTTGCGCGGATAGGAGCGGACTAGCCCGATGTCCCGCCAAGGCCGCGAAAACTAGCATTCAGTTGTTGAGTACGCGGACTGAAAAAAGGGCTCCCCAACAGCTCCACATTCACAAGCGCACGCAGCAAGAAAGCCGCTCGCAACGGCGATTTTTCTCACCTCAAACCCCATCTCAAAGACATCATGAAAAAGAACCTCCTGACCGCCGCCCTTGCCATCGCCGGCCTCGCCACTTTCGCCAGCGCCCACGCCGCTGACGGCACCATCGAATTCACCGGCAACATCACCGCCAACACCTGCGCCATCAACGGCGGCAACGGCGGCGAGAACTTCACCGTGGCGCTGCCCTCCGTGTCGGCCAAGACGCTGGAAACCGCGGGCGCCACCGCCGGCCGCACGCCGTTCAAGATCGCGCTGACCGGCTGCACCACCGACCAGCCGGTTTCGGTTCACTTCGAAGGCGGCCCCACGGTTTCGCAGACCACCGGTCGTTTGACCGTTGACGTCGGCGGCGCCAGCAACGTCGAACTCGGCCTGCTGAACAATTCGTTCGGTGAAATCAAGGCCGGCGCTGCCTACGGCCAGCAGAACTCGCAAACGGTGAACCTGGCTAGCGGCAAGGCCGATCTGGACTACTTCGTCGAATACCACTCGCTGGGCGGCGCCACCGCTGGCGCAGCCAACTCGCGCGTGCAGTACTCGATCTCCTACCAGTAATACGCAGATCTCGGCGGCCGCCTCCCGGTGCCGCCGAGGCGCGTGTTTCCCTGCAAGCCGTTTCACCCCGCTCCCCGAGACGGCTTGGAAGGAAACCGACCATCCACGCAGCATTCACCACCAAGGGCCACATCATGAAATCTCTACGCCGCACCCTGATGGCCGCCGCAGCGCTTGCCGCGGGCTGTATTGCACTCCAGGCGCAGGCCAGCGTCGTCATAGCCAGCACGCGCGTGATCTATCCGGCGCAAGAGCGCGAAGTCACCATCAAACTGAGCAATGACGGCCGCACGCCGGCCCTGGTCCAGTCCTGGCTGGACGACGGCAACATCACCGATGCGCCGGAAACGCTGAAGGTCCCCTTCGTGTTGACGCCCGCCATCTTCCGCGTGGATCCCGGCAAGGGACAGACGCTGCGGCTGATCCACACCAAGGAAGCGATGGCGCAGGACAAGGAAAGCCTGTTCTGGCTCAACGTGCTGGAAGTTCCGCCCAAGCCCCAGGCCGGCGAAGACGCCAATCGCCTGCAGATCGCATTCCGCACGCGCATCAAGGTGATGTACCGCCCGCAGGGTCTGCCGGGCCAGGCGGATGAGGCTCCTGCCCAGCTGCGCTGGGAGATCGCCCCTGCCCAGAGCGGCAAGGGCTACGCGCTGAAGGCCAGCAATCCCACGCCGTATGTCGTGAACCTGGGCAAGGTGAGTTTGCAGTCCGGCAGTCAGTCCTTCGATGCCGGCGCCGGCTACGTCAAGCCGGGCGAGTCCGCGCTCTTCCCCGTTGCAGGACTGGCATCCACGCCCGTTGCCGGCTCCCAGGTCAAGTTCAACAGCATCAACGACTGGGGCGCGAATGTCGCAGGCTCGCAGCCTTTGATGTCGGGCTCCGCGTCCGCCACGCGCTAAAGCCGCCAGGCCGCGCAAGCGTGCGGCACCTACCTCCTGAAAACCTCTTTGTGATGGATGCCGGCAACGGCATCCCCAGGGAGGGTTTTGCCCAGCGTTTCCACCGAGCTCACTCCTCAACGCCGTCACCATGAAAAACTCTCTGTCCCAGCTCCTGCATACGCGAGATCGCGCCCGTCTGCGCCTTACGCCCCTGTGCGCAGCGTTGCTGGTGGCTCTGGCCTTGCACGACTTGGACGCGCTGGCCGCCGAGGCCGCCGCGCCCGGACAAATGGTGGCCTCGGTGGAGTTCGAGGATGCTTTCCTGATGGGCGGCTCGGGCCAGCGCACCGACCTGTCGCGTTTCGCCAAGGGAAATGCGGCCGCGCCCGGCAACTATTCGGTGGACTTGTTCATCAACCAGGGCTATGTCGGCCGCGTGGATGTGCCGTTTGCGCCGGTTGCCGGCGAGACGGCGGCGCAGCCAGTTTTCGACCGCCAGCTGCTGCAGCGCATCGGTGTCGATCTGGGCAAGCTGCCTGCCGAGGCGACCGAAAAGCTGGCGCAGGGCGCCAGTCTGCGTCTGGATGAGATCGCGGCCGACGCGGGCAGCGATTTCGACTTTGGCGACCAGCGCCTGGACCTCAGCATTCCCCAGGCTGCGATGAGCCGCCACGCCCGCGGTTATGTCAGTCCGGAACTGTGGGACTCGGGCGTCAACGCGGCCATGGCCGACTACGACTTCAACCTGTACAACTACCGCAACAAGGCCTTCGGCGGCACGCAGCGGCAGGGTTATCTGGGCCTGCGGGCCGGCGCCAACATCGGCGACTGGCGCCTGCGCCACAACGGCTCCTACTCCTTCGATTCCCAGGGCCGGCGTCAGTATCAGAACATCTCGACCTACGCACAGCGTGAGATCGTGGGGCTGTCGTCGCAGCTGACCCTGGGCGAAGCCTACACCAGCGGCGAACTGTTCGACTCCACGCCCTTCAAGGGCGTGCGCCTGGCCAGCGACGACCGCATGCTGCCCGATTCGCTGCGCGGCTACGCGCCGGTGGTGCGCGGCGTGGCCAACAGCAACGCGCGTGTCACCATCCGCCAGAACTCGGTCATCATCTACGAAACCACGGTGGCGCCCGGCGCCTTTGAAATCACCGACCTTTATGCCACCGGCTACGGCGGCGACCTGGATGTGTCCGTGCAGGAGGCCGATGGCAGCGTGCGCAAGTTCTCGGTGCCTTATGCGGCCGTGCCGATGTCGCTGCGCCCCGGCGTGAGCCGCTACAGCGTGGTCGGCGGCGCCGTGCGCAACAAGCAGTTGTCGAAAAGCCCGCAGTTCCTGCAAGCCACCTACCAACGTGGCTTGTCCAACCTGGTGACGGGCTATGCCGGCGCCACGGTGGCGCAGAACTACACCTCGGCCCTGCTGGGCGGCACGCTCAATACATCGGTCGGCGCGGTCGGCCTGGACGCGACCCAGTCGCGCCTGTCGCGCGACGGCGCCACGCATACCGGCACCAGCTTGCGTGCCAGCTATGCCAAGAGCCTGCCGGATACCGGCACCAACGTTTCCATCGCGGCGTACCGCTACTCCACCGGAGGCTTCTATGGCCTGAACGAAGCCATGAATTCGCTCTACGGCTACGGCCAGTACCGCTATACCGGCAGCATGGTACGTGAGCGCAACCGCGCCTCGCTCGTCATCAGCCAGCAGTTGGGCGGACAGCGCGGCAGCGTCAATTTCACCGGCTCGACCGTGGACCACTGGAACCGCGATGGCCGCGACGTGAACTACAGCATTGCCTATGCCAACACTTACAAGACCATCGGCTACAACCTGACGGTTCAGCGCCAGCGCGACAGCCGCCAGCAGATGGGCACCGCGGTTTACGCCACCTTCAGCATTCCGCTGGGCAAGACCAATCCGTTGAGCCTGTCTACCAATGTGGGGCGCGATGCCACCGGCCGCATGCAGATGCAAAGCACGCTGTCCGGCTCCACGGGCGAGGACAATCAGCTGTCCTATGGTCTTAGCGCCGACCATGCTTCCGGCGGCTCGGGCAGCAGCAGGAATGGCGGCAGTGCCAATTTGCTTTACCGTGCGCCGGTGGCGGAATTCATGGGCAGCGCAGGCGTCGGCACGGGCTACTCGCAAAGCTCGGTCGGCATGCGCGGCGCGGTCGTGGTCCATCCGGGTGGCGTCACGCTGTCGCAACCTCTGTCGGAAACCTTCGGCATCGTCGAAGCGCCCGACGCGGAAGGCGCGCGGCTGCTCAACGCTTCAGGCGTGCGCGTCAACAGCCGCGGCTATGCGGTGGTGCCGCATCTGACGCCGTATCGTATGAACGCGGTGGAGATCGATCCCAAGGGCCTGTCCACCGACGTGGAATTGCAGGTCACCAGCCAGCAGGTGGCGCCGCGCGCCGGCGCGGTCTCGATGCTGCGGTACGCCACGGTCTCGGGCAGCTCGGCCATGCTGGTGGCTCTGCGGGCTGATGGCAAGCCGCTGCCGTTCGGCGCCAGCGTGGTTGACGAGCACGGCGTGGAAGTCGGCCTGGTTGGGCAGGCCAGCCGCGTGCTGGCCCGCGGGCTCCAGGACAGCGGTCAACTGATGGTCAAGTGGGGCGAGCAGCCTGGTGAATCTTGCCGCCTGGACTACGAGCTCCCCGCACTCGAAAAAGGGACCCGTGCCGACACCTATCGGCAGATTGAGACCCGTTGCCAATAATCAACTCTCTTCTAATAGCTACCGATCGGAACTGCAACATGAAAACGCTTCGAAACTTGTATTTAACGGGCGCTGCGCTGCTTTTGCTGTCGCTGTCGCCAAGTGCTTCCGCGACGCTCTGTCAAAACGCCAATTGGATGCCCGATGGAATGACGATTCCAGAGATCGTCGTAGATCCGAGTGCCCAGGTTGGGGCTGTGCTGCACGTTCTTCACTTGTACCGTTCGGCTGGTAGCAACAATGGTCCCTGTCTCAGCTCCACGGTCACGATGACGTTCACTGGGGCAGACGCCCTTATCGCGCCTAACACCTACAACTCGCGGATTCCGGGAGTTGGCTACCGCTTGCGGATAACGAGCGGCGGGTGTACGTCGGCCTACTTTCCCACGAGTTGCTCCGGAAAGTTTGGGCCTGGCGTCCCCACGCACACGATGGAAATGGAACTGGTTAAGACAGGGCCTATTACCTCCGGAAACCGCCCCGCAGGCGCGCAGATAGCCACCTGGCGCGACAACTACAATCACCCTACCTACACTGACGACTTCGCGCGTTTCACCCTTTTCCAAGCCATTTCGGTAAGAGTGCGGCAGCCGCCCACTTGTTCAATTTCGTCGGCGGGACCGATCAAGGCCTCATTGGGAAGTTTCCCCGCAAAGAGCTTCAAGGGCGTTGGCTCCACCTCACCCGCGCGGCCTGTCAACATCGATTTGAAATGTAATGGCGGAGATCCAGGCATGTCCGCCGAGGCCCATGTCACGCTGACGGATGCCACCAACACCGGCAACCGCTCCAACGTATTGACCTTGTCGCCGGACTCCCAAGCCAAGGGCGTCGGCATCGAGGTTTTGAAGGGCGACACCGTGCTGGCTTATGGCCCGGATTCGAACGCAACCGGGAACCTGAACCAGTGGCACGCCGGCACCATTTCCACGGGCATGAGCACGTTCTCCATCCCGCTGACGGCGCGCTATGTGCAGACCGACCCTGTCGTGACGCCAGGATCCGCCAACGGCCGCGCCACCTTCACGATGAGCTATCAGTAGGAAGCCGAGCCGCCGCGGCCTGGATCGCCGCGACGTTGAAAGCGCGTGCCGTATGGATTGCGAATGACCGGCAATGAAGAAAGGCGTGCGTACCGACAGCTATCGGCAGCTTGAAACCCGCTGCAAATAGCCACGCTTTTCCTAATTGCCATGGACTGGAAACCATACGATGACTAAATTTCCGAACTTGTTTTCGCTTGCCGCAGGCTTGCTGCTCATGCTGGGGCTCTCCGCGCAGGCGGCCGGGCAGGCGATGTGCCAAGTCCCCAACTCAATGACCTTGAGTCTTCCCTCCGAACTGACATTCGATCCCAACGCGGCGGTAGGGGATGTGCTGTACTCGATTTCCTCTCCCGTCACCATTACCGGTTCGGGCATAGGCTGCGTCTCAAAATCGACCACCATGAACTTTTATGGCGATGCGGGCTATGGCGGCGCCATCGGCAATCTCTATCCCACCGGCATCCAAGGGGTGGCTTTCCGCCTGAGAATGCCGACGCATACTTGCGCGGCAGGTCGTTACTGGCCCATAAGTTGCAAGGGTACATTTGGACCGAACGTCCCGCCGCATACGCTCGAGTACCAACTGGTCAAGACAGGCCCCACAGGCTCGGGCACGCTCTCGAGGAACGTCGGCTACTGGTGGGGGGATGCCAATATCCTTACGAAGTTCGCGATGATCTATCTGGCGTCCTCCGTTGCCGTGAAGCCCCAATCCTTACCCACCTGTTCCTTTACGGCCGGATCGGTCCAGGCATCGCTGGATAATGTCTCCGCGAAGAGTTTCACCGGCGTCGGCTCTACCTCGCCCGCTCGGCCTTTCAGCATCGATCTGGCCTGCAAGGGGGGAGACGAAGGCATGTCAGCGCAGGTCTACGCTACGCTGACGGACGCCACGGACGCCAGCAACCGGTCCAAGGTGTTGAGCTTGTCGCCAGGCTCCCAGGCCAAGGGCGTCGGGATTCAGGTCCTGCATGAAGGCGCCGTGCTGGGATATGGTCCGGATTCCAGCGAGCCCACCAACGTAAACCGCTGGCACGCAGGTACCGTGGCCACAGGCATGACTGCCTTTTCCATTCCGCTGGCGGCGCGCTACGTGCAGACCGACCCTGTCGTGACCCCCGGTACTGCCAACGGCCGCGCCACCTTCACGATGAGCTATCAGTAGCGGCCTGTTCCGGGTTCGCCGCGCGCCCCAGCCACCACAACACAGCCGTCGCGGCCAGGATCGCTGCCACATTGAATTGCAGGGCGCTGGCGAAAGCGCGGGCGTGACGTTCGGCCGCGCCGGCATCGGCATAGGCGTCCAGCGTGCCTGCATACAGCATCCCCGCCGCCGACACGCCCAGCGCCGCGCCCACCTGCTGCAAGGTCGACACCACGCCCGCCGCCATGCCGGCCTGGCGGTCCTCCACCAACCCCAGCGCCAGGTTCACCAGCGGCGTATTGACGGCGCCTTGCGCGGCGCCCAGCCACACCAGCGCCGGTAGCAGCGACCACGGCGCGAGGCTGGCGCCGGCCGCGCCGACCTGCAGCATCAAGGCGGCCGTGGCGCCGCCATACAGCAGCGCGGCCAGCGCAATGGCGCGCGTGCCGTAGCTTGCGACCAGCCGCGGCGCCGCCATCGATCCGGCCACGAAGCCCACGCTGGCGGGCGCGAAGATCAGGCCCGCCGTCAGCGCGTCCAGTCCGAAACCGGTCTGCACCAGCAGCGCATAGCAGAGGAACATGGCGCTGGCGGTGGAGAACACCAGCATCACCAACAGGCAGCCGGCCGCGAAGCGCGGCTGCGCCAGCAAGGCCATGTCGACCAGGGGCGCGCCGCCACGGGCCGCGATGCGGCGCTGCATGCGCACGAACAGCGCCAGCACGGCCAGCGCCGCCACGCCGCACGCCACCGTCCATGCGGGCCAATGCCGCTGCGGGCCTTCGATCAGCGCCAGCAGCAACAAGGTCAGGCCCGCGCCCACCAGCGCCGCGCCGGGCCAGTCCATGCGCGCGCCCGAAGGCTCCCGCGATTCCGGGATGTGACGGGCCAGCCGCAACGCCAGCAGGCCCAGCGGCACGTTAAGCAGGAAGATGCTGCGCCATGCCAGCCCGAACAGGTCGGCATGCACGATCCAGCCGCCCAGCACTTGTCCGGCAATGGCCGCCAGCCCCAGCGTCATGCCCAGCAGGCCAAACGCCCGCCGCCGCTCGTGGTCGTCGTAGCTGACGCGGATCAGCGCATACACCTGCGGAAACAGCATGGCCGCCGCCATGCCTTGCAGGACGCGCGCGGCGATCAGCGTGTCGGCCGTGGGCGCCAGGCCGCACAGCGCCGAGGCCAGCGCGAAGCCCGCCATGCCCAGCATGAACAGGCGCCGCCTGCCGTGGCGGTCGCCGAGCCGGCTGCCCGCGATCAGCAGCACGCCGTAGGCCAGTTCGTAGGCGGCGATGATGAAACTGATCTGCGCGAAGCTGGCGGACAGGGTGGATTGCATGCTGGGGATGGCGACGTTCACCACGAACAGGTCGAAGATCGTGATGAAGCCGCCAGACAGCAGTACAGCCAGGCCCAGGCGGCCCACGGGCTGCGGCGCGGCGTGCAGTGCGGGGCAGGGAAGCGCGGAGGAAGTCATGGAAAGCGCCATCGGAGTGTCGATGGGCGCTATTCTGGAGGGGCTTTTAGCCTTATACAATTTAGCTGTTTATGCTATTACTGCCTGCAATAGACACATGACCGCAACTGTAGCTTCCAAGCGCCTGGATCGCACCCGCGCCGATTTGTCCGAGTTCCTGCGCCTGCGCCGCGAACGGCTCAGCCCCGCCGACGTGGGGCTGCCGGCGGGCGCCCGTCGGCGCACGCCAGGATTGCGGCGCGAGGAAGTGGCCGCGCTGGCAGGGGTGGGGCTGGCCTGGTACACCTGGTTTGAACAAGGCCGCAACATCAGCGTGTCGGCTGGGCTCCTGGAAAACCTGGCGCGCGTGCTGAAGCTGGACGCCGCCGAACGCCGCCACCTGTACCTGCTGGCGCATCAGCGGCCGCCGTCGGAACCGGGCCGCACCTGGTGCACGGTGCCGGCGCAAGTGCGCCGCCTGATGGACGATCTGCCGGCGCGCCCCGCCTACATCCTCAATCTGCGCTGGGACGTGGTGGTGTGGAACGCGGCCGCGGACCGGGTATTCAATTTTTCGGCGCAGGCAGAGGGCCGCAGGAACTTGCTGTGGATGCTGTTCGCGGACCCGGCGATGCGGGAACTGTTCGTGGACTGGCCGGCGCAAGCGCCCGCCATGCTGTCCACGTTCCGGCGCGATTTCGCCAGCGCGGGCCAGGCGCCGGATGTAGGCGAACTGGTGGACGAGCTGGAGCGCGTGTCGCCGGACTTCAAGATCTGGTGGCGCGAACACGATGTGCATGGAGCCTGCATGGGCCTGCGCAGCCTGCGGCTGGCGCCCCTGGGCGAGTTGGCGTTCGAGCATTCCACCTTGTCGGTGGACGAGAGCCGGCACTTGAGGCTGGTGGTCTACGCGCCCGCGCCGGACGAACCGAAGGCCGCGGCCTTCGAGCGCTGGCTAGGAGGCCGCGCAACCGCCGGATCGCAGCCCGCCCGTGGCACCAGGGAATAGGCGCGCCGTGGGTCTACGGAGCCGCGGCGGGCGGCTCCTATAGTCGGGGCTTCTTCATACCGCCGCGTCCCTGCGGACGCATACGCCGCCCATGTCCACCGCCACGCTGTCCCGCCGCCAGGCCTTGCTGCTTTTGGGCGTGGTGGTGCTGGCCTGGGGCTTTACCTGGATCGTCAACAAGCTGCTGCTGCAGTACATGACGCCCATTTGGGCGGCGGCCGCGCGCAGCATCGCGGGCACGGCCGCATTGCTGTTGCTGGGACTCGCGCTGCGTCGCGTGGCGCGGCCGGTCAAGGCCGACATCCCTGTGATCCTCAGTGTGGGGCTGCTGCACATGGGCGCCTTCGCCGCGCTGGTCAGCCTGGGCATGTTGTATGTACCGGCGGGCCGCTCGGCGGTGCTGGCCTACACCACCCCGCTGTGGGTGATCCCGGGAGCCTGGCTGTTCCTGGGAGAGTCCGTGGGCCGGGCCCGGCGGTTGGGACTGGCCCTGGGCCTGCTGGGTCTGGTGGTTGTCTTCAATCCGCTGGATTTCGACTGGAGCAGCCGCGATGCGCTGTTCGGCAATGGCTTGATTCTGTTGGCTGCGCTGTGTTGGGCAGCCAACATCGTCTACGTGCGCGCGCACCGCTGGGTGACCCCGCCTTTCGAACTGGCGCTTTGGCAGGCGCTGTTGGCCTCTATCGTGCTGTCCGCCGTGGCTTATGCGGTGGAAGGCGCGCCGCAAGTGGCGTGGAGCGCGGACCTGGCATGGCTGCTGGGCTATGCCGGCGTCTTCGGCATCGCGGTGGCGTATTGGGCCGCCGTGAACGTGAACCGCTCGCTGCCTGCGGGCGTCACGTCCATCGGGCTCCTGGGCGTGCCCGTGGTGGGCCTGCTGTGCTCGGCCGTGGTTCTGCATGAGCCCGTCAGCGCCTCGCTGATGGCGGGCATGGCGCTGATCGTGGGCGGTATCGCGGCAGGGGTGTTCGAACGCCGCGCTTGACTCCTGGACTATCGTAGGTATATCGTAAGATATATATCGTAAGATACATATCTGGAGATAGACCATGCGCGACTCCCAATTCATCACCGCATTCGTACGCCGTGCCCGCCATAAGCCGCAGGGCGGCCACGATCATCCGCATCCGCACCAACACCACCATGGCGAGGCACATCACCGCCATCACGCAGGCCATGGCCACCATCAGCGCCACGCCGGCGCGGGCGGCGACTGGTTCTCCGGCCCGGCCGACGAGCGCGAAGGCGGCGGCTTCGGCGGCGGCTTCGGCGACGACGGGCGCGGCTGGACCCGCAGCCGCAAAGTCAGCGCCGACGACCTGCAGCTCATGCTGCTGGGCCTGCTGGAAAAGAACCCCAGCCACGGCTACGAACTGATCAAGGCGCTGGGCGCGCTCAGCAACGGCTTCTATACGCCCAGCCCCGGCATGGTCTATCCCGCGCTGACCTACCTGGAAGAGCTGGGCTACGCCACCGTCGAGCAAGAAGGCGCGAAGAAGCGCTACCACCTGGCCGAGCCGGGCCGCGCGCACCTGGACGGCAACCGCGAACGCCTGGCGCTGATGTTCAACAAGCTCAAGCATGTGGCGCGCAAGATGGACTGGATGCGCCAGGCCTGGAGCGGCCAGCCGCGCAGCGTCGGTCCGGAAGGCGAGGACACCGCCACGGGTTGGCTGCCGGAATTCGTGGCCGCGCGCCAGGCGCTCAAGCGCGCGCTGTTGGACCGCACGGACGCTACGCCCGCGGAGCAGCGGCGCATCGCCGCCATCCTGGCCCGCGCCACCGACGAAATCAATGGCCAGGCCTGTTCCTGAAGACCCTATTCCTGGAGTATCCATGACCCGCAACGACCTGAATGTCGAACGCGTCCGCCACAACCTGAAGATGCGCATGCTGACCGTGGCCAGCGTCGAGCGCATCGCCGGCCTGATGGCCCGCGTTACCTTTACCGGCGACGAGTTGCAGGACTTCGTGTCCGCCTCGTTCGACGACCACGTGAAGCTGTTTTTCGCCGCCGATCCGTCCTTGCCGCCGGCCCTGCCGGTCGCCAGCGCGGATGGCATCAAGTTTCCCGAAGACGCGCCCAAGCCCGCCGCGCGCGACTACACGCCGCGCCGCTTCGATGCGGCGCGCAAGGAGCTCGTGATCGATTTCGTGCTGCACGGCGATGGCCCCGCATCCACCTGGGCTGAACAGGCCAAGGCTGGCCAGCAGCTGGGCATAGGCGGGCCGCGCGGCTCCTTCGTCGTGCCCACGGGCTTCGACTGGCATGTGCTGATCGGCGATGAAACCGCCTTGCCCGCCATTGCGCGCCGCCTGGAAGAACTGCCGGCTGCTGCGCAGGCGCTGGTGCTGATCGAAGTGCCGGATGCCTCCAACGAAATCCCGCTGGCTAGCGAAGCGCAGGTTTCAGTGCGCTGGCTGCATCGCAACGGCACCGCGGCGGGTTACAGCACCCTGCTGCTGGAAGCCGCGCGCGAGCTGGCCTTGCCGCCGGGTGAAGGCTATGCCTGGGTCGCCGCGGAGTCCGCCGCCGCCAAGGCCGTGCGGGAAATCATGGTGACGCAGCACGGCATCGACAAGAGCCGCATCCGCGCCGCCAGCTACTGGAAGCGTGGCGCCGTGGCCGTGCACGAGTCCCACGAAGGCTGAGCCAATGGCGAGCCGGCTGGCGAGGCGATAAAGACCTTCAGCCACCGGCCAACGCCAGCAGATTGCGCACGCGCCCGCCCGCGCCTTGCTCGCGCACCGCCAGGCCCAGCACCGCGCGCGGCCAGTCCAGCGCGAAGGGGCGGTACACCACGCCGTCGGGCCGCAGATGGCGCAGCGACTCCGGCACGATGGCCACGCCCATGCCGGCGGCGACCAGATTCACCGCCGACGACAGCTGCGGCGCGCGCTGGCCGATCTGCGGATTGAGCCCATGCTGGCGGCAGGCCGCCATGATGTCGGCGCTGAGCCCATAACCGGACTTGCGCGAATACAGGATGAAGCGCTCCTGCTCCAGGTCCGCCGGCGCCAGCCGCTTGCGCCGCGCCAGCGCGTGACCCAGCGGCAGCGCCACCACCAGCGGTTCTTCCGCCAATTGGGTGAACGCCAGGCCGCCGTCCAGCGCGAAGGGCGGACGCACGAAGGCCGCGTCGATGGCGCCGCTGCGCAGCTGCGCCACCAGCGTTTCGCTATCGCCTTGCGACAGCGTCATTTCCACGTCGGGGTACTGCAGCCGGTACTGCCGGATCAATTCGGTCACCACGCCGCTGAAGGACGCGGATTCCGTGAACCCCAACGTCAACTCGCCGACTTCGCCGCGCGCGGCGCGTTGCGCCGTTTGCACGGCAGCCTGGGCGCGCTGCAGGATGTCCTGCGCGCAGGATAGAAAGGCGCGGCCGGCGTCGTTCAGGGCGACGCCGCGGCCGGTGCGGTCAAACAGCGGCGTGCCGACTTCCTGTTCCAGCTGACGGATCTGCTGCGACAGCGGCGGCTGCGCCATCCCTAGCTGTTCCGCTGCGCGCGTGAAGTGCTCGGCCTCGGCGGTGGCGACGAAGTAACGCAGGTGGCGCAATTCCATATCGGTACTCAAAAAGTATTGATTATGAATTTTCCATATATTGGACATTCTATTGCGGCGCGCGGATCATGGACACATCGACGACACCTGCAAGGAATCCGCATGACTGCCCCCATCAAATCCAGCACCCTGTTGCGCCACCACCTGGCCCGCGACATCGTCGTGGCGCCCGGCGCCTATGACGGCATGTCGGCCCGGCTGGTGGCCGCGGCCGGCTTTTCCGCCGTCTACGCCAGCGGCGGTGCCATCGCGCGCGCCGCCGGCTATCCGGACATCGGCCTGCTCAGCTTCACCGAGGTCATGGACCGCGTGGAAAAGATCGTGGACGCCAGCGGCCTGCCGGTGGTGGCCGATGCCGACACCGGCTTTGGCGGTTCGGCCAATGTGGAGCGCACCGTGCGCATCATGGAACGCGCCGGCGTGGCGGCCTTTCACATCGAAGACCAGTCCTTTCCCAAGCGCTGCGGCCACCTGGACGACAAGAGCCTGGTGGACGTCGAGGAAATGTGCCGCAAGGTGCACATCGCGCGCCAGACCCTGAGCGACGCCGACGCGCTGGTGATCGCCCGCACCGACGCCATCGCGGTCGAAGGCTTCGAGGCCGCGCTGTCGCGCGCCGAGCGCTACCTGAAGGCAGGGGCGGACATGATCTTCGTGGAAGCGCCCGAGACGCTTGAGCAGATCCGCGCCATCGCCGAACGCCTGCCGGGCCTGAAGCTCATCAACATGTTCTACGGCGGCAAGACGCCGCTGACGCCGCTGGCCGATTTGGCGGCCATGGGCTACCGCCTGGCGATCATTCCGTCGGATCTGCAGCGCGCCGCCATCCACGCCATGCAGGCCACGCTGGCGGCGATCAAGCAGACGGGCGACAGCAGCGCGCTGGCCGATCAGCTCACCAGCTTCAAGGAGCGTGAGGAGATCGTGCAGACGCGCCGCTATCTGGCGCTGGACGCGCAGTAGACGCGCGGCGCTAGCGGGGGCAGCGGCTGGGCAGGCTCAGCGGCCATAGCCGCTGGTTGTGCGAACCGTACAGCGTACGTACGCCGCATTCCATTTCCACGCGCGCCACCTGCTTGCCGGAGGGATCGATGATCATCGACTGCTCCAGCGTGGACACCACCGCGCGGCCATCGCCGAACGGCGCGACCACCCGGTAGTCGGCGGCGATCGCGAGCTTGCCCTGGGCGTCCACATAGCCGTAGCCGCTATCCATGCCGACCGGCGCCAGGCCTCCGCGCAGCGGGCCCAGCGCGTCGAACGCGGGGCCGGCCAGCGCGCCCTTGCCATCCAGCGCGCGCATGCCCCGGTTGGACACGCGCGTTACTGCGCGTCCTTCGGAATAGGCCGATGCGTGGCCTTCGACGGAGAGCCGCTTCTTGCCGTCCAGGCCGGTGTAGTCGGTCATCTCCCGGTTGCCGGCGTAGTGATGCCGCAGCAGCATGTCGGAGCCCTGCGGCCAGCGCCATTCACCGGCGGGCAGCGTGGTCACGGTCTTGCCCTGGTCGTCGATCAAGCGCGAACCGTCTTCGCCCGTCAGCAGGGCGCGGGCGGGTTGGCCGCGGAAGGTACCGGCAGTGGCGGAGAAAGGCGCGATCTGCCATTGCCCCTGGTTGTCCAGATAACCGTTGCGGGGCGCGCGGCGCAGCACCGTCCAGTCGCCCATGCGCAGGTAGTCCGCATCCTCCATGTCCACCGCTTCCGAGCCGTCCGGCGTGATGGTCCAGCGCTGCTTGCCGTCGCCTGCCGCGATCTCGCCGTTGCCGTCCACGCCGACCGAGAGCTTGGGCCGGAAGGCGGTCAGCGCACGCCCTTCGGCATTGAAGACGGCGGCGGGACGTTCGTACTCTTCCTGCTGGGGGCCGGCCTGGCGCAGCGTCCATATCTTGGCGGTGATGCGTTCGGCGCTGTGATGGCTGGGCGGCACGATCCACTTGCCCTGCAGGTCGACGATCCCGACGCGGTCCTGGCCCAGCGAGGCGACCGCCTGGCCGTCCTGAAAGAGACCGATGTCCTGGAACGCGGGCGCGGCGATTTCCTTGCCGGCGACGAAGTCGTACAGGCCCCAGGGCGAGCCCTCGGCCGCGGTCTTCAGGAAACGGACCACGCCGGGGGCGACGATCTGCGTTTCGAAGAAGTCTCGGGGCAGGTCATAGGTCTTGCCGTCGCGGTCCAGCATGCGGCTCACGCCATCGGCGTAGGCCGGCGCATAACCATGGCGGAACGGCCCGATATGCTGTTGCGCGGGCAGGTCCATGGGCTTGCCCATGGCATCCAGCAGCAGCAGGCCTGCGGCGGTCTGCGCGGCGTAGCGCAGTTGTTCGGCCTTGAGTCCGGCGGCCTCGGCATCGGCCTGCGCGCCGTAATCCTCGTCGGATCCGTCCAGCGGGATGATGTTGCTCCAGGCCGGGTCGGAGGCGATGCCGCCGTCGGCCAGCAGCAGGCCGGCGCCGTCTTCGGCGCATTGGCAGTGATCCTGGGCCAGCAGGCCCAGCGCGCTGCCGGGTATGTCCAGCGGCAGCTCCTTGAGCGAGCGGCTCTTGGCGGCCTCCACCGTTTCGGGCTTGAGCAGCGCGCGGCCTGCGTCGTCCAGCACGTTGAGCAGTTCGCCTTCCTGTTTGAAGATCCACAGCTTGCCCTGGCGGAGCACCATCCGGCCAGTGTCTTCCAGCCAGGCGGGCGCGCTCTCGCCATGCAGCCAGTTGCCCATGGGCGTCAAGAGACCCACGGGTACGCGTTCCTCGTTCGAGAACAGCACGTAGCCGTTCTGGTTCTCGGCCACGAACAGGCCCGCGCCCAGCGTCAGCGGTTCAGCGCGTCCCGGAACCAGCGCCATCTGCTTGCCGTCCGAGGGGTAGACGATGGCGTCGCCGTAGCGTTGGGATTCCTGCGCCTCGGCGGACTTGAGCGTGATGACGGGTTTGCCGCCGCTATCCAGCACCGCATAGGAACCGCGGCCGAGCTCGGCGCTCCAGAATGCCTTTGTCACGGGCATCATGCTGCGATAGCCCTGGTCCGCGCCCACGGCCTTACCGTCTGGGTCCAGCAGCAGCGCATTGCCGTCGCTATGGGCGACGGCCATCGAGCCGTCGTCGCCCGGCACCGAAATATCCTGATAATTGGGCTCCAGCACCCACTTCCAATCCCGGTCCACCAGGCCGTACCGGCCTTCCGCATTGATGGCGATGTACAGGCCGTTGCCGTAGGACTTGATGATGCCGACGCCGGGGTCGCTATAGCGGCGTTCGCCGGTGCTGGAGCGATACTCCGGCTTGTACTCCACCGTCGCCAGCGCCGGCACGCCCGCGCCCACGTGCAAGGACTGGACACCCTCGTCCAGCGGTTCGCCCACCCGCTGGCCCTTGCGGTCGATCAATTGATAGCGGCCGTCCAGTATGGCCACGGTCAGGCCGATCTCGGCGTAGTCCTGCACGCCGTCGTAGCGCGGCGGCACCGCCATCCGGCCCTTGGTATCGATGAAGCCCCACTTGCCTTTCCATTTCACCGCGGCCAGGCCGTGATGGAAGTCGCCCACCGCTTCAAATATGGGCGAAATCGCCAGCCGGCCGTTCTGGTCCAGGAAGCCCCAGGCATGGCGGCGCAGCGACTGGTCGGGCGGCACGCGGTCGATGTTCACCAGCGCGGAGGGCAGCAGCACCGCGGCGCGCTGATCCGCCAGCGTGCGGATGCAGCCGTTGGCGTAGGGACTGATATCGTCATCGGCCGCGACGCTGTAGGGCTTTTCCTCGATGCAGTACGAAAACTGCGCATGCGCCGACAGGGACGCGCCCAGCGCGGCCAGGGCGCAGGCAAGGCGGGTGGTGCGTATCGCGCGTGACTTCATGGTTGTTTCGCTTTGGCGTTGTCGGGGGCGAGTTCGAACTTGTCGGCCACGGGGCAATCCATCTTCTGTTGCGGCCAGGTGATCCTGCCCTGGTCGTCCAGGATCGTCACGGTGTCGCACACCACGGTAAACGTGGCGATGGGCACGCCCTTGGTGTCGATGTACTGTGTGTTCCGGTCCTGGTAGTTGCCGCGGACCAGCGCGCGTTCCTCGCTGAAGTTGCCGGCCCAGGTGAAGACGGGCGGAATTGCATAACGTCCCGTCAGGTCGATGTAGCCGTACAGCTTGCCGGAATATTGCAGGCGGCGGGCCACGGCCAGGCCGTTGTTCAGCGGACCCAGCGAGTCGAAATGCGGTCCCACGATGCGCTTGCCGCTGGCATCGATGAAGCCGTGCCGGCCGTTGCCCGAGCCGCTGCGGTAGGGGGCCACGCCCTCATTGGCGCCGTTGTCTTCCACGCTGTACGTGCCATCGATGCGCGTGATCTCGCGGCCCTGCAGGTCCGTCATGATGCTGACGGAATTTTCTGAATCGTGGAACACGATGCGCCGCATGGAAGCCAGCGGCGAGCCGTCGCCCAGCTTGGGCAGCACGGTCTTTCCGTCCTGGTCGATCAGGCGGTAGCCGGATCCGGTGTAGGCGCGCGCCAGCCCCTCGGGCTGCGCGAAGAACGGATTGAACTCGCCGTAGATGGCCGGGACCTTCATGTTGCCGCGCGCGTCGATGGCGCCCTCGCGGTCCTCATGCTCGATGTAGATCCAGTGCTGGTACAGCTCCTTGCGCTTGGCCTGGCCGTCGGAGACCCGCGTGGCGCCGCCCTTTGCGTCGAACACCACGGTTCCGCCGCCCGCCAGCGCGCCCAGGTAGCGTCCGTCCTTCAAGCGCTCCGGCTTGCCGGTCACAAGCTCGCTGGACTTGCCGGTACGCAGGTCCACCAGGCGGTAGGTGGTGTCGAAAGAGCTGCGGGCGCGCTGTCCGGGAGCGTTGTCCTCGACCAGCATGAGGCCGTTGCCCAGGTAGTCCAGCTTGTAGGAACTCTCCTGCGTGGCGGGCACCACCCATTTCCCCTGGCGGTTCATCACGCCCCAACGCTCCTGGTGCTGGACCTTGGCCCAGTCGTCCTCGAACTTCTCCATGCTTTCGTGCACGGGCTTGACGGCGGGCGCGCCCCGGGCGACGTTCCAGATGCCCCAGCGGTTCTCGCGGTTCTCGTCTGGCGCACGGTATTGGATCAGTTCGCCGTCGAAGTTCATGGCGCCGTCCAGCACCTCGGCCGGGACCGCGACGGCCTTGCCGCGGGCGTCAATCACCAGCTTGTCGTCGCCACGGCTGCGGCTGCCTGCGCCTGCCAGCGCGTAGGCGCCGTGGAACGGGCGGATGACGCTGTAGCGGGGGGGCACCGACCAGTTGCCGTCGGCATCGATGGCGCCATGCTTGCCGTTGGTGGCGCGCACCGGCAAGGGCATGGACGCGCCGTAGCTGGACATGTCCTCCCAGTCCGGGTTGGTCACGATCTTGCCCTTGGGCGTCAGGATGCCGAGCGGCTGTTTGTAGTCCAGCGGCCGCAGCAGGGCCAGCGGCAAGCTGTCCGCGGCGGCGCGGCCGCGGGTCGACTCGCTGGCCGAAAAGGCTCTGATGTCGTAATCCTGCAGGCGCGCGACCGTGTCGGCGTCCAGCAGCGGCTTGCCTTCGCGCGTGTAGATCTGCAGCAGGCCGCCGGCATCGGGAGCCGCATCCGCGCTTGCCGCTTCCGCGGCGGCGGCGGCGTCTACCGCGGCGGCGGCTGCGTCCATCGCGGCAGGCGTTGCGACGTCGACGGCCACGGTCTCGGCTTCCGATGCGGCCGCCACCGCGGCCGCTGCCGCATCGGCTGCGCCGGCGTTCTGCATGGAGCTTGCGGCGTCGGCCGAGGCCTCCACCGCTTCTCCGGGGCCATCGTTGTCGGCGGCTGCGGTGGTGCCGGCAGCCGCCGCATCGGCGGCCATTGCCGCAGCATCAGCCGTAGCCGCCGCATCGACCGCCATATCCACGGCTTGCGGCGGCAGGGATGCCGTCACCCAGGCCTGCCCATTGCTCAGTTGCACGCGGCCATGGCGCGCGTCCATCTTGTGGAACTTGCCGACGGGATCGATCAGCAGCACGGCCTCGTCATCAATCATGACGCGCCAGCCGTCGCGTTCATCCAGGCCGATGTAATTACCCTTGAAAGCGTGCTGGACGCCGAGCTTGGCGTTGAGCAGCAGCGCCTTGCCCGCGCCTTTCTGCTTGACCAGCCACAGCCCGGGTCCTGCCAACTGCACGTGTTCGTAGCGCTGCGCCTGGAGGGTCTTGCCGCGCGGATCCACGAACTCCCAGCCGTCCTTGCGGCTCACCGCGAGCACGTCGCCGTCGCGCAGAGCAGGCTCGCGGGCGCGCAGCACGTCTGGCGCGATCGCCCAGCGGGCCTGGTCATCCAGCAGGCCCCACCAGCCGCCGTAGCGCGAATCGCGCAACTGGGCCGGCAGGTAGCCGCCGCTGGGCGCGGCCAGCGCCATCACGCCGGCGGGCAGCGTCGCCGCCTTGCCGGTTGCGGTGTTGAACAGGCGTGGCGGCATGGGCATTTCCATCGATGCCAGCTTCTGCCCCCGCATGAAGCCCCATGAGCGCGTGCCCAGCTCGAAGGTCTTGACGACCTTGCCCGAGCGGTCGATCAGCACATCGTGCCCTTCTTCCTCGGCCAGTGCGGTGCCCTCGGCGTTAAAGCCCGTCGCCTCGGCAAAACGCGGCTTGATCGCCCATTGTCCTTGCGTGTCGATATAGCCCCAGAGCCCGTCCTGGCTCACGGCGGCCAGGCCGTTCTGAAATGACTTGGCCTCTTGGAAGGACGGCGCGATGGCCATGCGGCCTTGCTTGTCGAGGTAGCCCCAGCGTCCGGCGTCATCGTTGGCCGATCCGGTCAGCACGGCGGCCAGGCCTTCGTGGAAGGCCTGCTGGCATTCCAGGTTGGCGCCGTTGTATTCGTTGTAGCCGGGGGCGCACTGGTTGATCCAGCCGGACCGCGCCTGCGCCGCGCCGGGCACGGCGGGCAGCAGGGTGGCGAGCGCCACGGCCAGCGCCAACGGTTTGAGGGCGAGCGGGGTCTTCATCGTGCAGCGGCGCGGGCTGCAACCGCGCAAGCGTAAAGGCCGAGCCGGGCGTGCCACATGGTCGTATGCCTGCCAAGAAAGATGCGAAGGCAGCACTGTAACCAGCGACAGCGGGCAATTACGCGGTAAATGTAACCGTAACAAACAAACCGTTAACAACACCCGTCCGCGTGCCTGCGCAGCGTCGATTTCCGGCTTGCGCTGACATTCCCGCAAAGCATGCAGCGGACAAAAAATAATCGGTTGATGCGCGGCCGCCGCAGTCCTGTAATGGACGCCGGTGCCTGCCTGCATGGAGGCGATGTTCCACTGCCGAGGTTCGCCATGCCTGTTTCGCGCAAGTCTTCCCTGGATGCTTCTCAGCTGTTGCTGCTGGTGCTGGCCGGCGGCGTCATCATGGGCCTGGCGCTGGGCGTGCGCCACGTGCAGGGCCTGTTCCTCTTGCCCGTCACGATGGACAGGGGGTGGAGCCGCGAGACCTTCGCCATGGCGCTGGCGGTGCAGAACCTGACCTGGGGCGTGGTCCAGCCCTTCACCGGCATGATTGCCGACCGCTACGGCTCGGCCAGGGTGATCGCGGGCGGACTGGTGTTCTATGCGCTGGGGCTGGCGGGCATGGCGTATGCCACTACGCCCGCCGGATTCCTGTGGACGGCGGGCGTGTGCATCGGCATCGCACTGTCCGGCACCGCATTCGCGGCGATCTACGGCGCGCTCAGCCGGCTGGTGGCGCCAGAGCGCCGCAGCTGGGCGCTAGGCGTGGCGGGCGCGGTGGGCGGACTGGGCCAGTTCACCATGGTGCCGGCCGCGCAATGGCTGATCGGCGGCTGGGGCTGGGTTGCGGCCCTGCTGTCGTTCGCGGTGGTCCTGGCCATGTTGCTGCCCCTGGCGTTGCCCTTGAGGGAGCCGGCCAGCCGGGAACAGGGCGTCTCCGCGGGGGAGGCCGGATTATCCATGCCGGCGGCCATCCGCGAAGCGTTCGCCCAACCCGGCTTCTGGCTGCTGAACCTGGGCTTCCTGGCCTGCGGCTTCCAGCTCGCCTTCATCGGCACGCACTTGCCCGCCTACCTGATGGACAAGGGCCTGCGCGCGTCCGATGCGGTGGCGGCGCTGGCCATCATCGCGCTGACCAATGTCATGGGCACTTATATCTGCGGCGTCCTGGGCGGGCGCCACCGCCGCAAGTACCTGCTGGCCGGCATCTATCTGCTGCGCACGGCCGCCATCGCGCTGTTCGTGCTGCTGCCGCTGTCGTCATGGACCGTGTACGTGTTCGCGGCGGTCATGGGCTTTGTCTGGTTGGGCACGGTGCCGCTGACCAACGGCCTGATCTCGCAGGTGTTCGGCGTGCGCTACATCACGACCTTGTTCGGCTTCGTGTTCTTCGGCCACCAGCTGGGTTCCTTCCTGGGCGTGTGGCTGGGCGGCGTGGTGTTCGAGGCCACCGGGTCCTATGACTTGATCTGGCTGGGCGCGATGGCGCTGGGCGTGCTGTCGGCGGCGCTGCACTGGCCCATCGACGACCGCGAGATCCAGCGTGCGCGCGCCGTCGGCGCGCCGGGCTAGCGGCGGCTTACAGCGGCCGGTGCTGCGTGCCCGCGCCCATGGTGATGTGCAGCATGCGGCAGGGCCCGGCCACCTTGAGCGTGTGCCAGATGCCTTTGGGGATCACGTAGGCGTCACCTGCCTGCATCCGCACGGCCTGCTCGCCCGTCGGCCATTCCAGCCGCAGTTCCGCGCTGCCTTCAATCAGGCGCACGACCTCGTCGGCCTGCGGGTGCATTTCCCATTGCGGCCAGTCTGTCTCGAAAGCGTACTCGGACACCAGCCAGCCGCGGCCGAACCGTTCCAGTTCCTCTTCGGGCTGCGACCAGAAGGCCTTGCCGCCCGCGACGGTGGAGCAGGTACCCGAGGCGTCCAGCAAGAGATAGTGCGACGACAGATGGGTGGTCATGTTGCGCGTCCTGGCGTGAGAGGTGTCGGGCCAGTGTAAAGCGATATCATGTGCATCTTCATCGGCTATAACAGGAGAGGGCGATGCGCCAGGGATTCGATGGGGTCAGGCCCGCGTCCGAGTCTTCCATCGAGATCGGCTTCTTCTATGAAGGCCGGCATTGCGTCGAACGCATCCGCGCCAAGCCCACCGCCGCCAACCTCAAGCGCGCCGCCGACAGGCGGGCTGCCATACTCGAGGCCATCGCGCGCGGCGAGTTCGACTACAGCGCCGAGTTTCCCAAGCGCGGCGGCGCGACCAAGCCATCACAGGGTTCCGCATGACGAGCGAAAAACAGCTGGACATCAACGATTTGACGCCGGACGCCTTCAGGGTCTACGGCTGGATGCTGGGCAAGCCCATGCCGGATGGCAACGGCGTGCCGCTGTTCTCCAATCCTGCCACCGACTTCTGGCAGGAGCATCTGTTCAACACCGGCGCCGGCGGCGACGCCGAGTTGCTGTGGGTCAACTACCGCAGCCAGTCCTTTGAAATCGCCAGCCTGGAAAAGCACCTGCTGACGCAACAGGCCATCGTGCCCTTGACGGGCGAGATCATCCAGGTCGTGGCGCGCAGCGGGGCCGACGGCAGCCCCGACCTGGCCACGCTCGCGGCGTTCCGCGTGCCGCAGGGGCAGGGCGTCTGCATGCGCCCCGGCTGCTGGCACGCCACGCGCGTCACGGACGAGGAAGTCACCTGCCTGATGCTGACCCGCCGGTCCACCACCGTGGATCTGATCCAGCACCTGACCACGGACGCCAACGCCAGCGAAAGCGCCATCGCGGCGATTCCCGTCCAACGCCTTGAAGGCCAGGTAGAGGTCGCCGAAACGCAGATCTCCGCTGCTTAGCGCGGCGTATTCCCGGATGAAGCCGTCCGCCCGCTGGCGGCGCTTGCGCCAGCGTTTCCTGACGCGCAATCCGAAGGTTCGCGGCCTGCGCGTGCGCCCGCTGGCCGGTCTTCGTCTTCAGTCCGCCTCGCTGTACTCGTAGCCCATGCGGGCGAACAGCGGCCATTTGTTGCGGTAGCTGGCCGTCCAGCACATGCCGTAGTAGGCCTCGAACGGCGCCTCTACCTTGCGTACCTGGATTCGGTCGGCGGCCTGGGCGTTCGCGGGGCTGAACGCCTGGCTCCGCTTCGGGTACAGATCACCTTCCCCGATCGCGCTGTCGCAGTGTGCGCAAAAGTTGGTCCATTGCCCCTGGTTGTCGGGATTCCGCCGGTAATGGGGCGATAGCGCCTGCATGGCCTGCGCCACGGACGGCGACAGCAGCCAGGTCTGCGAAATCAGCGCGGGGTCGGCAATCTCCAACCATTGCGGCGGACTGAACAGCCAGTCGTGGAATGCGGCAGGGCTCAGTCCGAGGCTGCTGGCATCGGCCTCGTCCAACTCGATATCGGCTTCGGTGCATTGGTGGCCGGGCGGTACGGCCAGGGCGTGCACGGGCGTTTCCTGGCCGCAATGCGCGCATGCATGCGCGGCCTGCAGCACGAAGTAAGAGGACGCCCGGATGTTCATCTGCGGATATTCCGTGGCCGGGTCTTGCGTATGCATGGGCTGCTGTTGTTCCTGTGTGGGTACGGCGTTTCTTCTACATCGCCGGGAAATATGCCAGAATTCCCCGGAATTTACGCTTTGAATGCGACGCCGCCGCATGGGCGTCGCCAACCTCACGCAGTGTTGTGTTGGAGCACCGGATGCGCGATTGCCAGAGTAGCACTGGATTTTTCTCCAAGGCCCGCCACGGCCGCCCCGCGATGATGGCGGCGCGGCTGGCCGTCGCGGCGGCGCTGGCAGGAGGGTTGGCAGGGTGCGCCCTCAACGCCCACGATTCGAGCGGATCGCAATCGGTCGGCATCGACGGCGTCACGGCGCAGCAGGCGCGCGGCATCGCCCGCGAAGCCTATCTGTACGGCACGCCCATGGTCGCAAGCTACCAGACCATGCATGCCTTCAGCATCGACAAGAACAACCCCCAGTACAAGGGCCCGTTCAACAGCGTCAACAACGTCGCGCGCGTGTTCACGCCCGAAGATACCGCCTTCGTCACGCCCAACGCCGACACGCCATACACCTTCGCGGTCCTGGACTTGCGCGCCGAACCCGTGGTCATCACCGTGCCCGCCATGGAGCCGCGGCGCTACTTCGTGCTGCAACTGATGGACCTGTACACCTATAACTTTGCCTACATCGGCAGCCGCAGCACGGGCAATGGCGGTGGCCGGTTCCTTGTCGCAGGTCCGAACTGGAAGGGCAAGCCGCCGGCCGGCATCACCAAGGTGATCAGGTCGGAAACCGATCTGGTCAATCTGGTCGGACGCACCCAGCTCTTTAACGCGGGTGACCTGCCGAACGTCAAGCGCATCCAGTCGCGCTACAAGGTCCAGACCCTGTCGGCCTTTCGCAAGCAGCGCGCGCCCGAGCCGGCGCCGGCCGTCGATTGGATCGCGCCCGAGCCGCCTGCGCAGATGCGCAGTTCGCTGGAGTTCTACAACCAGCTCGCCTTCCTGCTGCGGTTCGCGCCGGCCCATCCCTCGGAACAATCATTGCGCGCACGCTTTGCCAGCATCGGCCTGGAACCGGGCCGGCAGTTCGATTTCAACAGCATGAACCCAGCATTGCGCCGCGCCTTGCAGGAAGGCATGCATGACGGCCAGAACGACATCGACAAGAACCGCGAGGCCCTGAACGGCAAGACCGATGGGCTGTTCGGCGACCGCAACACGTTGAAGAACGACTATCTGGCGCGCGCCACGGGCACGCAGGTCGGCATCGGCGGCAACAGCCGTGTGGAAGCGCTGTATCCCGTGCTGGAAAACGACAGCACCGGCCAGCCGCTGGATGGTCGCAACAAATACACCCTGCGCTTCGCGCCGCGCAGCCTGCCGCCCGTCAACGCCTTCTGGTCCATGACCCTGTACCGCCTGCCCGAGCAGCTGCTGGCGTCCAATCCGCTCAAGCGCTATCTGATTAACTCGTCCATGCTGCCAACGCTCAAACGCGACCGCGACGGCGCCATCACGATCTACATCCAGTCGGAGTCGCCGGGCAAGGGCAAGGAGTCCAACTGGCTGCCCGCGCCGGCCGGGCCTTTCATGGTCACGTTGCGGTACTACTGGCCCAAGCCTGCGTTGCTGGACGGCAAGTGGGCGTCGCCGCAGATAGAGCGGGCCAGGCAGGCGCCGGCGGCTCGTCCGGCGCCTTTCCCGCCGCAGGTTCGACACTAACGGCGGTCTGGGCTACAAGAAGGCCTTGCGCGGACCAGTCGTCGCAGTCTTCGGCCGGGCGCAGTCGGGCAGCCGCCCATACAGGGAGCGACGCGCCGCATGAAGCGCAACTTCAATATTCACGACCTGCGCATTTTCTACGCCGTCGTCATGACCGGGTCGACCCGGCAGGCGGCGCAGTCCATGCATCTGACGCAACCAGCGGTCAGCCACGCGATTTCCCGTCTGGAAAGCGCCACCGGCGTGCAGCTGTTCGACCGGTCTCACAAGACACTGCGCCCCACCGAGGCTGGCCAGTACCTCTACAGCGAAGCGAAGTTCGTGCTGGACGAACTGGTCCGCATCGACGAGGCCCTGCACAGCATTGAACAGTTCGGCGGACGCGGCCTGCGGATCGCGTCCTCGCCCGCGCTGGCGCTGGGCTATGCGCCCGACGCCGTGCGGCGCTACTTGGATGCCAACGGCACCCGGCCTTTTTCCATCGACATCGAATCGTCGGTGCAGGCCATCAGCGCCGTCGAGACCATGCGCGCGGACTTCGGCCTGGGCGCGGTGGAACGCGACAGCGCGCGCCTGGCGTTCACGCCATTCCTGCGCGCCGACGTCATGGCCATCGCGCATCGCGATCATCCCCTGGCGGCGCGCGACACCATCGCGGCGGGCGAGATCCCGCCAGACACCTACGTGAAGCCCTTGTGGTCCGACTATGTGGTCGCCCAGGGCGACATCGCGGATTCGCTGCTGCTGAGCTCCGGCATGCGGGCGCATATGTCCTTGCTGCCTGGCACTGTCCGGGCCGTCAAGGGCATCAGCCTGGTCAACGCCCTGTCCGCGTGGGACATCGTGACGGCCTATCCCGATCTGGTCGCCCGGCCCCTGGCGTCGCGGCAGTGGTTCGACTTCTTTCTCATCACCCGCAAGGAGCCGCGCAACCGGGACCTGGCCGAGCGGCTGCTCGACGCCCTGCGCGCCACGGCGCAGGACCGCCGCCAGGGCGTCTATGCGCAGACGGTCCAATTGCTGGAGTAGACCGCAGCCTCAATCCGCCGGCGGCTGCCAGGGCAGCGATTGCAGGTCGCCGTCTATGCTGATTGCCTGCCCACTGATCATCGCCCCGAACGGACTCGCCAGGAACAGCGCCATGTTGGCGATGTCCGCCGCGCGCACGAACTGCCGCAGGCTGACGCCGGCCAACTCCAACCGGGTTTCTTCCTCCACGGTCAGGCCCATGTTCCTGGCGCGCGCTTCGATCACCCGGTCGATCCGCGGCCCGGCCACCAATCCCGGCAGCAGCGCGTTGACGCGGATGCCATGGCCGCCCAGCTCGACCGCGAGCGAACGGGTCAGGCCCACCACGCCCCATTTGGTCGCGGCATAGGGCGTACGCATGGGGATGCCCATGCGGCCAGCCACCGAGCTGATGTTGATGATGCTGCCGCCGCCTGAAGCGCGCAGCGCCGGCAACGCATGGCGCACCGTGTGGAACTGCGATGCCAGATTGATGTCCAGCGTCGCGTCCAGCTCCTGCGGCTGGATGTCCGCGATGCCTGCGGTCGGCCCGGCGATGCCCGCGTTGTTCACCAGTACGTCCAGGCCGCCCAGCTGCGCCAGCGCTTCCCGCATGTAGCGGTCGATCTCGTCGCGCCGGCTCACGTCGGCGCGCGACCAGGGATGGGGGCAGGCCGCCAGGGCCTGCTCGTCCACGTCGCAGACGTGGACCCGCGCGCCGCGTTCGGCGAACGCGGCGGCGATCGCCGCGCCGATGCCGGCCGCACCCGCGGTCACGATGGCGCGCTTGCCGGACAGGTCCACGGGCAGCGCGGAAATATCCCCCGGGACAGCGTTCTTCACAGTCATGCCAGATCCTTTGTATTGCGGCTCAAGGCTTCATCAAACGGCAGGTCGATTCCGCCGGCGAGGTATAGACCTGGTCGCCCGGCACGCGGGCCACCAGCTTGTAGTAGTCCCATGGGGCCTTCGACTCGGCCGGCGTCTTCACCTGCATCAGGAACATGTCGTGCACCATGAGGCCGTCGGCGCGGATCTTGCCGTCCTTGACGAAGAAGTCGTTGACCGGATTTGCCTTCAGCCATTTCATGATGGTCTCGCCATCGGTGCTCTTGGTGGCTGCCACCGCCTTCAGATAGGTCGTGGCGGCGGAGTAGTCGCCAGCCTGCAGCATCGACGGTTTTTTCTTCATGGTGGCCTCGAAGCGCGACGCCCATTTGCGCGAGGCATCGTCCTGGTCCCAGTACCAGGCCGTGGTCAGATACATGTTCTGCGCCGCTTGCAGGCCCAGTGCATGCACGTCCGTGATCAACACCAGCAGGCCCGCGATCTTCATCTTCGGCGTCAGGCCGAATTCATTGGCGGCCTTGACGGCATTGCTGGTGTCGCTGGCCGAGTTCGCCAGCCCCAGCACTGACGCGCCGGATGCTTGCGCCTGCAAGATGAACGACGAGAAGTCCGCCGCGTTCAGGGGATGCCGGACCCGTCCCTTGGTGGCGCCGCCATCGGCCTGCACCACCGCCGCCGCGTCGCGTTCCAGCGCGTGTCCGAAGGCGTGATCGACCGTCAGGAAGAACCAGTCCTTGTTGCCTTCCTTCATCATTGCCCGCGCCGTTCCGCGTGCCAGCGAAACTGTGTCGTACACGTAGTGCACGGTGTAGGGCGTGCATTGGGAATTCGTCAGCTCTGAGGCGCCCGCGCTCACCACGAAGAAGGGCGTCTTTTTCTCTTCCGCTACTTTCGCCATCGCCAGCGCTGCCGCCGAATTCGCGCCCGCGATCAGCATGTTCACGCCTTTCTGGTCCAGCCATTCGCGCGCCCTGGAAGAGGCGATGTCGGCGCGGTTCTGGTGGTCCGCCACCAGGATCTCCACCTTCTTGCCCGCCACCACGCCGCCCAGGTCCGCCACGGCCATCTTGATCGCCTCGGCGCCGCCCGGGCCGTCGGCGTCCGCCGACAGGCCGGACATGTCGGTAATGAAACCGATGCGGATCACGCCATCGTCGGCTTGCGCCGCGCTTGCCATCCCCAACAGCGCGGCCACGGCCGTCGCGCACAATGTCTTTTTCATGTCTGATCTCCCCACGGGATTGGATTCTTGTTCAGAACGCGACGTTGTCGCGGCCCTTCAGTTGCAGCGTCTCGCGAGCATCGTCGGGCGTGGCGATCTGCAAGGACAGGTCTTCCAGGATGCGGCGTATCCGCCGCACCTGGTCAGCATTGGATTGCGCCAGTTCCCCCGGCCCGTCCCACAGCGAATCCTCTAGCCCCACGCGGACATTGCCGCCCATGGTCGCCGCCATCGTCGCCAGCGGCGTCTGCTTGCGCCCGGCGGCCAACACCGACCAGATGTAGTCGTCGCCGAATAGGCGGTCCGCCGTGCGCTTCATCATCATCACGTCTTCGGGATGCGTGCCGATGCCGCCGCGTATGCCGAATACGGACTGGATCAGGAAGGGCGGCTTGAGCAGCTTGCGGTCCACGAAATGCGCCGCCGTGTATAGGTGCCCGATGTCATAGCACTCGATCTCGAAGCGCGTGCCGTTGTCGCTGCACGCGGTCAGGATGTGCTCGATGTCCTTGAAGGTGTTCTTGAAGATCAGGTCGTTGCTGCCTTCCAGATAGGGACGTTCCCAGGCGTGCTTGAATTCCTTGAAACGCTCCAGCAGCTCATACATGCCGAAGTTCATCGAGCCCATGTTCAATGACGCGACCTCGGGCTTGAATTGCAGCGCCGGCGCCATGCGGTCGGCGATGGGCAGCACAGGCGACCCGCCGGTGGTGATGTTGATCACCACGTCCGAGGCTTGCTTGATGCGCGGCAGGAACTGCGCGTACAGCGTCGGATCCTGGGTGGGCTGCCCGGTATCGGGTTTGCGCGCGTGCAAGTGCACGATGGCCGCGCCCGCTTGGGCAGCATCCAGCGCGGACTGCGCGATCTCGTCGGGCGTGACGGGCAGATGCGGCGACATCGACGGCGTGTGGACCGAACCGGTGATCGCGCAGGTGATGATGACCTTGTTCCTGGACTTTTTCATGGGCCTCGGGCTGCGCGCTTGCGCATGCATTTTTTGATGGTTTTCATGGCCCCGGCTGTCTCCTCCGGGTGTGGGCCATTCTGTCCCACGCCCGTGGCCCATGTCACCTGAACAGAAATAATCAATTGATAGGATTTTCGGTGCTGCGGTGCAGCGAAAATGGCGTGCCGCGCCTGCGGGGGAATCCCGGCTGGACTACAATTTCCGTAATCCGGAACGCCCGTTCCGATGGCTGTCCGATCACGCAGAAATCGCCTTCCCATGCTTGATATTCAGACCTCCCGCCCGCTGCGGGCCATGCAGCCTGGGCGCGGCCAGATCCGCCTGACGCAGGTGCCGACATGAGCTACGTATTGGCAGTGGACTTGGGCGGCACGCGCTTTCGCGCCGCGTTGGTGGACGCGCACGGCGCCATCGCGCATTCGTGCTTCATCGAAAGCCCCGCGCGCGCCGGCCCTGACCATCATCCCGGCTGGGACGAGATCGACGCCGATGCCTGGTGGCGCGGCTTGCAAGCCCTGGCCGATGCCCTGGCCGCGCAGGCGGACGCCGCTTTCAACGCGGTGGAGGCCGTCGCGATCTGCGGCGTCACGCGCACGCAGGTCTTCATTGATGCGCAAGGCGCCGCCATCCGGCCCGCGATCACCTGGCGCGATACGCGCGCGGCGGCGGACGTGGGCGCGTGGCTTGCGTCCATGCCGTCGTCCCATCCGGAACATGCGCAGATCAACGCTTTCCATCCCTGGGCGCGCGTGGCCTGGCTGCTGCGCGCCGAACCCGAGCACGCGGCCCGGGTGCGGCTGGTGCTGGAACCCAAGGACTACCTGAATTTCCGCCTGACCGGACGTACTGCCAGCGACACGGTATCGATGGCGCGGCTGGCGGCGGCCGCAAGCGCCGCGCCCGGGTGTCCGGATCTGCTGACGGCGGCGGGAGCCGACCCGGCCTGGGTGCCGCGCCTGCTCGATCCGCTGGATATCGTCGGGCCAGTGCAAGCGGGGCTGCCGGGCGCGCTGGCGCGCCTGGCGGGACGCCCCGTAGTGGCCTGCGCCAACGACACCTGGGCGGCCGTGGCTGGCCTGGGCGCCTTGCGGCCGGGCTACGCCTACAACATCTCCGGTACCACCGAAGTCTTCGGCGCCGTGGGCGCCGAGCCGGTGCAGGCGCAGGGCCTGATGACG
The DNA here is from genome assembly GCF_013267355.1 of Achromobacter pestifer. Lineage (NCBI taxonomy): Bacteria > Pseudomonadati > Pseudomonadota > Betaproteobacteria > Burkholderiales > Alcaligenaceae > Achromobacter > Achromobacter pestifer. The sequence continues at coordinate 3,343,468 of NZ_CP053985.1, forward strand.
GTGGACTGGGGCGGCGGCCATCATCAGATCGGCGGGCCGGGCCAGAACGGCGCGGACACGGTGGCGTGGCTGTTGCCGTTGCTGGGCCGTCTGGGCGACGAGGGGATGGCGGGCGTGGGCGAAGCCATGGACGCCTTGCTGGACGCGCCGCGCGACCCGCAGCCGGCGCTGTTCCTGCCCTATCTGCAGGGTGAACGGGTGCCTTATTGGGACCCGCACCTGCGAGGCGCCTTCCTGGGCCTGAACCGCCGCCACGGCCCGGGCGACTTGGCTTGGGCCGTGCTGGAAGGCGTGGCCTTTCTTAACCGCATCGTGCTGGAGCGCGCCGAAAGCGCGCTGGGCAATCCTGTGGTGGAAATCCGCTTCGGCGGCGGCGCCGCGTCCAATGCCCAGTGGTGCCAAGTCAAAGCGGACATCTGCGAACGCCCGCTGGTGGTCGGGCAGGCCGAGCAGCCCGGCGTGCTGGGCGCGGCGGTGGCGGCGTGGACGGGCTTGGGGCGCTACAGCAACTTCGCGGCCGCGCAGGATTCCCTGGTGCGCGTGGCGCAACGCTACGAGCCCCAAGCCGAGCGGGCCCATGCCTATCGCCGCATGTACCACCAGTTCCGCGCCGCGGAAGCCGCGCTGGCGCCCGTGTCGCGCGCGCTGGCAGGCATCGACATGGGCTGATGGCCCGGGTATAAACTACGTCGCCATCAGCAGGGCGCAGCGACGCGCCCACATAACAAGCAAAACGCAGCAAGGGTTGAGTCGATGCGCGGCATCCTGGAAAAGTACGGCACGGCAATCGCGGGATTGGTCTTGGTGCTCTTCTTCGCATTGGCCGCCCCGAATTTCGCGGCGCCCAACAATCTTCTGAACATCGCCAAGGAAACCAGCTTCCTGGCCATCATCGCCATCGGCTTCACGCTGGCGCTGGTCACGGCAGAACTGGACTTGTCCGTGGCCGACGTCGCCAGCCTGGCGGCTGTCGTGACCGGCGCCCTGGTGCATACCGGCCAGCCCGTGCTCCTGGCCATAGGCGCAGGCCTGGGCGTGGGCCTGCTGTGTGGCCTGGTGAACGGCATCGCCGTCACGCGGCTGCGCGTGCCCTCGTTGATCGCGACGTTGGGCATGGCTGCCATGGCGCGGGGCTTCGCCTTCATGCTGACCGATGGCGTTTCCTATGTAGGACGCTGGCCTGCCGCATTCACCGACCTGGCACGCGGCAAGCCCTTCGGCATTCCCGCCCTGGTGTTGTGGATGCTGGGCGCCGTGCTGCTGGCATTCTTTCTGGTCAAGTGGACCCGCACCGGCGCCCGCATGACCGCCACCGGCGAAGCCGGCGAATCCGCGCGGCTGGCCGGCATCAACATCCGCGCCATGAAAAGCATAGGCTTGGCCTTGTCCGGCCTGTGCGCGGGCCTGGCGGCCGTGCTGCTGACGTCCAGCCTGTCGTCCGCCGCGCCCAACATGGCCGGCGACTACTTCCTGTACGCGATCGCCGCGGTCCTGCTGGGCATGACCATGTTCAACCCCGGCCACGCCAACATACCCGGCACGCTGGTCGCTGCGCTGATCCTCAAAGTGCTGGGTAACGGCCTGGTCCTCATGGGCGCGCCGTATTACGTGCAGGACATCGTGCTGGGCTTCATCATCATCGCGTCCGTCGCGGTGTCATCGGCCGTGCTGAAGAAAGCGGCCTTCAAATTCTGATCGGAAGGGGAAGAGAACCATGCGTAAATCCTTGATGCGAAATCTGCTGCTGGCTGCGTTTTCCGTGCAGGCCCTGGCCATGGGCGCAGCCGCCCACGCCTTCGATGTCGGTGTCGTCGCGTTCCAGATGTCCTCGGAAACCCATGCGCGTGTTGCCAACGCCGCTGCCGAAGCCGCCCGCGCCAAGGGCTGGACCGTGACCCAGCTGAACGCCGAAGGGTCGCTGCCCAAGCTGGCCGAACAGCTCGACACCCTGGTCAACAAGAAAGTCGACGCCATCGTCATCGCCATGGGCAAGCCCGTCGAAACCGATGCACAGTTGCAGGCCGCCAAGGAGAAAGGCATCCCCGTCGTCGGCGTGATGTCCGGCGCCAGCCCCCACATGCTGTTCGACGTCGAGGTCAACGAATACGCCACCGGCGCCCAGTCCGTGCTCTATATGCTGGGCAAGATGGGCTATCAGGGCAATATCCTGTCCGCCCGCTTCGACGGCAACTCCGGCACCCGTATCCGCGGCAAGATGCTGGACGCCGTTCTGACCGAGAACACCGCCGTCAAGGACCTGGCCAAGTTCAGCATGGCCCGCACCCAAAGCTGGCGCGACGACGTGCGCAATGGCATGCAGGCTCTGTTGCTGCGCCATCAAGGCCAGTTCAAGGGCATCTGGGCCTCGTTCGACGGCCAGGCCTACGTCATCGACGACTTGCTCCAGGCGCAGGGCATGAAGAAGGGTGACATCACCCTGGTGTCGGTCGACGGCAGCCCGGAAACCTACCGCCGCATCGCCGATCCCAACAGTCTCATCACCGCCACCATGATGATTCCCTTCGAGCAGATGGGCACCAAGGCCATCTACGCCATCGACCGCATCGTCGTGAAGAAGGAACCCCGGGAAACCATCGCCGCCGGCCCCTACCTGTTCATGGACTCCGTCCTGGTCGACGCCAGCAACGTGCAGAAATTCCTGCAACATACCAAGTAAGAGCCAGCAGCCATGACCGCCGCGTTGTCGCTACGCCAGATCAAGAAATCCTATGGCGCCGTCGAAGCCCTGAAGGGCGTGGACCTGGATGTGCCCCAGGGCAAGGTCATGGCCATCTGCGGCGACAACGGCGCGGGCAAGTCCACGCTCATCCGCATCATCTCCGGCGCGCAGGAACCCAGCGGCGGCGCGATGAGCCTGAACGGCCAGCAGGTCGTGTTCGGCTCGCCCCACGACGCCCTGGTGCAAGGCATTGCCACCATCTACCAGGACCTGGCGCTGGCCCCGCGCTTGTCCATCTGGGAAAACATTTTCATGGGCGCCGAGCTGGTGCGCCGCATGGGTCCGTTCAGCGTCCTGGACAAGCGCCGCATGGCGCACGACGCGCGCGGCTACCTGCAACGTCTGTCCGTGCCCATCGATGACATGGACAGACCGGTGGAACGCATGTCCGGCGGCCAACGCCAGGCCGTCGCCATCGCCCGCGCCCTGCGTTGGGACGCCCGCGTCGTTATCATGGACGAGCCCACCGCCGCCCTGGGGGTTAAGGAAACCGCATTGGTGCTGAACCTGGTGCGCAAGCTGCGTGAAGAGGGGCGCACCGTGATTCTCATCAGCCACAACATGGCCGATGTGGTGGCGCTGGCGGACCGGGTCGCGATCCTGAAGAGCGGCGCCAAGGTCATCGAACGCGATGTCGCCGGGCTGGACGCGGATGCGCTGGCGCATATGGTGATGACGGGCAGGGAATAGGTTCCTCGCGCGTCGTCCGAGCGGACAAAAAAAGGCCGCCGCCAGACTCTTCTGGCGGCGGCCTTTTTGCGTATCGCTGCGGGACTTAGTCCTTGCGGCTGGTCACTTCAACCAGGTGATAGCCGAACTGCGTCTTCACCGGACCCTGGACCACGCCAACCGGGGCGCTGAACACCACGGTGTCGAATTCCTTGACCATCTGGCCCGGGCCGAACGAACCCAGATTGCCACCGTCGCGCGAGGACGGGCAGCTCGAGTTTTCCTTGGCCAGCTGAGCGAAGTCGGCGCCGTTTTCGATGGCGGTCTTCAGTTCGTTAGCCTTGGCTTCGGTGGAGACGAGGATGTGACGGGCGGAGGCTTGTGCCATTTGGGGGCTCCTTGCGGACTTGAATTGGGGAGAGGGAGAGTAACGCATTCAGCGAGCTACTGCAGGAATTGCTAGGGTAACTCGAGAGCATGGAAAGCTCTAAGGCAATGGCCTCGGACTTGTTGTGTAGTCCCTTGATTACTATCGATTATTTCAAAATGTTATAAATGGCCTCAATCATTCATTTAGGGATAACGCAAGAGTGCATCCCGGAAAAGAGGCCAAAAGCACATGAGTATTCGACAGTGTCTGAGCAAGGTCCTGAAGGAATATGCAGCGGCGCGCGGTGCGGCCTTCTCCGGCCACCCTCTCGCTCAGTTCATACGTCGAGACTTCCGAGACACGGTGGCGGCCATTGTCGGTGCCGATCGGCAACTTACTTGCAAGGGCAGCTCGGGCCAAGGAAATTGGGGGCGCGGCCCGTGGTTGGGCGTGTTTTATGCACCGATTACCGAGAGTGCTCAGTCAGGCTACTACCCGGTCTTCTTGTTTCGCGAAGATATGCAAGGTGTGTTCCTGAGTCTGAACCAGGGGATGACTGAAGCGAAAGCTCACTACAAGTCAGATGCCAAGACAGCGCTGAAGGCGAAGGCGGCGAATTTCAGAGCTTTGCTGGGCTCTGCTTGGAAGCAATTCCCGCTGGTGGAAATCGACCTTGCTCCCAGTGCGTCGTCGAACGATACGGCCTTTTACGAGGCGGCAAACATATGTGCCAAATACTATCCGGCGGAAGATCTGCCTACAGAAGAGGTCTTGGTTGAGGATCTGAAGGCGATGCTGATGCTGTATGGCATGCTCTACGAAGCCGAGACTGTGGGTGGCTATAGCGCAGAGTCGGAAGCAGATGAGCCAGCAGACCTGCTGTATGAGGATTTGACGCGCTTTCGGATGCATGCGCGGCTAGAGCGTAGCGCCAAGCTCACTAAGCAAGTGAAGGCGAAAAAGGGCTGCGTCTGCGAAGTTTGTAATCTTGATTTCGAGAAGATCTACGGAGATCTAGGTAAAGGCTACATTGAGGCACACCATTTGCGGCCGCTCGCTACGCTAAAGGGGCAAAAGGTGTCGATGGATCCTGAATCGGATTTCGCTGTGCTATGCGCAAACTGCCATCGAATGATCCATCGGTCCGAGTATATTTCGGATGTTGATGAGTTTAGAAACAAGCATTTCGCGACTAGGAAGACCGGTTAGCCGTTCAGTCAGTTTGGCGTGATGGTTGCCGACGTTGCTCGATCACGCGGCACCAGACCGGGACGGCATGCAACTCTTACCCATCAATCGGCCATTTAGGCCTTTCCACCCGCCGATACGCCAATCCCCTCAAATCCAACGTCGCCGACCCCGGCGCATCCGCAAACACCACATGCCGCGCCACCTTGGCGAACGACGCCTGGAAGTGCTGTGCAGACTTCACCACGATCAGCGCCTTCTCCCCCAGCCGGCAGCCCAGCTGCGTGAAAACATCGGTATCCATGGCCTGGGCCCGTACCGTGATCAGCACGATCTCGATGCCATTAGCCTCAACCAAGACGGAATTTCCCACGACGGCCGGCGATCCGGATAATCCGGTCATGACCATGTCCGGGACCAGCGCCTTGACCGTGCACATAAGGTCCAGCGGCTCGCCGGACAGGGGGCTGATCTTGCCCCCTATGCGCAAGGGCAGCCGCGCGCCCACGCCAGCGCTGAACGCAATGCGGACGGCAATAGGGTCCCACATGGGGCCGATCGCCACATTGCGCACGCCCCTTTCCAGCAGACGCCGCAGCAAAAAGGTAGAGTCGCCCGCACCACCGCCGCCTGGATTGTCGGCCGCGTCGGCGATGACGACCGGCGTTGCGCCGTATGCCAAAGCCTGATCGATGGCTTCGTCCGGTTTGGGATAGGCAGGCGTTAACACTTCGCGCATGCCTATCAGCTCGTCAGCCAGGCGCCGCGCTAGCTGCTGGGCGGCCCGGGCGTCGCCATCGGCATAGACCAGCAGCTTGGTTCCCATGTCGGGCACATCGCCCCAGGCGAAGCTGTGCACCACGGAAATGGAGAGAATGCCGTCCCGGCCCTCCAGCGCGCTGAGGCGGTCGATGTAGCTGCGCGCTGGCTCTTGCGGCGTGCGTATGGTGACCACCATTTCGCAGTCCACGACGGCGGCCACTGGAGTGATGCGGCGTTCGACTATTCCCGCGCAGAAGTCCACCAGTTCCAACGCGCGTTCGCGAATGTCGGTGTGGGGATATTCCTTGTAGGCGACCAGCATATCGGTATTGGCGACCATGGCATCCGACAGATGGCAGTGCGGATCCAGCTCCGCACCCACGATGACGTCCGGACCGACGATGCCGCGCACGCGGGCCAGCAGGTCGCCTTCGCAGTCCTCGTAGCCATCGGCCACCATGGCGCCATGCAGGCCCAGCACCACCATGTCGACGGGCAGGGCCTGCCGCAGGTCGCGCAGCAGTTCGTCGCGTAGTGTTTCGTAGGCGTGGCGGGTGGTGATGCCGCCGGGCTGCGCGCCGGCGGCCATGCCTTCGATCACGGTCCAGCCGTGTTGCGCGCCGCGCTGGCGCGCTGCCCACAGCGGTCCGCTGAAGATCGTCATCTCGGCGGGATGGGTGCCGGCGGGGTAGTAGCCCCGGTCGGCGAAGTCATCCAGCGAGGTGGGCAGCGGAGCGAACGTATTGGTTTCCGTGGACAGCGAACCGGTGAAAACGCGCATGGTACGAGTGCTTAGTCCGCGGTGGCGCCGGAGGCCTTGACCACGTCGGCGTACTTGGCGATTTCGGAAGCGACGTGCTGGCGCAGTTCCTCGGGCGTGCCGCCGCCGGGCGTGGCGACCATGCCGGCGAGCTTTTCCTGGATGTCCTTCTCTGCCAGGATCGCGTTGACTTCCTTGTTCAGCTTTTCCACGATGCCGGCGGGCGTGCCGGTGGGCGCGAACAGTGCGTACCAGGACGTCATTTCGTAGCCCTTGACTGTGGCATCGATGGTGGGGATCTCGGGCGCGAAGGGCTGGACGGCCGCACTGGTGACGCCGAGCGCGCGCAGCTTGTCGCCCTTGATCAGCGGCATGACGGACGGGGCGGTATCGAACATCACCTGGATCCGGCCGGCCATCAGGTCGGTGAGGGCGGGCGCGCTGCCCTTGTACTGCACGTGTTCCATCTGCACGCCGGTCATCATCTTGAACAGTTCAGCCGACAGGCGGGTCGACGAGCCGGCGCCAGACGAGGCGAAGAAGATGTTCTTGGGGTTGGCCCGGGCGTAGTCGATGAACTCCTGCACGGTCTTGGCCGGCACGGTGTTGTTCACCACCATGATATTGGGGAAGCGCGTCAGCAACGCCACCGGCGCGAAGTCCTTCTGGAAATCGAAGGACAGTTCCTTGTAGAGCGACACGTTGATGGTGCTGGCGTTCGAGCCCAGCAGGATGGTGTAGCCGTCGTTGGGCGCGCGCGCCACGGTGGCGGCGGCGATATTGCTGGCGGCGCCGGGGCGGTTCTCGACCACGAAGGTCTGGCCCAGCTTGTCCGTCAGGCGGCCGGCGATCAGCCGGGCCACGGCGTCGGACGAGCCGCCCGGTGCATAGCCGACCACGACCTTGACGGGCTTGCTCGGATAGGCGGCTTCCGGCGAGGCGAACGCGGCTTGTTGACTGAATACGCTCAAAGTTGCGGCAGCGAGGATCGAAGCGAAGAGTTTCATGCTTTAAGGCTCGAAATGGGCGTTACCTCGCATTGCCGCCGCCGCTGGCTTGCAGCGTACGGCTCGCAACCGAGCGGATTTGAAAGTACGCGCATTATTCGCAATCGCCACCCTGTAAATCAATGTAAGCTGAGAGGAAAATTGTTGCCTAAAAGGCAACGATTTTCAGAAATTGTAGAAATCGAAAATAGGGGATGGGCATGGACGGCGGCTTGAGCGCGCGGCGCTTGCAGTATTTCTTCGAGGCGGTCACCACTGGATCGGTGCGCGGCGCGGCCGAACGCCTGGGCGTGGAGCCGTCCATCGTCAGCCGCCAGATCCAGCTGCTGGAGACGGAATTGGGCGTGGCGCTGCTGGAGCGCAAGGGCCGCGGCATCGTGCCCACCGACATGGCCGCGATTGTGATGGATCACTGCCGCGACCGGCAGGCCAGCGAGCAGGCCTTGCGCGCCCGGCTGGACGAGGTCAACGGTTTGCAACGCGGCGATATCCAGATCGTCACCAGCGAGGGCTTCGTCGATATCCTGATGAGCGGCGTGGTGGACGAATTCTGCCGGCAGCATCCCGGCGTGCGGGTGTCGCTGAAGGTGGCGGGCGCTTCCGACGCGGTGCGTGCGGTGGTGCACGACGACGCCCATATCGGCGTGGTGTTCGGCGCGCCGGCGGACCCCGGCATACGCGTGGTCCACACGCGCAACCATCCGCTGTGCGTGATCGCGTGGCCGGATCATCCGCTGGCGCGGCAGCGCAAGCGGCCGACGCTGAAGGACGTGGCGCGCTATCCGATTGCGCTGATGGGGCCGGGCTTTGGCTTGCGCCAGCTGATCGAGATGGCCGAGCTATCGGAGAACATCGTGCTGTCACCCAGCTTCATCGCCAACTCGGTGGTGACGCTCAAGCGCTATGTGGAGAGCCGCCTGGGGCTGACCTTCACATCGGCGAATTCCGTGGTGAAGGAAGTCGCAAGAGGCGAACTGGTGGCGCTGCGAACCACCAATCCCATCTTCGAGGCGGCGCAGACGCGGCTGATCGTGCGGGCCAACCGGCCGTTGACGAGCGCCGCGCGCGGCATGCTGGAACGGATCCAGGCATCGCCGCTGTTCCACGGCGCGAAGCCGTAGCGGGCGATGCCTGGAGAAGTCCTGCTGCGTCCTTAACGCACCGGCCAGCCGTACATCAGCCCGCCGTCGCGGTAAGACGCGTTCAGGCCGCGCGGCAGTTTCAGCGGGCTGCTGGGGCCGAGATTCTTTTCAAAGCTCTCGCCGTAGTTGCCGATGTTCTTGATGATGTTGTAGGCCCACTTGTCGTCCACGCCCAGGTTCTTGCCCATGCCCGGCGTCACGCCCAAGAGGCGCTGCACGTTGGGATTGGTGCTCTTGAGCATTTCATCGACGTTCTTGGACGTGATGCCGTATTCCTCGGCTTCCAGCATGGCGAACAGGGTCCAGCGCACGACGTTGAACCATTGCTCGTCGCCCTGGCGAACCATCGGGCCGAGCGGCTCCTTGGAGAAGTTCTCCGGCAGGATGTCGTACTTTTCCGGGTTCTCCAGGTTGCTGCGCGCCGCGGCCAGCTGCGACTTGTCGCCGGTGAAGGCATCGCAGCGGCCCACCGCGAAGGCGCGGATGATCTCGTCCAGGCGTTCGACGACCACGGGTTTGAAGACGATATTCTGCGAGCGGAACCAGTCGGCCAGGTTCAATTCGGTGGTGGTGCCGGGCTGCACGCAGACCGTGGCGCCGTCCAGTTCCTTGGCGCTTTTGACGTTCAGGGACTTGTTCACCATGATGCCCTGGCTGTCGTAGTAGTTCACGGCCACGCCGATCAGGCCCAGTGTGGTGTCGCGGGTCAGCGACAGGGTGGTATTGCGGGGCAGGACGTCGACTTCGCCGGACTGCAGCGCGGTGAAGCGCTGCAATGCGCTGACCGCCATGATCTTGGCCTTGGAGACGTCGCCGAACATGGTGATGGCCAGCGCGCGGCACAGGTCCACGTCCAGGCCGATCCAGCCGCCCTTGCTGTCGTTCACCGAGAAGCCGGCAACGCCGGTGGACACGCCGCATTGGACGAAGCCCTTGCTCTTGACCGCCTCGAAAGTCGCGCCGGCGTGGGCGGTCAAGGACGAAATGAGTAAGGCGGTGCCTGCCGCGGCCAGTTTTAGTGCTTTCATGGATGTCTCCGCGCCGTATGGCGCATTTGTAGCGATCAGCCGAAGGCTGAGGTGCGGCGAATGGTAGCCAGCGGCATTAGGGGGGAGAATCAGGGAATTCCCGTTAAATCCGTCGGGCGGAATTTTCGACAGGCCTATCCATGAACAAGAACGAAGAACCCTCGGCGCACGGCCCGGCTGCATGGCGTGGGTACGCTTGGACCAGGGCACGTCTGTTGGGCGTGTGGCGCGAACTGATCCGGGTCAACGCCAGCGACCGGCCCTGGGAAATGCCTCTGGCCGCGGCCCTGTCGTCGGGGCTGCCCTTGCTGGTCGGCGCCTATTTCGGGCGCATGGACTACGGCCTGATGTCCAGCCTGGGCGGCATGGTGTTCCTGAGCCTGCCCAATTCCTCGCTGCAGCACCGCATGATGATGCTGCTGGCGGCGTCCTTCGGCATGGTGGCCTGCTATGCGGTGGGCGCGCTGACGCAGTTCTGGCCGGCGGTCATGCTTGCGGCGCTGACCTTCATCGCCATGGTGGTGAACATGGTCTGCCGCTGCTACCGGCTGGGGCCGCCAGGCAGCCTGTTCTACATCATGGCGACCGCGATCGCGGCCTATACGCCGGGGAGCGTGGAAGAAATCCCCACGCGCGTCGGCATGGTGGCCCTGGGCAGCCTGGTCGCGTGCCTGGTGGCGTTTGTGTACTCCCTGCACATGACGCGGGTCGCACCGCCGCCGCCCGAAGCGGCGCTGCCCAGGCCCACGTTCGACTTCGTGGTCTACGACTCCGTGATCATCGGCCTCTTCGTGGGCGTGTCCCTGCTGGTGGCCGAGCTGCTGCAATTGCCGCGCCCGTACTGGGTGCCCGTCAGCTGCCTGGCCATCATCCAGGGCGCGACCTTGATGGCGGCCTGGAACCGCCAGCTGCATCGCATCCTGGGCACCGCCGTGGGCCTGTGCGTGGCATGGGCCTTGTTGAGCCTGCCGCTGAACGTATGGACCCTGAGCCTGGTGATGATGGCGCTGTCGTTCGGCATAGAAACGCTGGTGGTGCGCCATTACGCCAGCGCCGTGGTGCTGATCACGCCGCTGACGATCTTCCTGGCCGAGGCGCCACACCTGGGCCAGGGCTATCCCGCGGCCGTCATCGAGGCGCGCTTCCTGGACACGGTGGTCGGCGCGTTCATCGGCGCCGTGGGCGCCGTGCTGCTGCACAACCAGCGCATCCGGCCACGCCTGTCGCGCTGGATGCGGGCGGTGCTGCCCAAGCGGGTGAATTGACGGCACGGGCTCGCGGCGTCGTCTGCGCGTTTTTTTCGCCTCGCATTCCTGTTGACACCCTTTGGACCAGTCCCTATAGTTCGTTTTACACAGTCGTGTAAAAAATGAGGAGACAACATGGCATACATGGACAGCAGGTTCCTGGGTGAAACCGTGCCCGTCGTACCGGTGGAAGCGATGGAACGCGATTGCGTGTTCCGCGCCGAAAACGAGGAGGGTTCCGATCTCTGTTTTCTCGATCAGCGCATCCCGCGGTATCGACGGGAGATCATCAATGTGATCGGAATGGGCGTGACCGAGAACGTCAAGGAGTCCGCCCTGACGCCGAAACTCGCGGGCGGCGCGCATGGCTTTGCAATCGCCTACGTGCGCGGCGTGCGCCGCGGCGATGGCGCCGCACTGCACCGTCATCCCACGGAAGAGATATTCGTGGCGATCAGCGGCGCATGGCGCGTGGTGTGGCTGGAAGGGGATGAGGAGCGGTCGATCCTCCTGAACCAGGGGGATCTCGTGGCCGTTCCGCCTGGCGTCTTCCGGGGCTTCCGCAGCGCCAACGACGACGAGAATTCGCTGCTGATGGCGATCGTCGGCGGCCCGGACGCCGGCCGCGTGGATTGGCATCCGTCCGTGATCGTCGAGGCGCGGGAAACCGGGCTCTCGGTGGATGACCGCGGCAACCTGCTGATCAACTGAACCGTAGTTTTTTTGCCGTCTCGATGCCGCACGACAGAGAGCATCGAGAGGGCCATGAAACGGCGGTAATCAATATCGAGGAAACCATGGCGCGTTGGCCTGAGCTGGATAGTTTTATTGAAGATGCTGTCTCCAAGGGAGTGCCGCAACTCGCGGCAGCGGTGATCGGGCCCGATCGCCTCCTCTACCGAGGATCCCGGCAACGAGGGGGAGACGGTTCCCAAACCCGGCCATCCCTGGCGCCAGCGGTTTACTGGCTGGCATCCATGAGCAAGCTGGTAACTGCCATCGCCGTGCTCCAGCTATGGGAACGGGACTTGTTGCAATGGGACGCGCCGGTTGCCACGTGGCTGCCGGAGCTTGCGTCGCCGAGCGTGCTTGAAGGGTTTCGCGGGCAGAATCCGGTGCTTCGGCCCGCTGCAAGTCCGATCACGCTGCGTCAATTGATGACGCATCAATCCGGCTTGGCATATCCCATCTGGCAAAGCGATATTGCGCGCTACATAAGCCAGCGTGGCATTCCCATGCCGGGCAGCGGCAAGATCGAATCATTGGCCTTGCCGTTGGTATTCGATCCTGGAACCAGCTGGATGTATGGGATAGGTCTGGATTGGGCTGGCCAGATCGTGGAGCGCGTTTCGGGGAAAACGCTGGAGGCGTATTTTCAAGAGGAGATATTCCAGCCGCTGGGAATGCGCGACACGAGTTTCCTCGTGAACGCTTCCATGCGTGAAAGGCTGGTGGATCTCATGTCCATGGATGACGCGGGCGCCATGGGCCTGATAGAGCGATCGTTCACCGCGCCCGAGACGTTCATGGGCGGGTCCGGGCTGTATGGAACCGAAGAGGATTTCTCCAAGCTGCTGATGGCGCTGTTGCGAAGCGGCGAGCTGGCAGGGCAGAGGATACTGCGTGCCGAAACGGTCGCCCTGCTGTTGCAGCCCCAGGTCCGCGGCACGCACATCGGCGTTCTGCAAACCGCCATGCCCCGCGTCGCCGCCGACGTCGACCTGCATGCCGGCGCGGAAAGCGGTTGGGCATTGGGCGGACTGGTCAATGTGCAGGCCGGCGCGTCAGGCCGGTCTCCAGGCAGCGTGGGTTGGGCCGGCGCGGCCAATACGTTCTTCTGGATCGATCGTCCGCGGGGCGTGGCCGTGCAGGTGATGATGCAGATGTTGCCGTTTGCCAATCCCCTGGCCCTGAAGACCCTGGCGGGCGTGGAGGAATTGATCTGCAGGATGCTCGACGACAGGCCTGTCTGAGCGCTGTCAGCGGGACCCTGATAGCGACTCGAACACGCCCGCCGCAACGAAGTCGACGATATAGGCGACGCGTTGCTCCAGGCTCTTGGCCGCGTCGCCGTCGGACAGCCTTATGGCCTGCCGCGCGCTCACGCCCAGCGTGAGCAGCAAGGTAATCATCGATTGGTAGGCGTAAGCGATGTCCGAATTCGACGCCTGCGGGAACACCTGGCGCAGCTTGCCGATGAAGACGCGGGCGGAGGGATCGAAGTACTCCTTGATGATGCCGCGCTGTTCGCTTTCAGGGTCATAGTATTCGCGGGCGAGCAAGCGGATGAAGCGCGCGCCGCCGCGCTTTTTTGTCAGCAGCAGCGAGGGCGCCACCCAGACCTGCACCAGGGCATGAGTCCAGGCCCGCTTGTCTTTATCGGGGGAGATCAGTTCGATTCTGGACAGCCGCTCATCGGTCACCGAGCGATAGCGTTGCTCAAAAATACTTCTGTAAAGAGATTCTTTGGTTCCGAAGTAATACTGGACTAGCGCCGAATTCACGTCAGCCGACTTCGAGATGTCCCGTATGGACACGCCGTTGTACCCGTGGAGGGCAAATAGCGACTCTGCGGCAAGGAATATCCTGTCCCGGCGCCGCGTTTCCTTTGTCAATTGAAGCTCCTCTTTGAGGCTTCAAATTGTAGAGGATTTCCCCCAAGGGAACCGTACCGCGCGGACAAGGACGACGGGATCCGGATTAAACGATCAGGAGAAAACATGTACTTCCCGATGGCCGAACTCAGCGGCGATCAACGCAGCAAAATCATGCATTCGACCGTGCTTCCGCGGCCGATCGCATGGATCACGTCCATGGATCCCGAAGGAAGCGTCAATGCCGCGCCGTTTTCCTTCTTCAACGTGATCTCGGGCAACCCGCCGCTGCTTTGCGTCTGCATCGGAAACAAGAACGGCCGCCCGAAGGACACGGCGCACAACATCGCCACGACCGGGGAGTTCGTGGTGAACCTTGTTTCCGGAGCGCAGGTGCATCGCATGGTGGCCACCTCCATCGAATTCGAGCCGCAAGTGGACGAATCGGCCGAGGCCGGGCTGCGCCTGTCCGCGTCGCGGCTGGTGCAGCCGCCGCGCATCGAGGACAGCCCCGCGTCTTTCGAATGCCGGGTGCGCGAGCTGTTCGACATCGATGGCGTGCGCAGCCTGGTGCTTGCAGACGTGCTGGCCGTGCACGTGATGGATGCGGCCGTGCTCAATGTCGAGCGCATGCATTTCGATCCTGCGCCCATGGACTTGATTGCGCGGATGCAGAACCCGGGCTGGTACGGCCGTATCGGATCGGCGTTTCAGGTGGGCACGCCCAGCGTGGAACAGTGGAATGCGATGAAGCGCGATGGGGATGCCGGCGCCTACCTGGAACGGCGGGCGGGCGAGTAGCGAGGCGCCGCGCCGTCAAGCGGGCCGCTTGACCAGCACCACCAACGCGATGCCAAGCAGGATCAGCACCGAAGCCGTCACCAGGATGGAGGTTACGGGCTCATTCAGGAACAGGGCTCCACCAAACGCGGTCAGCACCGGTACGCTGAGCTGCACGGTGGCGGCGTGGGTCACTTTCAACCCTTTGAGCGCCGCGTACCAGAAGACATAGCCCAGGCCCGAAGTCACCGCGCCGGACGCCACGGCATACGTCGCGCCCGCCGCGTCGTAACCCACGCGCGCGGTCAGGGCATGGACGAGGAACAGCAGCAGCGCGACCGGCGTGGCGCGGATGAAGTTGCCCGCCGTCGCCGACGCCGCATCCCTGGCACTGCGGCCCAGCAAGGAATAAACGCCCCAAGCGATGCCGGCCACGATCATCAGCAAGGCGTGAAACAAGGGCGGCGCGCTGACGCTGGGCAGCATCAGGATCACCAGGCCGGCCACCGCCAGGCCTATGCCCAGCCCCTGCGTGATGCTCAGCCTCTCGCCGATGAAGAATCCATACAGAATCATGCTGATCTGGATCGACGCGAACAGCAGCAAGGCGCCCGTGCCTGCCGGAATCCGCGTGTAGGCATAGGCGAAGGCCAGGGCATAGGCCAGCAGCGCCAACGCCCCATGCCAATTGCCTTCCAGCGGCTTCGCCGGCTTGCACAGGCGCAACACCAGCCACAGCACCAATGCGCCGGAAGCGATGCGGATGGCGACAAAGGTGGCCGGATCGATGGCGGTCTGCTTGAGCGCAAGGCGGCACAGCAGCGAGTTGCCAGCGAAGGCCAGCATGGAGAGGAGGGTGAGCGCGTACAGGCGGGGTGTCATGGCGCGGGCGTTCCGTTCGATGTCGCGGAGCAATGGGTCACCGATCCGGGGATCGTGAGCAGGCAATGCCGAACCCTGAGTCAATGCGGTAACTCGTTCAAGTTTCCGCTTCAGCGGCCGTTAATGCCGATACAGCTTCCAAAATCTATCGGAAAAGCAGCAATGTTCAATTTCATCTCGTTCGCCGTAACCATCATCGCGCTAATCGCTTGGGTAATCCACCGTCAAAAAAAGCGGCACAACGCGCTGTTGGCGAAGTTCCGCGAACACAATCAAAGGCTGGGTACCGCTTTTCCGGAGACCAGCGTCGACAGCGAATTGATTCTCGGCGACACGAACAAGAAGGTTGTCATCGCGTTCGACCCCACCACGCAAAAAATCTGCATGGTAGGCGGACCGAAGGACCCGGGAGAAGTCCTCGACTTCTCGTACATCAGGCAATGGCAGTTGAAATGGACCGAGGTTTCCGGCAACGGCAGTCATTCCTTCAAGAATGTCCATTTCGATTTTTCCACCAGCGATCTCAAAAGGCCATTGATCCGGATCGCTGTCGCCGGCAAAGGCTATGGCGATCAGTGGAACAGCCGTCTTGGAATCCTGCTGGGCGGCTGAGCGGCTTCAGCCTTTGGCTCAAGTGTTGAAAAGCAATGCAACCGGCTTCCGCTTTGCATTGCTTTTCCGAATGCCTGCTATTTACGCTTGCTGGCGCGTCGCCGCCAGAACGATTTCACGCACGCACACCCCGTCCGGCTGCGCATAGGCGTAGTGGATAGCGTTGGCCACGTCCTCGGCGGCCAGCACCTTGCCGCCCATCTCGGCCTTCCAGGCTTCGTAGCCCGTCTTGATGTCCGCGTCGGTGGTGTGGCCCAGCAGCTCGGTCTCCACGGCGCCTGGCGCGATCGTGGTTACGCGCACGTTGTGCGCCGACAACTCCTCGCGCAGGTTTTCCGACAAGCCGTGCACGGCGAACTTGGTGCCCACGTAGGCCACGTGATTGGGGAAGGTCTTGCGGCCGGCCACTGAGCTGATGTTGATGATGCTGCCGCGCTTGCGCTGGACCATGCCGGCCGCGACTGCGTGCACGCCGTTCAGTACGCCTTTGACATTCACGTCCAGCATCCGGTCCCATTGGTCAGGGTCTTGCCGCGTGATGTCGCCCAGCAGCATGACGCCCGCGTTGTTGATGAGCGCATCGGCCGGGCCGAAGCGCGCTTCGCCTTCCTGCACGGCGGCGGCTAGCGCGGCGCGGTCGGTCACGTCCACGGACAGCGCCAGGGTATCGGGCAGGTTCAGCGCCTGCATTTTTTCCAGCCGGCGGGCCAGCAGCAGTAGTGGGTGGCCGTGAGCCGAGAACAGTCGGGCGGTGGCCAGGCCGATGCCGGAACTGGCGCCCGTGATGACGGCGAGGGGTTTTTTCAAGGCGGACATGGCGGACTCCTGGTATCGGTTTTATGTATGCTTGAGTGTCGGGAATCATTCTATTCCTGGGAATTTCCCCTGAGAAATGGTTTATTCCTTTGGAAGAAATCGGAAAATCTTATGGATAGCCGTCAGCTCAAGGCTTTCGTCGCCGTGTTCGAAGAGCGCAACATCACGCTTGCCGCCCGCCGCCTGCATCTGAGCCAGCCCGCGCTGTCGGGCACGATCAAAAGCCTGGAGGACATGCTGGGCACGCAATTGTTCACGCGGCAGGCGCGGGGCGTGGCCGTGACGGAGGACGCCCGCATCCTGTATCCGCAGGCGCGGCGCATCCTGTCGCAAACGGACTCGATGGCGCAGCAGTTCCGCCACGGCTCGCCTGCGTCGCGCGTCGAGATCGGCGTGGAGGCAGATATTGCCGGGCAGGACATCGTCGCGTTCATGCACGCGGCGCGGGAAGTCGTGCCGGCGCTTTTCGTGAGCGTGCTTGAGGGCTGCCATGGCGATGCCCGGCTGGCGACCGAAGACGAGCGCTGCGAGGACGAGTTGTTCCTGCCGCTATCCGTCGATCCTTATGTGCTGGCCATGCCCGCAGGCAGCGGCGCGGACGCCGCACTGCCGTGGATCGTGTGCCCGAACCATCCCACGCATCAGCGGCTGCTGCCTTTCTACGGCGCGGCGGCAAACACGCCGGCCGCGCACGCGGGGTCGCTGCGCCTGGCATTGGCCTTGACCGCCGCCGGCGCAGGCCTATGCGTGGCGCCGGAGTCCCTGGCGCGGAGCCAGGCCGGCGTGGAGATCAGGCCGCTCGACGGGCTGGAGATGTCGCGTCGCGTGGGGCTTTGCTACGCGGTGCAATCGCTGGACAAGTCCGCGGTGGCAACGCTGGTGGAGCGGCTTGGGGAGCATGCGTTTCCAGGCACGCATACAGCATAGGGAAGCCGCTCAACGCCATCGAGAGGTCCGGCAAACAAGGCGCAAGACTGCAACTTCACTCGTTAAGTTGTAGTCTTGCGCCTTTCGCCACATAACATGGCCGCGCAGCGGCCGATCAAAGAGGAGAGAAGTATGACGAGGCTATCCGGCGCCAAGCTGGGCAGGGCGGTATGGGGGATGACACTGGCTGCCGTGGCGTTTGCCGCATCGGTTTCCAATGCGCACGCGGATGACTATCCTTCGCAGCCGATCAAGCTGATCGTGCCCTTTGCCGCCGGAGGCGGCAATGACGGGATCGCACGTCTCCTGGGGCAGTTGCTGTCCGATGGCCTGAAGCAGCCCGTGGTGGTGGAGAACCGCCCCGGCGCGGGCGGCAAGCTGGGCGTGGAACAGGGCCTGAGGTCGGCGCCCGATGGCTACACCCTGACCTTGATTTCCAATAGCTACTCAGTCAACCCCAGCCTGTACAAGCTGCCGTTCGATCCGGTGGAAGACATGACGCCGATCGGCATGATCGCGCGCGCGCCCTTCTTCGTGTCGGTCAATCCCAGCGTGCCGGTCGACAGCCTGGGCGATCTGGTGGCCCTGGCCAAGAAGAAGCCGGGCGGGTTGACCTATGCCTCGTCCGGCACGGGCGGCATATCGCATCTGGCGATGGAGGCCTTCTTGAAAACGGCCGGTATCACCATGGTCCACATCCCCTACAAGGGTTCCGCGCCGGCCTTGACGGACACCGTCTCAGGCCAGGTCAACGCGATGCTGACCACGGCGGGCTCGACCCTGCCTTACCGCGAGGACAAGCGCCTGAAGGTGCTGGCCGTGACCTTGCCGCAGCGCGTGTCCTCGGCGCCGGATATCCCGACGGTGCGCGAGGCTGGTGTGCCGTATGACGTGACGGTGTGGTACGGCATCATCGCGCCCAAGGGCGTGCCGCCGCAGGTGCAGGCTAAGCTCAACGCCGCGATCAATGCGGCCGTCGTGAAGCCCGAGATGGCTGATCGTCTCAAGGCGACCGGGGAAGCGGCCGCGCCGGGCAGTCCGCAGGCTTTTCGCGATCAGATCGTGAAGGAGATTTCTTTGTGGGGCGATGTGGTGCGCGAGGCGGGTGTGACTGTGAATTGACTGCTTCGAGCGAGGCTTGGCACGGGGCTGGAAACATCTGAAAACCGTCTATGGCAGTCTGAATCCACAACATCGTTTTTGCGGGAGGAGGGATTCCCAGAGCAGTGATCCAATAGACCAAAAGAAAAGGCTTCTCACTCATTGGTGAAAGGCCTTTCGTTCAAGAACTGATTCAGGGCAGGGTTATCCACGCTTGAACAGGCGCTCGTGCATCCACCCATCGTTGGTCAGGATGACAGCCGCCTTGCCCTGTATATCTCCCTGAGTTTGTTCCGAAATATTCTTGTAATTGGCACGCATGCCTTCGGATTTTGCCCAGCCATCTGCGCCATCTACCTTGTAATGGTAGTTCACCTGCGACAGCTTTACGCCCATCATGTCGCTGGGTTCAGTGAAGTTGTCCACCCCCACAACGGTGTACTTGCCGGTGCAGAAGGCATCTTGTCCAGCCAACGTGCTGGCACCGTCGGCGACGAGGAATTTCTTGCCGGTGTCAGTGACTTGGTATTCGGTGGCCGGTTCCATCTTGTTGCCGAACATGGCCTTGATTTCGGTGTCTCGCTTCGACAGCAACCCGGCATCGACCAGCGCGTCGGCGCGCTTCTTGCTCTGACCGCCCAGCATGTCTTGATTCGCCAGGGTGAACGGCAAGCCCCTTGCAGGAATCGCAGCGCATAGACCCTTCTGCGTGTCCAAATATGCCTGTATGGCCTTACTGAAATTGCTCTTGTTGGCGTCTTTGGCGCTGCCGCACGCGGCAAGGGTAAGAGTAAGGCTGCCGATGACGACGATCTTGAGAACGGTATGCAAAACTAGCTTCCTCTAAAGGGGATAAATGGTGTCAGATAACAATTTACCTTGCCTTGTGCCTGAAACCATTTTCGTGGAATAGCGCGGTAGGAATACTAAGTGTCGTTTTTTTGCCGGCATCTAGAACCTGTCGGAAAAGGCAGTCTATCCATCGCGGGCAATGCTTCAATAGCGAGCAGACAAGATCGTGAGCACGTCATTCAGCGAGTCCACAGATTCAGTTGAACTCGTCGCCGCCGCGTGCCTGTCCAAGTGGTACCCATGCATGCCAAATTTCCGAGGCCCGACCATATCGGCTTCAATGGTGTCGCCGATCATAAGTATCTCTTCGGGCCGGCACGCAATACCATCGCAGAGGTATCGGTAGATCTCAGGCTGTGGCTTCACGGCGCCGGCTTCGTATGACCAGGCGCAAAAGTCCGGTTGGATGGGCAGCAAGTCCAGTACCGGAGGTCCGTATGGCGCTGCGAGGTTGGAGCAAAGCGCTATTTTGATTCCTTGATCTTTCAAGGCGGCCAGAGTCGGGGCTGCATCAGCAAACAGCGTGATTGATTGGATTTCTTCATGCAGTTCGGCTTCCAGGCAGCGCAAGTTCTCTTCGCTGACCATGCCGCCGAACAAGCTGGCTGTCTGTCTCAGGTCTATCGCCTTGCTCATCGCCCGGATGCCGTCGTCGCTCTGGCGGGGGCGGCCCGCTTCATGCAGCAGGCGGACCAACTTTCGGAACGGGCGGGTGGGCCGTTCTATGCGGACCAATGTTCCAAATACGTCGAATGCTACGGCCTTGATTGCCATCGGACCTCCGGCTTGTCAGAGTAGATTTGCGCTGTGCGGTCGGTAAGTCGGAACCAACCTGATTGCGGCGAAATTCTGGTGGCTGAAATTTAGCCTAAGCCCCGCTATCATCCGCCTGCCTGAGCTGTATGCGTTGTACGGATTGGAGAGCGCCCGTTGCGCGCGAAGCGTTGAAATGAACGCGTGCGCAGGCCGTTTGCAGCAATACACCATGAAAAAAGCCGTTGACGGCAAACGTCAACGGCTTTTCGAATTCTGGTGCCCGGGGCCGGAATCGAACCGGCACGCCTTGCGGCGGGGGATTTTGAGTCCCCTGCGTCTACCAATTTCACCACCCGGGCAAGGAGGTCGCGGACACGTCCAGATGACGGTCGCGGGAGAAGCGAAGACGGCGATTATATGCGGTCTTGGAAAAATTGTCAGGCGGCCCTGGAGCCACCCATCTGACAGGCGCCAGTCCCTCCGCGCACAGGCGCGGGCCGGGACCGGTCCCCCGAGGAAACCGCCGCCTTACTTCTTCTCAGGCAGGAACCAGTTCATCACCAGCGCGCAGATGCCGCCGGTGGCCACGCCCGACTCCAGCACGCTCTTCACGGCATGGGGCAGGTGCGACAGGATTTCCGGCACTTGCGACACGCCCAGGCCCAGGGCCAGGGACACGGCGATGATGAGCAGCGCGCGGCGGTCCAGGTGGATGCCGGCCAGGATGTTGATGCCGGACGCGGCGACCGCGCCGAACATGACCATGGCGGCGCCGCCCAGCACGGGCTCGGGCACGGCCTGCAGGATGCCTGCCACGGCCGGGAACAGGCCCAGCAGGACCAGCATGCCGGCGATCCATACGCCGACGTGGCGGCTGGCGATGCCGGTCAGCTGGATCACGCCGTTGTTCTGCGCGAAGACCGAGCTGGGGAAGGTGTTGAAGACGCCGGCCAAGAGCGAGTTGGCGCCGTTGACCAAGACGCCGCCCTTGATGCGCTGCATCCAAAGCGGGCCTTCGACGGGCTGCTTGGAGACCTTGCTGGTGGCGGTGACGTCGCCGATGGCTTCCAGGGACGTGACCAGGTAGATGATCAGCATGGGGACGAACAGCGCCCACGAGAAGCCCAGGCCGAAGTGCAGCGGCGTGGGGATCTGGAACAGGGCGGCTTCGCGGGCGCCGGTGAAGTCCAGGCGGCCCATATAGGCGGCGGCGATGTAGCCGACGGCCAGCGCCAGCACCAGGGCGGTGCTGCGCACCCACACGACCGGCACGCGGTTCAGCAGGATGATGGTGCCCAGGACCAGGCCCGACAGGGTCAGGTTCTCGGCGCTGGCGAAGGTGCCGTTGCCCATGGCGCTGTAGCCGCCGCCCATGCTGATGAGGCCGACCTTGATCAGGGTCAGGCCAATGAGCAGCACGACGATGCCGGTGACCAGCGGGGTGATCAGGCGCTTGACGAAGGGCAGGATGCGGCTGATGCCCATTTCGACGAAGGAGCCGGCGATGACTACGCCGAAGATCGCGGCCATGACGGCTTCGACCGGGGTGCCTTGCTTGACCATGACCGAGCCGCCCGCGATCAGCGGGCCGACGAAGTTGAAGCTGGTGCCCTGCACGATGAGCAGGCCGGCGCCCAGGGGGCCGAAGCGCTTGCACTGGACGTAGGTGGCGATGCCGGAGATGACCAGCGACATGGACACGATCAGGGTGGTGTCGCGGGTGCTTACGCCCAGGGCCTGGCAGATCAGCAGGCCGGGGGTGACGATGGGAACCAGGATGGCCAGCAGGTGCTGCAAGGCGGCGACGAAGGCCACGGGAGGCGCGGGGCGGTCGTCGGGGCCGTAGACCAGGTCGTGGCTGGGGTCGGCGTCGGAGGCGCCGTGGGGGACAGGTTGGGTCAGGGAGGCGGGTTGCATGGCGGATGGGCCGGCCAGGGGCGGGGTAGGGGAGGAAAGTGCGGGATTTTAGCGGGGAAGGACCCGCGCCGTCCGGGAGCGGACTGGGGGGGGCCGGGATTGCGGCCGCTGGTTAGAATCCCTGGTCGCCAATCAACGGCCGGTCAGCCTTCGCCACTCCATGCAAAAACGCGCCAAATGGGCCTTGATCACGCTGGTCCTGATCATTGCCGCGCTGCCGATGTTCCTGCTGTTCTGGTTGATGGACGGCGATGATTTCGCGGCGGTGGACCGTGGACAGTCGTACGGCAACAGCATCTATAAGAACTATGAGGGTGGCGTCTACGCGGCCGTTCCCAGCAACGGCTACTACCGCCTGGACCAGGCCGATCCGGCGAGTTTCCAGACGTTCGATACCGGCGCCTACGACGGCAGGCAGGCGGCCCGGGACCAGCGCCACGTGTATTGCGGCAACCAGATCCTGCCGGACATGCAGCCGGCCTCGGTGCGCTACCTGGGCAACAGCTACTTCAGCGACGGAGCGGTCACTTATCACTGCTCGCTGCACAGCGTGCTCAACCGGGAACTGGGCATGCTGGACGAGTTCAGGCAGAAGATCCTGTACCGGGCGGACGCCGGCCCCAAGCCGCAGACCTACCTGTATCCGTTCACGGCCCTGCCGGCCAGCGCCCAGCCGTACCGGCCCTTGCTGGACCGCGACGTGGCCACGGATGGCTCGCGCGTGTTTTACCGCGGGCTTGAAATGCCGCAGGCGGATCCGGCCTCGCTGCGGCGCGTGCCCGCGGGCCGGGACGGCGACGTGCGGCCCAGCGACGATTTCTTCGCCGACGGACGCCGCGTCTATTTTCATCAGCAACTGCTGCCGCTGTCGGACGATCCCGGCTTGTACGCCTTCATGGTGGGCGACCTGTACCGCCAGCCCTATCTCTACGACCGGCGCGACGGCATGGTGTATGTCGGCGCTCAGCCTTTCGACGCGGCGCAGGCGCCGTACCGGCTGTTGAACGAGCGTGGCCGGCACGTGTATCAGGCGCTGTTCGCAGGCCGGAACGGCATCTATTTCTACAACACGCAGACGCGCAAGCAGGAACGGGCCGGCGACGATCCCTTCGCTTCGGGATCCTTCACCGAGCTGTCGCCCTACGTGTACACGGACGGCAAACAGGTGCTGTTCCTGCAGGCCCGGGAATCTTGGGCCCGTTCTTCGCGCGGCGGAGGCGGAGGGCTGGTGTCCCGGTCGACGTTGATCAATCGGCTGCAGGGCGAGCCGGCGGGGGAATGGAAAAAGCTCGGTGCGGTTTATCACGGCTTCGGCACCGTCTGGCAGAAGGGGGACGCGCTTTACTACTTCGACGAGCTGGGCCCGACGCAGCTCGTCTTCGACCCGATCTACCGGATACTGGACCGCGCCGCGGCGGATTTCCTGCTGGGCTCGCAGGAGACGCGGCAGATCAGGACGGCGGATATCCGCAAGCTGATCCGGGACGGCAAGCTGGCGGTGCCGCCGTATGAAGGCGTGTTGGAGGCGAAGACGCGTTATCGCAAGGTCTTCTCCATTTTCTGATAGGTAGGGGGCGACTGCGCCAGCCCTTGAAAGCGCGCCATTGGCCCCCACATCAGTAGGGTTTCCCGGCGGCCGCGCGGGCCAGATGTCCCGGCAGCCAATAACTGTCCCTAATTTATTTACCTAGCCACGTAGAACTATGAGCCAAACCGCCACGCCTTCCACGTCCGAAACCCTGGGGTTCCAGGCAGAGGTGAAGCAGCTGCTGCACCTGATGATCCATTCGCTGTACAGCAACAAGGAAATCTTCCTGCGCGAGCTGGTGTCGAACGCATCGGACGCCTGCGACAAGCTGCGCTTCGAGGCCATCGACCAGCCCGATCTGCTGGAAGGCAATGGCGAACTGGCCATCACGGTCAGCTACGACAAGGCCGCCCGCACCATCACCATCTCCGACAACGGCATCGGCCTGTCGCGTGACGAAGCCGTGGCCAACCTGGGCACGATTGCGCGCTCCGGCACGCGGGAATTCTTCTCGCAGCTGACTGGCGACAAGCAGAAGGATGCGCAGCTGATCGGTCAGTTCGGCGTGGGCTTCTATTCGTCGTTCATCGTGGCCGACAAGGTCACGGTGGTCAGCCGCCGCGCCGGCGCCACGGACGCGATCCAGTGGGAATCCGACGGCCAGGGTGAATTCACCATCGCTGCCGCCGAGAAGGCCACGCGCGGCACGGACGTCACGCTGCACCTGCGCGCCGACGAAGACGAATTGCTCAATGGCTGGAAGCTGCGCGAGATCCTGCGCCGCTATTCGGACCACATCTCCCTGCCCATCCGCATGGCCAAGGAAGAGTGGGACCAGGAGAAGGGCGAGCAGGTCAAGACCGAAGAACTGGAAACGGTGAACCAGGCCAATGCGCTGTGGGCCCGCAGCAAGTCCGACGTCACGGAAGAGCAGTACCGCGAGTTCTACAAGACGGTGTCGCACGACTACGACGACCCGCTGGCCTGGACCCACAACCGCGTGGAAGGCCGCAGCGAATATACGCAGCTGCTGTACGTGCCCAAGCATGCGCCCATGGACATGTGGGACCGCGACGGCCGCCACGGCGTGAAGCTGTACGTGAAGCGCGTCTTCATCATGGACGACGCCGACCAGCTGCTGCCTTCGTACCTGCGTTTCGTGCGCGGTGTGATCGATTCGGCGGACCTGCCGCTGAACGTCTCGCGTGAAATCCTGCAGGAAAGCCGCGATGTGCGCGCCATCCGCGAGGGTTCGGCCAAGCGCATCCTGTCGCTGCTGGAAGACATGGCGGAGAACAAGCCGGAAGACTACGCCACGTTCTGGTCGGAGTTCGGCCAGGTGCTGAAGGAAGGCGCGGGCGAGGACTCGGCCAACCTGGAGCGCATCGCCAAGCTCATGCGCTTCGCATCGACGCAGACGGGCGACCAGGCTCAGACCGTGTCGTTCGCCGACTACGTGTCGCGCATGAAGGACGGCCAGGACAAGATCTACTACGTCACGGCGGATACCTTCGCCGCGGCCAGCAACAGCCCGCATCTGGAAATCTTCCGCAAGAAGGGCATCGAGGTCCTGCTGCTGTCGGACCGCGTCGATGAATGGATGCTGTCCTACCTGCGCGAATTCGACGGCAAGTCGCTGGTGTCGGTGGCCAAGGGCGGCCTGGATCTGGCCGAGCTGGCCGACGAGGAAGAAAAGAAGCACCAGGCCGAAGTGGCCGAGGACTTCAAGCCGCTGGTCGAGCGCCTGCAGAAGACGCTGGAAGACCAGGTCAAGGAAGTGCGCGTGACCCTGCGCCTGGTGGATTCGCCGGCTTGCGTGGTGGTGGGCCAGAACGAACTCAGCCCGCACCTGTTGCGCATGCTGAAGGCCGCCGGCCAGGAAGCGCCGAACGTCAAGCCGGTGCTGGAAATCAACCCCGAGCATCCGCTGCTGGCGCGTATCCGCGCGGCCGACGACGGCGAGTTCGACCAGTGGGCGCGTCTGCTGCTGGATCAGGCGCTGCTGGCCGAAGGCGCGCAGATCGCGGACCCGGCCGCGTTCGTGAAGCGGCTGAATGCGTTGCTGCTGAAGTAAGCGGGACGCGGTTCGATAAGGGCGCCTTTGATAGGCGCCCTTTTTTCGTTTGGCAGAGGCTGGATAAAGGACTAAATATTACCGATCGGGAGTATTTAAGAAATGCTCGCCAGTGTCGAACAAATTTTTCCCGCTCGGTAATTTTTCTGTGCGCCCAGCTAATTATTGTTCTAAAATTACCGAACGGTAATTTAGGAGAGGCCCATGTCCAAGACCGATATGTCCGAGGCGCTGGCAGGTGGGGCTGGCGTAACGATCCGCACATCGACCGAGCTGGGCGAGTTGGTGAAAGCCGTGCGGCGCTCCCAAGGCTTGCTGCAGGCGGATCTGGCTGGTTTGTCCGGCACAGGCAACCGCTACGTGGTGGATCTGGAGCGTGGCAAGCCCACGCTGCAATTGCAGAAGGTGCTGGACATGCTCGATCTGCTGGGTCTTGAAGTGCAGGTGGTGCCCAAGCGCGCGAGCCTGCCATGACCGCCGTCGATGCGCTGGACATCTATCACGCAGACCGCAAGGTCGGACGCTTGTTCGACGAGCGGCCCTTGCGTTTCTTGTATGACGACACTTGGCTGAATCAGGCCAGTGCGCACGCCATCTCGCCGTCGGTGCCTTTGCGCAGCGGCGATCACACGGGCGACGCAGTGCATGCCTTCTTTGAAAATTTGCTGCCCGAAGGGCATGTGCGCAAGTTCCTGCAGGTCAGCCGGCATGCCACCACGGTCTTCGGCCTGCTGCGCAGCGTGGGGGGAGATACCGCCAGCGGGTTGACCATATTGCCGCAAGGCGAGCGTCCCGCGCCGGCGCATTATCGGCCCACGACCTGGCAGGAGATTGCAGCGCGTCTGCGGAACACCGCCGTGCCCGCGTTGGTGTCGGAGAATGCCGAGGGTGCGCGGATTTCGCTGGCGGGGGCGCAAGACAAGCTGTTGCTGACGGTGATGCCAAACGGATCGCCCGCGATCCCCGAAGGCGCCGCGCCGTCTACGCATATCCTGAAGCCAGACATCAGAGGCTTCGACAAGGTCTGGCCGTCGGCGTTGAACGAAACGTTGGTGATGCAGTTGGCCGCCAGCCTGGGCCTAGGGGCGGCGCAGGCCAGTTATCAGCGCGATACGCGCGCTTGCCTGATCGAGCGTTACGACCGCGTGCCCGGCGACGACGGCGAGTTGATTCGGATGCATCAATTGGATCTTTGCCAACTGGCAGGTAAACCCTCCGACGTGAAGTACGAATCGGATGGCGGTCCGTCCCTGGCGCAATGCCGCGCCATGCTGGGAAGCATGGGCGTGGGCGCGGCGGACCTGAAGCGCTTTCTGCAGTGGGTGTTGTTCAATCTGTGCGTGGGCAACAACGACAGCCACGCCAAGAATCTGTCCGTGTTGCAGACGGCAGGCGGAATGTACCGGCTGGCGCCGTTTTACGATTTGATGTGCACCGCGATCTATCCCGGGCTGGCGCGCAATTTCGCCTTGTCGATCGGCGGTGAAATGAAGCCCGGCGCGATCGGGCCGGAGCAATTGGACGCGATGGCGCGCGAGCTGGGGTTTGCGGGGCGCTATGTCAGGACGGTCGGCGTGGCGTTGACGAGCGCGCTGCCCGGCGTTTTGGCGCAGGTGCAAGCGGCCCTGTCGGAGCAGGTCGCCGCCGGCACGGAGCGCGCATTGGTGGAGCGCTTGGGCCGCTGGATCAACACCAATACCCAAAAGCTCGCGAAACACTGGGGCTGGGAGTCCTAGTCTCCGCCGCGTATCACCACCGCATCCAGCGCCACCACCCCTTGCCTCTCAGGCAGCGCCAGCAAGGGATTGATCTCCACCGAACTGAAGTCCTCCCGGCGCGCGTGGGCGAAGCGGGACAGGGCCGCCAGCGCGTCGGCCAGCGCGTCGACGTCGCAGGGCGGCGCGCCGCGCGCGCCTTGCAGCAGGGCGTAGCCCTTGATCTCGCGGATCATTTCCAGGGCGTCATCGCGGCCGAAGGGGGCCAGGCGGAAACTGACGTCCTTGAGCACTTCGACGAAGACGCCGCCCAGGCCGAACATGACGACGGGGCCGAACACGGGATCGCAATGCACGCCAGCGATGCATTCGACGCCCTTGGGGGCCATGGGGGCGACCAGCACGCCGTCGATGCGGGCGTCGGGCCGGTGCTGGCGAACCGAGGCCATGATGTCGGCGTAAGCGCGCCGCACGGCGTCCTCGCCGCGCAGGTTGAGCTTCACGCCGCCTACGTCGCTTTTGTGCGTGATGTCGGGCGATACCACCTTGAGCACGACGGGAACATCCTCGCTGCCGGCGCCCGGGCCTGCCGTGCGCATGTCTGCGACGGCGCGCACTGCCGCATCCGCATCGATGGCCAGCGCGCAAGGGGAAGTGGGCAAGCCGGCCTGACGCAGCAGATCCATGGCCTGGACTTCGTTGTAGGCGTCCAGCAATGCCGGGGCGTTGGCGACCGCAGTTGCGGGAATCTCTTCAGCCACGCTGCTGTCTCCATTGGCCGCCAGCCCAGCCACCGCGCCTATCGTGCGGATGGCGGCGCTAGGATCAGGAAACACCAGGCAGCCCAGCCGTTCCAGTTCGCGGCGGCGCGCGGGCGGGAACAGCGCGCTGATGGCCAGGGGCACGTCGGGATGGCGGGCCTGCATCTGCCGCGCGAAGGTCTCGAAGGTGGGCCACAGGGCTTCGGAGGATCCGGCGGCGGCCAAGAACACGGCCAGGGCGTCATAGCGGCCATCGGCCAGCATGTCGTCGGCGGTGGCCAGCAGCAGGCCGGGTTCGGACACGGCCTGCCCGGTCACGTCGACGGGGTTGCGGCCGCTGGCGAAGGGCACGCGTTCCAGCAGCCTGGCCTGCGCGTCGGCGGCGGGCTCGGGCAGCGCCAGTCCGGTGTCGGCGGCTTCGTCGGCCATCAGCGCGCCCACGCCGCCGGAGATCGTGAAGATGCCTAGCCTGCGGCCTTGCGGCGGCTGTTTCCAGGTGTCCAGCGCATAACCCAGGTTGAAGAATTCCTCGATGGTGCGCGCGCGCAGGGCGCCATACTGGCGGAACAGCGCGTCGTAGACGGCGTCATCGCCGGCCAGCGCGGCGGTGTGCGAAGCCGCGGCCTGCGCGCCGGCCTGGGTGCGGCCGATCTTGGTGACGACGACGGGCTTGCCGGCCGTGCGCGCCGCGGCCAGGGCGCGGCGCAGCTTGGCGCCATCGCGGCAGCCTTCCATGTAGGCCATGATGACGCGGGTATCGGCGTCGCGCGCCAGCCATTCGATGCAGTCGGCGACGTCGATGTCGGCTTCGTTGCCGGTGCTGATCCAGTGCGACAGGCCCAGGCCGCGTTCGCGCGCCATGCTGTAGGCGTAGGCGCCGAACGCGCCGCTCTGCGACACCATGCCGATGCCGCCGGGGGCGACGACGCCGTTGGCGGGGGCGGGCGAGAAGGTTGCGTAGACATTGCGCCGCACGTTCATGAAGCCCAGGCAATTGGGGCCCAGCAGCCGGATGCCGCGCTCGCGCGCGATGGCGCAGAGCCGTTCCTGCTGTGCGGCGCCGTCCGCGCCGGTCTCGGAGAAGCCGGAGGTGAACACCACGGCCGCGCCGACCTGGCCAGGCCGGGCGCGTTCCAGCGCCTGTGCGGCGTGGGCGGCGGGCACGGCCAGGATAGCCAGGTCCACGTCCGTGTCCAGGGCATCCAGGCCGGGTAGGGCGGGCAGGCCGGCGATGGTGTTCGCACGCGGGTTGACCGGGATGATGCGGCCGCTGTAGCCGTGCTGCAGCAGCAGTGTGATCGGCATCGCGCCGATCTTGCCCGGCGTGGCCGAGGCGCCGATGATGGCGATGCCTTGCGGATCGAAGAGGCGGGACAGGGAGGTGTCAGTCATGGTGTGGCGATGAAGGATCAGGAGTAGCGCACGATGCTGCGGCCGGTGCTGCCGCGTTCGAGCATGGCGGCGAGCGCTTGCGGCAGCTCGCGCGGTTCAATGACGCGCGCGATCAGGTCCAGATGCGCGGGGCGGTACTCGGCGGCAAGCTTGTTCCACACCTGGCGCCGTAGCGGCATGGGGCTGTTGGCGTTGATGCCCAGCAGCTTGACGCCGCGCAGGATGAAGGGGATGACCGAGGTGGGCAGGTCCGCGCCGCCCGCATTGCCAAAGGCGGCGGCCACGCCGTCGGGCTTCAGGCTGGCCAGCGCGTGGGCCAGCAGCGGGCCGCCCACGGAATCGATCACGCCCGCCCAGCGCGCGCTCATGAGCGGCTTGATGCCGGCCGACAGATCGGGCGGGGCGATCACCTCCTGCGCGCCCAACGAGCGCAGATAGTCTGCCGCGTCCGGCTTGCCGGACATGGCGCAGACGCGGTAGCCGCGCTGGCTCAGGATGTCGATGGCGACGCCGGCGACGCCGCCGGTGGCGCCGGTGACCAGCACCTCGCCTTGCGCTGGCGTCAGTCCGCAATGCTCCATCCAGTGCAGCGACAGCGCGGCGGTGTAGCCGGCCGCGCCCAGCACGGCGGCATCGCGCAGCCCGATGCCGGCAGGCAGCGGCAGCACCCAGTCATGGCGCACCCGCGCATACTCGGCATAGCCGCCATCGCAATCCACGCCGATGCCGAAGCCATGCACCACGACCTCCTGGCCGGGCGCCAGCGCCGGGTCGGCGGAATACACCACGGTGCCCGAGAGGTCGATGCCGCCGATGCGCGGATACTCGCGGATGATGCCGCCGCGCCCCGCCTGGGCCAGTGCGTCCTTGTAGTTCAGGCCCGCATAGGCCACCTTGATGAGCGTGTCGCCCGCGGACAACTGGTCCGCGGTCAGGGTGTCGTAGCGGCCCTGCGGCGGCTCGCCCGCCGCGCCTGCGTGCAGGCGGTAGGCCTGGAATTCGGGATTCTCCATGTTTGTCTCCGTAGTGGCTCAGGCTTGCGCCAGCAGCCGGCGCGCCAGCGTGGCGCGGTGCAGTTCGTTGGCGCCGTCGTAGATGCGGAAGGGGCGCATTTCCTGCCAGACCATGGCCACGGGCGTGTCGTCGGACAGGCCCGATGCGCCCATCATCTGGACGGCGCGGTCGGCCACGCGATTCACGGCCTCGGACACGAAGACCTTGGTCATGGCGCTGTGCTGTTTCACCGACAGGCCCTCGTCCATGCGGCCGGCGCAGTCCAGCGTCATGAGGCGGGCGGCGTGCAGGTCGATGTGGGAGTCCGCGACCATGGCCTGGATCTGCTGCAGATCGGCCAGGCGCGAGCCGAAGGAGTCGCGCTGCACCACATAGGATTGCGCCGTTTCCAGCGCGCGCCGCGCGCGGCCTATGTAGCGCATGCAGTGGGACAGGCGGGCGGGCTCCAGCCTTAGCTGCGCATACTCCAGGCCGCGGCCGGGCTCGCCCAGCACGGCCTCGTCGCCGACTTCGCAGTCCTGCAGCAAGATCTCCGCATGCCCGCCGATCTGGTAGCCCGTGACCATGCCGATGTCGCGCACCACCCGGTAGCCCGGCGTGTCCGCCGGCACCAGGAACAGCGTGACGCCGGATTCCGCGCGCGCCAGCACTAGCGCGAAATCCGCGCCCACGCCGCCGCTGATGAATTGCTTGTGTCCGTTCAGCACCCAGCGCGCGCCGCGCCGTTCGGCGCGGGTGCGCAGCATGGATGGGTCGGAACCGGCGCCAGGCGCGGGCTCGGTCATGGCGAAGCAGGCGCGCTGCTCGCCGCGCACCAGCGGCGCCAGGAAACGGTCCTGCTGCTCCGGGCTGCCCAGGCGCAGCAGCGTCAGCATGTTGGGCTGATCGGGGGCGGCGCAGTTCAGCGCGGCGGGGCCCAGGAAGCCGCGGCCGGCCTCTTCGAGCACCTGGGCCAAGGCGCGCCAGCCCAAGCCCAGGCCGCCCCATTCCTGCGGCAACTGGGGCGTATAGAGGCCGGCCGCGCGAGCTTGTACGCGCAGCTGGGCGACGCGGCGATCCAGCGCGGCCACGTCGCGGGCGATGGCGGGGGCTTCCGCCGGGATCGCCACCTCGTCGACGAAGCGGCGCACGCGCGCGCACAGGTCTTGCAGGGCGTCGCCGCTATTGCGTTCTTGCTTGGACTGCATGGCTTATTCCTCGATCTTGACGCCGGCCTGCTTGACCACGGCGCGCCATCTGTCGGTTTCGTCGGCGATGTGCCGGCCGAAGGCTTCGGGCGTGCCGCCGGTGGGCTGCATGCCCAGCCCGGCGAAGTAGCTGCGCACCTCTGGATCGGCCAGCACGGCGTTGATCTGCCGGTTCAGCAGGGCGATCACGTCCTTGGGCGTGCCCGCGGGCGCCATCACGCCCCACCAGGACGAGGCCGACAGCGGCACGCCCAGCTCGGCCAGCGTGGGAACGTCGGGCAGATCGGGATTGCGCGCCTGCGCCGCGATGGCGATGGGCCGCAGGCGGCCGGCCTTGACCTGCGCGTAGACCGGCGGCAGGTTGTCGAAGCTCATCTGGACCTGCCCGCCGACCAGCGCGGTGGCGGCCTCGCTGCTGCCCTTGTAGGGAATGTGCCGCAGGGCGACGCCGGTCTGGTGCGCGAACTGTTCGCCCGCCAGATGCGGGATGCTGCCCGTGCCGGCGGTGGCGTAGGTCAGGCCCTGCTGCTGCGTGGCGGCGCGCTTCAGGTCTTCCAGGCTGCGCACCGGGCTGGCGGCGGGCAGCAGCAGGTAGACCGGCACGTCCGTGGCCCAGACCACGGGCGTCAGGTCCTTCTTCACGTCATAGGGCAGCCTGGCGTACAGCACGCTGTTGGTCGCCAGGTTGGCGGTGCCCATCAGCAAGGTGTAGCCATCGGGCTGCGCGCCGGCGACATAAGCGGTGCCGATCTGCGTGGCGCCGCCAGGCTTGTTCTCGACCACCACGGGCTGGCCCAGCAAGGGCGCCAGCTTGCGGGCGATCATGCGCGCCGCGGTGTCGGTGCCGCCGCCGGCGGCGTAGGGCACGATCAGCCGCACCGGCTTGTCGGGGTAGGCGGCGGCCTGCGCCGTGCTGGCCGCGCCCAGCAGGGCGACAGCGCACAGCGCACGCAGCATTCGAAAGCAGGATTGCATGGTGGTCTCCTTGCGATGGCCTATTGGATGCGGGCGCCGGTGGACTGCACCAGCTTGGCCCACCAGGCGGTTTCGTCGGCGATCTGCTTGGCGAACTCGGCCGGCGTGCTGGCCAGCGGCTCGGCGCCCAGCTCCTGGAAGCGGGCGCGCAGCTGCGGATCCTGCAGCGCCTTGACCACGGCCGC
Organism: Achromobacter pestifer; assembly: GCF_013267355.1. Classification (NCBI taxonomy): domain Bacteria; kingdom Pseudomonadati; phylum Pseudomonadota; class Betaproteobacteria; order Burkholderiales; family Alcaligenaceae; genus Achromobacter; species Achromobacter pestifer. The sequence goes on from NZ_CP053985.1 coordinate 3,376,449, forward strand.
GTGCAGCCGCTCGATCACCGCCGGGTCGGTGCCGGCGGGCGCCATCAAGCCCTTCCAGGCCATCACCACAAAGCCCTTCTGGCCGGCCTCATCGAAGGTGGGGATGTCGGGCGCGGCAGTGGCGCGCTGATCGCTGGGCACGGCCAGCGCGCGTATCCCGCCGGCCTTGACCTGCGGCAGCAGCGCCGGCATGTTGTCGATCATGAAATCGATGTGGCCGGCCACCAGGTCGGTGATGGCGGGGCCGGAGCCCTTGTAGGGCACGTGCTCGGCCTGGATGCCGGTCTGCTGCTTGAGCAGTTCGCCGGCCAGTTGCGCGGGCGAGCCGTTGCCGGGCGATCCGAAGGACAGCTTGCCGGGGTTGTTGCGGGCGTATTGCAGGAACTCCTGCAAGGTCTTCACCGGCATGGACTTCGTCACCACCATCAGGTTGTGCTCGCGTTCCAGGCAGGTGATGGGCGCCAGGTCCTTGGCCGGATTGAACGGCATGTTGGCGTACAGGCTGGGATTGATGACGGTGGGGCCGGCCGCCGCCAGCAGCAGCGTGTAGCCGTCGGGCGCGGCACGGGCCACGAAGTCGCCGCCAATGTTGCCGCCGGCGCCGGGCTTGTTTTCGACGATGACGGGCTGGCCCAGGATGGGATGCAGCGCCTCGGCCAGCAGACGTCCCAGGATGTCGGTGGAGCCGCCGGGAGCGAACGGCACGATCAGCCTCACGGGCTTGTCGGGATAGGCGGCCGTGGCTTGCGGGGGCAGCGCCGCGCAGGCGAGGGCGGCGGCCATGGCGCCGATCCACTTCGGCAGGTGCTTGTGCAGCATGATGGAAGTCTCCTTTGGTTTGGCGGGCCGCCGGCTTCTGGTGGCTGCGGTCCCTGTGTGCCCTAACGGCCGGGCGTGTAGCCCGCCTGGGTCAGCGTGTGGCGGGCGATATTCAATTGATGGATCTGGCTGGTGCCTTCGTACAGGCGGAACAGGCGCACATCGCGGTAGAAGCGTTCGATGCCATGGTCGGCGATGTAGCCGTAGCCGCCATGCATCTGCACGCAACGGTCCGCCACGCGGCCGCACATCTCCGACGCGAAGTACTTGCAGATCGAAGCGTTCAATGTCACGTCCGCGCCCGCGTCGCGTTCGCGCGCGGTTTGCAGCACCAGCGCGCGGGCGGCCTGGATCTCGGTCTGGCAGTCGGCCAGCATGGCCTGGATCAGCTGGAAGTCCATCAGCGGCTGGCCGAATTGCTGGCGCTCGGCCACGAAGCGCAGCGTGTCGTCCAGCATGCGGATGGCGGGGCCTATGCACAGCGCGGCCAGATGGATGCGTTGCTTGTTCAGCACCTTCATCGCGGTCTTGAAGCCCAGGCCGTCCTGGCCGCCGATGATGTTCGCCGTCGGCACGCGGCAGTCCTCGAAATGCACGGCGGACACGGGCGACCCCGCCTGGCCCATCTTGTCGTAGGGCTGGCCGGTGGACAGGCCAGGAGTGCCGCGTTCAACGATGAAGGCGGTGATGCCCTTGGCGCCCGGCGCGTCAGGATCGGTGCGCGCCATGACGGTGAACAGGCCCGCCAGCGGCGCATTGGTGATGAAGCACTTCTCGCCATTCAGCACGTAGTGGTCGCCGTCGCGCACGGCGGTGGTGCGCAAGGCGGTGGCGTCGGAGCCTGCCTGCGGCTCGGTCAGGGCGAAGCAGCCGGTCAGTTCGCCGGACGCCAGCAGCGGCAGGTAGCGGGCCTTCTGCGCATCGGTGCCGTCGGCCACCAGCGCCTCGGAGCCGATGCCGGTGTTGGTGCCGACGCGGGCGCGAAACGCCACCGAGCATTGGGACAACTCCATGGCAGCCAGGATCAGCTCCTCGGTCGTCATGCCCGCGCCGCCGTATTGCTCGGGGATGGAATAACCGAACAAGCCCTGCGCGGCCATGCTGGCGACCAGGTCCTGCGGCACCTCGTCCAGGCGGGCGACCTCGGCTTCGCGTGGCGCCAACTGCTCGCGCACGTAGCGGCGCAGCGATTCGAGGAATTGCGGGAAACCGTCGGGGTCCCTGATCATGGCTAGTCTCCGTTTCATCGTGGGCGCTGATGCGTGCCGCGCCGTGTTGAATCCAGGCTAGCAAAAGGCCAGGGGATTTGAGACAAGTGTTTTGATATCTTGAACGGCACCTCAGCCGACACCGCCGCCGCTGCTCTATGATCGGCAGGGACGGACCGCGTATTCCGCGCGTGCCGCGCCCAGGACAGCGATCATGACCACCCGCCCAGGCGAGCGCCATGCCGACCCTGCCTTCGCCACCACGCTGGCGCACGGCTTGTCGGTGCTGCAGGCTTTCCGGCACGGCGAGCCGGCGCTCAGCAACCGTGATCTGGCGGACCGCACCGGCCTGTCCAAGGCCACGATTTCACGCTTGACCACCACGCTGATGCAGCGCGGCCTGTTGCGCTACGACGCCGGCCTGCGCCGCTACCGGCTGGGCACCGCGGTGTTGTCGCTGAGCTATCCGCTCCTGGCCAGCATCAAAGTCCGGCAGTTGGCGCGTCCGCTGATGAAGCGCCTGGCTGATGCGGCGGGCGGCTCGGCCTCGCTGGGCATGCATCACGGCTTGAACATGGTGTATGTGGAAACCTGCCGCGGACACGATGCCGTGTCGTTCCGGCCGGATATCGGCGCCTTGCTGCCGCTGCTGCCTTCGGCCATGGGGCGCGCCTGGCTGGCGCAGGCGCCGGCCGGCGAAGTGGAGCCTGTGCTGGCGGCGCTGCGATGCCAGGATCCGGCGGTCTGGCGGCGCCATGCGCCGGACTGGGAGCAGGCGCGGTGCGACTACGCCGAGCATGGCTATTGCGTGGGGCAGGGCGACTGGCACTCGGACGTGCACGCGGTGGCGGTGCCCATGCGCACGCGGGTCGACGGCCAGACGCTGGTGTTCAACTGCGGCGTGCCCGTGACGCGGCTGCGGCCGGGCGACCTGCGCGGCCGCATCGCGCCGCGCCTGCTGACGCTGGTGGCGCGCGTGGAAAAAATGTTGGAACGCCAAAATGACGCATGATCAGGACCGCGAGTTCACCACCACGCTGGCGCGCGGCATCGACATCCTGACCTGCTTCCGGGCCGACCGGCCGGTGCTGGCCAACAAGGACTTCGCGCAGCAGACCGGCCTGTCGCGTAGCACCGTGGCGCGCTTGACGCATACGCTGGTCGAGCTGGGCTTTCTGCAACGCGAGAGCGACCCGGCGCGCTACCGGCTGGGCGCCTCGGTGCTGGCGCTGAGCTATCCCTTGCTGGCCAGCATGCAGATCCGGCAGTTGGCGCGGCCGCTGATGAAGCAGCTGGCCGACCATGCGCGCGGCGCCGTGTCCCTGGTGGTGCGCGACCGCCTGCAGATGGTGTACGTGGAAACGGCCCGTTCCAACGAGGCCTTGCAGACGCGGCCCGACATCGGCGCTTCGCTGCCGCTGCTGTCCAGCGCCGCCGGCAAGGCGTGGCTGGCGCGGGTTTCGGACGAGGAGCGGGCCGCCGTGCTGAACCAGCTGCGCGTGGCGGATCCCCGACATTACGAGACCCACTTCCCCAGCCTGGCGGCCGCGCGCTGCGACCTGGAGCGCAAGGGCTATTGCGGCAACAACCTGGAGTGGCGCCCGGACGCCTACGGCTACGCCGCGCCGCTGGGACGGCCCTACCAGTCGCTGCTATACGTCTTCAATTGCGGCGTGCCCGCGCAGGATGGGCCTTACCCCGAGCGCGCGGCCGACATCGGCCCGCGGCTGGTCGCCCTGGCGCGCGAGACGGAAAGGCTGCTGGGGCTGGCCTGACGTTCCCGGCTTGTCTCCGGGATTCATGACTCCAAGTCAAAAGTGTTTCGCTGTTTCCTGGCTTTTTCCGCAAGGATGGGGGCGGCATACTGGGCGCCTGCCTTCCGATCGGGTCTTTCCCGCGCCCCGGCCCTCCGCGCCGGCCCGCTCCCCGGTCGGCGCAATCGAACCAAGGAAACCAGATGAATCCCCAGGACTCCCAGCCAGTCAAGGCCGGCCTGCCATTGCTGGCGCTCGCCGTCGGCGCCTTCGGCATCGGCGTGACCGAATTTTCTCCCATGGGCCTGCTGCCCGTCATCGCCGAAGGGGTGGACGTGTCTATCCCCAGCGCCGGCATGCTGATCAGCGCCTACGCCATCGGCGTGATGGTGGGCGCGCCGCTGATGACGCTGGCGCTGTCGCGCTGGTCGCGCCGCAACGCCTTGCTGGCGCTGATGGCGATCTTCACTGTGGGCAATGTGCTGTCCGCGCTGTCGCCCAACTACACGACGCTGCTGTTGGCGCGCCTGGTCACCAGCCTGAACCACGGCGCGTTCTTCGGCCTGGGCTCGCTGGTGGCGGCCAGCGTGGTGCCGCGCCACAAGCAGGCCAGCGCCGTCGCCACCATGTTCCTGGGCCTGACCATCGCCAACGTGGGCGGGGTGCCCGCCGCCACCTGGCTGGGGCAGGTCATAGGCTGGCGCATGTCGTTCGCCGCGACCTCGGTGCTGGGCCTGATCGCGATGCTGTCTCTGTGGTTCGCGCTGCCCGCTGGCGAGGCCGGACGCCGCCCCGACATCCGCCGCGAGCTGGCCGTGCTGAAGAGCCCGGTGGTGCTGGTGGCCTTGTTGACCACGGTGCTGGGCGCGGGCGCGATGTTCACGCTCTACACCTACGTGGCGCCGACCCTGGCCGAGCTGACGGGCGCATCGCCCAACTTTGTCACGGCGATGCTGGTGCTGATAGGCATCGGCTTCACCATCGGCAATACCGTGGGCGGGCGCTTTGCCGACCGTTCGCTGGACGGCAGCCTGATCGCCTTCCTGGTGCTGATCATCGTCGACCTGCTGGCGTTCCCGTGGCTGGCCGCGACGCAGACCGGCACGGCCATCGCGTTGCTGATCTTCGGTTTCGGCACGTTTGCGGTGGTGCCGCCGCTGCAGATGCGGGTGATGCGCGCCGCCACCGACGCGCCGGGTCTGGCCTCGTCGGTGAACGTGGGCGCCTTCAACCTGGGCAACGCGGTAGGCGCCGCGGCGGGCGGGGGCGTGATCTCGGCGGGGATGGGCTATGCCGCGGTGCCTGTCGCCGGCGCCCTTATCGCCGCCGCGGGGCTGGGCCTGGTGCTGTGGCAGCGCGCCAGCAACCAGCGCCAGCGCAAGTTGGCGATGCAGGGCTGCTGAAATCGCGCTGCGCAGCAAGTAAAAAGGGCGCCTGTGCATGCAGGCGCCCTTTTTTTCATGCCGGGAAACCGGAGCGATCAGGCCTCGATCCGCTCCACCTTGCCCACCAGCAGGATGTACGACAGCGCGCCCAGCAAGGCCAGCGACGACACGTACACGATGGCCGGCGCGAAGCTGTCCTTGGTCACCAGGAAGCCGATCACGATGGGCGTGCAGATCGACGACAGATTGCCGACGAAGTTGAACACCCCGCCCGTCAGGCCCAAGAGACGCACCGGCGCCAGCGTCGACACCAGCGACCAAGTGATCGACGCCAGCCCATTGCCGAAGAACGCCACGGCCAGGAAGAAGATCACCCACGGCGTGGAGTCGGTGAAATTCGCGCCTATCATCGACGTGGAGATCAAGAGGCCCAGGATGATGGGCAGCTTGCGCGCCAGGCCGACGGTGGCGCCGCGGCGGATCAGGAAGTCCGACAGCACGCCCGAGCACAGCACGCCGACGAACGCCGCCAGGAACGGCACCGACGCCAGGAAACCGGACTTGATGAAGTCCATGCCGCGGTACTTGACCAGGTAGGTGGGGAACCAGGTCAGGAAGAACCACAGCGTGGACGTCAGGCAGAACTGGCCCAGGTACACGCCCCACAGCTTGCGCTTGCTCATGACCAGGCCCAGGTCGTTCCAGTTGAAGGGGGCCTTCTTTTCCTTGACGTTGCGGTCCAGGTCGACCACGCCACCACCTTGCTGGATCAGCTCGATTTCCGCCGCATTGGCGCCCTTGAACTGGCGCGGCTCGCGGTAGATCATGAACCACAGCACGCCCCACACGATGCCCAGGAGGCCGGTGCTGACGAACACCATGTGCCAGCCGTAGTGGTGCTGCAGCCAGGCCAGCACCGGCGTCAGGAACGCCAGGCCGACGAACTGGCCCGACGTATAGAAGCCGATGGCGGTGGCGCGTTCGCGTTCCGGGAACCAGGTGGTGACGACGCGGTTGTTGATCGGATAGGCGGGCGCTTCCAGCGCACCCACGGCCAGGCGCAGCACGAACAGGATGACGAAGCTGCCGGCGAAGCCCATGAAGAACGTGGCCGCCGACCACAGGATCAGCGCGGCCGCGTACAGCACGCGCGGCGACACGCGGTCCACCAGCCAGCCGCCGGGGATCTGCATGGCGGCGTAGGTCCAGCCGAAGGCCGACAGGATCAGGCCTTCATGCACGGTGTCCAGGCCGAATTCGTCCTTGAGCGCGGGCGCGGCGATGGATAGGTTGCTGCGGTCCAGGTAGTTGATGACGACGGTGATGAACAGCATCACCATGATGAGATACCGGCTGCGCGTGGGGCGCTGGGCGCTTTGCAGGCCGGCGTGGGTGGTGGTGGACAAGGGGTGTCTCCTCTTTCTCTTTATCGGCTGACTTTTATCGGCTTACCATTCGGCGAAGCTGCCGTCGGCGTGGCGCCAGACCGGATTGCGCCAGCGGTGGCCCACGGCGGCGCGTTCCTTCACGTATTCCTCGTTGACCTCGATGCCCAGGCCGGGGCCTTGCGGAATCGCGACCATGCCGTCCTCGTAGGCGAAGACTTCGCGGTTGCTGACGTAGTCCAGCAGGTCGTTGGCGGCGTTGTAGTGGATGCCCAGGCTTTGTTCCTGGATGAAGGCGTTGTAGCAACCGGCGTCGATCTGCAGGCAGGTGGCCAGCGCGATCGGGCCCAGCGGGCAGTGCAGCGCCAGCGCCACGTCGTAGGCTTCGGCCATCGCCGCGATCTTGCGGGTCTCGGTGATGCCGCCGGCATGCGAGGGATCGGGCTGGATGATGTCCACATAGCCTTCGGACAGCACGCGCTTGAAGTCCCAGCGCGAGAACAGGCGTTCGCCCAGCGCGATCGGGGTGGAGGTCAGCGGCGCCAGTTCCTTCAGCGCTTCGTAGTGCTCGCTCAGCACGGGCTCTTCGATGAACATGAGCTTGAACGGATCCAGCTCCTTCATCAGCACCTTGGCCATGGGCTTGTGCACGCGGCCATGGAAGTCCACGCCTATGCCGACGTTGGGGCCGACCGCGTCGCGCACGGCGGCCACGTTCTCCAGGCACTTCTCGACCTTGTCGAAGGAATCGATGTATTGCAGCTCTTCGGTGCCGTTCATTTTCACGGCGGTGAAGCCGCGCTCCACCGCGCTCTTGGCGGCGACGGCGGTGTCGGCGGGGCGGTCGCCGCCGATCCACGAATACACGCGGATGCGGTCGCGCACGTTGCCGCCCAGCAGCTGCGACACGGGTACGCCCAGGTGCTTGCCCTTGATGTCCCACAGGGCCTGGTCGATGCCGGCCAGCGCGCTCATGTGGATGGCGCCGCCGCGGTAGAAGCCGCCGCGGTACAGCACGGTCCAATGGTCTTCGATGTTGCGCGGATCCTTGCCGATCAGGTAGTCGGACAGCTCTTCGACGGCAGCGGCGACCGAATGCGCGCGGCCTTCGACGACGGGCTCGCCCCAGCCGACGATGCCGGCGTCCGTTTCAATCTTCAGGAAGCACCACCGCGGCGGCACGATGTAGGTGGTGAGCTTGGTGATCTTCATGCTTGGGTCTCCTGGGCGGGATAGGCGCGTTGCCAGGCTGCGATGAATGCGCGCGCGTTCTGGCCGACTTGGGCGGCCGACAGGCCGGGTTTGTACAAGGCGGAGCCCAGGCCGAAGCCGCTGGCGCCCGCCTGGGCGTAAATCGCGATGTTGTCGGGCGTGATGCCGCCCACGGGCGCCAGCGCGATCGGCGGGCGCAGCACGGCGCGCCAGGCCTTCAGCACGGCCGGGCCGAGCTGCTCGGCCGGGAACATCTTCAGCACATCGGCGCCGGCCGCCAGGGCTGCGAACGCTTCGGTGGGCGTGGCCACGCCGGGGCAGGAGGCCATGCCCAGTTGCTTGGTCCGGCGGATCACGGCGGCGTCGCTGTGCGGCATGACGATCAGTTCGCCGCCGGCCTGCTGCACGCGGGCGCAGTCCTCGGGATCCAGCACGGTGCCCGCGCCGATCAGGCAGTCGGTGGGCAGCGCCGCGCGCATGGCGCGGATGCTTTCCAACGGATCGGGCGAATTCAGCGGCACTTCGATCAGGCGAAAGCCCGCGGCATAGAGTTCCTGCCCTATGGCTTCGGCCTCGGCGGGCTCGATGCCGCGCAGGATGGCGATCAGGCCGCAGTGGGCCATGGCGGTTTGCAGACCGGGATGGTTCATGTTCGGTTCCTATTCCGTGGGGGGCGAGGCGACCAGCCCGGCGCAGACGGCCAGGTGCCACAGGCCGCGCTCGGTGGCGTTCTGCGCCTCTTCGGGCGTGCCCAAGCCGTAATGCTGCATGGCCTGGATATAGCGGCGGCATAGCGCGGGATCGCCGCAAAGCACGATGCGGGGCAGTTCGCCCTGCTGTTGCAACATGTCGGCCAGCGCCGCGATTTCGTGGCCGATGAGCAGGCCAGACAGATAGTCGGCTTGCGATTCGGGCGCCAGTTCGCCGGTCAAGCCGAGCGCGCGCGTGCTGAAGATGGTGGACAGCACGCCCGCGCGGCCGGCGGGCGCTCCGGCGACCTTCAGGCCGCGCTCGAAGGCGGCCATGTCGGCGCTGGCGGCGTCGGCCATGGTCCGGCCCAGGATGGTGTGGCCGCGCAGCGCGGCATAGACCTCGCCGGTCATGAAGGTGTCGAAGTGGGTGACGCGGCCGCGGCGGGCGCTGACCCATTTCGAGTGGGTGCCGGGCAGGCCGATCAGGACGCTGTCCGCGCTGCGCGTCGCCGGGTCCGCCATCACGCCGACGACCTGGGTCTCTTCGCCGCGTATGACGTTGGGCAGGCCATGGCGCTGGATCAGGCCGGGCACGATATGCAGGGAAGGACCGCCATCGCGTCGGACCTCGGTCAGCAGCGTGCCGATGCGTTGCAGGTCGACGGGCACGTCCAGGTAGGCGGCTTCCTTCCAGCCCTGGGCGCTGCCGACCATGCCGCAGGCGATCACCGGCAGGGAAGGCTCGGCGCGCAGCCAATCGCCGCAGGCCTGTTCGAAGGCCAGTTCGAAGCCCGACAGGGCGGTGGTGGCGGCGCCGTCCTGCAACGGCTGGGGCAGGCGCATGATGCCCCAGGGCAGATGGCGCGTATCCAGCGTGCGGCCGGCGGCATCCAGGCGGTAGGCGCGCAGCGAGGAGGTGCCCCAATCCAGCGCGATGAGCGCCGCGCGGGCGGGAGATCCGGTAGTCATCAGAAGCTGTCTCGTTTCTGGCCGCAAACCGGGTTGCCTCCGCGCGGTGAGGCTGGCGCGGCGGTAGGGTTCTGCGGACCTTGTTGTTTCAGGCCCGCCGGACGTTGGTGAGCGTGCGGCGGGCGATGGGAAAAATTCTAGATCAGTGCTTGAAAAATCTCAAAATATAGAATTAAATCCCACATACAGGGAATAAATGGTGAGGTAGCACTATTTCTCCATCCCGCGCGTCCTCCGGGGGAATCGTTCGGAAAACGCGCCTTTTCCCCGCATCCCGCCGCGATCGCGGCGGTTATGCTTGCACTCGTTCTCTTTGTTGCCCGGCTCCGCTTTCATGACCTCTACGCAGAATCCCGACCGTACGCCCACCCTGGATCCCGATGCCGCCGCGCCCGCGGGCACGCAGACGCTGATGCGCGGCCTGGCGGTGGTGCAGGCCGTGTCCGGCGGCGCGCGCGACTTGAAGGAAATCTGCGCTCGCATCGGCGTGGCGCGCAGCACCACGCACCGTCTGGCCAGCTGCCTGGTGCAGGAACGCTATCTGCGGTCCCTGCCCGGCGTGGGCTATGTGCTGGGGCCGAAGCTGATCGAACTGGGCTTCCAGGCGCGTGAGGCCTTTCCCATGGCGACGCTGGCTCGCCCCTACCTGGACAGCCTGGCGGAGCAGACGGGCGATACCATCCATCTCGCCGTGCGCGACAACGACGAGGTCCTTTACCTGGAAAAGATTCCCGGCAAGAAGGGGCTGGAAATGCGTTCGCGCGTCGGGCACCGCATGCCGCTGGCGGCCACTGGCGTGGGCAAGGCGCTGCTGCTGGATACCGAAGAACCGCAATGGAAGGCGCTGTACCGCGTCGGCGCGCCGGTATCGTCGCGCGCGCCCGGCGGCAGCCAGACCTGGGAAGCTTTCCGCGACCGCATGCGCGACTATGCCGCCAAGGGGTATGCGTTCGACCTTGAAGACAACGAACCGTCGATCCGCTGCGTGGCGGCGCCGGTGCGCGACGCTTCCAGCGGCATCGTCGCCGCGATCAGCGTGTCCAGCACGGTGCCCTACATGTCGCTGGAGCGCATGCGCGACATGGTTGTCGTCGTGCAGGGCGTCGCTGCGGGTATTTCAGCCGAACTCGGCTGGAAGGTGGACCGCGGCTGAGGCCGCGGCCCTGCGTCTGGGCCTTATTCCAGCGGCAGCGTCAGCACGCCCTGCGGGGCCGGACGCATCATGACGCGGCGGTACCAGGCCGACAGCGCTGGCGTCTCGGGACGCTCGATCGGCAGGGCCAGCCAGCGGTGGGCAGAGCAGACCAGGGCGATGTCGGCCATGGTCAGGTGGCGGCCGACAATGAACTCGCGGCCTTGCAAGGCCCGATCCAGGATCAGGGCGCGCGCATTTGAACGCTTGACCGAGTTTTCGATGGCGGCGCGGTCGCGCTTGTCCTCGGGCGTGCGGATCAGGCCCAGGAACGCGGGGCCCATGACGCCTTGCCATTCGGTGGCCTGCCAGTCCATCCAACGGTCTGCGTCCGCGCGCATGCAGACGTCTTCCGGCCACAGGCTGCCCGCGCCGTAGCGCGCGGCCAGATAGCGCACGATGGCGTTCGATTCCCACAGCACGAAGCCGCCGTCGTCGATGAGGGGCACGGTGCGGTTGGGATTGAGCTTGGCGAATTCGGGCGTGTCGACCACGCCGAACGGGCCGCCCGCCTGCGTGAAGGAGTGCGGCAGGGCCAGCTCGCGCACAGCCAGCATGACTTTCTGAACATTGACGGACGTCAGGCGTCCCCAGATCTTCAACATGACCAGTCCTTGTAGTGTCAGACGGGCGGCAACTGCCGCCGGGCAAAGCCGCTGTCGCGCGCAAAGCGCGTCCAGTTGAAAGCGGGCCCTGGGTCGGTCTTGCGCCCAGGGGCGATGTGTTCGTGGCCCCAGGCGGCCGCCAGCGGATAGCGTGCGCGCAGGGCCGGCGTCAGCTTGCGCAGCGCCAGGTACTGTTCGTCGTCATAGGGCAGGGTATCCGTGCCTTCAAGCTCTATGCCGATGGAGAAGTCATTGCAGCGTTCACGGCCCGCAAAGCGCGAGACGCCCGCATGCCAGGCGCGCTCGTCGGTGGCAACGAACTGGATGATGCTGCCATCGCGGCGGATGAAGAAATGCGCCGACACACGCAGGCCGCGCAGCCGTTCCAGCCAGGGATGCGAACCGTAGTCCAGCGTATTCAGGAACAGTCCGGCGACTTCAGGGCCGCCGAATTGCCCCGGCGGCAGGCTGATGTTATGCAGCACCAGCAGCGACACCTGCGCGCCGGCGGGGCGCACGTCGCAGTTGGGGGAGGGCATGAGCGAAACACCCGGGGCCGGCGCCAGCCAGCCATGACGATCCAGAAGCAAGGCCATGGGAAGAGAGCATGCGTGTGGTTTCCAACACGCATTATGCCGTGCCGGGCGGCAAGCCTCTAATCGGGCGGATCAGTGCCGGGCGGGGCCCAGGCGCGCGTGTTCCGCGCTGCACCAGGTCTGGCCGTTCTGCTGCAAGGCTTCGGAGCGGGGCAGATGGATGCCGCAGTGGGCGCAACGCACCATGGATTCCGGCGGTTTGGATCCGCGGGCATCGGTCTTGGCCTTTTTCGCGCCCTGCTGGCCGGCTTGCCGCGCCGCCGCCATGCGGCCGGCCAGACGGGCCACGAACAGCACCAGGATGATAAGAACAATCCAGAACAGCAACTTGCCCACTTCAACCTCGATGCAGAATCATTTCCAGCACGAACCGGCTGCCGGTATAGGCCAGAATCAGGAACCCGAAACCCGTCAATGTCCAGCGCAGGGCGACACGGCCGCGCCAGCCCCAGATGTGACGGCCCGCCAGCAGCACCCCGAAAGTCAGCCACGACAGCAACGTGAACACAGTCTTGTGGTCGAACGGCAGGATCTTGCCAGTCAGCTTCATGGACGCCACCGAACCCGTGCCCACGGCCAGGGTCAGCACGATGAAGCCGATCCAGATGATGCGGAACAGCAGTTGTTCCTGCACCAGCAGCGGCGGCTGGGAATCCAGCACCCGGCCAATGATGCTGCGTTCGGCGGGAGCTTCCAGCGGGCGATGCAGGTGGCGGTCCAGCAGCGCCATCATCATGGCGTGCAACGCGGCGATGGTGATCAGGCCATAGGCCGCCAGGGCGATCAGCAGGTGGACGCGCAGCCAGGTGTCATTGGCGTGGGGCACGAACTGCCCCTGCGGGAAGAGCGCGGCCAGGCCGCTGGCGATGGTGGCGGCGGGCAACAGCAGCAATTGCAGGCCATCGATGCGCACCAGCAGGCTTTCCAGCCAGAACACCACCATGCCCAGCCAGATGGCCGCGGACAGGGCCAGCGCCCACCCGATGAACAGATGCTGGGCCCCCAGCATCGATTGTTGCAGCCCGATTCCATGGAGAACCAGGGCACCCAGCAGGCACAGGCGGGCGATTTTGCCGGTCTGTTCCACGCCGCCGCCGCGGGCCAGGCGGATCCAAAGCGACCCTCCCAGCACTGCGTACGCCAAGGCAGCCGCCGTGTGAAATACAATGCCTAGTGACATAGAAACCGTTGTCTGGATGGGGCCTTGGGGCGCATGCCGCCCGAAAGCGCAGAATCCGCGCCTGCGGCCACCGTTCAATCAACTAGTTTAAGCGGAAACGCCTCTCATGCTCGATAACCTAACTCAACGCCTGTCGCGCGTCGTCAAGACGCTGCGCGGGGAAGCCCGCCTGACCGAGGCCAACACCCAGGAGATGCTGCGCGAAGTGCGCATGGCGCTGCTGGAAGCCGACGTGGCGCTGCCCGTCGTGCGCGAATTTGTCGCGCGTGTGAAGGAAAAAGCGCTGGGCGAAGAAGTCTCCAGCAGCCTCAGCCCGGGCCAGGCCCTGGTGGGCGTGGTCCACAAGGAGCTGACCGCCCTGATGGGCGGCGACCTGGGCGCCGACTCCGGCGAACTGTCGCTGGCGGTGCAGCCGCCCGCCGTCATCCTGATGGCCGGCCTGCAGGGCGCCGGCAAGACCACCACCACCGGCAAGCTGGCGCGCTGGCTCAGCGAAGGCCAGCACACCCAGCACGGCCGCAAGACCGGCAAGAAGAAGGTGCTGGTGGTGTCCGCCGACGTCTATCGCCCGGCCGCTATCGATCAGCTGAAGAGCGTGGCAGCCCAGGTGGGCGTGGACTTCCTGCCGTCCGACCCCAGCCAGAAGCCCGAGGACATCGCCCGCAACGCGGTGGACCATGCGCGCCGCCATCACTATGACGTGCTGATCCTGGACACGGCCGGCCGCCTGGGCATCGACGAAGCCATGATGCGCGAGATCCGCGCGCTGCATGACCTGGTCAAACCGGTCGAAACGCTGTTCGTGGTCGACGCCATGCAGGGCCAGGACGCGGTCAACACCGCGCGCGCCTTCGCGGAAGCGCTGCCCCTCACGGGCGTGGTGCTGACCAAGCTGGACGGCGACGCCCGCGGCGGCGCGGCCCTGTCGGTGCGCCACGTCACCGGCAAGCCCCTGAAATTCGTCGGCGTCTCGGAAAAGCTGGACGGCCTGGAGCCGTTCTACCCCGAGCGCATGGCGCAGCGCGTGCTGGGCATGGGCGACATCGTGTCGCTGGTCGAGCAGGCGCAGAAGAACATCGACATCGCCGAAGCCCAGAAGCTGGCCGCGAAGATCAAGTCGGGCAACAAGTTCGACCTGAACGACTTCCGCGACCAGCTGGGTCAGGTGAAGAAGCTGGGCGACATGGGCTCGTTGCTGGAAAAGCTGCCGGCCCAGTTCCAGCAGGCCGCCGGCCAGCTGCAAGGCGGCCAGGCTGAAAAGCAATTGCGCCGCACCGAAGGCATCCTGAACTCCATGACCGCGGCCGAACGCGCCAAACCCGAACTCATCAAGGCCTCGCGCAAGCGCCGCATCGCGGCCGGTTCCGGCGTGCCGGTGCAAGAGGTCAACCGTCTGCTGGCGCAGTTCGACCAGATGCAGGGCATGATGAAGCAGATGAAGAAGGGTGGCATGGCCAAGATGATGCGCGCCATGGGCGGCATGAAGGGTTTGGGCCGCTTTGGAATGAAGTGATGCCCCCACACGGCGCGCGTATCGCGTGCGCTTCCTGCCTCCAAGGGGGCGCTTCTTCCCAGGGACGGTCCCGCGGAAAAAAGCCCTTCTTGTGCAGGACTGGAATGCCCCTGTTGGGGCATTTTTCATTGGAGAGGCGGGAAAAAAATGGCCAGACATTGCGTCTGGCCAAGTGATCGCGGCTAGCAGGGGGCGCCTGCCGCGATGCAAGCCGGAAAGCGCATGGGTGCCTTCCGGCCTGTCCGATGTCCGCCGGTGATCAGGACAGGGGCGGGATGCGCAGCACCTGGCCCGGGTAGATCTTGTCGGGGCTGGTCAGCATGGGCTTGTTGGCTTCGAAGATCAGGTTGTTCTTCGCGCCTTGACCCTTGCCGTATTGCGCTTCGGCAATCTTCCACAGGTTGTCGCCCTTCTGCACCGTGTACATCTTGGCTTCCGGGGTGGCCTGCTTCACCTTCAGTTGGTTGTCCACCTGGGCCACGCCCACGGTGTTGCCCAGCGCCAGAGTGATCTTCTCCGCCGCTTCCGTGCTGAGGGCCTCGCCCGCCACCGTGACCTTGTCGCCGTCGACCGAGATCTGCAGGCCGTCGGCATTCAGGCCGTGCTTATCCAGCTCTTTCTTCAATTCGTCCGCCGTCGCGGCCTTGGCCTCGCTGGCGCCGAAGAGCTTTTCTCCAACGTCCTTGATGAAATTGAGCAGACCCATAGTGTTTCCTTTATCTATGTTGCGGTGAGAAAACAAAGTGCCATCAGGGCTTTTGGCCCATGAACATCTTGCGCACGACGCCTGCGATCAAGGTCAGCACGGCGCCGCCGACGCCGCCGCCCACCACGCTGCTGACTATCGCTGAAAGATCCATGCCGGTATTGCTTGCCGCCGCCGCGCTGGCTCCCGCGGTGATCATCGGGGCCAGCCAGGAACCGCCTGCAAGGCCGCCGATGGCGCCGGCGATGGTATTGCCCAACGGACCCAGGTTGAACTGCTGGAGCATCTTTCCCAGGCCATTGCCTCCGGCTGCGCCGGCGACAAGCTGGATGATCAGGTTGATGATGACCGCGGTGTTCATGATGCCTCCTCTGCCCCACGGGGCGATGTGCAACGCTAGAACAACAGCAAGACAAGAGTAAGAAACCAGCAGGAACGATTATGACTCGCACATTCCCCGCGCGACGAGGGGTTAACGTGTAACAGGTTGCTAGCCTGCCGGCAGACTACGCAAGAATGCTGGTCAGTTTGCAGGGAATGCACCGCGCTGGGCCTAAACCGCATCCGGCGCGCGGCTACATGCGACAAGGGCCGCTATCGCAGCGGCCCTTGTCTTTACAGCTTTCAGTGCGGCGCGGGCTTCAGCCCCCGCCCACCGCGACCACGATTTCGACCTGGTCGCCGTCGCTCAGCGCGGTTTGCGCGTGCTGGCTCTTGGGCACGATTTCGCCGTTGCGTTCCACGGCCACGCGCTTGCCGGCATAGCCCAGGGCTTCCAGCAATTCGTTCACGGTCGTGTCCAGGGGAAACTCCCGTGCGTCTCCGTTCAGGGTGATGTGCATGCAGGTCTCCTCAGTTATCGCGCATAGCCGTCGGTGGCGGCGATCAGCCGCGCCAACGTGCCGGGTTCGTCAAACGCATGGCCCGCATCCGGGACCAGGTGGAATTCGGCCTCGGGCCAGGCGCGGTGCAGGTCCCAGGCGGTGCGCGCGGGCGTGCAGACGTCGTAGCGGCCCTGCACGATGGTGCCGGGAATGCCGCGCAGCTTGTGCGCATCGCGGATCAGCTGGCCTTCTTCCATGAAGCCGCGGTTCACGAAATAGTGGTTCTCGATGCGCGCGAACGCCAGCGCGGCGCGGTCGGCGGCATGGCTTTGCTGATGGCGCGGGCTGGGCAGCAGCGTGATGGTGCTGTCTTCCCATTTGCTCCAGGCCTTGGCCGCGCGCAACTGCTCGGCCGGATCGCCCCCCGTCAGGCGCTTGTGATAGGCCGCCACCAGGTCGCCGCGCTCGTCTTCCGGAATCGGCGCCAGGTACTCTTCCCAACGGTCGGGGAACAGCCACGACGCGCCTTCCTGGTAGAACCACTGGATTTCCGCCCGGCGCAGCCCGAAAATGCCGCGCAACACCAGCTGGCTGACGTGCGACACGTGCGTTTGTGCATAGGCCAGCGCCAGCGTCGAACCCCAGGACCCGCCGAACACCAGCCATTTTTCCGCGCCCATGACTTCGGTGCGCAGACGCTCGATGTCGGACACCAGATGCCAGGTCGTGTTGTTCTCCAGGCTGGCGTGGGGCTGCGAACGGCCGCAGCCGCGCTGATCGAACAGCAGCACGTTGTAGCGCTGCGGATCGAACAGCTGCCGGTGCACGGGCGAGCAGCCGCTGCCGGGGCCGCCATGCAGGAATACGGCGGGCTTGCCCTGCGGATTGCCGCAGAGTTCCCAGTAGATCTGGTGGCCGTCGCCGGTGTCCAGCGTGCCTTGGCGGTAGGGTTCGATGGGCGGATATAGCATCAGGCGACTCGCTTGAAGATCAGGTCCCAGACGCCGTGGCCCAGGCGCAGGCCGCGGTTCTCGAATTTGGTCAGGGGGCGGTAATCGGGGCGCGGCGCGTAGCCGTCGGCGGTATTTGCAAGTTGCGGCTCGTTGCCCAGCACTTCCAGCATCTGCACCGCGTAGTCTTCCCAGTCGGTGGCGCAATGGATGTAGCCGCCCGGTGCAATGCGGCTGGCCAGCAGCGCGATGAACGCGGGCTGGATCAGGCGGCGCTTGTGGTGGCGCTTTTTGGGCCACGGATCCGGGAAATAGATATGCACGCCGGCCAGAGAATCGGGGGCGATCATGTCGCGCACCACTTCCACCGCGTCGTGCTGGACGATGCGCAGGTTCGGGATGCTGGAGTCTTCAATGCGGCGCAGCAACGAGCCGACGCCGGCGTTGAACACCTCCACGCCCAGGAAGTTGTCGTCCGGACGCGCCAGCGCGATCTTCTCGGTGGTCTCGCCCATGCCGAAGCCGATCTCCAGCACCGTCGGGGCCTGCCGGCCGAAGGCGGCGGCGGTATCCAGGCGGCGCGGCGCATAGGGAATGGACCATTGGCCCATCAGGCGCTCGAGCGCGGCCAGCTGGCCCTGCGTAATGTGGCCGCGGCGATGCACGAAACTGCGGATATGGGTCGCGCCCGGGCTGTTGGGGGCGTGGGCGGTACTGGCCAGCGCCGCTTGCGTTTCCGGGGAAACGGCGGCGGGCGCAGCCTCGCTGCCGGGCGTTGCGGGGGGGCTTGCGGCAGCCGGGCCCGAGGCGGCTGCGGGGTTGTTCTCGGGGGTGTTCGTATTCATAGCCCGGATTGTAGTGGCAGGTCCGGCGGGCCGCTGTCGCCCAGATGCACTAAATTGGGGACATATTTACGGCCTTCAGGCTGAGAGCGTCCGGCGCAGGGCGGCGGTCGGCTGCGGCGATGAAAAAAGGCGCGCTATAATCGCCGCCTCTGCTTCGGCTTTGCGCCGAGGGCACGACACCCGAGCGGGTGTAGTTCAATGGTAGAACGGCGGCTTCCCAAGCCTCAAGCGTGGGTTCGATTCCCATCACCCGCTCCAATTGCGCACCACATCCAATTCCTCTCTTTGGGACGTAGTTTCCTTGGCTGAGGCTTGCCGCGCTTGCGAATCAAAGATGGTCTAGCGGCAACGCCGTGGTGTACTTGAGCTCCTCCATCGCAAAACTCGAACTGACGTCGAACAGTTCAGCGACCTGGATGAGCTTCTTGTAGACGAAATCGAACCCGGCGATATCGGGCACCACCACCTTGAGAAGGTAGTCGGTGTCGCCGGTCATCCGATAGAACTCCATGACCTCCGGCATATCCTTGACGCCGAGCGAGAATTTCTCAAGCCAATTGAGGTCATGGCGGTTCGTCTTTATCGATACGAATACCGTTACGCCCAGCCCCGCCTTGTTGTTGTCCAACAGGCAAACCTGTCGGCGAATAAGGCCGGACGCCTGCAAGTGCTGAATCCGCTTCCAGCACGCGGTCGGCGACAGGTGGACCTGTTCCGCGATTTCATTGTTCGAGAGGCGCGCATCTGTCTGAAGCAACGCGAGGATGCACCGATCTTTCTTGTCCATGGCTCACTCAACTTACCCTCCCTTTTGCGTGGCGAGCATATCCAGAAGGCCGGTGCTGCCGCGCGGTTCGGAGGCCAAACCTGAGGTCGATGTTATAGGTCGCCTCAGCTTGGGGCGATACAATTCATCAGGCCAGACTTACAAGAAATTTTATATTTGAACCGGCAAGCCGGAGGCGCGATGCAAGAGGTGGACCTTACTCTCACGCAGACTTTTTTCCTCGTCGCACAGGAGGGCACCTATTCCGCCGCGGCGCGCCGGTTGAACATCACCTACCAATCGGTGGCCAACCACATCCGGCGCCTCGAGCAGCGCGTCGGCGAGAAGCTGGTGGTGGCTGGGCGCGGCGCCAAGTCGATCAAGCTCACGCCGCGCGGCACCAGCCTTTACCGGCTGCTGGCGCCGGAATTCGATGTCATGCTGACGCGCCTGGGCAGCTTGATCGATAAGGAGCGGCCAGTCATCCGTATCGGGATGCCGCACGCGATCTTCTACTACCTGCTGCCGCCGGTGCTGACGAAGTTTCGGCGGATGTATCCCGACGTCGAGATCGTCGGCTACGAAAAGGACGTCTCGCTGCCAGAGCTGATCCGCAACGGCTCGTTGGATGTCTGTTTGAGCGAGCGCTATTTTGGCGACACCGTGATTCCGCAACGCGTGCTCTGCCACTATCAGCCAGCGCTGGCGTTCCCGTCGAGCTGGCCCGCGCCAGCCGATGAGAAGGCTGTTCCGGAATGGGCGCTTGGACGGCCGCTGGTGACATATGAACCCGGCCAGATGCTCCGCAATATCGCACTGGACTATTTGTCGGTCGGCAACGAGCAGCCCAAGGTCGCGGTGTCTACCTCGACCAGCATGAGCGTCAAGCGTTGCGTCGATGAAGGCCTGGGCTTCGCATTGCTGCCCACCTGGTGCATCGACGAGTCGGATCGGCGCCTGAACTGTATCGCGCTTCCCAATGCGCCGAGGATTCCCATCTATTTCGGCGAAGCCATGTTCCTGAAATCGAATCCGTTCGTCCGTTCGCTTCACAAGCTTTGCCTGGAGATTTTTCCCACTATCATCGAAGAGCGCGCGGGCCGGTGGAGCTCCCTCAACGCAAGCAGGCCGAAACGCGCGCGCTCCGCTGTCCGAAGCTGAGGCCTTTCATCCGTGCCGGGCCTGACCCGGCATAGCCAGTCCGCCTGCGTCAGATTGTCAGGGTTCGGCGGTGATTATTTTTCTCTTTTTTCCTCCGGAAGGGGTAAAAAATCGAAGAGTTTTCACCCACTCTCCTCATAGACTTGATCACGTCATCAGTGGCCACCGACTTCCCGTGGAAGCGCTGGCCGTGCATCCACGGAGATTGAAGTTCATGAGGGAAAGCACTCAACTCGTCAGCGCAGGCCGGCATCCGGAACGTTTTGGTGGCCTGGTGAATACCCCCATCTGCAGGGCATCGACGATACTCGCGGGCAGCATGGCGGAATGGGAAGGCATGAAGCGCGCCCGCGCCGCGCAAGAGCCGGGCGCCACCACCTATGGCCGCTATGGAACCGCCACCGCCCACGCGTTCGAGGAAGCCATGGCTGCCCTGGAAGGCGGCCACCGCTCGTTGGTCTTTCCCTCGGGCCTGGCGGCCATCGCCACGGCGCTCACCGCCTTGCTCAAGGCCGGCGACCATATCCTGGTGTCGTATAGCGCCTATTCCCCGACCCGCTCCTTCCTCGATCGCGTGCTCAGCCGTTTCGGGGTTGAAGTACAGGTCTACGACCCTGCTTGCGGCAAGCGCATCGAATCGCTCATGCAGCCCAATACGCGCGTCGTATTTGTCGAATCACCGGGTTCCGAAACGCTCGAAATCCAGGATATTCCCGCCATCGCGGCCGCCGCGCACGCGCGCGGCGCCTTTGTCGTCATGGACAATACCTGGGCCACGCCATTGTTCTTCAAGGCCTTCGAGCATGGCGTCGATGTGTCTATCCACGCCGCGACCAAGTACATCGTGGGCCATTCGGATGCCATGCTTGGCGTGGTGACCTGCAACGAAGCCGCCTGGCCCAAGGTCAAGGAGACGACGCAGGAAATGGGCCAGACGGCCAGTCCCGACGATATCTTCCTGGCGTTGCGCGGGCTGCGCACCATGGACGTGCGGCTACAGAAGCATATGGCGTCGGGAATCCGCGTGGCCCAGTGGCTGGAGCAGCAAGCCGAGGTCGAGGCCGTGGTGCATCCAGCGCTGCCGTCGCATCCGGGTCATGCCATCTGGAAGCGTGATTTCAGGGGGGCGAGCGGGCTTTTCACGGTAGTCCTGCGCGCAAGCGATGATGCATCAGTCGCCGCCTTTGTCGATACATTGCATCATTTCGGAATCGGCGTGTCCTGGGGCGGATATGAAAGCCTGGCCATACCGTTCAGTCCGGGAAAGCACCACGGCGATCGCTGGCCTCACAAGGGCAAGGCAGTACGCATGCATGTGGGGCTGGAGGACCCGGAAGACCTGATCGCCGATCTGAAGCAGGGTTTGGCTGCGATGGTTGCCTGCCAGGCTGCGCAGCAGCAAGATACTCGGAAAGACGTCGCCCGCTCGGCTTGAGCCTCACCCATTTTTGACTCTGCCATTACTGGAGATATACATGAGCAAGATGAAGATCACCGGGTCCTTCGTGGCCCTGATTACGCCCTTCAACAAGGACGGCAGCCCCGACTACGAAGCCTTCCGCGAACTGCTGAAGTTCCAGGAAGACAACGGCACCAGCGCCGTGCTCATCATGGGGTCCACGGGTGAGGTTTCCATGCTGTCGCAAAAGGAGCGTCAGGACATCATCGTCGAAACCGCGAAGATGAAGACCGGCAAGATGAAGCTCTTCTATGGCTGCACCGGCAACAACACCGAGGCCACCATGGATTACCTGCGCTTTGCGCGGGCCAACGGCGCCGATGGCGCCATTCTGGCCGCGCCCGCCTACATCTGCGCCTCCGAATCGGACATCGAAAGCTATTTCCTCGAAATCGCCGACGCCACTGACTTGCCGCTGGGCATTTACAACAATCCGCCGCGCGTCAAGAGCGACCTGCACTGGGACCAGCTGCTGCGCATCTTCAAGCACCCGAACTACGTGGTCCACAAGGAATCCACCACGCGCGTGGGCCAGGTGGCGCAGGTGCTATATGGCGCGCCCGACGTATCCGTGATGTGCTGCGATTCGCCCAATCTGGGCCTGGTCGTGCCGACCATGAGCCTGGGCGGCCATGGCACGGCCAACATGACCGGCAACATTGCGCCAGCAGAGTTGACCGAGATTTCCCAGCCCTGGACGTCGCCCGAAGTCAGCTTCAGCTTCCGTGAGTCCTATTTGCGTAATCTGCAATTGCTGCACTACTCGTACTCGGCCATCAACCCCGTGGCCATCAAATCGCTGATGAAGGCCGTGGGCCTGCCGGCAGGCGAACTGCGCAAGCCGCTGCGCGCGCTGGAAGGAGAGCCCTTGCTCAAGGGCCTGCGCGCGGTCAAGGCGCTGGGCCTCGACAAGAAGTACGGCTGGAATTCGCTGCAGCTGAAGGCCGCCTGATCCCTTGCAGGACGAGTCCGGAAAGGACGCGTGTCGGAAGAGTGTCCGCCTTGCGGCTTCCTGATGACGGAACTCCTTTCCGGCCATTTCATGTCATGGCTTGGGCTGCGCCTTTGCAATAGGAAACGCTATGGATTTGGGAATTCGAGGCCGCCATGCGCTGGTTTTCGGCGGCAGCAAGGGAATGGGCCGCGCCTGCGCCCATCAGTTGGCGAGCGAAGGCGTCAACGTGACCATTGCGGCGCGCACGGAAGGCACGCTGGCCAAGGCGGCTGATGAAATCACGGCGGCCACGGGAACCCGGGTTCGCTATGCGGTTGCCAATATCACCACGGACGAAGGGCGGGAGGCGGCGCTTGCGGCGTGCCCCGCGCCCGATATCCTGGTCAACAATGCGGACGGGGCGCCGCCCGGCGATTTTCGCCAGTGGACCCAGTCCGACTGGCATGCGGCCCTGGACGCCATGGCCCTCGGGCCGATCGACATGATCCGGCGGGTCGTTGACGGCATGATGGACCGCCGCTTTGGCCGCATTGTGAACATCGTCTCACGCAGCGTCAAAACGCCGCAGCTTGAACTCGGCCTTTCCAATGGCGCGCGCTCCTGCCTGGTGGGTTTTGTTGCGGGCCTGGCCCGCCAGACGGTGCGGCACAACGTCACCATCAACAACCTGCTTCCAGGCGTCTTCGCCACCGATGCGCAGCGGCATCACATAGAAGGAATGCTGGAGCCAGGCGGCAAGAGTTTTGAACAGCTGTGGACGGAGCGCGGATCCAACAATCCTGCTGGCCGCTACGGCGAGCCCGAGGAATTGGGCGCGCTTTGCGCATATATCTGCGCTGCTCAATCCGGCTATATATGCGGACAGAATATCTTAATAGACGGCGGCGCCTATCCAGGCACCTACTGATTCGCCTACGATCATCCCCGCTTTCCACACCCCCCTCTTTCATGGATTGCGGGTCCGGGGAGGGGAGCGGTACTCGTTGCCCAACCATTTTCAATGAGATCGTTCGTCATGCGTAATACCCCATTTCGTTCTCGCCGCTTTTGCATGAAAGGCATTGCGGCCGTTATCGGTGGCTTGGCCGTGCTGGGTGCGGTACAGGCGCAATCGAAGTCGGACGCCTCCTATCCCAGCCGTCCGATTACCATCGTGGTGCCTCACCCTCCTGGCGGTTCGGTCGATGGCCTCGCCCGCATATTTGCCGTGAAGCTAGGCGAGGAACTGAAGCAATCGGTCATCATCGACAACAGGGCGGGGGCGTCGGGGATGGTGGGCGCGGGCGTGGTTGCGCGCGCGGCGCCGGATGGCTACACGCTGTACCTGAATGCCTCGATCCACAACATCAACCCGCTGCTTTATGGGAAGAAGATGACCTTCGATGCGGTGAAGGATTTCACCCCCATCAGCGGTCTGGCCCAGGGCGCATTGATATTCGGCGTAAACAACGATGTCCCTGCGAAGACCGTGCAGGAATTCGTCGGCGCGGTGAAGGCAGCTCCCAACAAATACAATTTTGCAACCACGGGCTTTGGTTCGGCGGGGCACCTCGCCATCGCGCAGTTCGCATATGAAGGCGGTCTTTCCGGTCTGCAGATCCCGATCGTTCTCTATAAAGGCGGCGGCCCTGCCTTGACCGATCTGATCGGCGGACAGGTTCACGCGCTGGCCGATCCGATGCTCTCCTCGTTGCCCATGGTCAAGTCGGGAAAGATACGTGCGTTGGCGGTAACCGGCGACAAGCGCAGCCCCTTGCTTCCGGACGTTCCGACAATGCGCGAAGCCGGGCTGAAGGATTTCGAGTTTTATTCCTGGTATGGCCTATGGGCGCCCGCCAAGCTGCCGGAGCCGATACTCAAGACGCTGGAAGTCGCCACGCAGAAAATCATGACGTCCGCCAGCATGAAGGAGCAGCTCGACAACCTCGGTTTTGAAAGCTCCTACAGGAACAGCGCGGACTTCGCGCAGTACATCCAAGCCGAGACGGCCAAATACAGCGCCATCATCAAACAGGCCAATATCACCGCCGACTGAAGCGCTTTCCCAAGAACCAGAGCGCCCCATCGAGGGGCGCTCTGAGCGCTGAGGCAAAGCCGCGTCCGGCCTCGAGCCAGACGGCTATGCGGCACGATCCAATTTGACGATTGCCGGTACCTCCAGGGCCTGGACCAAAGGTGCGGCTTCTTCCCAGCGCATCACCTCCACCAGCGCGGACTGGGCACTGCTTCCCTGAGTCAAGCGGGAAGTGCCCACGTCGATCGTCAACACGTTGGGGTTGCCGTGGATCTCCAGATTCTCGTCGGCAGCGTCAAACCATGCTCCCGTGGGCAAGGCCACCACGCCAGGCTTGAGATCGGCGTCGATAACCGCGGTCGCAAGACACGCGCCACGGTCGTTGTATACCTTGACCAGATCATGTTGGCCGATGCGCCGGGCTTGTGCATCCGACGGCGCGATGCGCAGAGCCTCCCGGCCATTGACCTTGAGGTCCACCGATGTCTTGCCGCCGTCCATTTGGGAATGGAGTTTGCCCGCGGGCTGCGGGGTGAGCAGGTGTAGCGGCCACCGGGCCGCCTTGGGTGATCCCAGCCATTCGTCCGGCGCCAGCCAGCTGGGGTGGGGCGGGCAGTCGGCGTAACCGAATCCGGCGATTTTCTCCGAATACAGCTCGATGCGACCTGACGGCGTACGCAGCGGATTGCCCGCGGGATCGCGACGGAACTCCTCGAACAGCACAAATGGTTTTTCAGGCTCGGGAATTTCCACGAACCCCCGGCTCCAGAAAGCATCGAAATCAGGGGCCATATAGCCACTGCCGCGCCATTCCTTGGCCATGCTTTCGTAGATTTGCCGCACCCACTCCATCTCGCCTCGGCCTTCGGTAAAGCCATGTTCGTAGCCGCCCAGCGCGGCCAGTTCCCGGTATATGTCGAAGTCATTGCGGCTGGAGCCGATCGGCGCCAGGGCCTGATGCATGGCGAACACGTGGCGGTCGCGCGTCGACCCGCCGATGTCGTTTCTTTCCAGCGTGGTGGTGGCTGGCAGCACGATGTCCGAGCGGCGCGCCATGGGAGTCCACCAGATCTCGTGGGCGACTATCGTTTGCGGCCGGCTCCATGCCCGGCTGAGGCGGTTCAGGTCCTGCTGGTGATGGAAGGGGTTGCCGCCGGCCCAGTACACCATCTTGATGTCCGGATAAGTACCTACCCGCCCATTGAATTCGTAGCGCTGGCCAGGATGCAGCAGCATGTCGGTGACCCGGGCAACAGGAATCACCGAGCCGGTCGGATTGCGCCCCGATTCCATGGCAGGCCCCGCAATCTCCATGCGCGGGTTTCCGGCGCCGTTCATGGAGGCATGCCCAAACGCAAAGCCTCCGCCAGGCAGCCCGATATGCCCCAACGCAGCGGCAAGCGCAATGCTGGCCCAATACGGCTGTTCGCCGCGATGGGCGCGTTGCAATGACCATGCGCACGTCAGCATCGTGCGAGTGTTGCGGGCCTGGCGCGCGAGCGCGCGGATCGTATCGGCCGGGACATCGCAGATCGCCTCGGCCCATTCGGGCGTCTTGGGGGTTCCGTCCGTCTTGCCTTCGAGATACTCGCGCAAGGTCGGAAATCCAACGCAATGGATCTGGAGGAACTCCTCGTCGTGGATGCCATCGGCGATCAGCGCCTGGATCATTGCCAGCATCAAGGCGGCGTCCGTGTTGGGACGAATGGGAATCCAGCGCGCACGCACGCCCGGAGGAACATCCCCCCTGGTTGGGCTGATGACCACAAACTCTATGCCCGCCGCCACCGCCCGTTCGAGCTGGCCGGGCACGGGATGGTCCCCGGCGCCGCCCGAGGTGATCTGCGTATTGCGTAACGGCATGCCGCCGAATGCGATCAGCAGCCGCGTATGGTTCGTGACGCTGTTCCAGTCTGTCACGCGGCCCGTCACCGGCGTATAGGTGCCGATCACATGGGGCAGCAGGAACTGCGCCGTGCCCCAGCTATAGTTTCCCGCTTGATTCGTAAAGCCGCCGCCGGCGTTCAGGAACCGGTGCGTCTGAGTGCGCGCATGGTGCAGCCGGCCTGCCGACGACCAGCCATATGAGCCGCCAAAAATGGCCTCGCTGCCATGCTCTGTCCTCACGCGCTGGAGTTCTGAATGGATTGCCGCAAGGGCGTCGTCCCAACTGACCTCTACATAGTCGTCACGTCCGCGCTCGCTCCCGTCGCACAAGTGCCGATCGCGCAGCCATCCCTTCCGAATGGCTGGCCGGTTCACCCGTAGCGGCGAGTGGACCATGGCAGGCATCGATTGCAGGATGCTCGAGGGGGCGCTGTCGTGGGCGAACGGTTCGCAATCGATCAGCCGGCCGCCTTGTGTGACCGCGGTGTATGCGCCCCAATGAGAGAGCGAGGGGAAGCGGCGAATCTGTTCAGACATGATTTGACGGGGTTCTGGCCCAGGGCTCGCGCATTTCAAGAATCCGGACCGATTGCGAATATTCAACGCGCAATCAATGCTAACAACACAGCTGGTGAATTTTCTTTCCATTCGCGCGGGTTGGCGTCAAAACAATGAAATAAATTTCACTCCGGTACCCTTTATTCTTGAATCCGGTCAGGCGTGGCGCCGTCGGGCTCCGCCTTCCGACTACGCCGCAGATATCACGATCGACCAAGAAAAACACGCCCATGAAAGTTCTCATCCTCGGATCTGGCGTAGTCGGCGCCGCAACGGCCTACTATCTCTGCCGCGAAGGCCACGAAGTCGAAGTTGTGGAGCGCCACTCGGCGGCAGGAATGGAAACAAGCTTCGGCAATGCGGGCGGCTTGTGTCCGAGCTTTGCCGCGCCCTGGGCTGCGCCGGGAATGCCGCTCAAGGTATTGAAGATGGCGTTGAAAGCCGACGCCCCTGTGCGCTTTTCGCTTTGGCCGGAATTTGAAAGGCTCCGTTGGATCAGGCGATGGCTGATGGAATGCAATGCGCCGCGATTCCGCATCAACAAACTGCGCATGCAACGCGTGGCCCACTATAGCCTCGCTTGCCTGAAACAGCTGATGGCCGAGACGCCGATCGGCTTCGATTTCCATGCGGGCGGCGTGTTGCAGCTATTCCAGACCGAAGCGGAGTGCCAGTACGGCAATATTGCCGCCAGCGCACTGAAGGAGTTCGGCATCCCCCACGGTGTGTTGAATGGACGCGATGCGCTGGCGGTCGAGCCGGCCTTGCGAGACGCCACCGCCAAGATCGCGGGCGGCCTTCATTTGCCGTCCGATGCCTCGGGCGATAGCCATATCTTCTGCCAGGCATTGACCGCCTGGCTTCAGCGTGCAGGCGTGAAGTTCCGCTTCGATACCGATGTGCGGCGCTTGCTGCATGAGGGCGGACGGGTGGTGGGCGCCGAGACCTCTGGCGGCGTGCTGAAGGCCGATGCCACGGTTGTCGCCTTGGGCAACCAGGCTCCGGCATTGCTTGCGCCGCTGGGGATCAGGCTTCCCGTCTATCCACTCAAGGGCTTTTCGATTACCGCGCGGGTGATCAATGCTGATCAAGCGCCCAACATGTCGGTCATGGATGAACACAACAAGGTCATGATTTCCCGACTGGGCAACAGAATCCGCGCGGCGGGCATGGCCGAATTGGTCGGCCATGACTTGTCATTGAAGGCGGGCCGCAAGGATGTGCTGGTCCGAGTGGTGCGTAGCCTGTTCCCAAATGGTATCGACTACGAGAACGCCACCTTTTGGGCCGGCCTGCGCCCCATGACGCCGGATGGCCCCCCCATTCTCGGAATCTCGGGTTGGGACGGGCTGTTTCTCAATAGCGGGCATGGCTCGAACGGTTGGACCCAGGCCTGCGGGACATCCCGAGTCGTCGCGGATCTGGTGTGCGGTCGCAAGCCTGAAATCGACCTCGAGGGGCTCACGATCGAGCGCTTTCGTAGGTAGCATGCCGATTCAACCCAGGAAACCTACAGGTGGAAATCGCCCGCGGCTTCCGGCTGATAAAGCACTTTCCTGATCCCGATCCGGCGCGTTCGGTCCGAAATCCGCCAGTCGATGGCGTCCCCTTCCTGATAGCCCAGGATGGCGGCGCCGACGTCGGAACAGATGGAAAACTTTCCGGCGCCGCTGTCAGCGTCTTCTGGGTAGACCAGGGCCACTTCCATTTCTTCATCGTCCAGTTGCAGCAAGGCCCTGGAATTCATCGTGACCACGTTCCGCGCCACCTGCTGCGGCTTGACGACGATGGCCCGCTCTAGTTCGTGCTCGAGTTCGACAATAGTCGGGCCTTGCTCGAGTTCGATCAGGCTCTTGAGCCGGGCCTTGTCGATTTCAGTGATGTAGATATCCGTGGAGTCGCCAACGGCGCCTTCGCGCAAGAGCCGGAGATAGCGCCCCGCAGTTATGGAAAACGACTTCAGTGTCGCCGTTTCGCCTTCAAGCAGAAAACCGCTGCGCAGAAAGGTTTTCAGTGAGCGTGCGTTGTCCGGATGGATCTTGGCGATGAGCTTCTCGGCTCGCATGTCGAGGAAGGCCAGCTTCATGCCTTCGCGGATCGTGCTGGCGCCAAGGTTTTGGCCCCAGTTGTCGCTGTCTCCGATCACCAGGACGATCTCGCAGTCCGGGCCGGTCTTGACGAGGCGCACGAAACCGACGGGGACGTCATGCCGGTCATAGGCCATGAAGAACCGGCCGCCCTGGTTGAACAGATGGGTCAAGATCGGCAGTTGAGTCCGATCGATGGCTTGCTCGATGAAGCGGGAGACGTGGCGCGAATCGCTCAGGTAGCAGGTAACGCGCTCATCTTCCAACCAATCCATCAGAGTCAGCGCGTGTGCCCGAGTAATTTCCGGGCACAGCGAAATGAAAGGCTTGTTCATCTTCACCACACTTATTTGTAAAGGATGAAAGCCCTTCATGGCGACGGCCATGACGGTTCTTTCGGCAAACCGCGCATTTTAAGCCGGAACGCGATTGGATGCCGGATGATCCACCGTCTCTAGGCCTCCCGCCCATACTTTTCCATCTTCCACCGCGCGCGCGGACCGCGCTGCGTGTACTCGCGCCGATAATCCGCCGGCGTCAGACCGAACTTGCGCTTGAAGGCGCGGCGGAAGGCCGCGACGTCCAGATAGCCGCAGTCATTGGCAATATCCTCCACCGAACGCAGCGTCACCTCCAGCCACATCTGGCTTTTCCGCATCCGTATGTCAGTGAGGAATTCATGAGGCGTGATCGCCAGGTGCATCCTGAACAGGCGCGCCAGGGTTCTCTCGCTGACGGCCGCATGCTGCGCGGCGTCGCCTATCGTCACCGCTTCCTGCGCATGCGCCAGCAGCCATTGGGCTGCCCGATATAGCGGGCTGTCGCGTGTGAGGCCGCTGACCTTCTCTATGGGCAGCGTCGATGCAATGGACTGCCTCGCGGGATCGAAGACGAGCTTGTCGCGCGAGGCGCCGGCCAGTCCGGCGATACCCGTGCGGTCCATCAGCTCAAGCACGCAGTCATAGGCCAATGAAGGCGTCCCGGCCAGCAGGATGCGCTCGCTGGCCCAGACAATCGGATCATTGGCGATGGCCAGGTCCGGATGGGTGCGCGCGAAGCCTGACTGGTACGCCCACTGCACCGGCGCTTGCATCTTGTCCAGGACGCCCGCCGCCGCGACCAGCCAGACGCCGGTGCCGACCGCGCAGACATAGCGCTTGTCCGCCACGGCGCTGCGGATTTCGCGCAGCACGGCTTCGTTGCTTGCCACGCAGGCGCGCAGCTGCGGCACCGAGACCGTTTCCAGGGGCGGCACGAAGATGGCGCGCTCCATTGCCGAATCCGGTGCGCCCGGCGGCAGGAAGCATTGGTGTTCGGATGCAGAGTCCGTTCCCGCCGGCGAGGTTGCGCCCGCGCAGCGCCATGTCACCACATGGCCGGACGCTTGCCCGCTGCGGCTGCGGGCAATGCCGTTGGCGGTGCGGAAAGTATCGATCGCGGCATGGATGGGGCCGTTCAGCCTGCCGGCTGGCAGCAGCAGGTCCACATGCAGAGGGTAGTTGTCTGGAGCGGCACCCATGATGTCTGTTTGGAGCGCGGTGTTTCCGCAAGGGATCGAACAAAATCAACACGCAGATATTAGATCAACCGATCCCTCCGAGGAGCTTTCCGTGCCTTACGCAACCGCACCCGACGACACCCGCATCTATTACGAAACCCATGGCGACGGCGCGCCCGTCCTGTTCATCCATGGCGGCGGCGGCAACACCATTTGCTGGTACCAGCAAGTGCCATTCTTTGCCGGGAAATACAAGGTCATCGTGATGGACCTGAGGGGGTTCAAGAACTCTCCCTGCGCGCCGGAGCGCAACCATCCGCGCCATTACCCCGCAGACGTGCTGGCCATACTCGATCAGGAAGGCATAGGCAAGGTGAACCTCGTGTGCCAGTCGCTGGGCGCATGGGCCGGCCTGCCGCTGGCCGTGAAACACCCCGAGCGCGTCCAGACGCTGTTCATCAGCGGCTCGCCGACGCCCGCCTATTCGCCCGAGACCTGGGAGATCCTGCGCAAGGCCGGCAAGACCTTCGATGACGGCCGCCATGACCCGCGCAGCAAGAGCATCGGCTGGAACCGCAAGAACGTCGAAGCCCGGCCCGAGATGCTGCACCTGTATGGCTGTATCAAGGCGCTCAATCCCAAGGGCTTCCTTGCCCTCACCATGCAGGCCGACGACGTCAAGATCCACCCGGCCGAATTCGCGGGCTACCGCGTGCCGACCCTGATGACGGGCGGCAGCCACGATGATTTCCTCACGCCGGAAAGCCACCATCTGGTCGCGAGGCTGCTGCCTGGCAGCCAGAAGTACACCTTTGAAGATTCCGGCCACTCTCCGTACTTCGAAACACCCGGCGAGTTCAACCGCGTGGTGCTCGAGTTCCTGGATGCACACAACTAGTTCCTGATCCTGCAAGGAGGAGACAAGATGGCTGCCATCAAAAAAACACTGGAATTCGGGCTGGCTTGCACCATGGCGCTGAGCAGCTTCGCTGTCATGGCGCAAGCCGACTATCCGAACCGGCCTATCCGCTGGATCGTTCCTTCGCCGGCCGGCGCGCCTATCGACGCCATTGGACGCAAGCTGGGCGAACTCATGTCCGCGCGGCTCGGTGCTCCCGTCGTGATTGAAAACAAACCCGGCGCCGGCAGCACCATCGGCGCTACCGAAGTCGCCCGGGCCAAGCCCGACGGCTACACCTTGATGTTGAGCGTGGGCGATGCGCTCATCTCATCGGTCGTGACCATGAAGGTGCCTTATGACCCGTTGCGGGACTTCACGCTGATCAGCAAAATAGCCGCGTCAGGCCCTGTGCTCATCGCGAACAAGTCCATGCCGGCCGGCGATCTGGCCGGGGCGGTCAAGGAGGCCCGGGCCGCGCAGGTTCCCCTGGCCTATGGGTCATATGGCCCGGGCTCATACCCGCAGCTGATCATGGAGAGCCTGGCCAGGCAGTCTTCGGTAAAGTTCATTGAAGTCCCCTACAAGGGATCGCCACCGGCGATGACCGATCTGCTGGGCGGGCAACTGGCGTTCACCTTCACTTCCACCAGCATTGCCGCGCCCATGGTCGCGGACGGCAAGGTCAAGGCCATCGCCGTCATCGGCGACAGGCGATCAGCGCTGCTGCCAGAGGTCCAGACCTTCGCCGAAGCGGGATACGACGCCTTCATATTCAAGAACAAGGCCTGGGTCGGCTTGAGCGGCCCCGCCGGCATGCCTGCCGACGTGGTGCAAAGGCTTGCGGCGGCGGCGCAGCAGGTGGTGCGCGATCCGGCGTTCGGCAAGTATTTGGAGAACATCGGCTTCGATGCCGTAGGCAATTCGCCGGAGGAATTCTCGCGTGAGTACCGGGCGGAGTACTCGGTTGTGCCGGGGCTCATCAAGGAGCTTGGCGTGATGGCGCATTGAGCTGGGGACGGACTGCCTTCACCAGCGGTGACTCTCTGATATTGATTTAGTATCAAATCTCAAATTCTTAATATTAGACACCCCCATCAAGCACGCCTAAAGTCATCCACTGGACCATAAGGCCAGGACCGCCGCCTAGAGCGGCCGGCCTTCCACCCAAGGAGACTTCCATGCAACACCGCAGACATATGCTGACGGCCATGTTGGCCGTGGCCTTGCTCGGCGCCGCCGGCCATCAGGCCGTCGCGCACGCCGAGACCTTCCCCTCGCGGCCGATCAAGTTCGTCGTGCCGTTCGGCCCAGGCAGCGGCACCGATACCTCGGCCCGTTATTTCGCCCGCCAGCTTCAGGAACTGACCGGGCAGCCGGTGGTGGTGGAGAACAAGCCGGGCGCCAATGGCTTCATCGCGGTGAAGAACGTGCTGTCGTCGCCGGCGGACGGGTACACGGTTTTCATTGGCAGCAATTCGACGCTGGCGGTCAATGCGGCGCTCTTCAAGGCGCTGCCCTACGACCCGGTCAAGGATTTCGCGCCGTTGACCATGATGATGCGTTCGCCCGCCATGCTGGCCGTCAGTCCGCAGGCGCCGTACGGCACCTTGAAGGACTTGATCGCGTATGCCCAGGCCAATCCGGGCAAGGTGAATTTCGGCGCGGGTTCGGCCGGTTACCAGTTGATGGGCGAATTGCTGAACGACAGCGCCAGACTGAAGACAGTGCATGTGCCGTTCAAGGGCGCCGGTGAAGCCATCATGGCTGTGGCCGCGGGCACGGTGGACTACACCTTCGCCGAGGTGACGGCGGTGCAGGAACTGGCCAAGGACGGCCGCGTGAAGGTGGTGGCGGTGGCGTCGGACCAGCGTGTCGGGACGTCCCCCGACGTGCCGACGGCGACCGAGGCCGGCCTGCCCGGATTCGAAGCCTATACCTGGGTCGGCGCGATGGTCAGCGCCAAGACGCCGGCTGAGCAAACCGCGCGCCTGGCCGAGCTTTTCACGCGGATATCCAAGTTGCCGGAAACCCGCGCCTTCTATGAACGCCTGGGCGCCACGCCGATGACGGGCGGCCCTGCGCAGATGCACGAATTCCAGCAGAAGGAAATCGCGTTGTGGCAGCGCATCGTCAAGCAGGCGAACGTCCCCCAACAATGAAGGAAGAGGCGGCCATGACGGCACCAGCCCTGCAGAATGTGAAGGTCCTTGATCTGTCGCGCGTGCTGGCCGGCCCTTGGGCCGCCCAGACGCTGGGCGACCTGGGCGCAGAAGTGATCAAGGTGGAGCGGCCGGGCATGGGCGACGATACTCGCGCCTGGGGGCCGCCCTACGTGACCGATCCCGCTGGACAGCCTACCGGCGAGTCCGCCTATTACATGTGCGCCAACCGCAACAAGCAGTCGGTCAGCATCGATTTCACCAAGCCGGAAGGGCAGGCGCTGGTGCGGCAGCTGGCGCAGCAATGCGATGTGCTGATCGAGAACTTCAAGACCGGCGGCCTGACGCAGTACGGCCTGGACTATGCCTCGTTGAGCAAGCTGAATCCGCGGCTGGTGTATTGCTCGGTCACCGGCTTTGGCCAGGATGGTCCGTATGCGCATCGCGCCGGCTACGACTTCCTGATCCAGGGCATGGGCGGCCTGATGAGCATCACGGGGCATCCCGACGGCGCGCCCGGCGGCGGTCCCATGAAGGTGGGCGTGGCGCTGACCGACATCCTCACGGGGCTGTACGCCAGCACCGCCATCCTGGCGGCGCTGCAGGCGCGCCAGCACACCGGACGCGGCCAGCATATCGACCTGGCCCTGCTCGACGTCGGCGTGGCCTGCCTGGGCAACCAGGCGATGAACTATCTGTATGGCCAGCAAGCGCCGCGCCGCATGGGCAATGCCCATCCCAATACGCTGCCGTATCAGGACTTTCCGACGTCGGACGGGCACATGATCCTGGCGGTAGGCAACGATGGGCAGTTCGCGCGCCTGTGCACAGCCATCGAACGGCCGCAATGGGCCGAAGATCAGCGTTTCGCACGCAACGCGGCGCGGATTGCGCATCGCGACGAACTGATCGAGGGCTTGCGCGCCATCACCGTCACCCGCAGCACGCGCGAATGGATCGCCCTGCTGGAGCAACACGGCGTGCCCTGCGGGCCTATCAATAGCGTCGCGGACGTGTTCGAGGACCCGCAGGTCCAG
Source organism: Achromobacter pestifer (assembly GCF_013267355.1). Classification (NCBI taxonomy): domain Bacteria; kingdom Pseudomonadati; phylum Pseudomonadota; class Betaproteobacteria; order Burkholderiales; family Alcaligenaceae; genus Achromobacter; species Achromobacter pestifer. The sequence continues at coordinate 3,410,766 of NZ_CP053985.1, forward strand.
GCGCGGGGCCTGCGCATGAGCATGCCGCATCCGCAGGCGGGCGAAGTGCCGCTGGTCGCCAGCCCCATCCGCCTGTCGGATACGCCAGTGAGCTACCGCCACGCGCCGCCGCAGCTGGGCCAGCATACCGACGCCGTCCTGGCCCGCCTTCTGGGCCTGAGCGTCGAGACCCTGCATACGCATCGAATCAATGGAGTCCTGGGATGAGCAGTCTGAATTCACTTGCGTTGCCGCTGACTCGCATTCCACCTGAAGACGAGGCCCTGCGCCCCGCCGTCCGCGCCTTCCTGCAGGAGGCCGTGCGCGACATGCCGGCGCATATCCGGGCGCGGTCCTGGGGCGGCTACGACACCGCATTCAGCCGGCGTGTGGGCGAGCGCGGCTGGATCGGCCTGACCCTGCCGCGCGAGTATGGCGGCGGTGGACGCAGTGCATTTGCGCGCTATGTGCTGGTGGAAGAGTTCCTCAATGCCGGCGCGCCTGTCGGGTCGCACTGGATCGCGGATCGGCAAAGCGCGCCGCTCATCCTCAAGTACGGCACCGAGGCGCAGAAGCGCTTCCACGTGCCCCGCATCTGCCGGGGCGAGTCCTTCTTCTGCATAGGCATGAGCGAACCTAACTCGGGGTCTGACCTGGCCAGCGTGCGCACGCGCGCCGTGCCCAACGACCGCGGCTGGCTGCTCAATGGCCAGAAGATCTGGACCACCAATGCCCATCACTGCCAATACATGATCGCCCTGGTGCGCACCTCGGGCGGACCGGAGGACCGGCACAAGGGACTATCCCAGGTCATCGTCGACCTGTCCCTGCCCGGGGTGACGGTTCGGCCGATCGAGGATCTGTCGGGCGACAGCCACTTCTGCGAAGTGTTCTTTGACAACGTGCAGCTGGACGCGGACGCGCTGGTCGGCGACGAAGGACAGGGCTGGGAGCAAGTGACGGCCGAACTGGCGTTCGAGCGCAGCGGTCCGGAACGCTTGTACTCCAGCATCGTGCTGTTCGATCAATGGCTGGACTATGCGCGCCTGCCGCCCAATCGCACGCCCTCGGCGCAGCGGCTGGCGGGCAAGGTGCTGGGCCAGCTGACGCCGCTGCGGGCCATGTCGGTATCGGTGCAGGAGAAACTGACGCGCGGCGCCAGTCCCATCGTGGAGGCGGCGTTGGTCAAGGAGTTGGGCACCACGTTGGAACAGATGATCCCGGCCTGGATTGCGGAAGACCTGTACTCGCGCGAGGCCGAGGACATTCCGGTGGAATTGCTGATGACCTTGAAATACGTGACGGAGGCTTCGCCCTCGTTTTCCCTGCGAGGCGGCACCCGCGAGATCCTGCGCGGCATGATCGCGCGCGGCCTGGGCCTGCGCTGAAGGAGCATGACATGAGCGATAACGATCTTTACGCCGATGCCGCGCGCCAGGTGCTGGCGGACCATTGCACGCCGCAGGCGGTACGCGACAGCGAGGCGGGCGGCGACGCTGTCCGCAGGATCTGGCAACAGCTGGAGGCGGCGGGCCTGGCCGATGCGCTGGTCGGCGAAGACGAGGGCGGCTCCGGGCTGAGCCTGGAGCAGGTGTTCGGCGTGCTGGAGCAATGCGGTGCCCACGCGCTGCCCTTGCTGCTGGGAGAGACCATGATTGCGCGCGCGCTGCTCCCGGCCACGCAGCGGCCGGCAGGCAGCATCGCCTTGGCGCGCGGCGAGCAACGGGTGGATGGCGCCTGGCATTGCGCGTTGGTGCGTGGCGGCACGGTGGCTGACAGCGTGCTGGTGCAGGCCGGCGGGGCCTGGCGCTTGCTGGACGCCGCGCAGGCGCGCCGCACGCCGCATGCGTTGGCTCTGGACGCCGCCATGAGCTGGGACCCGGCCGAGGTCGCGGCCGCGCCGCTCGCCCCGATCGATGCGTCGATGGATATCCGGACCTTGCAGGCTTGCGTGGTCGCGCCGCAGATGGCGGGCGCGCTGGGCAGCGTGCTGGAGCGCACCCTGCAATACGCCAATGAACGTCAGCAATTCGGCCGGCCCATCGGCAAGTTCCAGGCCATCCAGCATCAGTTGGCCGTCATGAGCGAACATGTCTGCGCCGCGCGCATGGCGGCGCAGCTGGGTTGCCACGCCGAAGGCGTGACGCCGGACCGGCTGCGGGTCGCGGTTGCCAAGGCGCGCTGCAGCGAGGCGGCGCTGGTGGTGGCCGAGCTTGCGCACGCAGTGCACGGCGCCATCGGCTTTACGGAAGAATACGATCTGCAGCTCTACACGCGCCGTCTGCATGCCTGGCGCCAGACCGCGGGCAGCGAGGCCTACTGGCAGGACGTGGCCGGCGCAGCACTGTTCGCGCACGCAGGGCCGACCCTGGACCTGGTGCGCACGATTACCGACGTCCCGGCGTAAGCCCGGCTTTCAGGAGATTCTTGCATGGCCTTTCTTCAGATAGAACGCGAGGGCGGCATTGTCGTCGCCACCATGAACCAGCCGGAAACACGCAATGCGCTGACCGGCAACACCGCCATCGAAGAGATCGTGCAGCTGTGCGCGGACATACGCCAGGACGCGGGCGTGAAGGTGCTGATCCTGACCGCCGCCGGGCCGATCTTCAGCTCGGGCGGAAACGTCAAGGACATGCGCCGCTACTTCGACGATGCCCTGACCCCGGAGCGCATCTGCGAGGAGTACCGCCAGGGCATCCAGCGCATTCCGCTGGCGCTGCATGGCTTGGACGTGCCCGTCATCTGCGCCGTCAACGGCCCGGCCATCGGCGCCGGCCTGGACATCGCCTGCATGTGCGACATCCGCATCGCCGCCGACACGGCCACGTTCGCCGAAAGCTTCGTGCGTGTCGGCATCGTGCCGGGCGATGGCGGCGCCTGGCTGCTGCCGCGCGCGGTGGGCATGGCCCGTGCCAGCGAAATGGCCTACACCGGCGAGGCCATCAGCGCGCAGGATGCGCTGGCTTGGGGCCTGGTCAGCCGGGTGGTTCCGGCGGCGGAGCTGCTGTCGACCGCCAAGACGTTGGCCGCGAAGATCGCCGCCAATCCGGGCGGCGTCATGCGCATGACCAAGCGCCTGTTGCGCGAAGGCCAGCAAAGCAGCCTGGCGTCCTTGCTGGAGTTGTCGGCTAGCTATCAGGCGCTGGCTCACAAGACCGCCGAACACCATGAGGCCGTTACCGCGTTCATTGAAAAGCGCGCGCCGAGGTTTTGAAGGGCGGCGTTGCCGATGCCAGGTTGCATCGGCAACGCCGGATGGCGTCAGTGCGTGACCATCATGTGCAGGCCGCTGCCCAGGTGCGCGGCGCCGTCGATCTGCAGCAGCTGGCCCGTCATCAGGTGGCCGGCCGGCGTGGCCAGGAAGGCAACCAGTTCCGCGACTTCTTCGATCGATGTGGCCCGGCCCATCGGCGTGGCGGCGACCAGGCGGTCCAGCATGGCCTGCGCGGCCTCGCCGGCCAGCCCTTCCGTGATCACTGCTCCGGGGCCGATGCAATTGAGCGCGATGTCGTCAGCGGCCCATTCCAGGGCCAGAGTCCGAGTCAGGCCCAGCACGCCGGCGCGCGCGGCGATGGAGTGGGCGATTCCCATGGAGCCGCGGTCCACGCCCGATAGCGAGATATTCACCACCGCGCCCTGGCGAGCCTTGAGGAAGGGGTAGGCCGCCTTGGTCACGACGAAGACGGCGTTCAGATTGGTGTCTATCACCGCATCCCAGCCCTTGCGGCTGATCTGCGCGGCAGGCGCGAAGAACTGGCCGCCGGCATTGTTCACCAGCAGGTCGATGCCCTGGCGTTCGCCCACTTCGGCGATCAGCGCCTCGATGGCGGCGGTATCGCGGATATTGGCGCAGGCATGGCTGAAGTCGCCGGTCAGTTTTTCGGCCATTGCGGCGGTTTCCGCCAAGGGCTCTTCGCGCCGCCCCACGCCGAACACGTCCATGCCCAGCGCCAGCAAGCGCAGGGCGATGCCGCGGCCGATGCCGGAGCCGGCGCCAGTAACCAGTGCGCTGCGGCCGACCAGAACGCCGGGCCGCATGACCTGGGTGGATTCCGTGCAAGTGTCAGATTTCATGAGGTTTACCTGAAAGTAGGAATTCAAGAGACCTGCCGCCGCCCGCCGCCGATCGCCGGCGTGGGGCTGCGGGGGATGCGTTGTCCGTCGAACAGGGCGGGAAAGGCCGGCACGTGTTCACCGTTGGCGAGTTCCTGTGATACGGCTCCCGGCCGCAGACCGCGGATGAGCGCCAGCGCTTCGGCTGGCGGTCGAACGTTCCCGGCCGGAATCTGCATTTCCCGCATCTGCTTGAGCACGGCCTCGCGGGTCTGCGGCAGGGTCCAGGCTTCCACCTGGGCATCGAAGTGCGCCGCGCGGCGTATGCGTTCCTTGATGGGGGCGTCAACGGCGCCGATCAGCGGACGCAGGCGCGCCCAATATCTGTCCAGCCCGCCCAGGATGTAGACGTGTCCGTCCGCGCAGCGGTAGATGCTGGAAGGCGCCGACGCGCGGTCGCGGTTGCCCATGGGCGGATCCAGTGTTTCGCCTTCGCTCAGCGCCAGCGCCGCCGGTCCGAGCAGCATCGCGGACGCCACCTCCATCATGGAGAGATCGATCAAGCGCGCGCGTCCTTCGAGCACCGCCATCGCGCAGGCCAGGCCCGCGTACAGGCCGCTGAACATGTCCACGGGCCAGCTTGTGGACAAGCGCGGCGAGCCGTCCTCGTCGCCGTTCAAGAGCGCGTAGCCCGATTCGCATTGCGCGATGGTGTCCATGCAGATGCGGTCGTCCTGCTGCCCATAGCCGGAGATGAGCGCGATGGTCAGGCCGGGATGGCGTTCGCGTAGGGCCGGACCCTGCAGATCGAGGCGGGCGAGCGATCCCGGCGCCAGATTGCAGATGAAGGCGTCGGCCTGCGCCAGCAGCCTCTCCAGCGCCTCGCGTCCATCCGGCGCGCCCAGGTCCAGCACCTGGCTGCGCTTGCCGGTGTTGAAGCTGCGGGCGTAGAAGCTGCCGAAGCCATTGCCCGGCAAGGTACGCACGCCATCGCCGCGCGGCGGCTCGATCTTGACCACGTCGGCGCCGAAATCCGCCAGGTACTGCGCGGCGGTAGGGCCGGCGATGAACTGCGACAGTTCGATGACGCGCTTGCCGGCGAGTGGACGGGGTGTGTCGGCCTCAGGCATGGATCACCCGCTTGGCTTTGTGGACGGTGCGCGGCAGGGTGCCGTTTTCCACCACTTCCACGTGAAAGCGCACCTGCAGGCGATCGCGCAGCAGCTGCGACAGCTTTTCGCCCAGGTCGGCGCTGGCGCCGGGTTCGCGTTCGACGCGCAGCTTCACGCCAGTCAGAAAGCCGGTGCTCGGGTCCTTCACGCTGTCGTCGATGATGATCACGTACTCATTGCTGACGCCGGCAAAGCCCCGGACCACGTCCTCGATGGCGGAGGGGAAAAGATTCACGCCGCGCACAATCAGCATATCGTCGGCTCGGCCAAGCACGCCGCCTGGCAGGCGGGCATGGGTGCGGCCATCGGGGCCCGGGCGGCTGTCGCGGACCACGATGTCGCCAGTCCACCAGCGCACCAACGGGCAGGCTTGCTTGTCCAAGTGGGTGAGCACCAGCACGCCGCGTTCGCCATCGGCCACCGGCTCATGCGTGTCGGGGTGCAGGATCTCGACGTAGATGAAATCCTCGGCCAGGGTGGGGCCGAGCTGTGCGGCGGTATCCCAGCCTATGGGTTGGCATTCCAGGGCGCCGTAACAGTCGAACATCTTGGCGCCCCACAGGCGCTCGATGCGTTCGCGCGTGCCGGTCACGCTGGCGCCGGGCTCGCCGCCGACGCAGACCATGCGCACGCGAGACTCGCGCAGGTCCCGTCCCATGGATTGGGCGGTCTCGGCCATGTGGGCCATGAAGGACGGGGTGCCGATGACGCAGTCCGTGCCGTACTGGAAGATCGTTTCCACCTGGCGTTGAGTGTCGCCGGACGAGCCCGGAATCACCAGCGCGCCGACCCGTTGCGCGGCCAGGGTGGCGCCCAGGCCGCCGACGAACCAGGCGTAATTGAACATGCATTGGAAGACGTCGCCGCGGCGCAGACCCTGGCCGTAGAGATAGCGGGCGTACAGCTCGGCCCAGCGGTCGACGTCGTGCTGGGTCCAAAGCACAGGGGCGGGCTGCGCCGTGGTGCCGGAGGAAAAGTGCACCCGCACGGCCTCGCCGGGCTGGACCGCGGCCAGCGTGCCGAAGGGCGGGGCGGCGCGCAGGCCTTCGAGATAGTCGCGCTTGTGGGTGAAGGGTAGGCGTCTCAGGTCCGCCAGGGTCTTGAGATCCTCGGGGACGAAACCCGCATCCGCGAAGACCTTCCCGTAATGCACGCTGGTGTCCGCGACGCGCCGCAGCTGCCGGCGCAAGGCGTCGATCTGGAAACTCTCGATGCGGTCGCGCGACCAGGTTTCGACCTCACTCCAGATGGTACTGGAATAGGGGAGTTGCTCTTGCTGCTTCATCATTGGAGTCCTTGAGTAGACCCCGCAGCGCGTAGGCCGCGAGGGTATGCGCGATATCGTCGATCGCCGCTTCGCTCTGCAGACGCCGCTGGCTGTACCACACGGTGGCCCAGTTCAGCGCGCCAAAGAAGGGTTTGCTCAACAGCTTGGCGGGAAGGTCGACGAAGGCGCGCTCGCGGATGCCGTCGTCGATCACCTCGACGAACATCTGCTCGTAGTCATCGCGCATCTTCACCACGGACCGCAGCCGCTTGGCGGCCGCCGAGGCTTCGAGCAGATGGCGCTCCAGCCCCTGTACCGCGACCTTTTGCATCGGCAGTTCCTTCAACAGAATCTGGGTATGCCGCAGCGCCATGGCCGACAGGCGTTCGACCGCGTTGCCGCTGCCACGGGCGATGGGATCGATTTCGTCGGTCAGCCTGGTCATTGCCGCCACCTGGACGTCGAAGAACAGGTCCGCCTTGCTCCGGTAGTGGTGGTAGATGCGGCCCTTGGTGGCGCCTAAACGTTGGGCGACCGCGTCGATGGAAGTGGCCGCATAGCCGAACTCCATGAAGAGTTCCGCGGCCGCCAGCAGGATTTCTTCGCGCGACTCGCCGCCGCCCACTTCTGCCGGGTTCTGTTGTGCACTCACCATTGCTACCTCTTTTCGGAATCGGGTCAAATAGCCAGCTCTTCCGCCTCCTTGCGAACCGCGCGCGACAAGACCAGCCGCTGGATTTCGGAAGAGCCCTCATAGATCTCAAGTATGCGCTGGTCGCGGTACAGCCGCTCGGCCACCGTAGGCTTGCAATAGCCCAGCCCGCCCCAGATCTGAACGGTATTGTCCACTACCCGGTGCGAAACCTCCGAGGCGAACAGCTTGGCCATGGCGCCCAGGTTGGAGACATCTTCCTGGCGGTCGTAGGCTTGGGCGGCCTGGTACAGCATCATGCGGGCAGCTGAGATCTCCGTGGCCATGTCGGCCAGGCGAAAGCCGATGGCCTGGTTGTCCCCGATGGGTTGGCCGAATGTCCGGCGCGACACGGCGCGGACCGCGGCCTCGCGGTAGCCCGCCAGCGCCACGCCCAGGGATTGGGCGGCGACCATGATGCGGCCGACGTTCAGCGTCTGCAGCGCCAGGCGCAGTGCGCGGTTGAGCTCGCCGACCTGGGCGCTGTCGGGAACGACCAGGTCAAGTTTCAGGTTCGAGGTCTGGGTGCCGCGGATGCCCATCTTGTCGGAGAGTTCGTCGATGACCGCGCCCGGCTGCTCCTTATCGACCATGAAGGCGCTGATGCCGCGTCCTCCTGCCGTGGGGTCGGTTTTGGCAAAGACCACGTAGTAGCGCGAAGCCCCGCCATTGCCGATCCAGTATTTCTCCCCGCGCAGGCGCCAGCCGCCGCCTTCGCGCACGGCCGTGGCCTCGATGGCAGCGGCGTCCGAACCGGCGATGCGCTCGGAAAGTGCAAAGCTGGTGGCGCGGCCCTCGGCCATTTCGCGCAGATAGAAGGATTTCTGCTCGTCCGTGCCGGCCAGCAGCAGGGGAAACGCGCCCAGCTGATAGGCGCACATGATGGCGGCGGTCGAAGCGCAGTGCGTGCCCAAGGCTTCGACTACCGCCACGGTGGCGACCAGGTTGGCGCCTTGGCCGCCCCATTGCGTGGGCAGGAACAGGCCGGTGAATTTGTGTTCGACCAGGGCGGAAATTGTCTCCCAGGGATAGCGTTGTTCACGGTCCAGCTCGGGGGCGAGCGGCGCGAAGCGCTCGGAGCCCAGCTTGTGGGCCAGAGCCTGCCAGCGGGCAGCGTTGTCGTCCAGCGTCGGATTCCAGATAACGGTCACTTCGAGTTCTCCAGTGTGGTCGCCATGGCCTTGGGACGCTTGCGACGTGTCGCCAGCAGGCCCATCAGCCCTTGCGGAAAGAAAGCCAGAACAAGGATCAGCAGGCTACCGAGCACGATCTTGTCGATGTAGCCGCCGAATGAGAAGAATTTTTCTTGAATCAGGACCAGCGCCGTGGCCAGCAGCGGCCCCAGCAGTTGGCGGCGGCCGATCAGCACGACGGCAGTCAACATCAGGATGAGAAAGTAGGTTTCCAGGATGTCGGCGCTGACGTAGGCGCGCTGATAGGCATAGAGCCAGCCCGCGCAGGCGGTGATGGGCGCCGAAAAGAGGAAGACCTGCAAGCGCACTCTGAGCGGATCGATGCCGTTCATGGTGGCCAGGCGCGGGTTCAGGTGCACCATCAACGCCGCTTGCCCCAGGCGCGAGTGGCGGAAGCGGTCCACCAGGTAGAGGGTGATCGCCAGGAGCGCGAATGCGTAGGGCCAAAGCGTCTGGTCATTGCCGGCATTGAGCGGCCATCCGCCGATGGACAGGTCCAGCGTCGGTAGGCCGCGGATGCCATCCGATCCTCCCAGGAATGTCCAGTTCGCGGCCAAGGTCATGGCGACCACGGCCACGGCGTATGTCACCAGCGAGAAGACGAATTCGCGCAAGCGCAGGGTGATCAGGCCGATCACGGCCGCCAGGGCCAGTGCGACGGCGATGGACGCGGCCAGCGTCAGCCAGGCGCCCGCGCCGGCGCGGGTGGCCAGCAATGCCGTCACGTAGGCGCCGGCGGCAAAGAACACCGTATGGCCCAGGCTGACCTCGCCCAGATCGGAGACGATCACGTCCAGGCCATAGGCCATGACGGCCATGATGGCGATCAGCACGGCGGCGCTGTAGAGGGCCTGGCTGCCGCCCAGCCAGGCAGGTAGGAAGAACACCACGACGGCGCCGGGCAGCAGCGCGAGGCGGGAGGCGGAAAGCGTGGTCATCAATGGACTCCCTTCATGGCGCCGGCGCTCAGGCCGCCGGGGCGCAGCACCAGGAGGGCAATCAGCACGGCGAAGGCCGCGGCCGTCGCGTAAGCGGGCGAGACCAGGGCGCTGAACAGCGCGGTGAAGACGCCGAGCGCCACGCCGGCGACGTAGCTGCCGGTCACGCTGCCGATGCCGCCCAGCACGACCACTACGAAAGTGATGATGACCTCTTCGAAGCCCATGGAGGTCAGTATCGGCGTGCGCGGCGCCACCAGCCCGGCCGCCAGGGCGACTGCCGCGCCTTCGAAAGCGAACACGCCGTAATAGACGCGCCGCACGTTGATGCCCGCCAGCTGCGCCAGCTTGGGATCCTCGGCCACCATGCGCACCAGCCGGCCGGCGCGGCTGCCGTCGAGCACGCGCTTGAGCAGCAGGAACAGCAGGATGGCGGCCGCCACGATGGCGGCGTCCTGCCAGGTGAGCCATAGGTCGCCGATCTCGATGTCGCGCTGCGACCAGGCGGTATCCAGGATCTGCCCGGTCGAGCCGAAGGCCAGCGATGCCGCGCCGTGCATGACATAGCCGAAGCCCAAGGTCATTATCATGATCGACACCAGGTTCTGTTCGAAGGTGGCCCGCAGCATGATGCGCTGCATGGCGACCCCGATCAGTGCGCCGGCCGCCATGGCCAGCGGCAGGGCCAGCAGATAGGGCAGGCCGGCGGTGGTGGTCGCCCACCAGGTGACGAAGGCGCCCAGCATGTACATCTGGCCATGGCCGAAGTTGACCAGCCGGGCCACGCCCAGCAGCAAGGTCCAGCCTATGGCGATGAGCGCATAGGCGTGGCCGAGCACCAGGCCGTTGATCAATTGTTGCAGCAGGCTCATGTCGTATGTGCTCCCAGATAGGCTTGCGCGATGCGCGGGTCGGCGCCTACCTCGGCGGCTGGACCCTGCAGCACCAGCCGGCCGCGTTCGAGCAGCAGCAGGCGGTCGACCACCTGCAAGGCGGCGCGCACGTTCTGTTCGACCAGCAGAATCGCCAGGCCGGCGCTGGCCAGCGAGCGCAGGCTTTGCAGCACCTGCGTCACCAGCATGGGCGCCAGTCCGATGGAGGGCTCATCCAGCAGCAAGGCGCGGGGGCCCATCATGAGCGAGCGGCCGATGCCCAGCATTTGCCGTTCGCCGCCCGACAGCTGGCCGCCCAGGTGATGGCGGCGCTCGCGCAGGCGCGGGAACAGATCGTAGATGTCGTCGCGCCGGTAATAGCGGCGTGAGGACTCGCCGGACGGCGTGATCGCGGGGGCGAGGTTTTCTTCCACCGTCATGCGCGAAAACACCAGACGCGACTCGGGCACCAGCAGCAGGCCGGCGCGCACGCGTTCGTGCGTAGGCAGGTCGCTTATGGGCCGTTGCGACAGCATGACCTCGCCGTTGACGGCAGGCTGGCCGCGCGACCAGCCCAGCAAGGCGTTGACCAGGGTCGACTTGCCGGCGCCGTTGGCGCCTATGACCCCGACGATCTCTCCCGCCTGCAGATCCAGCTGATCGAGCTGCAGCACGCGGTTGCCGGCATAGGCGACTTCGAGGCGGCGTGCGCTCAGCACGGGTGGAGCGGACGTCATGATTCGCCTCCGAGATAGGCCTGCAGCACGCGCGGATCGCGCTGGATCTGCACCGGCGTCCCGCAGGCCAGGGTTCTGCCGAGGTTGAGGACGCAAATGCTGTCGGCGACGGACATGATGAGGTCCATGTGGTGCTCGATCACCACCAGCGCCACTCCCTCGGCCTTGAGCGAACGCAAGAGCGCGGTCAAGGCCGTCATGTCGGCGCCGCCCAGTCCGGCGGCCGGCTCGTCCAGCAGCAGCACGTCGGCGCCGGAGCCATAGGCAAGCGCGATCGACAGCATGCGCTGCATGCCATAGGAGATTTCGTGGGGCTTCAGGGCGTGGCATTCCGGCGGCAGGCCGAAGCGCTCCAGCCGTTCGCCCGCCTGGTCGCGCAGGGCCTGCGCCTGCCGGCGCGCCGTCAGCGGGCGCAGAATGCAGGTGCCGAGGCCGGCGGTGCCGCCCAGCGCCGCCACCATGTTGTCGCGCACGCTCAGCTGGTCAAAGAAGGAGTTCTGCTGGAAGGCGCGCTTGATGCCCAGCCGCGCCAGCCCATGGGCCGGCACGGCGCTGATGTTGCGCCCGCGCAGGTGCACGCTGCCGCTGCGAGGTATCAGCGCAGAAACGGCGTCGTAGCAGGAACTCTTGCCGGCGCCGTTCGGGCCGATGATGCCCAGCAGATCGCCGGAGCTGACTTCCCAGCTGACGTCTTCCAGGGCGACCAGGGCGCCGTAGCGCACGGCCAGGCTTTCCACGCGCAGGGCGGCAGTCATGGCCGGACCACGATCTTGCGGTCCTTGACCGTGAACAGGTAGTAGTGCGATTGCAGCTGGCCATTGGGCTCGAAGGTGATGTCGCCCATGAGCGTGCCCTGGAAACTGCCGCCGCGTATGCGTTTGGCCACGGGTTCGCGATCGAGCGTCTTGAGCTCGTTGACCGCCTGGGCCCATACCTGCAGCGACGTCGCGCCTAGCGCCATGAATTTGTCCGGCGTGTACTTGAACATCTCCTGCGTCTTGGCAACAAAGCGCTTGTTGGCGCTGTTCGAAGCGAAGGGCTCGACATCGGGGAAGTAGATGTCCGCGCCTATCAGGCCGTCCGAGGCGTCGCCGGCCACGTTGATGACGCTGGGCGCGACGGTGCCGACTGCGCTGACCAGTTGGCCCGGCAAGCGTGACTGGCGGGCCTGCCGGATGATGGCGGGCATGCCCAGACCCTCGTTGGCATTGATGGCGACGGTGACGTCTGGCTTGGCCGCGCGCACATTGGTCATCGCGACCCGGAAGTCGGCCTGGGTGAACGGGAATTTTTCCTCGGCCACCTTCTCATAGGGATGCCCGAGGGCTTTCAAGGCCTTCTCGATGGACTCCTGTGCGCCATTGCCATAGGCGTCGTTCTCGGTAAGAAACGCGACGCGCTTGGCACCGGCGGTCTTGGCGATGTATTCGGCGATGACCGTGCCGTCCTGGGCATTGGAGCTGTTCAGCCGGATCGCCAGCGGATTGCCTTCGCCGGAAAGAATCGGGTCGGCCTTGGAGATCGCGGTGATGTCCAACACGCCGGCGCGGGCGATAACGGGCTGCATCGCCAGCGTCACCGGGCTGTTCCAGCCTTCGATGATGACTGCCACGCCAGCGCTGACGAGTTCGGTGGCGCGCGATACGCCGACCGCCGGCGTGGATTCGTCATCGCGCGACACGATCTCGATCGGACGGCCGAGCACGCCGCCGTCTTCATTGATCACCGCGGCCATGGCCTGAATCGCCTGCGTGACGTGCTGGCCTTGCGGGCCCGCGCCGCCCGACAGCGGGAAGATGACGCCTACCTTGATGGGCGCCGGCGCTGCCCCGGCGGGCGCGCACAAGGCCATCGAGGCCGCTAGCGCCAGGGGCGGCGCCATGCGCAACAACTGTTGTATCCGCTTCATGCCTGTCTCCTGATTTTTGTGGCGCCAGTCTGCGCCGGCGCTGCGGTGGACTAGGCCACCGTGCTGCATAAATGGGGACTGCGAGGTGCAACGGTTGACGGAGGCCGCGGACCGGGGCGTTCCCCGGACCCAAAATCGGCTGTCGATGCAAACATACCATTCGGTATTTTTGATGGTCAACTTAAGATTTGAAATTTCATTCTAGGCATTTTCCCTAGGTAAAAATCAGGTTGGTTTGTTTTTATTGAGTGGATACTGGTCGGTATGTATGATGGGGTTTTCTTTTTTCGGCACTGAGGGCTATGGCATGAAGACAGAAGGCAGCAGCGCGCTGGTGACTGGCGGCGCTTCCGGGCTGGGCTTGGCGACGGCGCAACGCCTGGTCGCCCTGGGCATGAAGGTGGTGATCGCGGATCTGCCAGGCTCTGCCGGCGCGGCCGCCGCCGGCGAGATCGGGGCGCGGTTCTCGCCGGCCGACGTCACCCTCGAGACTGACGTGCAGGCCGCCTGCGAACTGGCCGCGGCGCTCGGTCCCTTGCGGGTGCTGGTGCATTGCGCCGGCCGCGGCGGACCGGTGCGCCTCATCGACAAGGAGGGAAATCCAGGGTCGCTGGAGACCTACACGGACATTGTCCGCATCAATCTGATCGGAACTTTCAATACCCTGCGCGTGGCGGCGGCGCATATGGCGCGCAACCCGGTGGACGATGAAGGCGAGCGGGGCGTTTGCATCCTGACGGCTTCGGTGGCTGCCTACGAAGGCCAGATCGGCCAGATCGGCTACGCCTCATCCAAGGCAGGCGTCGTGGGCATGACCCTCGTAGCGGCGCGCGACCTGGCCAGCAAGGCCATCCGTGTCTGCACCATTGCACCCGGAATTTTCGATACGCCCATGTTGGCACGCGTATCCGACGAGGCCCGCAAGACCCTGTCCGCGTCGGTGCCGCACCCGGCGCGTCTGGGCACGCCGGCAGAGTACGCCTTGCTGGCCGAACACATCATTGCCAACCCCATGCTCAATGGCGAAACCATCCGTCTGGACGGCGCCCTGCGGATGGCCTCGCGCTGATACCAAGAGGAGATACCGATGACCGAAGCGAAGACAGAAAACGATGAGGTACTGCTGGAGAGCAGCGAAGGAATCCTGACGATCACCCTCAACCGTCCGCAGGCGCGCAATGCAGTGACACTGGCCGTGGCGCGCGCCATTGCCGCGGCCGTGGATGAGCTGGACCGCCGCGACGATCTGCGCATCGGCATCCTGACGGGCGCCGGCGGCTCCTTTTGCGCCGGGATGGACTTGAAAGGCTTTCTGCGCGGCGAACGGCCCAGCATCGACGGGCGCGGATTCGGCGGCCTGACCATGCGGCCGCCAAAAAAACCGCTCATCGCGGCCGTCGAAGGGTATGCCCTGGCGGGCGGATTCGAGCTGGTGCTGGCCTGCGATATGGTGGTCGCGGCGGAAAACGCGCAGTTCGGCGTTCCCGAAGTCAAACGCGGACTCGCCGCCACGGCGGGTGGGCTGGTGCGCCTGCCGCGCCAACTGCCTTACCGGGTGGCCATGGAACTGGCCTTGACTGGCGACATGTTTCCCGCGACGCGGGCCCTGGGCTACGGTCTGATCAATCAGGTGAGCGCGCCTGGTGAAGCGCTGGAACGCGCGCGGGAGCTGGCGCGCCGCATCGTCGCCAACGGGCCGCAGGCCGTGGCCGCCAGCAAGCGCGTCATCGTGGCGTCGCAAGGCTGGCCGGCGGACGAGGTCTGGAGCCGTCAGGCCGAGCTGACCGAGCATGTCTTCACGTCTGCCGATGCGCGCGAAGGCTCCGCCGCCTTTGCCGAAAAGCGCGCGCCTGTCTGGCAGGGGAGGTGAGACATGGCAGCCGACGCGCGTTTTGACGGGCCTGGGCCCGACGTCCGCCATCAGGCCGGTCTGCAGGAAGGCCGCATCCTGTTGCAGCACTGCGACGACTGCGCCAGCGTGCGCTTTCCGCCCGCGTTGGTATGCCGCGCCTGCGGCAGTCCACGTCTGACGTGGCGTGAGTCGCCGGGCGCTGGCGTGGTGTATTCGACCACCAAGGTGCGCGACCGCGGCGGCGACTACAACGTCTCGCTGGTCGAAGTGGAAGGCGGGGCGCGGATGATGAGTCGCGTCGAGGGCGTGGACGCCCCAGTCATCGGTTCGCGGGTGCGCGCACGCATCGTCGCGGGGGATGACGGGCACTACATTGTGTTCGACGCTCAGGGAGCACGCTCATGAACGCCCGCTTGCGGGGCCGCTGCGCGATTGCCGGCATAGGCAATACGCGGCGCTGGAATGCGCCCGGCCGTTCCCCCTTTGATCAGTTGCAGGAGGCGGCGATCCTGGCGCTGGAAGACTGCGGCCTGGGCGTGAAGGACGTGGATGGCCTGTACTGCGCCATGTCCACGTCCGGCCTGCCGGTGCTGAACGTGGCGGAGCGGCTGGGTATCCAGCCGCGCCAGGCGGATGGCACGATGGTGGGCGGCGCGTCCTTCCTGTTCCACCTGCAATCGGCGATGGCCGCGTTGGAAACCGGGCTGTGCGATGTCGCCCTGATCTGCTATGGCTCGAATCAGCTGACCGCGGGCGGCAAGCTGGCTTCCATGCCGGATCCGCAGCCTTACGAGGCGCCCTTCGCGCCGCGTTATCCGATCTCCAGTTATGCGCTAGCCGCCGCGCGGCACATGCACCAGTACGGGACCACGCGCGAGCAACTGGCGGACGTGGCCGTGGCGGCGCGCCTGTGGGCGCAGCGCAACCCCGATGCTTACGTGCGCGGCCCGTTGACCCGCGCGGATGTGCTGGCCTCGCGCATGGTCAGCGACCCGCTCAGCAAGGCGGATTGCTGCCTGGTGACCGATGGCGGCGCCGCCGTGGCGCTGGTGCGCGCGGAGCGCGCGCGCGACCTGCGCCGGCCGCCGGTCTATGTGCTGGGAACCGGCGTGGCGACCAGTCACAGGCAGATTTCCGCCATGCCGGATCTGGCCGCCACCTGCGCGGTCGAGTCGGGGCGGCGCGTCTATGCGATGGCCGGACTGTCGCCGCGCGACATCGGCCATCTCATGGTCTATGACGCATTCACCATCAACACGATCCTGTTCCTGGAGGATCTGGGCTTTTGCGCCAAGGGGGAGGGCGGCGCCTTCGTCGCCAGCGGCGCCATTGCGCCGGGCGGCTCGCTGGCGGTCAACACCAACGGCGGCGGGTTGTCCTGCAACCATCCCGGCATGTACGGCCTGTACACCTTGCTGGAATCGGTGCAGCAGTTGCGCGGCGAGGCGGGCGAGCGGCAGGTGCCGGATGTGCAGGTGTCGCTGGCGCATGCCAACGGCGGCGTGCTGTCCAGTCAGGCCACGGCCATACTCGGCACCGCCGACGCATTGTGAGGTTTTCATGCCCATCGACCCTGCAGCATTGCTGGCCGCGCGCATCCCTGAGTGCAGCCAGGATTACAACTGGCGCGATTGCGCGCTGTACGCCCTGGCGCTAGGCGCCGGTATGAATCCCGTCGGCGAGGAGGAGCTGGCCTACCTCGACGAAACCCGCCTGCGGGTCCAGCCGACCCAGGTCAATGTGCTGGCGGACCCAGGCTTCTGGCTGCGCGACCTGCCGCTGGGGCTGGACTGGCGGCGGGCGGTGCATGGCGAGCAGTCCATACGTCTGCACCGGCCTCTTGCCGCCCAGGGGCGGGTAACGAGCGTCACCCGTATCGTCGATCTGGCGGACAAGGGGATGGGCAAGGGCGCCTTGCTGTACGTGGAGCGCGATCTGTTCGATGCTGGCGATGGGGCCCTGCTGGCGACCCTGCAGCAGACGGTGTTCTGCCGCGCCGATGGCGGTTTCGGCGGCCTGGCATCGGTGCGACCGGCGCCGCGGGCGCTGCCGGATCGCGAGCCCGACGCCCGCGTCGACTGCCCCACTTCGCCGCAGGCCGCTCTCATCTACCGACTGTCGGCAGACCTGAATCCCCTGCATATCGATCCCGCGACCGCGCGGCAGGCGGGCTTCGACCGGCCGATCCTGCATGGCATGGCGAGTTTTGGCGTGGCAGGACTGGGCCTGGTGCGCCATTGCTGCCCTGGCGCGCCGCAACGGGTTTGTGCCATGAGTGGACGGTTCCGCGCGCCGGTCTATCCCGGCGAGCTGTTGCGAATCGATGTCTGGCTAGAGCGGCCGGGGCTGGCGCGTTTCCGTGTCGTGGCAGCGCGGCGCGATGAGGTCGCCATCGACAACGGCACGTTCGAATTCGGAGAGTCGTGATGACAAAAAAGAAAGTGCTGGTGGTGGGCGCACTGGGTGTGGTGGGGCGGGCGGTGATGGAGCATCTGCATGGCCGGCCAGAAGTCCTGTGCGCGGGGCTGTCGCGGCGGGCGGCCGACTTTGCCGCGGACGCGGTCTGGATCGCGGCCGATCTGCGCGACGAGCAAGCGACGCGGCATGCTTTGGCGGGCCACGGAGATGTGACCCACCTGGTCTATGCCGCCCTGAACGAGCAGCCAGATCTGCTCAAGGGATGGCGGGATCCGGAGAACGTCACGATCAATACGCGGATGCTGGTCAATACGCTGGCCGCACTGGACCGCGCGCCGCTGGCACATGTGACCCTGATGCAGGGCACCAAGGCTTACGGCGTGCATACCGGTCGGGCCATGCGCATACCCGCGCGCGAGCAGGATGCCGTGCGCGACCATGCCAATTTCTACTTCGATCAACAGGACCTGCTGGAGCGTCAGGCGCGGCGGCAAGGCTTCGGATGGACGATATTCCGCCCGCAGATCGTGCTCGGCGTGGCTCTGGGCAGCGCCATGAACCCGGTGGCGACGCTGGGCGCCTATGCCACGTTATTGAGAGAGTCGGGCCAGGCGCTGGCCTATCCCGGGCATCCGGAGCTGCTGACGGAGTGCACCGACGCGCGCCTGATCGCCCGCGCGGTCGAATGGGCCTGGGAGGCGCCGCAGGCATGGGGCGAGGTGTTCAATATCGCCAACGGCGATGTGATGGCCTGGCGTCATCTGTTCGAGCGTCTCGCGGAATTCTTTGGCATGCCTGGCGGAGCCTTGGTGCAGACCCGCATGCGCCAGGCCATGCCGGCCGAGGCCCAGGTATGGCGCGACATGGCGCGGCGCGAAGGGTTGCGGGTGGGCGAACTGTCGGACCTGATCGGGCTGTCATGGCAATACGCGGACGCGACCTGGTCGGCCCAGCACCCCTTGCCATTCCCGCCGCTGGTGTCCACCATCAAGTTGCGTCAGGCGGGCTTTGGCGACTGCATCGACAGCGAGGTTTCGGTGCTGGAACATCTGCGCAAGATGCAGGCGCTCGGCTACTTGCCGCATTGAGCAGGGCGCCCGCGATTCCGCCGCCTACTGCACGGGCGGGATCTTCAACTTCTCGATCAGTGCGCCCCAGCGCTGGCTTTCGCGCTGGGTGATGTCGCGCAGCTCCGCCGGACTGCTGCTGCGCGGCTGGTTGCCGATCTGCTGCATGGTGCGCACGAACTGCTCCGAAGCCGTGATCTTGCGCAGGGCCGCATTGAGCCGCTCGATCACGGGCGCCGGCGTGCCCGCCGGAGCGAACACCGCATACCAAGTTTCGCCCACCACGTCCGGATACCCCAGTTCGGCGAACGTGGGTACGTCCGGCAGCAGCGGCTGGCGCTGCGCGCTCAACACGGCGAGCGCACGATACTGCCCGGCGCGCACGTTGGGAACGGCGCTGGTGAGCGCTTCCACGTTGGAGTCGACCACGCCGCCTATCATGTCCACGGTGGCCGGGGCCGCGCCCTTGTAGTGCACTTGAGTCACTTCCACGCCCATGCCGGTGGCGGCCAGTTCGCCAAGCAGATGCACCATGCTGCCCAGGCCGTTGGTGGCGTTGTTGACCTTGCCCGGATGGGCTTTGGCGTAAGCTGCATACTCGGCCACGGTCTGCGCGGCGAAGTCCTTCTTCACCACGAAGGCGAAGGGCACCGTGGCGACGGCCGAGACGGGCGCAAAATCGTCCAGCGTGTAGGAGATCTTGGTCATCAAGTGCGGCGTGACTGTAAAGGTGCTGCCCGAAGAGAGCAGCAAGGTGTATCCGTCCTTGGGGGCGCGCGCAACGAAGGTGGCTCCGATCGTGCTGGATGCGCCAGCCTTGTTGTTGACGACGAAGGTTCCTCCCAGTTCCTCGCCCAGCTGCATGGCAAGTTGACGGCCCACCACGTCGCTGGTGCCGCCGGGCGGGAAGGGGATCACGAGGGTGACGGGTTTGTCGGGGTAGCTTGGGGCGGCCTGCGCCAGCGGGGCGAGGCTGGCCAGGGCAAGGACGGCCCAGGCCGGAATGCGATTCAGCATTGCGGTCTCCGGAAAAAGGGGGGTGAGAGCCGGGGCGTCGCGCCCGCGGCCGGCTTCAGACGGTGGCGACGGGCGTGACGGGCGAGCCCACCGCGCCGGGCAGGCGCAGGGGCGGCGCGGTCAGCAGGAATGTGCTGCGTCCATGCTCGCGCAGCCATTGCGCCAGTTCCGCGAAGTACCAGAGTTCGCCCAGATGCAATCCGAGTTTGAACAGGCAATGCGCGTGCAGGGGCAGGCCGGGATAATGTTCGCCTTTTCCGGGCGCGGCGGGATAGGCCTCCACCGCGAAGTTGTCGGCGCAGATCGCCACGATGCCAGAGTCGGTGATCCACTGCAGCAGGCGCTCGTCGCGACCGTCCAGCACGGCGCATGAGCGCGCCAGGACCTCTCCGTCCGGCTGCTTGTTCATTTCCATGATCAGGTCGGCAAAGCCGGTATATAGGCAGAGGAAATCGCCCGGCAGCACTTCGGTGCCGTCCAGGGCCGCCATCAGCTCGTCATAGCCGATCAGCGCGCGCTCGCGCCCGTAGCGACGTTCCAGGTCGACCAGCACGCCGCGTCCCTGGATGCCGGCGGTGGCCATGCGTTCGATGCCGATGGCTTTGGCTCCCAACCCGGTTTTCGCGTCATCGGGTCCGATGACGTCCAGGCCCGCGCGATAGCCGTTGTAATAGACCTTTTCTGGAAGACCGTCGCCGTTCGCGTCGAACATCTGTCCGACGTGGCCGAGCCCGTCCCATTGGGTCGAGTACTGCAGGAACATGAGGACGGCATCGTCCGACACGATATCGTTGAAGCAGGGGCAGACGTGTGACAGTCGGTAGTTGTAATTGTGACCTTCGCCGCGCTTGTCGTAAGAGAATTGCGGTTCCCGGCGGTGCTGGAACAAGGTGTTCCCGCCAGGATAGTCCAGCGGCAGGCTGAGGCAAAACGCCTGGCCTTCCTGCACCTCGCGGAACGCGCGCAAACGCGTTTTCGGAGTGAGCAGATTCATGCGTCCGATCTGATCGTCAGGGCCGAAATCTCCCCAATTCGATCCCTCCGGACGCTGCTTCCAACGTGGGGTATCCATATTCTTAGACATCCTTGCCATGGGTTGGTGAGCCTGCGTGCCGACCGTCAGCCGATTGTCTCCTTCGGTTCGGTGGCATTTTTTTCAAACATACCATTCGGTATGTTTTAGTGTCAACCATGGCTTTGCCATTTAGAATAAAGGCAATTTACTGCGGAAAAATTCCATTTAATGTTGATTTTATGAAAATACCTATTGGTATCTTCATGGGCGGGGCAGCGATGCCGGCGGCTGATGGTGATTTCGGAGCAGGCAAGGATGAGCCCCCATCGGGCGCGGCGTCGCGCTCATGGGCGGGCGAGGCATGCGGGGAAAACAGCCGGGAATCGCGAGGGAGTGCGCGGCGCGATCGGGCGCTGGATGAGCGCGGCAGTAAACGCTGCCGCGCAGGTCGCGTCAGCCCGGGTAGTAGCCCTGCCGCATATCGTTCTCGCGGGCGCGCGCCGAGCGCCGCGCGGGATCGCCATAGCCGCCGCCGCCAGGCGTATAGACCTCGATCACGTCGCCGGCCTGCATGACGATCCCCTGATCCTTGGAGACATGCGCGGGCACATAGGCCGCGCCGTCGCGATAGACCGTGACGCGGGTGCGGCCGCCTTCCTTGCCGCCCGCCGCGCCGGGCGGGCCGAATTTTCCGTGGTCCATGACCATGGAGGCGCGCGCCGAACCCGCTCGCAGGCGGATGCGGTAATGGATGCCCATGCCGCCGCGAAACTCGCCCAGTCCGCCGGATCCTTCGTGTATGGCGTAGCGTTCGAAGAGCACCGGGTACAGCTGCTCCTGGACCTCGACTGGCGCCGCCTTGGATATGCCGATGGTGGAGCAGCCGTTGGTCAGCCCATCGCCTGCGGGATGGCCGCCGTAGCCGCCGCCCGAGATGACGTACATGACGTAGGAGCGCCCGTGCATGGGATCATCCCCGCCGATCGCAAGGTTGGCGGTGGTGCCGGCAGGCGCGGCGAACAGACGTTCAGGGATCGCTTTCTGCAAGGCGTCAAACACGGCTTCGGCGATGCGCTGGCTGACTTCCGCGGCGCAGCCCGACACCGGCCGGGGATACTTCGCATAGAGGAAGGTGCCTTCGGGATCCTCGATGCGCAGCGGTTCGAACAGGCCCGCATTGATGGGAAGTTCGGGGAAAACGTGCTTGATCGCCAGGTAGATGGACGAGCGCGTCGTGGCAATGACGCTGTTCATGGGGCCGGCGCAGGGCGGGCTGGATTCGCTCAGATCGAAGTGCATGAGTTCGCCTTCCTTGCGGATGCGCACCGACACTTTCAGCGGTTGATCCTGGACGCCATCGGAGTCCAGAAAGGCCTGTCCAATGTATTCGCCGTCAGGAATGGCGGCGATCACGGCGCGCGTCTGGACGGACGCCTGACGCTTGAGTTCTTCGACAGCCGCGTCGACGGTGTCCTGGCCGTACCGGTCCAGCAGCTGTGTCAGCCGGCGTTCGCCGATGGCCAGCGCGGCGGCCTGGGCCTTGATATCGCCGATGCGCTGCTCGGAGATGCGGATATTGGACATGAGGATGGAAAGGATCTCCGGATCCAGCTCCCCCTTCTTGTAGAGCTTGACCGGCGGCAGGCGCAGTCCTTCCTGCTCGATCTCGGTGGCGTGGGCGGAGAATCCGCCGGGTACCATGCCGCCCATGTCGGGCCAGTGGCCGGTGTTGGCGAGCCAGGCGTAGAGCTTGCCGCGATAGAAGTAGGGTTTGACGAAACGCACGTCCATCAGGTGAGTCCCACCCAGGTAGGGATCGTTGACCATGAAGATGTCGCCGGGGGCGATATTCTTGGCCCGCGCGATCACGGCCTGGGTGGAAAACTGCATGGTGCCCACGAAGATGGGCAGGCCCAGCTCTCCTTGGGCGATCAGGTCGCCGCTGTCGCGGTGGTAGATGCCGTTGGATCGGTCCTGAGATTCCGAAATGATGGGCGAGAAGGCTGCGCGGCAATGCGCCAGGTCCATTTCATTGCATACCTGGTGCAGCCCGCTCTGGATGACGGTCAGCGTGACGGGGTCGAGGTGGGTCATGGGAAGGCATCCGCCCTAGAGAGTGATGATGAGGTTGCCGTAGCCGTCGCCGCGGGCATGCGCGCCGGGGTCGATGACGGTGGTGGCGTCCAGCTGTTCGATGATGGCGGGCCCGCTGAGACCTTCGGCGGGGATGTGCTCGCGTGCGTAGATGGGCGTGTCGGTCCAGCCGGTCTCGGCGAACCACACCGGACGGCGCCGTGGCGCAGTGGCCTGCGTTCCCTTGCTGCGCAGCGAGTCCAGCGATATGGCATGGCGCTTGCCGACGAGGCTGGTGTCCAGCGTCACCAGCACCGGTCGCAATTCGGAAAGTTCGACCTGGAACCGTTGCCAGTAGGCGCGGGCGAACGCCTCCTGCAGTTGCGCGACCGTGGCGGCGCCGGTTTCCACGGGCACCGTCAGCAGATGGCTTTGGCCCTGGAACTGCATCTGCGCGTGATGGAAGATCTCGATGCCGGAGACGGCGATGCCGTCGCGCTCGATGGCGGCATGCCCCAAGGCGATCTGGTCGTGCAGGCAGGTTTGCAGATCGGCGTCCGTCAGATCCTTGAGCGGCCGGTTGAATGACTTGACGAAGTCATGCCGCACGTCGGCCACCAGGCAACCCAGGGCGTTGGTCAGGCCCGGCCGCACGGGAATGAGCACGGTCGGTACGGCGAGTTCGCGCGCCAGCGCGACGGCGTGCAGCGGTCCGGCGCCGCCGAAGGCGAAGAGCGCGAAGTCGCGGGGGTCATAGCCGCGGGCGAGGCTGACCAGGCGCACGGCGCCGGCCATGTTGTTGTTGCCGATCTGCAGGATGGCCGCCGCGGCCTGCACGGCGTCCAGTCCAAGGGGGCGGCCGATGCTCTCCTCGATGCGCGCGGCCACTTCGTCCACGGTGACCGCGCGGTCGACGGCGAGCAGCCGCTCGGGGTCGAGGCGGCCGAGCACCAGATTGGCGTCGGTCAACGTCGGCAGTTCGCCGCCGCGTCCATAGCAGATGGGGCCGGGGCGGGCGCCCGCGCTGTCGGGCCCGACGCGCAACAGGCCCCCGGCCTGCACGCGGGCAATGGAGCCGCCGCCCGCGCCGACGGTATGGACATCGACCATTGGCACGTGCAGAGGCATGCCGTACTCCAGCTCCAGCTCGCTGGATACCTTGGGTACGCTGTTTTCGATGAGTGCGACGTCAGAGGACGTGCCGCCCATGTCGTAGGTGATCAGGTTCGGGTAGCCCGACATCCGGCCGGAATACGCCGCGGCCATGACGCCCGAAGCGGGCCCGGACATGACGGTGTTGATGGCCGCGCGCGAGATGGTGCGCGCCGATACGGTCCCGCCATTGCCCTGCATCACCAGCAGGTCGTTGCGAAAGCCGGCTGCGGTGAGGCTGCTCTGCAAGCGGTCGATGTAGCGGTCCAGGATCGGTTGGACCGAGGCGTTGACGGCGGCAGCGGTGCCGCGCTCGAACTCGCGGAACTCGGAAATGATGGTGTGGCCGGCGGTGATGTAGTCGTTCGGCCAGTGCTGGCGCGCCAGTTCCAGGGCGCGCAGCTCGTGGGCGGGATTGGCGTAGCTGTGCAGGAAATGTATGACCAGGGCTTCCGCGCCGGTCTGCGCCAGTTCCTGTACCCGGGCCACGAATGCGCTTTCGTCCAGCGGCGTCAGCACATTGCCTTGGGCGTCCATGCGTTCGGCCACCTCGCGTCGCAGCTCGCGGGGAATCAGCGGCACGAAGCTGCCCGTCAGCCCGTAAGCGTGCGGCCGAGTGCGCCGGCCCAGTTCGAGCACGTCGCGGAATCCGTCGGTGGTGATCAAGCCGACCTTGGCGAGCTTGCGTTCCAGCACGGCGTTGGTGGTGGTGGTAGTGCCGTGGACGATGCTGTCCACCCGTTCCAGGGGGATCTCGGTGCGGCGCAGCGCCTCCAGCACGCCAAAGGCCTGGTTCTCCAGCGTGCTGGGAACCTTGGAGATGCGCACCGCGCCGGATTCGTCATCCACCAGGATGAGGTCGGTGAAGGTGCCGCCTACGTCTATGCCTACGGTGACAGTCATGCCAGCACCTCCTCGCGGCGCAGAACATTGAGCGCATCATGCGCGGTTTCGATGATCTGGGCGATGTCCTGGTCCCGCATGGGCGTGGACAGGGCGATGAGCCCATAGCTGGCCATCAGCACGCCGCGGTTGAGCATTTCGCGGTTGAAACGCGCCATGGCCCGGGCCTGTTCCGGGTTGGGGTAGGCGTCGCGGTAGCTGGTCAGCGTCTCCGCTTTCAAATGCAGTTTGACCAGCGATCCCAGTCCGGTGGCCTGGCCTGCGATGCCGGCGTCGGCAAAGGCCTGGTTCAGTCCCCGCCGCAACATGTCGCCGTGGCGGTCGAGCTGAGCATAGGCAGCCTCATCCAGCAATTGCATGGCGGCAAGCCCGCTCACCATGCTGACCGGATTGGCCGAGAAGGTGCCGCCGTGGGGCACCGCCGGACGTCCGGCGCTGGGATCGAAGACCGCCATCACGTCCGCGCGTCCGGCCACGCCTCCGACGGGGAAGCCGCCGCCCATGATTTTTCCCACCGTGGTGAGATCGGGAGTGACGCCCAGCCGCGATTGCGCGCCGCCGGGCCCCAGGCGCAGCGTGATGACTTCGTCGACGATCAGCAATATGCCCAGTTCCGTCGTCACCCGGCGCAGCATGCGCAGGTATTCGGCGCTGGCGGGAATCAGGCCGACCCGATTGGGCAGCAGGTCTATCAGCACGCCCGCCAGATTGGCTCCGTGCGCGCGCAGCAGGGCCTCGGTCGCCTGGCAGTCGTTGAAGGGTAGAACCACGACGTCGGCCGTCACGCCTTGGGGAGTGCCTTGGGAGTGCGCGACGGAGGCCGGCGCGGATGCGTCGCCCCAGTTCGCGGGGCTCGCATCCAGACTGGTTTCGGCATGATCATAGGAGCCGTGATAAGCCCCCTCGACCTTGGCGATCTTGGGCCGTCCGGTATAGGCGCGGGCGGCCTTCAGCGCCATCATCACGGCTTCGGTGCCGGAGTTGGTGAAGCGGATGTGTTCGATGCCCGGCACGCGCTCGGCCAGCAGTTCGGCCAGCGCGATTTCGCTTTCGGTCGGCATGCCGAAGGCGGTGCCCAGGTCGATCTGGCGGTGCGCTGCCGCGGCCAGCGCCGGGTGCGCATGGCCGTGGACAAGCGCGGTGAAATTGTTGATGCAGTCGATCAACTCATTGCCGTCGACGTCATGGACGCGGCAGCCGGCGCCGTGCGCGGCGTAGACGGGGTAGGGCGACAGATAGACGGTCGTGCGGGTATTGCCGCCGGGCAGGGTGTGCTTGGCGCGCGTGTGCAACGCCTGTGAACGGGAGGAAGGATCGGGATACATGGTTTCTCTCAAGCAGGAATTAGCGGCCCAGGTAGGCGTCCCGGACCCGCGGGTGTAGACGCAATGTCTCGGCGCTGTCGGTCAGTACGATGCTGCCGTTTTCGAGGACATAGCCGCGGTTGGCCACGCCGAGCGCGAGCACGGTGTTTTGCTCGACCAGCAGGACGGTCATGCCGCCCTCGTTGATGCGGGCGATGCGGGCATAGACTTCTTCGGCCAGGCGTGGGGCCAGGCCGAGGGAAGGTTCATCCAGCAGGAGCAGGCGGGGGCGGGCCATCAGGGCGCGGCCGATGGCCAGCATCTGTTGTTCGCCGCCGGACAGGGACCAGCCCAGTTGGCTGGCCCGCTCCTTCAGGCGCGGAAAGAGGTCGTAAATGCGGTCGAAGTCGTCGCTCGTTCCGCCGCCGCGCACCGAACCTCCGACTTCCAGGTTTTCCTTCACGGTCAGGCCTGGAAAAATCCGCCGGCCTTCCGGAACATGCGCAATGCCCGCTTTGACGCGGCGCTGGATCGGCACGGTGTCCAGGGAGCGGCCGTCGAAATTCAGTTCGCCCGTGGTGGGAAGCAATCCGGAGATCGCGCGCAGCAGCGTGGTTTTTCCGGCGCCGTTGACGCCGATCAGCGCCACCGCCTCGCCGGCGCGCACATCCAGATCGATGCCGCGCAACGCGACGATGTCGCCGTAGGCGGCGCCCAGGTTTCTACACTGCAACATGCTGGTAGCCTCCTCCAAGATAGGCTTCGAGCACCGCGGGATCCGATTGCACCTCGGCGGGCGTGCCCTCGGCCAGCTTGGCGCCGAAGTTGAGCACTGCCACGTTCTCGGCCAGCCGCATCACCATGCCCATGTTGTGCTCGATCAGCACGACGGAAAGCCGGTGCTGCTCGCGCAGGCGCCGCAACAAATCCATCAGTTGCTCGACTTCGCCGGAATTCAGGCCGGCCGCCGGCTCGTCCAGCAGCAATAGCCGTGGCCGCGCCACCATGACCCTGGCCATTTCGACCAGGCGGCGGTTGCCGTAGGAAAGCGAACCTATGCTGCGGTCGGCTAGCGTGTGCAAGTCGAACTGGCGCAAGGTGTCGTAGGCGGCTTCACGGGCGGCGCGTTCGCGCTCCCGGGTGGACCTGGGTCGCAGCAACAGCGCGCTGAGCGAGCGCGGGTCGCGCATCGCCGCGCCGAGCATGACGTTTTCCAGCACGCTGAGGCGTGTGAACAACCGGCCGCTTTGAAAGATCCGGCCTATGCCCGCGTGGATGATGGCGTGCGTGGGTAATCCCGTCAGCACCTTGCCGTCGAAGCTGACCTGGCCAGACGTGGGCGGCACCAGGCCCGTCATGACATTGAGCAAGGTACTCTTGCCGGCGCCGTTCGGGCCAATGATGGCGTAGAACTGGTTGGCGCCTATCTCCAGGCTGACGTTCGTGAGCGCCTGCACGCCGCCATAGTGCTTGCTGATGTTCTCTACTCGCATGAGGGTCATGACAGGCTGCCTCCGTGGACGACTGCGCGACGGCCGCGGCGCTTGCCGCGCCGGCGGTAGGTGGCAGGATCGATGAGGCTGATCAGGCCACGGGGCAACACGATCAGAATGACCAGTACCAGGACGCCGAAAACCAGCAGATAGGCGTTGCCGACGCCACGCAGCAGTTCTGGCAGCAGGGTCACGCTCACCGCGCCCAGAATCGCTCCGACGATGCTGCCTTCTCCACCCACGACCAGCATGGCGAGGTAGATGATGGAGTGCGAGAAGTTGAAGTCCTCGGGCGAAACAAAACGGATGTGGAAGGCGAACAGGCAGCCGGCCACCGCCGCGTAGGCGGCGCCCAGCGTGAAGGCAGCGACCTTGACCTCGGTGACCGGCAGGCCGGTCATGGCCGAGGCCAGTTCGTCGTCGCGCACCGCCATCAGCGTACGGCCTGCGTGGGAGTGGCGGATACGGGCGGCCAGCAAGGCCAGCAAGGTCAGTACCGCCAGCGAGAACAGGTAGAAGCTGGGTTCGTCGTCGAGCTTGATGGCGCCCAGCGTGAGCGGTGCAATGCCGGATATGCCGTTGGTGCCCCCTGTGATGTCGATCCAGTTGGAAACGACGATGGTGAAGCTCACGTTCAGCCCCAAGGTCGCCAGCGCCAGGTAATGCCCTTTCAGGCGTAGCAGGATGCGGCCGGTGATGTAGGAGACCAGGCAGGTGGCGGCGATGGCGAGCAGCGCGGCCAGCCAGGGATTCCAGCCGTGCGTCGTGGTCAGGACGGCCACCAGGTACGCCGCCACGCCCATGAAGGCGGCGTGCGCGAGCGAGATGAGGCCGGCATAGCCGAACACGAAGTTCAAGCCGATGACGGCAATGGCCGAGATGACGGCGGTGTTGGCAAGGCGGTTGCCATAGCCCTGCGTGTAGAGGGGCAGGGCGGCGGCCAACGCCAGGACAGCCAGGCCGCAGAGCAGATGGGATCGTTTCATGGTCAGCCCCGATCGGCGATGCGTTCGCCGAAGATGCCCTGCGGCCGCAGCAGCAGGAAGAGAATCATGATTCCAAAGGCCAGCAAGTCCTTGTAGGTGGACGACAGGTACGCCGCGCCCAGGATTTCGATCAGGCCCACCACCAGCCCGCCCGCGATCGCGCCGGGCACGCTGCCGAATCCGCCGATGATGGTGGCGGCGAAGGCCTTGAGCGCCACGGCATCGCCCATGTTGACGTCGGCGAACCACATGGGGCCCACCAGCAGGCCGGCAAAACCCGCGAAGACGGCAGCCAGCAGCCAGGCGAAGCCCAGCAGCAGGCGCACCGGCAAGCCCATCAGCCTCGCGGTTTCGACGTCCTGCGCCACCGCCCGCATCGAACGTCCGATGGAGGTGCGGTGCAGGAGCGCGTAGAGTCCGGCGATCAGCAGCAGCGTGATGACGATGGTGGCCAGGGCGTGTACCGTGATGACGCCGCCGGCCAGGCTGATCGTGCCGTCGCCGAAAGGCGAAGGCATGCGGAAGGGCCAGGCGTCCCAGACCAGCAGCGCGCCGTTCTGCATGGCGATGCCGGCGGCGACCGTGCCGATGATGACCGTCACGACAGGACGGTTCTGCAACGGCAGGTGCACCAGGGCATAGAACAGCAGGCCGAAGACCGCCATCATCGCGATCGCTGCCGGATAGGCGAGGGCGGCGGGCCACTGCGCCTGGATGATGGTGCTGACCCCGAAGAAAGTGCCCAGCATGACGAACTGGCCGGCGGCGAAGTTCACCACGCCGGTGGCCGAATACACGATGACGAAGCCCAGCGCGGCCAGGGCGTAGACGCTGCCGAGCGCGACGCCGTTGACCAGCAGTTGGATCATTTCCTGCATGGAATTCCCCTTGTGGCGCAGGTCATGCTCAGTCGACCTTGATGGTGCTGATGAACTGCATGTCCTTGCTTCCCTTGGCGAACTTCACGATCGCGACATCGTGCACGCCGTTGCCTTTGGCATCGAAGCTGTAGACGTGCGAAACGCCCTGGTAGCCCTTGAGGTCCCTGAGGTAGGCCTGGAGCTTTTGCGGATCGGCGCCGACGGCGTTGATGGCTTGGGCCATCAGCATGGCGCCGTCGTAGTACGCGGCGCCGTAGGGGTCGGCGTCCATGGAGAAGCGCTGCTTGAAGCGTTCCGCATAGTTCTTGCCTTTGTCGGTGGCAGGCAGGTAGGTGTCGATCACGCCCCAGACGTTCTCCAGATCGGCGGGCGACAGCAGTTGCATCGCGGCCGGGACAAAGGCGGCCGACGAGGCCACCACGGGCTGCTTGAGGCCGAGCATCTTGATCTGGCGCAGCACCATCGCGCCGTCCTGCGGGTAGACGAAGGCCAGGATGACGTCGGCGCCCTTGTTCTTCAGGCTGAGGATCTGCGCCGACATGTCTTTGTCGTTCTGGCCATAGGCTTCCGTGCCGATGGGGGTGATGCCCTGGTCCTTCAGGAAAGCGGCCGCGGCATTGGCGCCGCCCTGGCCGAAATCGTTCTGGATGTAGAGGATGCCGGGCTTGGACAGCTTGAGTTCGTCTTTGACGAATCGCGCCATGGCGACGGCCGCCGTGCTGTCCTGCGGGCGGATGCGGAACAGCCAGGGATTGCGCAGATCCGCGACCGCGTCGGCGCCGCCGGCGTACATCGCGGGAATGCCGGCCTTCGCCACCTCCGGCGCGACGGCCATGTTCTGGGTGCTGTAGCTGGTGAGAAAGGTGAAGGCGGGTTTGTTCTCCTGCGCCAGCTTCACATAGGCGTTCACCGCCGTGCCGTTGGACGCCTGGGCGTCCTCGAACACGAATTTCACTGGCTTGCCCTGCAGGCCGCCCGCCTTGTTGATGTCGTCCTCGGCCAGCTTGAGGGAATTGAAGTACTGCTTGCCGGTCAGCGACAAGGGGCCGGTGAGGGGCACGGTGGCGCCCACCACCACATTCTGGGCGCCGGCCGCGGTGGCCAGGCCTGCCAGGGCGATTGCCGGTAAAACGCGGCGGGCGAGGGTGAGGATGTTCTTGACGGACATGATGCTGCGCTCCTGTAACGATCAACGTTGAAGGCGGGGCGGCTTTCCCCAGGGTTTTTTGACGGCTTAATCGTCGTTCCGAAAATCGGTACAACGTTCCTTTTTTCGGTATAATAAAAAACAGCCGGCATGGACAGCAAGACCGGGTTTTCCCGGCATGGGCGTTCGGCCGCCCTACAATGCGCCTCCAAGGAACGCCTATGAGCCAAGATTCCAAACTCCCCCCGCTAGAGCGCTACACCCGCATCCTCGAACTGCTCGCCTCCTTTCCCGACGGCCTGGCCCTCACGGAAATCGCGCGCATGCTGGCGCTGCCCAAGACCAGCGCGCATCGCCTTCTGGGCACCATGCAGGACTCGCAATTGGTGGATCTGGCCGCAAGCACCTATGTGCTGGGCGCGAGGGTGAAGCGGCTGGCCTATGCCAGCGCGGACACGGAGTGGATCGGCGCGGTCGTGCGCCCGCAC
The DNA here is from genome assembly GCF_013267355.1 of Achromobacter pestifer. Lineage (NCBI taxonomy): Bacteria > Pseudomonadati > Pseudomonadota > Betaproteobacteria > Burkholderiales > Alcaligenaceae > Achromobacter > Achromobacter pestifer. The sequence goes on from NZ_CP053985.1 coordinate 3,441,376, forward strand.
CTGGCAGACCTGGCGGCCGAAACCGACGAAACCTGCTACCTGGCGAAGCTGCATAGCGGCCACCAGGTTTCTTCCGTGCTGATGGAAGCTCCCGACACGCCCTGGCGCGGGTTCGTGCTGCCGGGCAAGGGCATGGCGCCGCATGCCGCTGCATCGGCCAAAGCCATTCTTGCGTTTCAAGCGCCCAAGGTCATTGATGCCGCGCTGGCGGAACCGCTACCGCGCCTGACCGCGCATACCTGCGTAGATAGCCGCCGCATCAGGGACGAGTACGCACAGGTCCGTCAGCAGGGCTACGCGACTTGCATCGGCGAAATCGATGAGGGCCTGGCAGCGTTGGGCGTGCCGGTGCATCTGCCGCATCTGGGCGTGATCTACAGCCTCGGCGTAACCGGGCCGCTGCAGCGCCTGAAGTCCAAGAATCTCGAGGTGTTGGCGGCCATCATGCAGCGTTACGCCGAACGGGTCGAGCATGCGTTGGCCGCGGGGTATGCGCGGCGGCCAACGGACCAGGGCTAGGGACAGACGGGCTGGTCGCGGCGGGTGCCAACACCCCAGTCCACATCAAGCGTGGAGATCGGCGAAACCTTGCGCGTCGCGTTGTCGATGCACACGAGTCCGGCCTTCCCCGTGGCGACCGCACGCCCGCTCTGCTTTTCCGTCAGGTGGAACTCCAGATCGAAGCCGTACTTGTTGAAGTTGGCGGGGGCGATTTCGATACGCAGTACTTCTCCGCGGTGGCTTTCGGACTTGTATTGAAGGGCAAGGTCCGCCACGACGAAATGATGCCCCTCGATGTCTTGTTCGTGATAGCCCAACGAGTTGATGTACCTGACCCTGGCCTCCGAGACCAGGGTGATCAGCTGGGCATGGTCGAGGTGCCCCCCGTAGTTGATGTGGCCGGCATAGATCTGGACCTCGGTGGCGTAGGGGTAGTGGCTTCTGGGTTCGAACAGGAGGCGTGGCACGAGAGAGAGGCTAAAGGAGTGTGTATTGAGCGATGAATCCTGCGCGCCGCCTATTGGGGCTCGCAGGGGCTGCTGTCAGCGGCGGAGTCGAGCCGCGCGATCAGGGCGGGCAGGTCTCGTTTGAGCACCTTGCCCATGGGGTTGCGTGGCAGTGATTCCAGGATAAACCAGTGCCTGGGGACTGCGTAGTCAGCCAGCCATTGGACGCAGTGCGCCTCCAGGCGTTCGGCATCCAGCGCCGCGCCGGGCCGGAAGACGATGCAGGCCGCCGCTTCCTCGCCCAGCTTGGGATGGGGGAACGGGATCACCGCGACTTCCTGTATTTGCGGCAAGCGCTGCAACGCGTTTTCGATGGCGGCGGATGATACCTTCAGGCCGCCGCGATTGATCACGTCCTTGCTGCGGTCGACGAAGCGGAACAGCCCGTCCTCGTCCTGGACCACGATGTCGCCGGTGTGCAGCCAGCCGTCGCGAAAGGTGTTTGCGCTTTCCTGCGGGTTCTCGAAGTAGCCCTGGGCCATGCTGGGGCCGCGAAAGCAAAGTTCGCCTGGCTCGCCCGCCGGGACGGGTTGATCGTTCTCGTCCACCGCGCGCAACTCGCAGTTGGGCATGGCGGCTCCGATCATTCCCGCCTTGGCGGGCAGCCAGTGAGGCGGCAGGCTCGCGCCCGCAGGTCCGCTTTCGGTCATGCCCCAGATCTGCATCTGGTCCGCCCAGGGCCAGGTCTGGGCTATGCGTTCGATGGCGGCCACGGGCATGGGCGCGCCGCCATAGGCGATCCGCCGCAGGCGTCCCAGGGCGTATGTTCCGCGTTCGCATTCGTCCAGCATGTACTGGATCACGGCGGGCACGCCATGGTAGACGGTGGATTGCTCGGATTCCGCCAGGCGCAACCGGTCAGCGTTGCCGGGCAGATGCTCCAGGACGAAACCCGCGCCGTGCACCCAGGAGGCCATGCATCCAAGATTCAGGCAGGAACTGGTGAAGAACGGAAAGGCGCCCTGGTAGAGGTCGCTGGCGCCCAGCCCGACCGCCTGGCCGACGGCGAATCCGGCGGCGATCATGCTCTGATGGCTGTGGACGACCGCCTTGGAGCGGGAGGTCGTGCCCGAAGTGAAGAGCAGGCATGCGGGCGAGTCCGGATCCAGGCCGACGGCTGCGGATAGACCGGCGTCCGTGCCGTGCAAAGGGTCTTGCCATGCGGTCGCGGCATGCGCGGGTGCGTCGACCTGCGCCTGCCTGGTGCGCGTCAGGCGCTGCAAACGGGCGGCCGACGCCGTGCCGCAGACCAACAGAGCGGGGTTCACCAAGTCCAGCGCGTGGACCAGATCATCGTCGGCGGCGCGTGTGTTCATGGGCACGGCGACCGCGCCTATGGCGAAACAGCCCAGCGCTGTCAGGACGGCTTCCCGCCCGGCGTCGTTCGCCAGGTAAATGGCAACCCGGTCGCCGGATCCGATGCCGGTGGCGCGCAGCCAAACGCCCATCCGGCGCGAAAACAACGCCAACTGCGCGTAGGTCAGACGATCGCGGAAGCCCTGGATCGATTGCGCCGACAAGGCGACCCGATGGGGCTGTTGCCTGGCCCGCAGTTCAAGCAGCTGTCCCAGGGTCTTGCCGGAAACAGCATCCCACGAAAGCGGGAGCGGATTATCGTGTGGCGCTTCGGATTCCATGGATCTTGCCTCTGCCGCGGTTGGGCGATGGGATCATGCCTGCACGAGCAGGCGGGGCGCATCGTGGATCTCCTCCGTGGCGGCCCGGGCCTTGAGGACGTGCTTGAGCACCTTGCCGGTGGCAGTGCGCGGCAGGTCGTCCACCACGAACATGCGCTCCGGAAATTTCTGGCGAGCCAGCCTGGCGCTTTCCAGATAGGCCAGCAGACCGGGGAAATCCAGTTCGCGTCCGGGCCGTAGGACCAGGTAGACGCAGGGTGTTTCGCCCATTCTCGCGTGGGGAAACGCGACCACCGCGGCCTCCTGGATGGCAGGATGCTGATGCAGGAGATCTTCGATTTCCTTGGGGCTGATATTCTCGCCGCCGCGGATGATCAGATCCTTCTTGCGGCCGGTTACGGTGATGTAGCCGTTCTCGTCGATGTAGCCCAGATCGCCGGTGTGGAAATAGCCGTCCGCGTCGAAGGCTTCTTCGGTATCGCTCGGATCGGTGTAGCCCAGCATCACTTCCGGTCCTCGGGCCGTGATTTCGCCGGCCAGGCCAGGCGCTAGCGGCGCGCCGCTCTCCGGGTCCACGATGCGGACCTCGTGGTTGAAGATCAGGCCGTCGGTCGTGGCGCCCCTTTCAGCCGGATCGCCTTGGGCGATACCGAGCGAAATGGTGGGCGCCTCGCTGCTTCCATAGATGCGGAAGGTCTTGCAGTTCGGCAGTACGGCATTGGCGCGTTTGACGACCTCGGGCGGCACGGGGGCGCCACCGCTGCCATAGAGCCGCAAGGAGGGCAACTGGATGCCGCGCCGGTCGACTTCGGCCACCAGTTCGACCAGGAAGGGCGTCGCGCCTATGCTGAACGACGCCTGGTGCCGTTGGATCGCGTCCAGCGCGGCGCTCGCCTCCCAGCGCTCCATCAGCACCGCTTTGGTTCCCTGCAGGAAGGGCAACTCCAGCGCATACAGATAGCCCGTGATATGGGTAACCGGCGACGGCATGAGCAGCACATCGTCCCTGGACAATCCCCAGAAGTCGGTGACGGCCTGGACTTCGGCGCGGAGGGTGTTGTGGCTGTGCAGAACGCCCTTGGGGTTCCCGGTGGTGCCAGAGGTGTAGAGCAGAAGCTTGACGGCGTCGGGGTCGGTGCGGGCGAACGGCTCCAGGGGCACATCGCGGCCCGCCCAGGAAGCATAAGAGGCCAGCCCATCCGCTTCGGCTCGAACCAGAACCAGGTGCTCCAGGTGAGGCAGATCCGGGCGCAGCCGCTGGATCATTTCAAGGTAGTCGATGCTGCGGAAGCGATCAGGAATGAACAGGACCCGGGTCTTCGAATTGGCAAGGATGAACTTGAGCTCCGCATCGCGATAGATGGGGACGATGGGATTGCAGACGAACCCGCCGATGGCGCAGGCCAGATTGATGGCCAGTGTTTCGCGCCAGTTCGGCAGTTGGAAGCTGACGACGCTGCCGGGTTGCAGGCCACGGTCGCGCAGCGTCCCCGCGAGGCGTAGCGCCTGATCCCACAGCTGCTGAAACGTCAGTACGCCGGAGTCGTCCGCCACGGCGGCCTCGTTCGGGTAGTCGCGCGCGCATAGTCGCGCGCTCTCTGCCAGCGTGATGTTCCGCCACCGGCCGTCGCCCGCATAGCGGGCCGCCAAGTCTGGGTCGAGCCGCGTCTTCCAGCCACTCGCGTCTGTGTGCATTCCTGTCTCCCGCATTGTGTTTCGCCGGCGCCCGCCTGCATGGACGGGGCCGTGCCGAGGGCGTTCAGCTCAAGCCGCCGCGCACCAGCTTCATATAGGTTTCGACCACCGACTCCGGCAGGGTCACGCCTGCGCCGCTTTCCGCTTCCGCGTCCTTGACGTAGCGCAGGTAGAGATAGCTGCGTGCCGCCATGAACATGTAGGCCAGGGTTTCCAGTTCCTGCTCCCGGTAGTTGATGATCTCTCCGGCCTTGACTCCTCTGGACAAGGCTTCGACGTAGTGTTGCGTGATCAGCTTGAAGTGCGCCAGGTACGCAACCGGCGCGGCGATTTCGGCTTCGTTGAGGATGCGGAAAAAGCCCGGATGGTCCTGCAGGTACTTGAAAAACGCGCGAAAGCCTCTTTCTTCCATGTCCAGCACGTTCGCCGCGCCTTTCACCTGGCTGCGGATGAAGACCAGCATGTCCTGGCCGACATGGGGCAGGAGTTCGTCGAACAGCGCTTGGCGCGATTCGAAGTAGAGATAGAACGTGCCTTGCGCGATCCCCGCGGCTTCGGTGATGCGGTTGATGGACGCATCGCCGTAGCCGTGCTTTCCGACGACCTGGGCCGCAGCGCGGAAGATGGCCGCCCTGGTCTCTCCGGCCCGTTCGTCGCGGGTTTGTTTTTTACGAGGACGGCCCTTGGGGCCGGCGGAAAGGGGCGCGGAAGGCGCCGGTGCCGGTTTATTCGGGTTGCGTGCAGTCATGGAGCGTCATCAGTGTGTGGCAAGTTCAGACCGCCAGATAGCGGTCGGCAATTTCAGGGTGGGCGTCGAAGTGATTCCAATCGCCCTCGAACACGATTCTGCCAGTATCGATCACGAATACGTAATCGGTACACTGCCGCGAGAACCACAGGTTCTGTTCCGCCAGCAGCAGCGCGGCGCCTTGCTGCTGGCGCGCCTGATTGACCTGCCCGGCCATTTGCTGGACCAGCAAGGGGGCAACGCCCTCCGTCGGCTCGTCCAGCAGCATGCACTTCGGCCTGGACATCAAGGCCCGCGCGACCGCCAGGATCTGCTGTTGTCCGCCGCTGAGTTGGTTTCCCATGCGCATCCGGAGTTCGGCAAGCGCTGGAAAGAGTCCGTAGGCCTCTTGCAGAGGCAGGCAGCCCCGGGGGCCGCTGGCATGCCGCGCCAGCAGCAGATTTTCCTCCACGGTCAGGTGGCTGAATATCCTGCGGTCTTCCGGCACCAGCGCCAGCCCGGCACGCGCACGCGCATGCGTGCCGATCTGCCTGAGATCGCTGCCCATGAATCGCAGCGTGCCATCGACGGTGGGGCCGCCGCCCACGATGCTCTTGAGCAAGGTCGTCTTGCCCGCGCCGTTGCGGCCCAGCAGGGCGACGCCCTGGCCGGCGCCGACCTCGATGCCGACGCCCTCGAGGATGAGGCTGTCGCCGTAGCGTGCGCGCAGGTTTTTCACTTCAAGCACTTTGCACCTCGTGGCCCAGGTAGATTTCCCTGACTTCGGGGGAGGAACGCACGTCCTCGGGAGTTCCGCTGGCGATGATCTCGCCGTAGTTCAGCACGGTGATGCGGTCGGCCAGCGAAAAGACGACGTCCATGTCGTGCTCGGTCAGCAGCACCGAGATCCCGCGTTCCCGCACCACCGATTTGATGGTTTTCACGGCCGCCGCCCTGTCTGGTGGAGACATGCCGGCCATCGGCTCGTCGAGCATCAGGAGTTTGGGCCGCAACGCCAGGCTCATCGCGAGTTCCAGGCGCTTCCGGTCGCCGTAGGCCAGGACCCCCGAGACGTGATCCCGCTGCGAGGCCAGGCCCATTTTCTCCAGGGCGTCCAGCGCTTCGTCATAGACATCGGCGGCGGGCGCGATCCGCCAGCTGAAGCCGCCGCCTGCGCCCTGGTGGCGGCGGCTCGCCTCGACGGCGACCACCATGTTGTCCAGCACGGTGTCTTCGCCGAAGACGCGGGCGACCTGGAAGGTCCGTCCCACGCCCAGGCGCACGCGCTGGTATCCGTCGATGCCTTCGACCCTCTTTCCCGCGATCGAGATTTCGCCCGCATCCGGCAGGAGTTCGCCGCTCAAGGTTTTGAACAAAGTGGTCTTGCCCGCGCCATTGGGCCCGATGACGACGTGCGTTTCGCCTTGCTGCATGTGCAGTGTCACATCCTTCAGGACAGGAATGCTGCCGTACGCCTTGTAGAGTCCGCGCGCGTCAAGTATGTGCGTAGTCACGATGTCTGCCCCTGAATCTTCGAGCCGGAGCCGCCGTCGGCGGATTTCCCGCGCCGGCTTGCCGCGAACAGGCGCTGCGCGCCGCCGATGACGCCGCCGGGGAACGCCAGCACCACGATCAACAGCACCGCGCCTATCAGGATCTCGGAAAGGCCGACGATGTTGCGGGTCATGTGTTCGAGCCCGATGAAGATCACCGCCCCGGCGACGGGCCCCCAGAAGTAGGCGACTCCGCCCACCAGGCAGAACAGGATGGGCAGGGCGGAATATCCCCAGTGCGCGATTTCCGGCGTGAGCAGCTGGGCCGCCGGCGCGTACAGGCCGCCGGCCAGGCCGGCGAACGCGCCGCTGGCTACAAAGGCCGAGAATCGCATGGCGTGGACATTGATGCCGAGAAAGCGCACCCGCTCGGCATCCTGGCGGATGGCCGCCAGCAGCCTGCCGTACCGGTTGTGCCACAGGATGTACAGGATCAGGCCGAGGAGCGAGACGCAGACCAGCGTGACGTAGTAGAGATTGCTGCCCTTTGCCAGGTCGAGGCTGAACAGGCCGAAGTCCACGACCGGCCGCTTGATGCCTGTCATGCCGTCCTCGCGGCCCAGGAGATCCGATTTCGAGATCAGGATGTGCACCAGTTCCGCCAATGCGAGCGTCAGGATGGCGAAGTAGATGCCGCTGGCGCGACGCAGGGCGACGACGGCGACGGCCGCGGCGACCAGCCCTCCCGCAATGCCCGCGGCTAGCCAGGCAAGGGGGAAGGGCACCTGGGAGTAGCTCTGCAGTAGCAGGCCGGTGGTGTAGGCGCCCGCCGCGAAGTACGCCGCATGGCCGAAACTGACCAGGCCGGTCAGGCCGAACACGAGGTTGAAGCTCAAGGCGAAGGTCGCGTTGATCAACACCACCGACGCGAGAAACACCAATCCCTTGTCCGCCCACCACGGGACGCTGGCGAACAGCCCGATCACCACGCCCGCAACCGCGAGGTCGAACGAGCGCCGGCTTGTTGTACTGGCAAGCTGGTTCATTACCGTAGCCCCTTCAAAAGTCCTTGCGGACGCCACATCAATATCGAAATGAGGGCGACATAGAAGAATAGGCCGGGCACTTCCGCGAAGACGCGGTCGCCTATCGCCGTGATGATGCCCAGAAGAATGGCGGCCAGGAAGGCGCCGCGGATGTTCCCCATGCCGCCGACGATGATCACGCCGAAAGCCTGAATGATCAGGGCGCTGCCCATGTTCGGGGACAGGCTTTGGTTGACGGACAGCAGCGCGCCGGCGACGCCAGCCAGCGCAATACCCACGACCACGGTGCCCGTCAACACCAGGCGCACGTTCACGCCGAGCAGCGAGGCCATCCAGGGATCGACCGCCACAGACTGCACGGTTTTTCCCAATTCAGTGCGATGCACGAGATAGTCGAGAAGGAGGAAGGCAAGCACGCCGCAGCCGATCACGAAAAGCACGAAGTTGGGGGCCAGCACGCCGGCAATCTCGGTCGCGCCGCGCAATACCGGTGGAGGCGGCACGCTGAGAAAGTCGATGCCCCAGATCACCTTGACCGCGCCCTGGCAGAGCAGCAGCAGCGCGTAGGTGGCAATCAACGAATAGGATTCGCTGACGCCCCTGAGCCGCTGGAATACCAGCCTGTCCACGGCGGCGCCCAGCACGCCCAGCGCCACCGCGCACACCACGGTGGCGAGCATGAAAGCCCAGAAGGAGGGCTCTCCAAGCCTGGCCAGCAGGCTGTATGCCAGATAGGCCCCCAGCATCACGAAGCCGCCATGTGCGAAGTTCAGGACGTGCAGGATGCCAAAGACCAGCGTGAGGCCGGCGGCGGTCAGGAAGACCGTCATGCCCCACGACAGGCCGTTGAGCGTCATCAAACCGTATTGGTCCATGGTTCTCAGCCCTTTCAAGCAGCCCGCAAGCTCAAGGCCTTTCCGGGAGTGGCCGGGTCGATCACGTCCTCGCCGGGGATGCGGATGACGTCCACGATCTCGAAGCCTTCCGCCGCCTTGGCCGATCCGCGCAGGCGGTACATGACAACGGGCTTGATGGCCTGATGGTCTTCCTTGCGGAAGCGGCGCGGTCCGGTGGCGGTCTCGAACGTGACCGATTCAAGCGCATTCAGAACCGCCCCGGTATCGGCAGAGCCAGCCGCCTGCAGCGCGCGGGCGTAGGCCATCACCGCGGCATGCCCTTCGGAAATGAAGCCCAGCGTGAGCGGATCCTTGGCCCGGCGCACGGCTTCCGCCTGGAGTTCGCGGCTGACGGCGATGTCCTCGAACGCACCCGCGTACCAGTGCGTGCCCACCCACATGTCCGGCAGATCTTGTTTCATGGCCTTGGCCACGATCATTTCGTTGGCCGAATCCACGATCAGCTTGGCCTTCTTGAAGAAGCCAAATGGTTCGGCCTGTTTGTACAGCGTCACGGCATCGCCGCCATACACGGAGATCATGAAGCCCTCGGCCGGGGTGGACATGGTGGCGGTAATGGCGTTGCGATAGTCCGCGGCGCCGTACTGCGTCTTCACCGGCGGCGCGATCACCGGTTGCTTCTGGGTAAGGGCCGGATAGAACTCGCGCAGGCCGTCTTCGAAGCAGCCCCAGGTGGTGCGGCCGTACTCGTGGTCGGGAATGACGCCAGCCCAGCGATTGACGTCCGGATAGCGTTGCGCGGCCATCTTGGCGAGGGCGCGCTGGCGCATGTAGGGATTGTCCGTGACTCGGAAGTAGTTGCGGACAAAGTTCTCCTTGGTGAGCTTTTCGGAGTGCGCGGCGCAGGTGATCAGCAGCGTCTTCTCCTGTTCCAGGATCGCGGCGATCGCCAGGGCCACGGCGCTGGACACCACGCCGAACAGCATGTTCACGCCGGAACCCGCCAACTCGCGCGCCGCGACGGTCGCGTCCGCGGGTTTGGCCTTGTCGTCCCGGATGACCAGCTCCAGTTTCCGGCCGAGGACGCCGCCCGCCTGGTTGACCTGGTCAATGGCGATCTGCGCGCCCAGCAGCATCGGCTGTCCCAGCGGCGCCTGGGCGCCGGAGAGCGATGAAATGAAGCCCAGCTTGATGGACGGATTGGCTTGCGCGAATGCGGCGCGGCTCCACAGGCTGCCGGCGGCCGTTGCGCTTGCGCCGCCCAGGGCGCCCAGCATCTTGAGGACGTTTCTGCGATCCATGTTCATGTCTCCTTAGCTTTGTTCTGCATTGTTGTGCGGGGCTCGCCCCAGGGAACTTCAGATCAACCAGGCCTATGTCATGCGATGCCGATGTCGCCCGCGCCTCCAAACGCGGACCAACCGCCATCCACCGGCAGGGTTGCCCCCGTGATGAAGGAGGCCCATTCCGAGGACAGGTACGCCGCGGCATGCGCGATCTCCCTGGGATGACCGAGGCGGGCCAGCGGCGTTCGCCGTTCTATCTGTCCGGTGTCCACCTTGTTTTCGCGTATCAAGGTTTCGACCAAGGGCGTGCGGATATAGCCGGGCGCGATGCAGTTCACGCGGATGCCCAGGCTGCCCCACTCGCTGGCCAGCGATTTGGTCAGCATGATCACGCCAGCCTTGGACGCGCCATAGGCGTTGCGGCGGGGAAAGCCGCCCAGGCCGACGATGGACGAAATGTTGATCATCGATCCGGAGCGGCGCTGCGCCATGTGTGCGCCCACGGCCTTGCACATGAGGTAGGTGCCGGTCAGGTCCACATCCACGATCCGCTGCCAGGATTGCGTGCTTTGCTCCAGGGTCGGGGTGTAGGTGTCGGGTATGCCGGCGCAATTCACGAGCACGTCGATGGCGCCCATGGCGTCTATGGCTCCCGCCGTGGCGCGCAGGCAGTCTTGTTCCACGCAGACGTCCGCCTGGAATCGGATAACGGTGTCCGGTTCCATGGCGCCGTGCGGCTGGAGGTCAGCCGAGCTCACTTGCGCGCCGAGTTCCAGGAACAGATCGACCACCGCCGCTCCGATGCCGCTAGCGCCGCCGGTGACCAGCACTTTCTTCCCGGCCAGGTCGATTGAGGGCATGTCAGGCATAGGCTCCGGACCACTTGTAGATGTTGTTGCGCTGGACCGCGGAGGAGCCGCCGATGATGGGCAGCAGCAGGGCGTCCCGGACGTAGCGCTCCGCGTCGAAATCCTTGACGTAGCCATAGGCGCCGAAGATGGTCTGGCATTCCAGCGCGACCGAGCGGGCGGTCTCGGTGGCAAAGAGTTTCGCCATGGATGTTTCGACCCCGCAGCGCTGGTGTTCGTTGGCCATCCAGGCGGCGTGGTAGAGCACGAGGCGCGCGGCATGCAGTTGCGTCTTCATGTCGGCCAGCTTGTGCTGAATGGACTGGTAGTGGTTGATGGTCTTGCCGAATTGCTGGCGTTCGCCCGCGTAGGCCCAGGCATCGTCGAGCGCGGCGCGGGCGATGCCGATGCCGATGGCGGCGACTTCGAGCTTTTCCACGTCCAGGCCCGAGCCCACGATCATCTGCCAGCCGTTGTTCCAGCCGGCCTCGCCGCCCATGACGTTGTCGAATGGCACTTCCACGTCGTCAAATATCACGTCCGTGGTTGCGGCTCCTTTCATACCCAGCCCTTCGATGGGCGTGATCGTCACGCCTTTGGTGTGAGGCGGGATCATGATCATGGACAGATTCTTGTAGCGGTCGCCCTCGCCGCCTGAGCGGACCAGCGCGTAGATGTAGTCCGATATCGCCGCGCCCGAGCAGAAGCGCTTGGCGCCATTGATCCGCACGGAGTCACCTACACGTTCGGCGCGGGTCTTGACGCTGGCCAGGTCGGCGCCGGCGTCCGGTTCCGTCCAGCCGTAGGCAAAGACGAGCGAACCGTCCACGACCTTGGGCAACAGTTCGGCTTTCTGCGCTTCCGTGGCGCATTCGACCAGATTCATGCCCGCATAGCAGGCGCTCATGATGTAGGGGACCGATACCGCCAGGCTGCGCCTGGACAGCTCTTCGATGACGACCATGGTGGCGAGGATGTCGCGGCCCGCGCCGCCATACGATTCGGGTACGGTGAGCCCCATGACGCCGAGGCGTGCCAGTTTGTCGAAGACCTCGCGCGGGAAGTGGTTGTGCTTGTCCCAGTCGGCGGCGGCGCCGCGCGGCATTTCCTTTTCAACGAACCGCTCGAGCGTGTCGCGCAGCTGCCGGATGTGGTCGGGTTCCGTGAAGTTCATCAGTGGCTCTCTACTTTCCAGAGAAGACCGGGCTGCGCTTTTCGCGGAAGGCGTTCACAGCTTCTTGATGGTCCTGGGTGGAATTGGAGAGCGCCTCGTAGGCCAGGGAGGCGTCCATGATCGAGTGCGCCAGCTGCTTCAGGCCGATGTTTGCGGACATCTTGGTCCACCGGATGGCCTTGGTCGCGCCCGCGGCCAACTTGTCCGCGAACTGCCCGACGCGTTGCTCCAGGTCCGCCGCGGGGACCACATGATTGATCAGGCCGATGCGTTCCGCTTCCGTCGCCATCATCAGGTCACCGGTCATCAGGTATTCCTTGGCGCGCGCATAGCCGATCAGTTGTGGCCAGATGACGGCGCCGCCGTCGCCAGCCACGTAGCCGACACTGACGTGCGGATCGCCGATCTTCGCGGCGTCCGAGGCAAAGATCACGTCGCAGAACAGTGCGAGCGTCGCTCCCAGTCCCGTCGCGTGCCCATTCACTTTGGCGATCACGGGCTTTTCGCAATCCAGCAACGAAAACACGATCTGCTTGCCTTCGCGGGCCGTCTTCTCGAACGCGCCGGGCTGGTCGATCATTTTTTGCATCCAGGCTATGTCGCCGCCGGACGAAAAGGCCCGGCCGGCTCCCGTCAGGATCACGACGTCGCATTCCGGGTCGGCCGAAACGTCGACAAAAACCCGGGCCAGTTCCTCGTGCATGGCTTCATCGACGGCATTGAGCTTCTCGGGCCGGTTCATCGTGATTTCCAGGACGCGCTTGCGGCGTTCGAACGTCAGGCTCTTGTACTCAGCAAAGTTCATCTAGACCTCGTGTGGAGAGCAGGAGACGCCAGGAGTCTCTTGCGTGGAGTTCGCCTGGAAGAGCCGGCGCGCGTGCCGCGTCATGGCAAGTCGTCAGGCGTTGCCGCATTCTGGCAAAAAATGAACAATGAGTCATCATTCATTTTTGTTTTTTTGATGGGTGTTTTCCCTAGGGGAAGAGCTGGCGCCGGGCAGGCTCATTACTGCCGGTGCTGTACGTCCGGGCCTGGCGCGGTTCGCCCCTGATTCGCTTATTCGGTGATTTCCGCGGCCGACCAGGCCGCAACCCGGTTCCGCCCGGAATTCTTCGCCCGGTACAAAGCCTGATCGGCCTTGCCCAAGACCTTCTCGATGTCGGGATCATCGGACGGCCATAGCGCAATGCCGATGGAAACCGTGACATGCCCCACTGCCTGCGGCATGACGTGGCTTGCCGTTGCCGTCCGGATGCGTTCGGCGGCTATCTCCGCTGTGTCGCGCGAGGCGTGGGGCATCAGGATCAGAAACTCCTCGCCGCCGACGCGGCACGGCGCGTCTTCCGCCCGGATGCAGGCTCTGAGGATGTTGGCCAGCGCGATCAATACCTGATCGCCGGCCGCATGCCCGAAGGTGTCGTTCACGCGCTTGAAGTGATCCAGGTCCAGCGCCAGCGCAGCGAACGGCTGTTGCGTCTGCCGCAGCGTGGCCACCTGTAGCGCCAGGCCCCTGCGGTTGATGAGACCGGTCATCGGGTCGGTGATGGTGTCGGTGTTCAGCTTGTCTATGCGCCGGGTCTGGGAGCTCTGGCTCATCGTTACGGCGTTCCTGAGCCGGGCGGCTTCGTAGTACCAGCCCTTGATCTGGTCGAGCTCGCCGATCGAAGCGCCAGGCTGATCGCGTTCGATGACCTGCGCCAGTTCCTCGAGCGGCCTGGAGATCCAGCGGCCCAACAGGTAGATCACCAGGAACATGATCAGTCCCACCGGCAGCGCGTAGAGCACGATCCTGCCGGTCAGGCTCTGCAGCGGATAGAGCGTTTCGTCCAGGGGACGCTGCGCCACCACGCCCCAGCCGCCGTGCTTGAGCGCGGCGTACCCAGCCAGCAGGTGAGTGCCCTTGGTGTTGACCACGGGCATCGCGCCGGTCTCGCCCCGCAGCACCGCCTCGACCACCGCGTTGTTCCGTTCGCTGGTGCCGATGCGCTCCTTGTCCTTGTGATAGATGATGTTGCCGTCGCCGTCGACCACATACAGATAGGAGCCGTCGCGGTAGAAGTGATCTCCCACCAGCTTGTCGAACTCGTTACCTTGCCTGAGATGGATGGCCGTGACGATCGTGCCGCCATGCGCGCCCCGGGCGTCGTTGAACGGTTCGGAAAACGCCAGTATCAGCTGGCCCTCCATGCCGACGTATGGTGTCGATATCTGGCCCTTCAGCCGTTGCGCGCCTGTCGCCAATGGCTGGCGCACCAGCGTCCTGCCGTCGAAGCCCGCGTCGGCCGGGGCGGTGGCCAGGATGGTGCCGTTCTTGTCGGCGATGGCGGCGGTCATGATGCCGTCGGTCTGATGGACCAGGCGCGCGAGTTCGTCTTCCATGGCCGGCTTGGAGCCCAGCAGGCGGGGCGCCCGTTCGGCGGCAAGGATCAGCTGGCGCTGTATGGACTCGATGTACAGGTCGGTGACCTCGGCCTGCTTGATCGCGTACGCCCTGTTGGCTTCCAGGGTATTGGCGATAAGCTGTTCGCGCTGGACCAGGTAGGCCGCGTATAGCGTATTGACGAAAGCAATGATTCCGCTCGCCAGCGCCAGCACGGTGACGAGCCGGCGCAACTTCAGTCTGGGCATCGCTGCGTTGGTCAATGCGAGGCTCCTTCAATACTCGCTCGGTCCATTGAATCGACGCCTTCCGCAACGCTGGGGACTCAGGACTAAGAAAGGCGGCTCTGGCGCACAGAGCGATCAGTGTTGCGGCAAGCCCCTGCCAAGTCAAGCGTATCTGGGACTGCCTCGTCGCCTGGGCCGCCATCCGTTGTCCGCTGCGCATCCACGGGTGTTCGTTCCGTGGGCACAGGCAGGGAGCAGGGCGGGATCTTGCCCTGGGCAGCCGCATGCTGGCGCGGTTCTTGCTTATGCACGGGGATGCGGCGCGATCCAGCCCGAGGGGCGGGGCGCAGGCGTAGATACCAAACCACCTGGAGGAAAAAGTGAACTTTACCCAGACCGAAGAGCAGGTCATGTTGCGTTCCGCGGTTGAACGGCTCGTACAGTCCTTGTGCACGCCCGAAAAGGTGCGGCAATGGGACCGCGACGGCACATATCCGGAGGAAGTCTACGCAGCCATGGTGGACGCGGGCTTTGTCTCCATGGTGGTCCCGGCCGAGTACGGCGGGATGGGCAGCCCGATGTCTGATTGCATCATTCTCTACGAAGAGGTCGCCAAGCCCAGCGTGGACTTTGCCACGCGCATTGCGCTGCAGGCCTGGGGTTGCTCGATCCTGGCGGATGTGGCGCCAGATGAGTTGAAGCGCGAAATCCTGCCGCGCGTGGCGCAGGGCGAGGCCAAGCTGTCGTTCAGCCTCACTGAGCCGAGCTCCGGGTCGGATGCGGCGTCGTTGACCACGAGCGCGCGGCGCGACGGCGACGATTGGCTGATCAACGGCCAGAAGGTGTTCTCCAGCGGCGCGGACGCGCCCGACAACCACATCGTGCTGGCCGTCAGGACCGCGAAGAGCGACAAGCGGCACGATGGCATTTCCCTGTTCCTGGTGCCCAACGATCTCAAGGGCATCACCATCCGGCGTCTGGACGTCATCGGCCGCCGCGTGCTGGGCCTGTCGGAAATCTACTTCGACGACGTGCGCGTGCCATCCCGCTATCTGTTGGGAGAGGAAGGCAAGGGCTGGGGGTATATCGGACGCCATCTGGAACGCGAGCGCATCACGCTCGCGGCGAACTACCTGGGCTGCGCCAGCAGCGCCTTGAACGACGCCACGATCTACGCCCAGGAAAGAAAGCAGTTCGGGCGTCCCATCGGCCAGTTCCAGGCCATCGCGCACATGCTGGCCGACATGGCGACCGAGGTGGAGTGCGGCCGCTGGCTGACCGCGATGGCCGCCTGGCGCTATGACAATGGCTTGTCGTGCCGCAAGGAAGCCAGCATGGCCAAGCTCTACGTTTCCGAGATGCTTCAGCGGGTCACCGCCTCGGGCATGCAGATTCTGGGCGGACACGCCTACACCACGGATCATGCGATGCAACGGCATTGGCGCGACGCCCGCAACGCGACCGTCGGCGGCGGCACCTCGCAGATTCAGCGCGAACTGATCGCGCGGGAATTGGGACTGTAAGCGCTTGACGGCAGGGCGGCCCGGTAGCGGGCCGCCCTTGGGGGCGATGAGCCGGCCGCCTAGTCGGCGGTGATGCCCACCTTCTTGATGATGGCGCCCCAACGTTCCGTTTCATCGCGGATCACCCGGGTCGTTTCTTCCGGCGAGCTGCCCACGGCCTCCATGCCGCGCACGCGCATGGCTTCGCGGAACTTCTCGCTCTTGCCTATATCCATCAACGCCTTGCTCAGGCGGTCGGTCACCTCCGGCGGCACGTTGGCTGGAGCGAGGATGGCATACCAGCCGAACACGTTGAAGTCCTTCACGCCGGATTCCTCGACCGTGGGCACGTCGGGCATCAAGGCGCTGCGCGCGCTGTCGGCCACGGCGATGGGGCGGACCTTGCCGGACTGGATAAGCGGCAGCGCGCCTCCCACCGTGGCGAATGTCGCGTCGATCCGGCCGCCCAGCAGTTCGGTAAACGCCAGGGACTCGCCCTTGTACGGGATGTGCATGATGGGCATGCCGGTGCGGTCCTTCAGCATTTCCATCGTCAGATGCGCGGTCGAGGCATTCCCCGCGGATCCATAGTTGAGCGCACTGGGATTCTTCTTCGCCCGGTCGACGAGGTCGGCGACGGTCTTGATCGGCTGAGCGGGGTTCGTCACCAGCACCAGCGAGAACTTTGCGATCAAGGATATCGGCGTGAAGTCCTTGAGCGTGTTGTAGGGCAGGTTCGGATACAGCGTGGTGTTGACGCTGGCCAGGCCTTGGCTGGCCAGCGCCAGGGTGTAGCCGTCGGGGCGTGACTTGGCGACGAAGTCCGTGCCGATGATGCCGCCCGCGCCGGTGCGGTTTTCGACGATGACGGATTGGCCCAGGCGTTCCGACAGATCCTGGGCCAGCGTGCGGGCCAGGATGTCGGAAAGACCGCCGGCGGCGTAGGGGGTGATCAGGCGTATGGGCTTGTCCGGATAGCTGCCGGCCGCCGCTTGTCCTTGCAGAGTCAGGCTGGCCAGCAGGACCGCCGCGGCCAGTAGCGGTTTTCTAAAAATGGGCATTCTTATCTCCAATTCCGCTTTTCACCAGCGGAAAACACATATGTAGTTATTGTTCAACCTGCCTCTGCGGGCGGGCTGGCAACATGAACGCGAGGCGCGTCGGGGATAACCTCGCAACATCCGTGCCAGGGGCTGGCGCCGCCTGCCTGCCCGGCTGGGGAGCTGTCCGCATGCGCGCTGGTGTTCATGGTCCGATCAGCAGTGTATGGGCCGCGCACAGCAGATGCTCCGTCTACTTCCTGCCGAGCCCGTGTTCCTTGACGACTTGCAGCGACAGCGCAAGCTGCTCCTTCACATAGGCGGAGAATTCGTCGGGGCCGGACGTCGAGATCGAAATGTGGTGAACGGCGAGCGCGCGCGCCACGTCCGGCTGGGCAAGGACGGCATTGATCTCCGCGCTCAGCTTCCTGCGCAGTTCCGGCTGCATTCCGGATGGGCCGAAGAATCCGCCCCACGGCACCAGCGGCATGTTGGTGTAGCCGGAATCGGTCATCGTGGGCACGTCGGGAAACTGCTCCAGGCGTGTCCGGGTGGTGGTCATGAGCGCGCGCACCTTCCCTTCCTTGATGAAGCCCATGGTCGTGGTGGGCGTCGCGAACATGACGTCGATCCTGCCGCCCACCAGATCCACCACGGCAGGCGGTTCGCTGTTGTAAGGGATGTGATGCAGCTCCAGGCCGGCCATGCCCATCAGCTGCGCCATCGCCACGATGGAGGACGAACTGCCGGACGCATAGGTCAGCTTCTTGGGGTTGGCCCGAGCGTATTCCACGAACGCGCGGGCGGTCGTGAATGGCAGGCCGGTGTTCACGACCAGCAGGAAGGGGAACTCGCCGACCCGGCCGATGGGAGACAGCTCGGTCAGCGGGTCGTAGATCGGTTTGGCATTGAAGGTGTTGATGCCGGTGATGGCCGTGTTGGTCGAGAACAGCAGCACGTCGCCCGAGGGATCCGCCTTCATGACCTCCTTGACCGCGATGTATCCTTCGGCGCCGGGCTTGTTGTCTATCACCACCGCGCGGGACAAGGAGCGGCTCAGGTTTTCTCCGATGATGCGCGCCGCGGTGTCGGTGGCCGAGCCCGATTGGAAGGGAACCACGATTCTCAAGGGCCTGTCGGCCGCCTGGGCGCGGCCGGCCAGGAGGGGGGCGGCCAGCATGGCGCCCAGAATGTGTCTTCTGCGAGGGTTCACGATGTTCTCCGGCGGTACAGCAGGGTGGCCGTCATTTCCTGGGCTACCGTGCCGTCGTGCTTGACGCACTGCCGCTGGAACGTGACGACGCCGCGATCGGGCTTGCTGCTGGCCTTCTTGTCGACGACCCGTGAATGCAGCCTGATGGTGTCGCCATGCTTGACGGGGTCCATCAGTTTCCAGCCATCGATCTGCAGCAGGGCCAGCAAAGTGCCGTCGTTCAGGCCGCTGGCGTACTGCAGGCCGCCCATGATGGCGTACACCAGCGGTCCGTGCGCGATGGGTTCGCCGAATGGCGTGGTCTTGCAGTATTCGAAATTGGTATGGACTTCGTTGAAGTCGCCCGACAGGCAAGCGAAATTGACGATGTCCGTCTGCGTGATGGTGCGGGCCGGGCTGACGAATTCCTGGCCGATCTCGAAGTCATCGAAGTACCGGCCGC
Source organism: Achromobacter pestifer (assembly GCF_013267355.1). NCBI lineage: Bacteria > Pseudomonadati > Pseudomonadota > Betaproteobacteria > Burkholderiales > Alcaligenaceae > Achromobacter > Achromobacter pestifer. The sequence continues at coordinate 3,459,950 of NZ_CP053985.1, forward strand.
GTGCGGAGGGAGTCGTGGTCATGATTGCGTTGTCCTTGTAATGGTTGCCGGATGCGGGCGCAGCCGCGTTGAATTCAGCCTTTCTCGTTGGCCAGGATGGCGGTGCCGTGCGAGGACAGGATGCCGCCCTCGTTGTGCACGAGCGCGACCTCCGCGCCTTCGACCTGGCGGTCGCCCAGGCCGCCGCGCAATTGGCGCACCGCTTCGACGATGCCGAACAGGCCGCCTGCGGCGCCGGCGTGCGCATGCGAGAGCATGCCGCCGTGGGTATTGATGGGCAGCTTGCCGCCGATGCGCGCATGTCCCTGCTCGAAGAACGCGCCGCCTTCTCCTGGCTGGCAGAAGCCGAGTTCCTCGGCCTCCAGGATGGGGACGATGGAGAAGCAGTCGTAGAGCTCGGCCACGTCGATATCGCCGGGCGCGAGTCCCGCCATCTCGTAGGCGATACGCCCGGATTCGGCCGCGCCGAACTCGGTCAGGCTGGGGGCGCACATCAGATGCTCATGCGTGTGGTATTCGCCTATGCCCTGCAGGTAGGCGGGCTTGCATTTAAGATCACGCGCGCGCTCGGCGGACGTCACGATGAAGGCGCCGCCGGCATCCGATATCAGGCAGCAATCCAGCATGCCCAGCGGATCGGCGATGGGCTTGGCCGAGATCACCTGGTCCAACGTCAACGGGGCTTTCATGTGCGCGTTGGGATGCAGCAGGGCGTGCGTGCGCGTGTTCACCGCGACGTGCGCGAGCTGTTCCCGCGTGGTGCCGTACTTGTGCATGTGGCGCAACGCGATCATGGCGTAGAAGCCGGGTATGGAGGTGCCGTAGGGCTGTTCGAAATAGGGGTGCCCCACCGCGGTGAGCGCTGCCACGGCTGCGTCCCGGCTTTGGCCAGTGGCCCGGTTTTCGCCCGCGCAGACCAGGATGGTTTCCGCCTGGCCGCTGACGATGGCCTGCGCCGCATGCTTGAGCATGACGACCGGGCTGGCGCCGCCCACGATCATCGATGCGTTGAGCCTGGGCTTGATGCCGAGGTACTCGCAGATGACCGATCCCAGCATGAAGTACGGTTCCGTGAAGGAATAGGCCGTCAGCAGGCCGTCGATGTCGGAAACCTGCAATCCGGCGTCGTCCAGCGCGCGCTTGGCGGCCTGGGCGTTGAGGCCCAGGCCTGTCATGTGGGGAACCTTGCCGATGTCCGATTCGCCCACGCCGACGATGGCGACTTTGTTCTTTAGCGATGCGCGTTCTTTCATAACCATCCCAGTCAGGCCTCGGTTCTTTTGAATTGGGGAATCAGGGCGCCATCGCCGCGGTCTTCGAAAACCACGCCGACCTTGTCCCCTATCTGTACCGAGAGGGCGTCGCCGCCCACGATGTTGGCGACCATGCGCGGGCCTTCGTCGAGTTCGATCAGCGCCGTGACATAGGGCGTCTTGGACGCAAACGCCGGTAGCGGCGCGCGGCGGATGATGGAAAAGCTGTAGACGCTGCCCGTGCCCTTGCTTTGGACCCATTCGAGCTGATCCGACCAGCATTCGGGGCAGAGATGGCGGGGCATGAAATGCAGCGCTCCGCATGCCTTGCATTTCCGGATCAGCAGTTTGCGTTCGCGGGCCCCGTCCCAATAGGGCTGGGAGTCGGCATTGGCGATGGGTTGCGGCAGATCCTGGCTCATGCTTGGTCTCCCTGGTTCGCGACCGCCGCGGCGCCCGCGAAATCGGGGCGGCGGCGTTCCAGGGCGGCGTTCAATCCTTCGCGGAACTCAGGGTTGGACATGGCCAGCACCTGACCGAAGCCTTCGAATGCCAGCATGTCGTGCAGCGAGGTCTCGAAGCTGCGCGCCATGACGGCTTTGGCCAGCCCCATGACCTCGGCGGGCCCCTCGGCCAGGCGCCTGGCTTCCGCGAGGCCGGCGTCGTACAGGTCCGCATCGGCGACGACCTTGGATACCAGGCCCAGATCGGCCGCTTCCTGCGCGGAGAACGTGCCGCCGCTGAACAGGAAGTTCTTGGCGCGCGCCATGCCGATCAGGCGCGGCAAGTGGTACATGACCGCGATGTCGGGCACCACGCCCAGCCTGAAGAATCCGGACATGAACTTCGCGCTCTCGCCGGCAATGACCACGTCGCCGGTCAGCGCGAGGCCCATGCCGCCGCCCACCGCATGGCCGTTCACGCCGACGACGACCGGCTTGTCCAGCGTGATCAGCGGCGTGAGCCAACGGCTCAGATTGCGGAAGCGCCGGTGCACGGTCCACGGATCGCACGCCGTGCGCAGATGATTCAGGTCGCCGCCGGAGCAGAAAGTGGGGCCGTCGCCCGTCAGGAAGACCGCGCGGATGCCGGGCTCGCGCTCGGCCAGGGCTATCGCCGCGCCGAGCTGCTCGCGCATGTCCATGGTCATCGAGTTCCGGCTTTCCGGGTTCGCCAGGCGGATGATGAGTACGTCTCCGTCTCTTTGTGTTGCTACCAGCTCCTGTGCTGCCATGTAGGACGCTCCAATGGGTAAAGGGGGTGTTTGCTTAAAAGCAAAGTTCGTGCCAGATACGCGTGACGCGCCGCCGTCCGCGGACCGGAGCCTAGCGGCAGGCGCGCGGGCATCCGGATCGCCTTCCGGGGTGTACTCGCGGCATACATGCGGATGCGGGACTGTGTTTGCGTGTCTGCGGCGGCGGAACCGCAACGGCCCGCCGGACTGGCTATCGGGGCGGGGAAGCGGGGCTGGCTATTTGCGCGCCTGCGCCGCTGCCAGCGCGCGTTGATGTCCTGGCATGGCCGTGGCCAGCGCGAACGCATCGGCCTCATGGGCCATGGCGCTGTCCATGGGCTGGCTCCAGCTCTGGCGGCTGACTGATTTGGTCAGCATCAGCGCTTCATGGGGCAGCGCCAGCAGCTCGGCTGCCAAGGCGCGGCTGGCCTCGGCCAGGGTTTCGCGCGGCACCACGCGGCGGGTCAGGCCGCGCTGGCGGGCCTCTTCGGCATCCATGGCGCCGCCCGTGAGCATCAGGTCCAGGGCGGCGGGCACGCCTAGTTTCGACTGCAGCAGATAGGAGCAGCCGCCGTCCGGGATCAGGCCCAGGCGCACGAAGGGGAACCGCAGGGTCGCGTCATCCGCCATGACCAGCAGGTCGGCGGCAAGCGCCAGCGAAGCGCCGCCGCCGGCCGCCGCGCCCTGGACCGACGCGATGACGATCTTGTTCATCCTGATCAGCGCCATGTGGTGTTGCTGCGCAGTCAGGATGCGGTCGCGCCAGGCCAGTGGGGTCGCCGGCAGATCGCCGGTATCGGCGCCGACGCAGAAGGCGCGGCCCAGCCCTTGCAGCAGCACCACATGGATGTCGGGGTCAGCGGCGATGTCCTGCAAGTGGACGCCAAACTCGGCGCGCATCGCCGTCGACAGGGCATTGAGTTTTTCGGGGCGGTTCAGCGTCAAGACCGCAAGGCCGCCTGCTTTTTCCAGCAGGACCGTGGGTTGGGCGTTGGCGTTTTCCTGGTGATGCGCGGGCATCATGCTTCTCCTTGAAGGGGGGGGGTGGTGAGCCTTCAAGCAAAATGGATGCCAGCGTTCAACCGCAGCGGCGGGGGGCGGCGAAACTGCGGACCGTGTCCGCGGCGCACGCAGTTCGCACCGCCGGAAGACACGCACTGTGCGCCGGGGGCGCGGCCCCGTTCAGGCTTGGCCTGACGGCCGGTACCACTGCGGGTAATGCTCCTTGACCAGCGGGCCGTCCTCTCTCAACGCGTGGCACGCGCCGATCTTCAAGGGGCGTTTGGCGGGGTCGGCCTCGTCTTGCGGGGAGATCTTGCCCTGCAGGATCGTCTGCACGGCCAGGGTCGGCAGCAGCGTCGCCAGCTCGGACAAGTGCGAGCAGCGTTCAGGGGCCGGGATCCGCTTGGCGATTTCCTGGCGGAAGCCCTTGAGCAGGTTCGCGCCGATCAAGCGCTCCAGCCGCACCTGGGCTTCGGGACAGACGGAGGGAAAGGGCATGCGGTGCATGCCGGCCTCGGCGCCCAGCACGTCCAGGGCTTCGTTGATGGTCACGCGGATCGCCATCAGATGTATGGGCACGCCGCAGTCGAAATGCCGCATCTGTGTGGTGAAGGGTTGGGGCTTGACGTCCTCGATCAAGGCCTCCAGGTCCCACAGGCCGTCCTCGCGCTCGTAGGCCTGCAACTGGATGGTGCGCGAGTGGGAGGATTTTCTGGCGCTGGCAGGGGGGGGAAGAAAATGCGAAGGCGACACCATGGGGTGGTCTCCGTGTCTGGTTCGAGGGACCGGGAAGCAGGCTCCCGGTCCCGCCAAAAGGGAAGGAGGGGCCTAGCGGGTGGCGCCGCTCTCGGCGAGCGCGCTGATCTCGCTGTCGGACAGTCCGGCCGCGGCAAGAATTTCGCGGCTGTGCTCGCCCAGGCGTGGCGCAAGGCGCTTGACCTCGCTCGGAGTCTTGCCAAACTTGACGGGCGGCCTGACGTGAGTCAGCACGCCTTCGCTAGGATGTTCCTGTTGCACGAACATGCCGACCGCCGCCAGATGGGGGTCCGTGAACAAGTCCTCCAGGCTGTTGACCGGCGCGACAGGAATGCTCAGCGGCCGGAGCTGGCTCAGCCATTGCGCGGAGGTCCGTTCGGTCATGATTTCCCCGAGTATCTTGTACAGGGTTTCGTAGTTCTGGCTGCGGTGGTTCGGCGTGTCGTAGCGAGGATCCTTCGCCAGGTCATCGCGGCCGACCAGTTGGAAGAAGTCCTTCCAGTTCTTGTCGGTGTAGGGCAGCACGCACAGATAGCCGTCTCGGGTTCGGTGCGGCTTGCGCAATTGGCTGAGCACTCGCGGATAGCCTGCCTTGCCGTTCTCCGGGTCGAAAGCCCGTTCCCATTGATGCTCTATCAGCATGAACGAGGCCAGAGACTCGAACATCGGCACTTCGATGCTTTGCCCTTCGCCGGTGCGCAGCTTGTGGAACAGCGCGGCCAGAATGCTGTAGGCGATGGTCAGGCCGGCGACCTTGTCGCCGATGATGGTGGGCGTGAAACGCGGTTCTCCCGCCAGATGGGCATTGACGGAGCACAGGCCGGACACGCCCTGGATCATGTCGTCGTAGGCCGGATCGTCGGCATAGGGGCCGCCTTCGCCAAAGCCATAGGCGCCACAGTAGACGATGCCGGGGTTGATCTCCTTGATCTGCGCATAACCCAGGCCTAGCCGTTCGATGGCCGCCGGGCGCATGGCATGGACGAAGACATCGGCCGTCGCCACCACGCGCAACAGCGCTGCGCGCGCTTCGGGGGTGCGCAGGTCCAGCATCAGGCTTTTCTTGTTCCGGTTGACCGACAGGTGTATCGGTCCCATCGCCCGGCTACGGCCCGCGCCCATGTGGCGCATGATGTCGCCGTCGGGACTTTCCACCTTGATGACGTCCGCGCCCATGTCGCCGAAGATCTGGGTGGCATAAGGCCCCATTACCACTGACGTCAGGTCGACGATCTTGATTTGAGACAAAGGACCAGGCATGACACTCCTCTACGCTTCTTGATGGTTCGTTGGTTTTTTCGTTACACAGAAATCGGCTGGTGCGCCCGCAGCCCCGATTGAGGGACAGGCTTCTGCTGCATGGCATCAAATACATTCCTGATGGGTTTCTTTCAAGCAATTTCCATGCCATTGCGGACCACGGCGCCGCAGGGGCGGCGGAGCGCCTTGCGTGGCGGGGCATCGGCCGTAAGATGTAGCGCTGGCGCGGCCTGCGGCGCTGCAGCCGTGGAGTACACTCGTCGCCACCAACATGCCGCCACGAAAGACACGGAAGGCAGATGCAGAGCGAGAGGATATGGTAAGAGACACCGAAGGGATACTTGTCCTGGACGAGGGCGCCCAGATTAAATTTTCTTCGGGTTTGGGTACGGAGGAAGTGATTGCGCGGATGCTCTCACGCCTGTGGGCCGATCGTTCCAGCACCCCGGTCAAACGCCTGTTCGCCCTGCCCGGCATCGAGCCCGCTCACAGTGTCGCTGCGCTGGTTTGCGAGCAAGGCGTGTGTTTCCTGATCTTCTCCGCGGGCGGGGATGAGCTGACGGAGTTCATCTCCAGCGTCGATTGCGCCGCGGATATCTTCCGTTACTTCATCACCAATCCCTATGAGGCCATGAACGTCGTCGACGCGGCGGGCAATCTGCTCTACATGAGCCCGATCCACGAACGTTCGATCGGCTTGAAGCGCGGCGACGCGATCGGCCGGCCGGTCAGCGATGTGATCGAGAACACTCGTTTGCAGGAAGTGGTCGTTACGGGCAAGCCGCAGATCGGCGAGGCTCATGAGGCCAAGGGCGTTACCCGTATCGTTTCGCGCATCCCGATCTTCGACCGCGACAAGAAGCTGGTGGCGGCGATCGGCCAGGTCATGTTCAAGGGTCCGCAGGCGATTCCGCAAGCGATCCAGGACATTTCCAACGAACTCGCCCGCGTGCGGCAGGAGCGCGATTTCTATAAGCGTGAACTCTCCGGCATACGCAACCGTTCCTACGGGCTGGACCAGATCGTGGGCAGCAGCAAGGCCATCCGGCAGCTCAAGGAAGATATTCTGCGGGTCGCGCCGCTGGACGTGCCGGTGTTGCTGGTGGGGGAAAGCGGGACGGGCAAGGAGCTGGTGGCGCACGCGCTGCACATGCTCAGCCCGCGTGGCGACAAGCCGCTGACCCTGATCAATGCGGCCGCGATGCCCATCAGCCTGGTGGAAAGCGAGCTGTTCGGCTATGAAGGCGGCGCGTTCACCGGCGCCGACAAGCGCGGCCGCAAGGGCAAGTTCGAGCTTTCCGATACCAGCAGCCTGTTCCTCGATGAGATCGGCGATATGCCGATGGAAATGCAGGTGAAATTGCTGCGCGTATTGCAGGACGGCACGTTCCAGCGCGTGGGCGGCGAACGCCTGCTGCACTCGGATTTCCGCCTGATCTCGGCCAGCCATCGGGACTTCCAGAAGATGGTTGCGGACAATACGTTCCGCCTGGACCTGTTCTACCGTATCAGCGCCGTGACGCTCTACCTGCCCTCGCTACGGGACCGGCCCGAGGATATTCCCGAGCTGGCCGATACCTTCCTGACCGCCTTTGCCAAGCGCCAAGGCGTGGCCAAGAAGTCCATCGACGACCATGTCATCCAGTACCTGCAATCGCGCAGCTGGCCGGGCAATGTGCGTCAGCTGCAGCACGCGGTGGAGCGGGCGGCGATATTCAGCGACGGCAGCCGCCTGACGCTGGAGAGCTTCGGCGGTCTGGAGCATCCGGGTGGCATCGGGGCCGAGAAGGAGTACCGCCCCTTGCAGGCCACCGCGGGCTCGGGCCGCTTCGACATGTGGGAAGCGAAGCAGCGCGTCGAGATGGAGCTGATCGCGGACGCCATGGAGCGCACCGGCGGCAACAAGAAGCGGGTCGCCGAGGAGCTGGGAATTTCCCGCTCCTATCTGTATAAGCAGCTGCGCCTGATGGAAGGCGGCAAGGAGAGCTGAGTCCCAGCCCCGGGGTGTCAGGACTGCACAACCCCGGCGTTGAACAGCTCCTGCTGCCGCGCGGCATCCAAACCGAGTTCGTCCAGGATTTGCCGGGTGTGCTCGCCGCGGCGCGGCGAGCGCTTTTCCTGGCTGCCGGGTGCCTCCGTGCCCGGCAGCCGGGCGATCGGCACGCGGCATGGGCCGCCTTGCTCGCTCATCGCGAATATCCGCTGTTGTTCAACCTGTGCGTCGGCCAGGAAGCCCGCGTAGTCGGAGACTTTCCCGCAGACCACGCCATGCCGGTTCAGGCACTCGACCCAATGCGCCGTCGGCTTGGCGCGGAAGATCCGTATCAGCGTTGAATTGATCTCCTCGCCGTGGGCGTGACGTCCGGTCGCCGTGCTCAGCCGCGGGTCGGCGAGCCAGTCGTCCTGTCCTATGGCCTGGCACAGGCCGGCGAACATCCGGTCGTGCAGCGAGGTGACGTTGACATGCCCGTCCTCGGTCTCGAAGGTGCCAGCCGGCACGCTCAGCGCCTGCACGGCGCGTCCGGCATTGAGGGCTTCGTCGATGATCGCGCCGCTTTGCACCGCGGCCGCGGCTTCCAGCAGGGAGACCTGCACCCTTGAGCCCTGGCCCCGCGCGGCGCGGCGGTATAGCGCCGCGCCCGTGGCCTGCGCCGCATAGATGCCCGTCGCCACGTCGATCAGCAGGATGCCGACCTTGCGCGGCGCGCCGCGCGCGTCGCGGTTGACCACCATCATGCCGCTCATGGCCTGCAGCGTCGAATCCGATCCCGGCCGTTCGGCATAGGGGCCGTCCGGACCGAAGGCGGACACCGAGACATACACCTGATCGGGCCTGGCTTTCGAGAGTTCGGCGTATGACAGGCCCAGGCGCTCCATGACGCCAGGGCGGAAGCTCTCTATGACGACGTCGGCCCGCAACGCAAGCTGGCGCAAGAGGCCGCGGCCGGCCTCGGTCTGGGCGTCGACGCAGATCGAACGCTTGCCCAGGTTGTAGGCAATGGCAAGCGCGCTCATGCCTTCGGTCTGATGGCCTATGGCGCGGCTCCAGTCGCCGGCAGGCGATTCCGCTTTGATGACCTCGGCGCCTTGCTCCAACAGGAGCATGGCGCAGTAAGGTCCGGCGACTCCCTGGCTGAGATCCAGGACGTGCAATCCGGCGTAGGGCTTATCGGGCGAGGCGGGCATGGGGTGGGGCTCCTGAGCAAGTCTGGCGTGTCCGGGCTTTCCCGGATGTGTTTGGGTATGAAGCAAAACCCGTACCACGGGGGTAAGCGCCGCGGATGCTTGTCCTGCCGCGCCGCGAGTGTCCTCATAGTACGCATATGTGTTCACCCAGGAGGCAGGGGCTGGCGGCGGGCTGGCGGTCGCAGTGCTGCGTTGTCGGAGGGTGCGCTGCGAGACCGGGCCTGGCATGGAATTTGCGTTTGCCCATGAAGGATGCAGACGTGGATTTTCAACCAGGAAGTCAGGAGCAGACATGAACCATGCAATCAACAAGATGGCCACCCGAGTGGCCGCGATAACGTTGGCAGCGCTTACCGCGACCAGCGCTTGGGCCGCCGAATATCCGAGCAAGCCGATCAGGATGATCGTGCCGTTCGCGGCGGGCGGGCCGACCGACACGCTGGCGCGCAGCCTGGCCGAGGCGATGACGGAACAGCTAGGCCAGAAAGTGATCGTGGAAAACAAGCCAGGCGTGGGCGGGAACGTAGGCACGGCCCAGTTTGCGCGCATGGCCCCCGACGGCTACGCGGTGCTGCTGGTCACCAACGGTCCGCTGGTGGCCAATCAGCTGATGTTCAAGAACCTGGGCTTCGATCCGAAGAAGGACCTGGATCCTGTCTCCTTCGTGGCCTATCTGCCCAATATGGTCGCCGTGCATCCCAGCGTGCCGGCAAAGACCATCAAGGAGCTGATCGCGCTGCTGAAGGCGAACCCCGACAAGTACAGCTTCGCATCGGGCGGGGACGGCACCAGCACCCACTTTGCCGGCGAATTGATGAAGTCCATGGCGGGCGTGCAGATGACGCACATTCCCTACAAGGGGGATGGCGCTTCGATGCCGGACGTCGTCGGCGGACAGGTGCCCATCGTGTTCGGCAGCATCTTTGCCGCCAAGCGCTTCGTCGACGGCGGCATGCTCAGGGGATTGGCGGTGACGTCCCTGGACCGGGTCCCGTCCATGCCGGACATGCCGACGGTGGCTGAATCCGGCTTGCCCGGCTACGACCTGACCGCCTGGTACGGCGTGGTGGTCCCCGCGGGTACGCCCAAGCCCATCGTCAACAAGCTGAGCCAGACCATCGCCCGGGTCGTGGCGTCGCCGGATTTCCGTGTGCGGGTCGAGGGGATGAGCGGCATACCGAAAAGCACCACCCCAGAAGAGTTCGCCGCCTTCATGGAGTCGGAGCGTCCCAAGTGGAAGAAGCTCATCGAGGATTCGGGAATCAAGATCAACTAGGCCGTTCGCGCCGGGAATACAAGTGAAACAGGAGAAAGCGATGTTTGCTGCAGATGTGCTGAAAGGAAAGGTGGCGTTGATAACGGGAGGCGGGGGCGGGATAGGGCTGGAGATCGCCACGGCTTATGCGCGCCTGGGCGCCAAGGTGGTGGTGGCGAGCCGCAACCAGGAACGGCTGGACGGCGCCGTGGCGTCGCTGGCGGCGCAGGGCTTGGAGATCCTGGCCGTGCAAACCGACGTCAGAGTCTACGAGCAGATCCAGGGCGCCGTAGAAACCGCGGTCGAGCGCTACGGCGCACTGGACATCCTGGTGAACAACGCCGCCGGGAACTTCCATTGCCCGACCGCCGAACTCTCGCCCAATGGCTGGAAGACGGTCATAGACATCGATCTGAATGGCACGTTCTATGGCTGTCACGCCGCCTACAAGCATCTGAAGGCTGCCCGCGACGGCGGCTGCATCATCAGCATCGCCACCATGCTCGGCCTGAGCGGCTGGCCGGGCGCCGCGCACGCCGGCGCGGCCAAGGCCGGGATCATTTCCTTGTCGCGCGCACTGGCGGTGGAGTGGGGCGGCGACAACATCCGCGTCAACACGATTTCGCCTGGGCCCATCGGCGACACGGAAGGGGTGCGCCGCCTGTATCAGGAGACCGGCCGCGAAGAACTGGAGCGCAAGAAGACAGCCCTGGGCCGGTTCGGCAATAAGTCCGATATCGCCAATGCCGCCGTCTATCTGGCGTCGGACCTGGGCGCCTACATCACCGGCGAGAACATGGTGGTGGATGGCGGCCGCTGGCTCAAGTACGTGGCGGCTTGAGCAGGCGGGCAGCGGGCGGCGGGCCGGATGGCCGCCGCCCGCTGCTTGTTCAGGCCGCTGGTTTGACCAGCGGGCACTCGCTTTGCGACAAGGGACGGTAGGCCTCGTCTCCCGGAATGGTGTCCAGGATCTTCAGCAGGTCCCACTCGCCCTTGGACTCCGCCGGTGTCTTCACCTGCGCCAGGTACATGTCGTAGACCATCCGGCCATCGGCGCGGATGCGGCCGTTCTTGGCGTAGAAATCATTGATCGGCATCTCCTTCATCTTGGCTGCCACGGCATCGGCATCGTCGGTGCCGGCGGCCTGCACGGCCTGCAGGTAGTGCAGGGTGGCCGAGTAGGCGCCGGCCTGCACCATGGACGGCATGGATTTCTGGCGTTCGAAATAGCGCTGCGACCAGGCGCGGGTTTCCGCGTTGCGGTCCCAGTAGAAGCCGGTGGTGAACTGCAAGCCTTGCGCGGCCTGCAGGCCCAGACCCTTGATGTCATGCAGGAAGACCAGCAGGGTGGCCAGTTTCTGGCCGCTTTGCGTGATGCCGAATTCCGAGGCCTGGCGCACGGCGTTCTGGGTGTCCGTGCCGGCGTTGGCCAGGCCGATCACCTTGGCCTTGCTGGCCTGGGCCTGCAGCAGATAGGAAGCGAAATCGGGGCTGGAGAGCGGCGCGCGCACATTGCCCAGGATCTTGCCGCCGTTCGCCTTGATGACATTGCTGGTATCGCGCTCCAGCGAATGGCCGAAGGCATAGTCCGCGGTGATGAAGAACCAGCTGTCGCCGCCGGCGCGGGTCACTGCGCGGCCCGTGCCGTTGGCCAGGACGTAGGTGTCGTAGACATAGTGCACGCCATAGGGCGAGCACGCCGCGTTGGTCAGGTTGGACGAGGCCGAGCCGGCGAACAGCGTGATGCGCTTCTTTTCCTTGCCCAGGGTTTGCAGGGCCAGGGCCGATGCGGAGTCGGTGGATTCGATGATGGCGCTGACGCCGTCGCGGTCGTACCACTGGCGCGCGCGCGTGGCTGCGATGTCGACCTTGTTCTGGTAGTCCGCGGACAGGACTTCGATGGGACGGTCCAGCACCTTGCCGCCGAAGTCCTCGGCTGCCATCTTGACCGCCGTGACCATGCCGGGGCCGCCGTGCGCCGAATACACGCCGGTCATGTCGACGATGGCGCCAAGGCGAAATGGAGCGACGCCCTGTGCATGGCCAGGGAATGCGTACAGCGAACCGCCCAGCAGCGCGGCCATGACTACGGTTTTCTGTTTCATGGGATATGTCCTGCCTTCTCAGGTTGGGCGATGCCCGGGGGATTCCATATGGACGACGTACTTGCCGGTGGCGCGGCCTTGCTCCAGAGCCTGCAGGGCGATGGCCACCTCTTCCAGCGGCAGGCTGGCGGCCAGCCGGGGGCGGATCAATCCTTGTTCGCGCATGCGCAGCAGCCGCGCCTGCGCCCGCGCGATCTTCTCGGGCTGGCGGTCGCGGTAATCGCTCCATTGCAGGCCGATGACGCTGATGTTCTTGAGCAGCAGATAGTTCGCCTTCAGCGTCGGGATCTGGCCTGCCGCGAAGCCGATCACCACCAGCCTGCCGCACCAGGCCAGGGCGCGCAGCGAAGCCGCGAAGACTTCATCGCCCAGGGGATCGAGCACGATGTCGGCGCCGCGGCCATCGGTTGCCGCCCAGACCTGATCGCGCAGGCTGTCGCGCAGGTTTTCCGCCGACAGATCGATCACGTGGTCAGCGCCCATCTCGCGGGCCGCCTGCGCCTGTTGCGGCGTGTTGACGCCGGCCAGGGCGATGCCCCCCAGCGCCTTGACCAGCTGCACCGCCGCGCCGCCGACGCCGCCGGCCGCGCCGTTGACCAGCACGGTTTCGCCGGCCCTGAAGCCGCCGCGTTCCAGCAGCGCCAGATAGGCGGTCTGGAATACCAACCCCATCGCGGCGGCGTCTTCGTGGCTGACGCCGTCAGGCAGCAGGTGGCAGTGGGCGGCTCGGGCGACGGCCTGGCTGGCGTAGGCGCCGTGTTCCATGTGCGCCACCACGCGATCGCCGGGCTTGAAACCGGTCACGCCCGGTCCGGTGCGCAGCACGGTGCCGCTGGCGTCCTTGCCCGGCACGAACGGCAAGGCCGGCAGGATCTGATACTTGCCAGAGACCACCAGCGTGTCCGGATAGTTCACGCCGGCCGCGGCGACCTGGATCAACACCTCGTCGGCGCCAGGCACGGGGTCGGCGACGGCTTCGACAAGGTGGTCGCCGGCGGGCGCGAAATTCCTGACCAACAGGGCTTTCATTCTGTCGCCTCCTGCGCAGCCAAGATGCGCGCCGTGTGCTCTCCCAGGCCTGGAGCCTGGGTCCGCGACGCTGGGACGCGCAGGCCGGGATCGATGGGAACCGGCAAGGCGGGCATGGTCCGGCCCGCGCCGTCGGCGACTTCGCGCGAGAACAGGCCGCGCGCAATGAAGTGCGGGTCCTCGGCCGCCTCGCGCAGGCTGGCGACCAGGCTGACGCAGGTATCGCCGTCGCCGAACGCCTGCATCCATGCTTCGGCGCTGCGCTGGATCAGGACGGCCGCGACGCGCTGGCGCACGCCGGCGTCGTCGTCGGCCGCATCGGCCAGCTCCGGCAATCCGACGACCTCGACGAAGGCGCGCCAGAACTTGTCCTCCAGCGGCGCCACCGCCAGGTGGCGTCCGTCCGCGGTCTCGTACACCTGGTAGCGGCAGCTGCCGCCCGTGACCTTGTCGCTGGCAGGCTGAGGCCACGTTCCCTGGCTCCAGCCGTTGCCCAGCCCCCAATACATGAGCGTGAAAAGGTTGTCCGCCATGGCTACATCGAGGTGGCGTCCCTTGCCGTCGCGGTCGCGCTGGCGCAGGGCCAGGAGGATGTTCATGAAGGCGGGGTAGGCGCCGCCGGCAAGATCCGCGGTCAGCGTCGGCGGCACCAGAGGCCGTCCTTGTGCATCCCCCGTCAGCGACAGCATGCCGGTCAGCGCCTGGTAGTTCAGGTCGTGGCCGGCCATGCCGGCCCTGGCGCCTTCCTGTCCATAGCCGGTGATGGAGCAATACACCAGGCGCGGGTTGATGCGCGCCACGCTTTCGTAATCCAGGCCCAGGCGTTGCATCACGCCAGGGCGGAATTGCTCGATGAGTACGTCGGCCTGTTCGATGAGCTGGCGCAGGCGCGCGCGCTCGTCTTCATTCTTCAGGTCTACCGCCACCGAGGTCTTGCCGCGGTTGAGCAAGGTGAAGTTGACGCTGTCCTCGCCGAAACGGGGCAGGTAGCCGCGCATCTCGTCGCCGCCGGCCGGCCGTTCGATCTTGATGACGCGCGCGCCGGCCTCGGCCAGCAGCAGTGTGCACAGGGGGCCGGGCAACAGGGTGCTGAAGTCCAGCACCGTGATGTCGCTAAGCGCTTGCATTGCCGCTCTCCTGGAGGTGGCGCTGCCACGCCACGCGCGCGCGCCGCGCGGGGGCGTAGGCTTCCTGGCCCAGCATTTCGTACAAGGCCTGGCTTACCCGGTAGTGGTGGTGCAAGCCGGTGCGGCCAAGCAGGGCGATGGGGCCTTCGGGATAGCCCAGGCCCAGGCGCAGGGTAGTGTCCATGTCATCGGCGCTGGCCAGGCCCTCGTCCAGGCGCCGCAGCGCCGCGTTGTAGTAAGGCCGCAGCAGGCGGTTCAGGATGCGGCCGGGGAAGTCGTTGCAGACGGCGACTTCCAGGCCGGCCGCCGCGAAGGCTTCACGTGCGGCCTGTAGCGCCTCCGGGCGCGTGTAGGGTTTGCGCACCAGTTCAATGAGCGGGGTCGGTGCGTCGTCGCCCAGGCGGAAGCGTGCGAACCCGACCACGTTGCGGGCGTGGCCGTCATCGTCGTCGCCCGTATGCACGCCCAGGCATTCCAGGTCCAGTTCGATGGCGACGAAGGGCGCCTGCTGGCTTTCTGCCTGCTCTTGCCGGTAGCGCTGGCCGGCCTGGGCGCCGAGGTAGACCCGTCCCTCGCCGCTGGCGTGGGCTTGCGCCAGGAACTCGTGGGTTCGGGGGAAGGACGCGCTTTCCCCGGTGTCGATGATGCGATAGGCCATGGTTGTCATGCTCCGAAGATCTTGTCGTTGTCGTAGCGATGGAAGCCGGCGCCGCTCTTGCGGCCCAGGCGTCCAGCGCCGATCATGCGTTTGACCAGAGGGGGGCAGGCCGCGCGCGGTTCGTTGGTGCTGCCGTGCAGCGCCTCGCACAAGAGCTTTTGGGTGTCCATGCCGACCATGTCCAGCAAGGTCAGCGGTCCCAGCGGATAGCCCAGGGCAGTCTTGACCGCCAGGTCTATGTCGGCCGGTTCCGCGACCCCTTGGTCCACCATGTTGATGACGT
The DNA here is from genome assembly GCF_013267355.1 of Achromobacter pestifer. Lineage (NCBI taxonomy): Bacteria > Pseudomonadati > Pseudomonadota > Betaproteobacteria > Burkholderiales > Alcaligenaceae > Achromobacter > Achromobacter pestifer. The sequence continues at coordinate 3,475,098 of NZ_CP053985.1, forward strand.
CGTTGTGCCAGGGCACGAGGAAGTAGTTGAGGATGAATCCCGGCGTGTCGCGCGTGAGCACGGGCTGTTGGCCCAGCGCCTCGCAGAATGCCCATGCCTGCTCCAGCGCTTCGCGCGAGGTGTTCAGGCCTGGCGAGACCTCCACCAGTTTCATCAGCTGCGCGGGCAGGCAGAAATGCATGCCCACGACTTTGGTGTCGCGGCCGCTGCCGCCGGCGATCTCGGTGATCGACAGAGTGGAGGTATTGGAGGCGAACAGCGTGTGGGGCGCGCAGATCTGGTCCAGCTTGCGGAACAGTTCGTGCTTGACCTGGATATCCTCGAACACAGCCTCGATGATGATGTCGCAGTCGGCCAGCGATTCGATGTCGTCGCTGGCATGCCAGTTGGCCAAAATGGCCTCGTCCTGGCCGGCCGCCAGCTTGCCGCGTTCCACCGACTTGCGCAGAAAGGCGGCAGCCTGCCGGCGCCCCTGTTCGGCGAGTTCGGCGCGGGTGTCGTAGGCGCGCAGCTTGTAGCCGGCGCGGGCCACGACGATCGCGATGCCCGTTCCCATGGTGCCGCATCCGACGACGCCTACAGTCTTGATGGTGTTCATGGACTACTCCTTGGTCAGAAAGCTGCGGCCGATGAGTTGGCGGTGGATCTGGTTGGTGCCTTCCCAGATCTGGGTGATCTTGGCGTCGCGCATCAGGCGCTCGACGCGATAGTCCTTGCAGTAGCCGTAGCCGCCCAGCAGTTGCACGGCCTCGGTGCTCATGCGCATGGCCAGGTCGGTGGCCTTGAGCTTCAGGATCGACGCCTCCATGCCTATGTCGTCGGCGCGGTTGTCGACCATGCCCGCGACGCGCCAGAGCCAGGCCTCGCAGGTCGCCAGCTCGGCCGCCAGGTCGGCGACCAGGAACTGGATGCCCTGGAACTCCAGCACGCGGCGTTTGAACTGGCGCCGCTCGTTGATGTAGGCGATGGCGTCCTCGAAGGCGGCGCGCGCGATGCCCAGCGCATGCGCTGCCACGCTGGGCCGCGAGCGGTTCAGCGAGGTCAGCAGGATGCGCAGGCCGTCGCCTGGCTCGCATAGCAGGTTGGCGCGAGGGATGCGGCAGTTCTCGAAAGACAGCGTGGCGGTGCTGGAGGCGCGGGTGCCCATCTTGTCCTCGGTGCCGACTACCGTCAGGCCCGGCGCGCCCTTCTCGACGATGACCGCGCTGATCGCCTGCTTGGCATCGTCGATGCCGGCCCACTTGCCGAACAGCAGGTAGACGTCGGCGACATCGCCGTTGGTGATGAAGGTCTTCTGGCCGTTGATGACGATCTCGTCGCCCTGTGCCTCGAAGCGGGTGCGCATGCCCGTGGCGTCGGAGCCGGCCGAGGGCTCGGTGATGACCAGGGCCGCCAGCCCGCCGTCGGCGATGCGCGGCAAGAGGCGCTGCTTCTGTTCCTCGTTGCCGAATTCGATCAATGGCTTGATGGCGTGGAAGTTGGTGGCCCAGACGATGCCGGTGGAGGCGCAGGCCGCGGAGATTTCGCGCACGCAGGCCAGATAGCAGGAATAGGACAGGGGCGAGCCGCCATAGGCTTCGGGAATGAACATGGCGTTCAACCCCAAGGCGTTGATGTCGGCCACGTTGTCGTGGGGGAAGGCGCCGCTGCGGTCCAGCTCGGCGGCCCTGGGCGCGATGCGCTCGCGCGCCAGTTGCCGCACCGAGTCGAGCAGCATGGCTTCTTCGGGGCTCCAGGGCATGGAGGCGTCCAGGCGTTGCAGTACGTTCATTGATTGCTCCTTGCTGCGTGGGCGGGGCTCAGACCATCAGGCTCTGGCCGCCGTCCAGATAAATGGTCTCGCCGGTCAGAAAGCGCGAGCGCAGCGAGAAGAGCATGGTCACCGCGTCGGCGACTTCGGCGGCTTCGGCTGGGCTGCGGCGCGGAATGCGCTTCTGCAGATGTTGGGCCAGCGGTCCGCTGGTCATGTATTCGCGGTTCAGGCTGGTCATGACGTAGCCCGGCGCCAGATTGACGACCTGGATGTCGTCGGACGCCCATTCGACCGCCAGGCAGCGCGTGATGGCGCCCACGGCAGCCTTGGAGGCGCAGTAGGACAGGTTCTTCTTGACGCCGAGTTTGTCGTAGAAAGAACCCATGTTGACGATGACGCCGCCGCCGTTGGCCTGCAGCAGGGGATAGGCGGCCTGGCTGGCCATGAGCACGGACGTGGCGTTGCTGCGCATCAAGGATTCAAACGCCTCGGGCGCCAGCGTGGCGGCCGCGCCGTCGGTGTGCTGGCCGGCGTTGTTCACCAGGCCGGCGATGCGGCCTGCGGCACGTTCGGAGACTTCGGCGAATGCACGCTGGATCTGCGCGGCGTCGCCGACATCGCAGGCCACGGCATGCCAGCGGGCGCGCAGCGCTTCGGGCACGTCCGCCAGTTCAGGCGCCTGGCCCGAGCGCGACAGGCAGGCGACCTGAAAGCCGGCCCGCGCGAGAGAGAGGGCGATCTCGGCGCCGATGCCGCGGCTGGCGCCGGTGACGACGATGGTGGATTCAGGCATGGTCATGCATCCTTGAAGCAGGGGGGACGTTTTTCGAGAAAGGCCTGCATGCCTTCGGTGGCGTCGGCGCTGCGATAGGCCAGGGTGGAAAGGTCACGCTCGATGCGCAGTCCGAGTTCCAGCGAGGTCTGCATGCCGCGCTGAACCGCCTGGCGGGCGAAGTCGAGCGCGTGCAGGCCGTGCTGGAGCATCGGCGCGAGATAGGCCGCGCCGATGGCGGCGGGCTCGCCTTCCTCCGCGATCTGGTTCACCAGCCCGATGCGCTCGGCTTCATCGGCCTTCACCGTGCGTCCGGACAGGATGAGTTCGAGCGCGCGTCCTTCGCCCACCAGCCGGGGCAGGCGTTGCGTCCCGCCGTAGCCGGGAATGAGGCCCAGCTTGACCTCGGGCAGGCCCATGCGGGCCGCGGGCGTGGCGACGCGGAAAGTGCAGGCCAGCGCCAGCTCCAGGCCGCCGCCGAAGGCATAGCCGTGGATCACGGCAACCGAGGGGATGCGCAGTTGGCCGATGCGTTGGAACACTTCCTGGCCCAGGCGGGCGCCTTCATGCTCGTCGCGTAGCGTGCGTCCCACCAGCTCCGGTATGTCCGCTCCAGCGCAGAAGGCCTTGGCGCCGGCGCCCGTGATGACCAGTCCGCGCGCGGCCGACGCCGACACGCGTTCGACGGCCTGGCCCAGGTTCAGCAGTTGTTCGAAGCTGAGCGCGTTCAGCGCCTTCTGCCGGTCCAGGGTCAGCACGGCGATGCCCCCCGGCAGGGTTGATTCCTGAATCATGCGTGTCTCACTTGTTGTTCGTGGCGGCGCCTTGCCAGCGCACGGGGATGGGCGCGATCTTTTCGTCCTTGACCCAGTCCATCAGCGCGCGCTTGAGGATCTTGCCGCTGGCGGTCATGGGAAAGCTGTCCAGCAGGATGTAGTACTCGGGCATGTCGTACTTCGACAGGCCGACCTCGTTGAGGTGATGGAGGATTTCGTCGGCCTGCGGCGCGCTGCCGGGCTGGGGGACAATGGCCAGGCACACCATCTCGCCCAGTCTTGGGTTCGAAACGGCGAAGGCGGCGGCCCGCAGCACTTGCGGGTGGCGATGGCTAAGATCCTCGATGCGCGCGGGGTGGATGTTGTGTCCGCCCCGGATGATCAGGTCCTTCTTGCGCCCGACGATGCGCACGTTGCCCGCGGCGTCCTGCACGCCCAGATCACCGCTCATGAACCAGCCGGAGGCATTGAACGAGGCTTCGGTGGCTTCCTGGTTGCTGTAGTAGCCCAGCATCAGGAGGCCGCCGCGTCCGCCGATCTCTCCGATCTCTCCCGGCTCGGCCTCGGCGTCGGGATCCTCCTGTTTCCAGATGCGGATCTCGTAGCCCTTGCAGGCTTGTCCGCAAGTGCCCACGATGACGTCGGTGGGGGCGTCGGGCAGTGTGTACTGATGCGAGCCGTTCTCGGTCATGCCGTAGACGTTCTGCGGTTTGATGCCGATGTGCAGGAATTGCTCCGCCAGTTCCTGGGGGATGGGCGAACCGGCCATGTAGAAAGCCTGCACCTCGCCCAGCCTGTCCAGTCCGCGGCGCTTCATCTCCGACAGCAGATCCATGGCATGCGTGGGCACGCCCATGACGTAAGTCGCCTTGCAGGTTTGCAGCCAGTCCAGCGGCGCCAGGCCAGCGGCCGGATCGTGCAGCGCCAGCTCCATGCCGGCCACCAGCATCTGCTCCAGCGCCACGGTGCCGATGTGATGGCTCATGGGGCTGAGGCTGAGAGCGACGGTATCCTGGGCGTGGTGCCAGTCGCGCACCAAGGCCCGGCCGTTGGCCAACAAGGTGTTGTCGCTGTGCATGACGCCTTTGGGGGCGCCGGTGGTGCCGGATGTGAACGCCAGGTAGGTGATCTTGTCCGGGTTGAGCACCGGCGGGGTTCGCACGGGCGGCAGGTCGGCGGCGTCGGGAAAGGGATGGGATCCCGGAGGCAGCGGCAGGTCCGGCCGGGGCAGCGCATAGAGACGCTTGAGGCTGGGTATCTCGCCGGCCAGCGCGAAGATGTCCTGCTGATCGGCATCGGCGCCATAGCCGATGGCGGCGAACAGGGCGCGGCAGTACATGCGCCGTGCCAGCTCGACCACTTCGGCCACGGTGTAGTTCTGGTGCAGCGAAGGGCAATAGACGTAGCCGCCGCGCGAGCAGGCCAGGAACAGAATGACGGTCTCGGCGCGGCTGGGCAGCCAGGCCGCCACCCGGTCGCCCTGCCGCAGTCCGGCGCGGTGCAGGCTCTCGGCCACGCTGTCGACGTGCTGGAGTAGCTGGCTCCAGGTCAGGCGCCGGTAAGGGTCGCGCAGGGCATAAGCGTCGGGCCGTTCGCGTGCGTGATGGCGCGCCAGCGTGTACAGGGTGTCCTGCTGCCAGATGCCGGACAGGTAGTACTGGCGGGCAGCGTGCGGGGTCTGCAGCGTGAGTAGGGTGTTCATGTTGGGCGTCTCGTTGCGGCCAGGCTTGCTCAATGACCGAACTTGCCGGCGTCCGGCGCGCGCTTTTCCGCGAACGACGCCGCCAGTTCGTCATGTTCCGAGGTGTCGAGGTAGCCGCGCAGCAGCAGGTCGTGCGCCATGCGCGAGAGACCGCCCACGCCGCCATGGCGCGCATTGAAGGCGCCCTTGATCGAAGCCAGCGCGAAGGCGCCGCGGTCGGCGATCTTCAGGGCGTGCTCCATCGTGGCCTGACGCAGTTCGGCAGCCGGCACGACCCGGTTGATCAGGCCCATTTCCACGGCTTCCTGCGGCGAGATCTTGGGGTTGCTGTACCAGATGTCCTTGGCTCGCTTCTTGCCGACCAGGTCTTCCAGATACCAGGTGCCATAACCGGCGTCGAAGCTGCCGACCATGGGGCCTACCTGACGGAACATGGCCTTGTCCGAGGCGATGGTGATGTCGCAAACCATCTGCAGCACATTGCCGCCGCCCACGGCGTAGCCGTTGACCGAGGCGATCACGGGTTTCTGCAGGCGGTCGATGCTTTCGTACATGTCCAGCGTCGGCAACACGCCTGCGTAGAGCTGGCTGTCCTGCATGCCGTCCTTGCGTCCGCCCAGGCAAAAGAAACGGTCGCCGGCGCCGGTGATGATCAGCACGCGGGTGCGCGTTTCGCGCCGCACCGCGTTGATGCAGTCGCGGATTTCATGGCACATCGTTTCGGTGAACATATTGCCGTCGTCGGGACGGTTCAGCGTCAGAATGCCGACGGGGCCTTGCTCCTCGTACAGGATTTCCTGGAACTCCATGGTGCTGTCCTTGATCTGTGGGGGTTATCGAGAATGGAAGGGGTCAAATCACGCCGCGCTCGCGCAGCGCGTCGATGCGCGGACCGGCGTATCCCAGCCAGCCGCGCAGAACGTCGTCGGTGTCTTCGCCCAGGGCAGGCGGGGACTTGCGGTGGACGTGCTGGGAGCCGTCAAAGCCTATGCCCAGCCCCACCTGAGGGATGTCGCCGCTGGAGGCGCTGGCGCGATAGAGCAAGCCCTTGTCCAGCAGGTCCGGGTCTTGCGCCACCTGGTCCAGGCGGTTGATGGGGCCCGCGGGAATGCTGTGCTCGGCGAACAGCGCCAGCCAGTGCGCGCGCGGCTGCGCGCGCAACAGCTCGGCGATGCGCGTCACGATGGCCTCCCGGTGCGTCCTGCGGTGCGCATTGCTGGAAAACTCCGTACGCGCGCCAAAGGCCGGGTCTCCCACGGCCTGCCAGAAACGCTGCCAGATCCTGTCGTTGCCCAGTCCCAGCGACAAGGGATCATCGGCCGTATCGAAGACCTGGTAGATGGCGATGACCGAATCCTTGCCGCCCGAGCGCCTGGGCAGCTCGCCGGACCCCAGATAGGGCAGCAGCCGTGGAGAGACGAAGCGCGTCATGCTCGACTGCATGGAGATGTCGATCTGCGTGCCGCGGCCATGCTGGCCGCGCGCGATGTAGGCCGCCAGCACCGCCAGCGCCAGGTCCTGGCCAGCCAGCAGGTCGGCGGCCGGCGTGCCGACTTTCTGTGGCGCGGACTCCAGCTCTCCGGTCAGGTCCATGATCCCCGCGTAGCCTTCGGCGATCAGGTCGTAGCAGGGAAAGTCGCTGCGCGGGCCCGTCAGGCCGAAGCCGGTGAGCGAAGCATGGATCAGCGCGGGGTAGGCAGCTTTCAGGCTGTCATAGTCCAGGCCCAGCTTGCGCTGCACACGGGGCACCATGTTCAGCACCAGCACGTCGCTTTGCGCCAGCAAGCCATCGAGGACTTCGCGCCCTTCTGGCTGCGACACGTCCAGCGTGAGGCTGTGCTTGTTGCGGTTGACGCTGAGGTACCAGAGCGAGACGTCCTGCAGAAAGGGCGGGCCCCAGGCGCGCGTGTCGTCTCCGGCGCCGGGCTTTTCCACTTTGAGGACAGTCGCGCCCAGGTCGGCGAGCAGTTGCGTCGCGTACGGACCGGCAATCGAGGTCGTCAGATCCAGGACGCGCAACGGCGCCAGCAGTTCCAGGCCGCTTTTTTTCGGATCCGCGTAGGGCAGGTTTTCTTGCGGTGTCATCAGTCATCCATGGTGGAAGTCACGTGGATGACATCAAGCAAGTTTCGTGCCATCTTATAAAAAAGGGAGCGCAGCTGGGCAGGCCACGCCTATGGATATGTCCGGAAGCGGCGGGTGTCTTCGGCGCAAACACTTTCCCAAGAACACGAAATCACTCGGAGACACAGGCGTCATGGAAAACGAGATGCGCGGCGTCGTGGTGCTGGACGCCAGCGGCGAGGTGCGCTTTGCCTCGGGGATCGGTTCCGACTCCCGACTGTTGCGTGACCTGTCCAAGCGCTGGGCTGCGCGCGCCTTGCGGCCCATCCCTGCCTGCTTCGCGCTCGAGCACCTGGACGAGCCGCTCAGCGTGCTGCATGTGGCCACGCCTGAGGCGGCGTGCTTCCTGGTCAGCCGTCACGACGAAGCCGATCCGCTGTTCAAGTTCGTGGCCAGCGTCGACTTCGCCGGCGATATCCTGCGGCATCTCATCACCAATCCGTACGGCGCGATCAATGTGGTCGATGCCCAGGGCACCTTGCGCTACATGAGCCCGGTGCACGAAAAGTTCTTCAAGTTATCGCGTGGCGAAGGCGTGGGCCGTCCGGCACGCGAGGTCATCGAGAACACGCGGCTCGACACCGTGCTGCGCAGCGGCAAGGCCGAGATCGGCCAGACCCAGGAGATGCACGGCACTACGCGCGTCGTGAGCCGCACGCCCATCTTCGATCGCCAGCGCCGCGTGGTTGGCGCCATCGGCCAGGTCATGTTCAAGAGCCCGGACGCGCTGCAGAAGATGAGCGCCGAGATTTCCCGACTGCGCAAGGAGGTGAACTTCTACAGGCGTGAACTATCCAGCATGGATCGGCCGAATCGCGGCCTGGACGCGATCATCGGCGACAGCGAACCGGTGGCGCGGCTGAAGGAGCAGATCGTCAAGATCGCGCCGTTGGATGTGCCGGTGCTGCTGTTGGGCGAAAGCGGCGTGGGCAAGGACGTGGTGGCGCACGCCATCCATATGCTGGGCCCGCGTGCCAGCGATCCCATGGTGGTCATCAACGCGGCGGCGCTGCCTGTTTCCCTGGTCGAAAGCGAGCTCTTCGGCTACGAGAGCGGCGCGTTCACGGGCGCGGACCGCAAGGGCAGGCCTGGAAAGTTCGAACAGGCCAATGGCGGGTCGCTGTTCCTGGACGAGATCGGCGACATGCCGCTGGAAGTGCAGGTGAAGCTGTTACGGACCTTGCAGGACGGCACATTCCAGCGCGTTGGAGGCGAGTCGCTGCACCGCTCGAACTTCCGCCTCATCTCGGCCAGCAACCGCGACTTCCATCAGATGCTGGATAGCGGCGCCTTCCGCCTGGACCTGTTTTATCGCATCAGCGCCGTTACCTTGCGGCTGCCCTCCTTGCGCGAGCGCCTGGAGGATATTCCGGTACTGGCCGGCACGTTCCTGAAGCAGTTCGCGGATCGGCACGGCCTGCCCGTCAAGGAGATCGAGCCGGCCGCCTTGCGCTTTCTGCAGTCCCTGCCTTGGCCGGGAAATGTGCGCCAGTTGCAGCACGCCATCGAACGCGCCGCCATTTTCTGCGATGGCGATGCGATCCGGGTGGCGGATTTCGAGATGGCGGGCGAGGCGCGGGGAGCCTATCACCTGGATACCGTGCGCGTGGCCACGGCGGCGCCGCGCGACGGCTCCATGAAGGAAGTCAAGGACCGCATGGAGGCGGATCTCATCGTGGATTATCTGCAGCGCTATCACGGCAACAAGAAAAAGGCCGCGGAAGCGCTGGGCATATCGCGGTCCTATCTCTACAAGCGGCTGGCGGAGATCAACGGATCGCCTGACCAGTAACAGGGACCGCCCGCATGCAGCGGTTGCGGCTTGCGCCCGTGGCGCGATTTGGTCGAGCCAATTCCACGTTTCGTCGAAAAAGGCGTGATCTCTCTTGCGCCGCTGACGAGAATCGATCCATTTCGACCCGAGCCGCAGTCGCTGCACAGGAGGAACTGCGGGATTGACGGTTGCTGCCTTTTCAGCGCCGCGCCACCGCGCGCCGCAGGCGCTGCGACGCGACCCGGCCCAGCACGACGGGGGTGACGCCGTTGTTGAACACCACCTCGGTCTGCGCGCCGGGAAGCTGCGAAAGATGGGAGATATGTTCCAGATTCATGATGACCGACCGGGACAGGGCGCAGAAGGGCGGGCAAGGCAGTTGGGCCGCCAGGCGCTTGAAGGTGATGTGCATCAACTCGTTGGCGTGGGCGGCGCTGCAAAGAAGAACATAGTCGCCCTGCGCCTGCGCCATGGTCAGTTCATGGATCTTGATGAGCTTGGTGCCGTTGCGCGTGCGCAATGTCAGGTGGCCGCTGGCGCGCGGCCGCAGCCGCGTCAACGTCTGTTCAAGCCGGTCCGGCCGCACGGGCTTCAACAGATAATCGACGGCCTGGACGTCGAAGGCGCGGGCCGCGTAATCGCTGTGCGCGGTGACGAAGACGACGGCGGGCGGGGCTTCCAGCTCGTCCAGCAGGTCGAAGCCGGTGGCGCAAGTCAGTTCGATGTCCAGGAACAGGGCATCCGGACGGTGCTCGCGGATCAGTGCCCGCGCCTGTTCCAGGTTGGCGGCTTCGCCCGCGACATGGACGTCGGCGGAGGCTTCGAGCAGCCGGCGCAGGTAGCGCCGCGCCGGGGCTTCATCGTCTATGACAAGCACGCGCAGCATTTTCCTCCCTGGCGCCGTGATGTGGCGGGTATAGTCGTCGGGTCTGGCACGCGGGTAAATATAAGGCCTATGCAGTTTCCAGTGAACCCTTTGCAGGTCCGGAGGGCGTGTCCATGAAGTTCACATCCATCAGCCAGGACTTGAACCCCGGGGAGTCCTCGCTCGGATTCTGGCGGGCGCAGACGCTGGGCTGGCTCTTTCTTGCGATCGTGGGATTCTTCATTCGGCTGGCAATTTTCGGCAACGCCACCGCGGCCTTCTGGCTTACCGTGGCGCTGGAGCCGCTGGCGTTCGTCTTGACCAGCGCAGCGGCCGTGCTGCATGGCCGCCGCTCGGGCAAGGGCGATCCGCCCTTGCTGGTGCTGGTCAGCGCGGTGCTGTTCTGCCTGACCGCATCGGCCCTGTTGGCGTCGATCGCCTACGGCATCCACGGCCTGTTCCCGCCTGGCGCGATCCGGGTGCTGCCGGGCAACCAGTACCGGCTGGGTTTTCTCTACTACATGGGCATGCTCTCCATCTGGACGCTGATCTACTTCGGCGTGTCGGCCGAACTGAGCGCGCGCACCGAGCGCCTGTCCAAGATGAAGGCGGAAACGCGTTCCCTGAAGCTGGAACTCGAGCATCTGCAGCTGCAGATCGAGCCGCATTTCCTGTTCAACTCGCTCAATACCATCGTGGCCGAGATCGCCGAACGTCCCGCCATCGCGGAGGAAATGACCCGCAGCCTGGCCGAATACCTGCGCTATTCGCTGGACCGGCGCGGCCGCGGCCTGTCCAGGCTGGAAGAGGAGATCGAGGCCGCCGAGGCCTACGTGCGCATACAGGCGCTGCGCTTTGAAAAGCAGCTTGAACTACGCTGCCAGATCGATCCGTCCACGCTGGAGATCAGTCTTCCGCGCATGACGCTGCAGGGGCTGGTGGAAAACGCGATCAAGCACGGCATGCGCTCGGAGCATGCGCATTTCCCGATCTGCATACGCACGCGGCTGCATGGTGGGGAATTGCTCATCGAAGTGGACAACCCGGGCCGGTTGCACGCGCCCTTCGATCTCGCCAACGGCGGGGGCGGGCTGGGAAATCTGTGCCGCCGCCTGACGCTGAGGTATCCGGACAGGCACGAGTTCCTGCTGGAGCAGCGGGGGGAAAGAACCGTCGCGCAGATCAGGCTGCGTGGCGATCCGCTGCCGGCCTAGCGCGACGTGTTCAGCGGTACGTGGCGAGCAGGATGCTGGTTTCGGTGGCCGCGATGCCCTTGATCAGGCGCACGCGCTCCAACACCTTGGACAGATCGGCCGTGGAGTCGGCGCGTATTTCAGCCAACAGATCCCAGCGGCCGTTGGTGTCGTGCAGTTGCTCGACGCTGGGTTCACCCAGCAGGCTGGCCAGCACCGCGCGAGTCTGGTTGCCGTCGACGGTTATGCCCATCCAAGCCCGCAGGCCGCCCTGATCGGAGTCGGGGCGCAGCTTCAGCGTGTAGCCGGCGATGACGCCGTCTGCCTCCAGCTTGCGCAAGCGGTTGGAGACCGTGCCGCGCGACACGCCTGCCTTGCTGGCCAGGACGGAAAGCGGGGTGCGCGCGTCGCGCCGCAGGATGCCGATCAAGCGGCTATCGATTTCATCCATGGCTAGTCCGGATTTCAATGCTCCCGGAGCAGCCGGCCGTAGCCGTCCATCCGGTCGTGGATCCCCGCCAGCCGCAGGCAATGCCACATGCTGGCCTGATTGCTGCCGATGACGGGCTTGCCCAGCGTCTCCTCCAGGCGTTCGATGATGGCGGTGGAACGCAGCGCGCCGCAGCTGATGAAGACGGCGTCCGCATCGGGCCGGTCCACGGCGCAGGCGAATTCGTACAGATAGTCGGGCGAGACCCGGTTCATGGCTTCGTCATCGGGCAGGGCCAGGCCCTGTAGAGAGACGACTTCGTGGCCCATGCTTTCGAAGTAAGCGCGCTCCAGTTCGTTGACTGTGTCGTCGTAGGCGGTGGCAATCGCAAGGCGGTGCGCGCCGACCGCGGCCAGCGCTTGTGTGACGCCATCCAGCAGCGTGGCCACCGCAGCGCCCGGCCGGGCCTGTGCGAGCAGGGCGCGCACTTTGTCATTGCCGATCACGAAGCTGCCGGCCGTGCAGTTGTAGCAGACCACGTCGATATCGCGGCGCCCCGGCGCCAGGCTGTCCAGGGCCTGGAGCAGTCCGCCCTCCATGCCGGCCAGGCTTTGCACGGTGCAGGCCGTTGCCATGGGTACGCGGCCGAAGCTCAGGCCCACTCCCCCGGGCGCCATGGCGTGCATTTCTCCCTCGGTCAGGCCGGCGTTGGCCACGCACAGGAAGGCCAGGCGCGCCCGGGGGTACGGGCCGGCGTCGTAGCGGACGGGGTTCATTCCGTCATCCCCGCAGCGTCGAAGCATTCGCGTATGACCGTGGCCGCCTTGACGAAGTTGGGATGGCCGACCATGGTGTAGTCGCGCGGCCGCGGCAGATCGATGTCGACGGACAGCGCCACGCGGCCCGGGCGTTTGCTCATCACCACCACGCGGTCGGACAGGAAGACGGCTTCCGAGATGCTGTGGGTAATGAACATGACGGTCTTCTTGCTTTCCAGCCATACCCGTTGCAACTCCAGGTTCATGGCTTCGCGCGTCATCGCGTCCAGGGCGCCGAAGGGCTCGTCCATCAGCAGGATGTCGGGGTTGTGGATAAGCGCGCGGCATAGCGCCACGCGCTGCTGCATTCCGCCGGACAACTGGTGCGGCAGGCATTGCTCAAAGCCTTCCAGCCCGCTCAGTTTGATCAGTTCGCGCAGCCGGGACTCGTAGCGCGCCGCGGGCAGCTTGCGCATCTCCAGTTGCAGCGAGATGTTCCTGGCGACGTCGCGCCACGGCAATAGCGCCGCGCGCTGGAACACGATCCCCACGTTCGCGCCCGGCTCGGTCACGCGTTCGCCAAGCACGCGGATCTCTCCGGCGGTGGGTGGCGTCAGGCCGGCGACCGCCCGCATCAGCGTGCTCTTGCCGCAGCCGGACGGGCCGAGCACGGACAGGAACTGGCCTTCGGGTATGGCAATGTCGATGCCGTCGACCGCGACATAGGAACCGAAGCGCTGGACCATGCCGCGGATGTCGATCGCGGTATCGGGCGCGCCCGCGTCGGGGGCGAGCGCCAGGGCTGCGTGGTGTGCCATGTCTATTCCCTGTTGTAATCGTTGGTGTAGAGCGTGCTGGTCGGGACCGGGCTGGCGATCTGATTCGACTGCACGAACTGATCGACCATGGCCTGCCAATCCTTTTCCGCAGAGACGCCGAACGGCAGTCCTTTGGTGTTGGGCGTGCCGGCGGCCTGCAGCGAAAGCTGCAGCTGGCGCACCAGCTGATCGCGGTTGCGCGCCTGCTCCGGCCGTTGGCGCACCAGGGCGTCGACCGAGGCGGCCGGATCGGCCTGGGCAGCCTCATAGGCCTTGCGCGTGGCCCGCAGGAAGCGGCGCGCGGTGTCGGGATTGGCCTCCAGCCATTTGGTATTGGCTGCCAACCCGCCTTCCAGTGCGTTGACGCCGAAGTCGGCATAGGCAAAGTAGTGCACCTTCGCGCCCTGCGCTTCCAGCGGGGGGATGTGGAAGTAGGTCACGCCGGTGATGGCGTCCGCGCGCCGTTGCAGGAACAGGGCGGTCTTGGTGCCCACGGCGGGAGCGATGACGTTGATCTTCTTCTGGTCCACGCCGTTCAGGGCGGCCAGCACCGGAAACATCTGCGCCGTCGATTCAGCCGCGCTCATGCCCAGCACCTTGCCTTCCAGGTCCTTGGGCGCGCGCACCGGGGCGTCCGCATGGCTGATGATGACCATGGGCGAGCGCTGGTGCACGGCGAAAATGGCCTTCAGCGGCATGCCGGCGGCGACGCCCTTGAGCATGGTGCCGTAGTCCATGAAGCCGATGGGATCGATGCCCTGCGCCACCAGCTTCGCGGTGTTGCTGGAGCCGCTGCCTTCGCCGATGCTCAGGTCTATGCCTTCGGCCTTGTAGAGGCCCTTGTCCAGGCCGTAGTACAGCGGCGCGTGCGTGCCGTAGATGCTGTAGTCCAGGCGCAGGCTCAGTTTCTCCTGAGCGCTGGCCGCGCCTGCGGCCAGCAGGCAGGTCAGGGTCCAGCCAAGTCGGGTCGTGAATGTCATGATGGTGTCTCCGGAGGGCGGGGTCAGACAGAGGGCTGGGCGTCGCTGCGCACGCTGATGTGCCAGGGAATCAGGAAGCGTTCGGAAAACTCGACCAGGTAGTAGAAGACCAGGCCGATGAGCATGAGCGCGACCAGCACGGCGAACAGCAGCGTGGTGTCCAGGTTGGCGTTGGCGGATAGCAGTACATAGCCCAGGCCGCTTTCGGCGCCCACCCATTCACCGACCACCGCGCCCACGGTGGCGAAGGCGATGGCGACCTTCAGGCCGGAGAAAATCTGCGGCAGCGCATACGGCAGCCGGATGCGCAGGAAAGTCCGCAGGGCCCCGGCCCGCATCGAACGGGCCAGGTCGTTGAGGTCCGCATCCACCGAGCGCATGCCGGCCACGGTGCTGACCACGATGGGGAAGAAGGCCACCGAGAACGCGATCAGGATCTTGGGAAACAAGCCCAAGCCGAACCAGATGATGATGAGCGGCGCGACCGCCACCTTCGGGAACGCCTGCGAAACCACCAGCAGCGGCATGATGGCGCGCTCCAGCGGGCGCGACCACACCAGCAGGATGCCCAGCGGTATGCCGACCGCGATGCTCAGCAGGAAGCCGCCCAGCGTCTCCACGGACGTGACCCAGGAGTGATGGCCCAGGAATGCCGAGTCGCTCCACAGCCGTTCGAGCACGCTCAAGGGCGGCGGCAACAGGTAGGCCGGCAGGCCGAACAGCGGTATCGCGAAATGCCACAGCAGCAGCACCCCGATGACCGCGATGGTTGGATACATCCAGTTCTTCAACACGGCAATTCCCCTTGTATGTTGTTGGCGCGCCGGTTTTGTTGTCAGGCGTCGATTTCGATCAGCTCGCGCGGATAGCGGGTGAGCACCTCGCAGCCGTCCTCGGAGACGGCCACGCTTTCGCTGGCCATGAAACCGCCTTCGGGCATGAACAGGGACGGCACGAGGTGAAAGGTCATGCCGGGCTCCAGCACGGTGGGGTCGCCCGGACGCAACGCCAGGAAGCGTCCTTCGGCCCAGTTGGGCGGAAAGCCGATGCCTATGCCGTAAGCGGTGCGGTGATCGAAGTACTGCCCCATCCCGGCGCGTTCGAAGACTGCCCGGCAGGCCTGATCCACCTGCGCGGAGGTGACGCCCGGGCGGATGGTCTCGATGGCGGCATCCAGCGCGGCGATGACGGTGCCCGCCAGGAAGCGCTGCCGCTCGGTGGCGCGGCCAACCACGCAATTGCGCGAGATCATGGCGTGGTAGCGGTTGATGTTGGCCGCGGCCTCCAGGAAAACCAGGTCGCCCCGCTTGAGTTCGCGGCGCTGCCAGGTGGTGAAGCAGACGCCGCTGGCGCGGCCCACGGCCACCAGCGGCACACGGGTGTACTCGCTGCCGGCCTTGGTGGCGCCGTGCAGCATGGCGGCGGCGAGATCGTTCTCGGTGGCGCCCACGGCGATCGCCCGCACTGCGGCGTCGATGCCGGCGACCGCCGCGCCGGCGGCCTGGCGCATGAAGCCCAGCTGCGCCGGGGTCTTGATCTTGCGCGCCTCTTCCATCGGGCCTTGCCAGTCGGTCAGGCGTACGCCCAGACGGGCTTGCAGCTGCTTGTAGGCGGCCACGCTGAGGTAGCCGGAAGCCGTTTCCAGGCCGATGCGGCCGCTGGGCAGGATGTCCTTCAGATAGCTAGCCAGCACCTCCACCGGATCGCTGATGTCATCGATGGCGACAAAGCGCGCGATGTTGCGGTTGCCGGTCGCCACGGCGTGGTTGACCTGGCGCGACACCATGGCGATGCCGCCGTCGGCAGAGACCACCAGGCACTGGAAAGTGAAGTAGCCGATGGAACGGTAGCCGGTCAGCCAGTAGATGTTCTCGGGGTCGAACAGGATAGCCGCCGACAGGCCCTGGGCCTGGATGTCCTGTGCGAGCAGCGAGAGGTTCGCGGCATAGGCGTCCGGGCCGAACGGCAATTCCATGGGTGCATAGTTTTCCGACACGATGGGTCCTGGATGAAAGTCGAACGCTCATCCTAGGAACAATCCACATAACTTCCTAATACCAATAATTGCCATGTCTATAGCTAAATAGTTATAGTCGGCGCATGAACGTGCGAGAGATAGAAATCTTCAGGGCGGTGATGCGGGAAGGCTCGGTGTCGCGGGCGGCGCAGGTGCTGCTGATTTCGCAGCCGGCCGCCAGCAAGTACATCGCCCAACTGGAACGCCGCGTGGGCGTGGCGCTGTTTGTGCGCAAGGGCGGGCGCCTGTTGCCCACGCCTGAAGGCCGGGCGCTTTACGGCCAGGTCGACCGGCTTTTTTCAGGTCTTTCGCAACTGGAAAACTTCATCAAGGATCTGGGCAGCGAAAAACAGGGGCATCTGACCGTCGCGTCCTTGCCGTTGCTGTCCTTGACCGTCATGCCCGACGTGCTCGCCAGTTTCATGGCGGAGCGCCCCAATATCTCCGTGGCTTTGCAGACGCGCAGTTCGGCGCGCATCGTGGAATGGGTGGCGGCTCGCCAGGTGGACATGGGCGTGTGCTTCTGCGGGGCGCAGCATCCGGGCATCGTCGCGGAACCGTTGGTCAGCCTGCAGCTGTATTGCGCCATTCCTCCGGGAGATCCGCTGGAGAAGTTCGACACCATACGCGTCGAACAACTGGCCGGCCGCGACCTCATCATCTACGACAACCTGGACCACACCCGCTTTTGGCTGGAAGCGCTGCTGGAGCAGCAGAAGGTCTACGCGCGGCGGCGCGTGCAGGTGTTCTGGACTTCGGTGGCAATGGAGCTGGTGATGCGTGGCGTGGGCATCGCGCTGGTCGACCGGCTGACTGCCGCGCGCATCCCGGGCGGACTGGATCAGCTGCGGCCGCTGGAGCCGGGCGCCTCATTCGACCTGAGCCTGGTATGGCCCGAGCATTGGCCGTCATCGGTCATCGCGCTGTCCTTCGCGGACGCGTTGCGGGAACATCTGCGCGGCCACGCGGCCTAGTGCGCCGCGCCCGCCCTTGGCCTGGAAAATGGAGGCGCGGGCTGGAATCGAACCAACCTACGCGGATTTGCAATCCTGCTGCATCGCCACTCTGCCACCGCGCCATTTATTTTGTCCTAAGACATATATAATTCTGATTGAGGACAAAATAAATTGCAAGCGTCCGCCGTGGACTGAGTGCTGTTTCGCGTGGCCGCCGGTCACGCGGCTGTCCTTGTTACCGGGCCGCCATGGGGGCGTCCGGGATTCGATCGAGGACAGCAATGCAGTTCCAGTTTCCCATCGTCATCATCGACGAGGACTTCCGCTCGGAAAACACGTCCGGCCTGAGCATCCGGGTATTGGCCGAGGCCATCAAGGCCGAAGGCTTCGACGTGCTGGGGACGACCAGCTACGGCGATCTCAGCCTGTTCGCGCAGCAGCAAAGCCGCGCCAGCGCCTTCATACTGTCCATCGACGACGAGGAACTCACGCATGGCGAGGGCACCGCGCCGGCGCTGCTGGCGTTGCGGGAATTCATCAGCGAAGTGCGGCGGCGCAACGCCGACGTGCCGATCTACGTGTACGGCGAAACCAAGACCGCGCGGCACATTCCGAACGACATCCTGCGCGAACTGCAGGGCGTGATCCATATGTACGAGGACACGCCGGAGTTCGTGGCGCGGCACTTGATCCGCGAAGCCCGGGCCTACCTGGAGGGCGTCAAGCCGCCTTTCCTGAAGGCATTGCTGGACTACGCCGAGGACGGCTCCTATTCCTGGCATTGCCCGGGGCATTCCGGTGGCGTGGCGTTCCTGAAGAGTCCCGTGGGCCAGATGTTCCACCAGTTCTTCGGCGAGAACATGCTGCGCGCGGACGTCTGCAATGCGGTGGAGGAACTGGGGCAGCTGCTGGACCATAACGGCGCCATCGGCGCGAGCGAGCGCAACGCCGCGCGCATCTTCAATGCCGACCACTGCTATTTCGTGACCAACGGCACCAGCACCAGCAACAAGATCGTGTGGCACCACATGGTGGCGCCGGGAGACGTGGTGCTGGTGGATCGCAATTGCCACAAGTCGATCCTGCACAGCATCGTCATGACGGGCGCGATTCCCGTCTTCCTGCGTCCCACGCGCAACCATTTCGGCATCATCGGGCCGATTCCGCGCAGCGAGTTCGATGTCGAGACGATCCGCGGGAAGATCCGCGCCCATCCGCTGCTCCAGCATCTGGACGCCGATGCGGTGCGCCCGCGGGTAATGGCGCTGACGCAGTCGACCTACGACGGCATCATCTACGAAACCGAGACGATCAAGGCGGCGCTGGATGGCTACGTCGATGCCTTGCATTTCGACGAAGCATGGATGCCGCACGCGGTGTTCCATCCGTTCTACGGCGCCTATCACTGCATGGGCAAGCAGCGCGCGCGGCCCAGGGAATCGCTGGTGTTCTCCACGCAATCCACGCACAAGCTGCTGGCCGGCATCAGCCAGGCCAGCCACGTGCTGGCGCAGGACTCCATGACGCGGCAGCTGGACCGGCACCTTTTCAACGAAGCCTATCTGATGCACACCAGCACCAGCCCCCAGTACGCCATCATCGCCAGCTGCGACGTGGCGGCGGCCATGATGGAGCCGCCGGGAGGCACGGTGCTGGTGGAGGAGAGCATCGCCGAGGCGCTGGATTTCCGCCGTGCAATGAAGGAAGTCGGCACGCATTTCGCCGACGGCGACTGGTGGTTCAAGGTCTGGGGGCCGCAGGCGCTGGCGCCGGAGGGCATAGGCTCGCCCGAGGACTGGATCATCCGCGCCGACGGCGGAGATTCGTCCTGGCACGGATTCGGCGCACTGGCCGATGGCTTCAATATGCTGGACCCGATCAAGTCCACCATCGTGACGCCGGGGCTGGACCTGGATGGCAACTTCGCGGACAGCGGCATTCCGGCATCCATCGTCACCAAGTTCCTGGCCGAGCATGGGGTGATCGTGGAGAAGACCGGCCTGTACAGCTTCTTCATCATGTTCACGATAGGGATCACCAAGGGCCGTTGGAGTTCGCTCCTGACCGCGTTGCAGCAGTTCAAGGATGACTACGAGCGCAACCAGCCCATGTGGCGGATCCTGCCGGAGTTCTGCCGCAAGTACCCGCGCTACGAGAGCATGGGCCTGCGGGACCTGTGCCAGCATGTCCATGCGACCTATGCCAGGCACGATATCGCCCGGCTGACCACGGACATGTACCTGACCGACGTCACCCCCGCGATGAAGCCCTGCGACGCCTACGCCAGCATCGCCCAGCGGCGCACCGAGAGGGTGGAGATCGACCATCTGGAAGGCCGCATCACCACCAGCCTGATCACGCCCTATCCTCCGGGCATACCGTTGCTGGTCCCAGGCGAGGTGTTCAACCGGACCATCGTCGATTACCTGAAGTTCTCGCGCGAGCTGAACCGGGAGTGCCCCGGGTTTGGGACGGACATCCATGGCTTCGTGGAACTGCGCGACGCGGACGGAAACCCGCGCTATTACGTCGATTGCTTGCGGTAGGCACGCTTTATGCGGACCGGGAATCCGTGTCAAACTTACGCCGGGAGTTGGCCCGGCCAGGGGCCCCCAATGACTTGACGCGGCCCGGCCGCTGTCCATGCCAGAAACGGGATTGTCTTAGGACTCTATGAAAATACAAGGAAAGACCGCCGCGGAGATCTTCGATTGCGTGCGCGCGATGGCTCAGTCGGGGCAGCTGCCGCCGGGCCACGCGCTGCCGCCGGTGCGCGATCTGGCGGTCGAGCTGGATATCAACCGCAATACTGTCGCCGCTGCCTACAAGCGGCTGGTGACGGCAGGCATTGCCCTGACGCAGGGCCGCTTGGGAACCATCATCCGCGCCCAATCCGGTCCTGGCGAACAGGAAGGCGCGTTGTCGGACTCGCCGCTGGCCGATCTGGCCAGCGGCAATCCCAATCCGGCCTGGCTGCCGGACTTGAGTGCCGCGCTTGCCATCCGGCCCTATCAGCCGCGGCTATATGGCGAGCCCACCGTCAACGCCGGGCTGGAGAGCTATGCCCGCGCCTGGTTCGCGCCGGACCGCCCGGCGCCTTTCGAGATCAACCTGTCCCACGGTGCGGTGGACGCCATCGAGCGGCTGCTCAGCTCGCACCTGGTGGCTGGGGACAAGGTGGCGGTCGAGAATCCCTGCTTCCTGAGCAGCATCAACATGCTGCGCATCGCCGGCCTGCAGGCGCTGGGCGTGCCGGTCGACGCCGAAGGCATGCAGGCGGCGGCGCTGGAGGCGGCTCTGGCCAAGGGCGCGCAGGCCGTGATCCTGACGCCGCGGGCCCACAACCCCACGGGCTGCAGCCTGAGCGAAAAGCGGGCGAGGGCGCTGGCGCGGGTGCTGGCCAAGTATCCGCACGCCATGGTCATCGTGGACGATCACTACGCCTTGCTGTCGGGCAAGGAATACCACTCGGTGCTGCCCTCCGGCACGCAGCGCTGGGCGTTGGTGCGCTCGTTCTCCAAGACGCTGGGCCCCGACGTGCGGCTGGCCATGGTGGCCAGCGATCCCGCGACGTCGCGTCAGTTGCGCTTGCGGCTGGCGTCCGGCACCAGCTGGGTCAGCCACCTGCTGCAGGACATGGTCGAGGTCACGTTGGGCCGGCCCGAGGTTGCCAAGCAGATGGCCCAGGCCCGCAAGGATTACGCGCAGCGCCGCAAGGCCCTGGAAGGCGCCTTGCTGGAGCAGGGCGTGCCGTGCGCCGCGGACGGCGATGGCCTGAACCTGTGGGTGCCGCTGGATACCGACGACCAGGCTGTCGCGCTGGCCCTGGCTCATCGCGGCTGGCTGGTGCGCCATGGCGACGCCTTCGGGGTGCAGGAGCCGGTCAGGGGCCTGCGCATTACCATCTCCGCGATCGAACCCGGGCAGTGCCGCAAGCTGGCGCGGGATATCCGGGAAAGCATGGTCTAGGGCCTGTGCAAGGCTCCATTTAGTGAGAACAGGCTCTAGCCGCCGGCGTCAACGCCGGTCGGCCATGGCTTGCCCCAATCTGACGGAGCGTCCCGTTTCCCAGCCGGGACGGAAACGCCAGGCGCTGCCCGGCATCAGCACCACCACGGTCGAACCCAGCTGGAAATGTCCCATCTCGGCGCCTTGCGGCAAGCGCAAGGGCGCGAGACTGCCGTAGTCCCACTGCCGGATGCGCCGGCCGTGCGGCGCCACCTGGCCATGCCAGACCGTGGCGAGGCTGCCGACGATGGCGGCGCCCACCAGCACCATGGCGTAGACGCCATGCAGCGGGTGCTCGAACCAGCAGACCAGCCGTTCGTTGCGCGCCAGCAGGCCGTCCATGCCTTGCACGATTTCCGGCCGGACGGAGTACAGCGTTCCCGGCACATGGCGCATGCCCAGCAGACGTCCTTCGCAGGGCATGTGCACCCGATGGTAGTCGCGCGGACTCAGATAGATCGTGGTGAACCAGCCGCCTCCCAAGGCGCGCGCCAGGTCCGCATCGGCCAGCAGCGCGGCCGCGCTGTATTGGCGCTGCTTGGCCTGGATCAGCTGCCCCAGGCTGATGCGGCCGAACTGGCTGACGGTGCCGTCCGCGGGACTGGTCCAATCCGCGTCGGCCAGCCTGCGGGCGCCGGGGCGCAGGGCGCGCGTGAAGAAGGCGTTGAAACTGTCATAGGCCTTCGGATCGGGGGGCAGGGCCTCGCCGAGATCGATGCCATACCACTTGGCGTAGCAGCGGATCAGCGGCTGAGCCACCCACGGCAGGCGACACGAGGCCAGTCGGCCGGCGCAACGCGTCAGCCAGAGCTTGGGCGCAACGCGCTGGAATAACAGGGAAATAGACGTAGACATGAAAATTGCGCTTGCGGCGCGGCGGGGAAATTTATTGTCCTGAATCGTAGTGTAGTATGGCATAGGACAAAATAGAGATTCAGAAACCCGTCGATCGCTTACCGAGAGGCAGTTGCCGCAACACCATGGTTTCCCTACACAGCCCGCGCGTTGAAACCTTGTCGCCCTATGTGCCTGGAGAGCAGGCGCCAGGCGATGGATGGATCAAGCTCAATACCAACGAGAATCCCTATCCGCCGTCACCCGCCGTGATAGCGGCCATTGCCGCCGCGGCCGCCGAAGGCCTGGAGCGCTATCCGGATCCGCGGGCCAGGCATCTGCGTGCGGCCATCGGGCAGTATCACGGGGTGCCGGTGGAGCAGGTCTTCGCCGGCAACGGTTCCGACGAAGTGCTGGCGCTGGCGTTCTGCGCGTTCTTCCAGCACGGCGTCCAGCCCTTGCTGATGGCGGATGTGACCTACGGCTTCTATGAGGTGTATTGCCGCTTGTTCGGCATACGCAGCGCGCAGATCGCGGTGGACGACGGCCTGAGGCTGGACCTGGACGGCTTTGAGGCGTTGGGCGCCGCGGATGCCGGCATTGCCGGCATGGTCATCGCCAACCCGAACGCGCCCACGGGAGAGTGCCTGCCGTTGGACCGCGTGCAGCGGCTGCTGGAGATTCAGCCCCGGCGGCTGTTGCTGGTGGACGAGGCCTATGTGGACTTCGGCGGTCAATCCGCCATTGCCCTGGTGCAGCGCTATCCGAACCTGCTGGTGGTCCAGACGCTGTCGAAGTCCCGGGCGCTGGCCGGCCTGCGCGTGGGGTTCGCGATCGGACAGGAGCCGCTGATCGCCGCGCTGGAGCGGGTGAAGAACAGCTTCAACTCCTATCCGCTCGGCCATTTGGCCCAGAAGGGCGCCGCGGCAGCCTTTCAAGACCGCGCCCATTTCGAGGAGACACGGCAGGCCATCATCGGCACCCGCACCTTGCTCTGCGCGCATCTGCGGCTGCTGGGCTTTGACGTCTTGCCGTCGCAGGCGAATTTCCTGTTCGTGCGCCATCCGCGCTTCGATGCGCGGGCGCTCGCGGCTGGCCTGAAGGACGCGAAAATACTGGTGCGTCACTTCCCGCGACCGCGTGTGGAGCAGTTCCTGCGAATTTCCGTAGGCACCGAGGAACAGGCGGCATGCCTGGTGCGGGCGCTGCGCGCCATGGTCCAGCCGTAGCGGCACGGACGGGACTCGCGGCGCCTAGCGCGGACGCGGCGCAGGGCAGCTTTCCGCGTCGCACTCCCCGCGGACGGAATCATCTGGCGCAGCGGCCTCGACGGCAGGGGCATCGTTCTCGGCCAGCAGCCTGCCGATGGCCGCGCCCAGGGCCAGGTCGTCGATGCTGCCGAAGTGCTGCAGGCGCACTCGTCCCCGGCGGTCCAACAAGACCAGGCTGGGCGTGCCGCGCAGCCCGTAGGCTTGCATGGTCATCGGAACGGCGCCATTCGCGGCAGGGCGGTCAATGCCGATGGGAAAGCTCCACCGGTACTCGTGATTGAAGGCGCGCAGCGCGGCGGGACCCATGACGTCGTGGTGTTCGAACACGGTATGCAGGCCGATGACCGCCACATCCTGCCCGCGGAACAGCCTGTGCACGCGTTCGGCTTGCGGCAGCCCATGCGACAGGCACCCAGGACACAGCATCTGGAACGCATGCAGCAGAACGACCTTGCCGCGCAGGGCGGCGAGGTCGATGGGACCGTCCGCATTCAGCCATTCATCCGCCAGCAAGGGCGGGGGCAATGCGTCGGCCAGGGTATCGGATCGGGACATCTGCAGGCTCCTGTGGCGCGGCGGGCGGGGTGAGGGGGAACCGCCTGCCGCGGTTGTCGAGTTACGCGGCCCGGCGCAGTTTCACGGCCGGGAAATCCACCGGCACGGCAAAGGCCACGTTGACGTAGTTGGTGAACAGGTTGAGCGCGACGTGCGCCAGGATCTCGACGATCTCCTGGTCGCTGTAACCTGCCGCGCGCACGGCTTGCACGTCGGCCGCGCTGACTTGCCCGCGCGCTTCCACCAGCTTCAGCGCGAAGCGCAGCGCCGCGGCGGTCTTGGGATCGGCGGCATCGCCGGCTTGCGCGGCCGACATCTCGTCGGCGCTGGCGCCCGCCTTGCGGCCCAGGGCCGTATGGGCTGCGAGGCAGTATTCGCAAGCGTTGCGATCGGCCACCGCCACAGCGATCTGTTCGCCCAGCTTGGCGGGAATGACGCCGCCACCCAGCGCGCCGAATGCGCCCCACATGCTCTGCAAGGCCGCCGGCGAATTGGCGACGGCCTTGAACATGTTCGGCGTTGCGCCAAAGGCGCCGTGGATCTGCGTGAGCAGCGCCTTGCGGTCCGCGCTGGCGCTGCTGGCATCGATAAGAGGAACTCGGGACATGTCGGTAACTCCTGGAAAAGAAAAAAAGGCCGCCGGTATCGGACGGGCTGGAGAAATCGTACGTAGAATGCTTGGACGTAGGGTGTTGTTTAATCCATGAAAATTGTCTTTTCGTCCAATATATGAGCGATCCCGTTCCTTTCCAGGTTGACCGGCTGTCGGCGTTGCTGGACCGTTTCCGGGTGCGCGCCACGCTGTTCCATACCGGTGCGCTATGCGGCAATCAGGCCTTCGAAGCCGTGCCGGGGCGCGGTTTTCTGCACGTGTTGCGCCGGGGCGAGATGGAAGTGCGGCATCGCCCGGGAGAGACCGCCACGCCGCGCCTGCGCCTGGCCGAGCCGACCCTGCTGTTCTATCCGCGCGCCGTGCATCACGAGTTCGTGAATCCTCCTCGGGACGGTTCGGATTTCACCTGTGCCGCGCTGGATTTCGACGGCGGCGAACGCAATCCCATCGTGCAGTCGCTGCCGCCCGTGGTGCGGGTTCCGCTGGACGCGGTCGAAGGCTTGCGGCCTGCGCTGGACCTGCTGTTCGCCGAGGCGGATCATGTGCGCTGCGGCTCGCGCCTGCTGGCCGACCGACTGTTCGAAGTGGTGCTGATCCAGCTGCTCAGGTGGATACTCGACCATCCGGAGGACGTAGGCGTGAGTAGCGGCCTGGTGATGGGGCTGTCGGATCCGCGCCTGGCCAGGGCGCTGGTGGCGCTGCACCGCTCGCCGTATGAAGACTGGTCCCTGGCCAGGATGGCGGCGATGGCGGGCATGTCGCGCAGCGCCTTCGCGGCGGCCTTCAAGGACGCCACCGGCGCCACCCCCGCGGCCTACCTGACCGACTGGCGGCTGAGCCTGGCGGCCTCCATGATGCGATCGGGCCGCGCAGTCAAGCTGGTGGCGGCGGAGCTGGGGTTCGCCAGCGCCTCGTCCCTGTCCAAGGCGTTCCGGCAACGCATGGGGATGTCGCCGCGCGAATGGCTGGCCGCCAACGCGTAGCGCCCGCTGGTCGCGCGCCAGCGCCAGCGTGATAATATTGACCTATGACAAAACTTCAAGCGGCATAAGCGTAATGGAAAACGCCGGCCGCGACTCCTACGCGAGGTTCGGGCATGAGCGAGCAAGACCCTGGGCAAGACAACGGCACCCAGACACAGCATGACCAGCACGGCCGCTGGCCGCAGGCGCAGTCGGTCGACGACTTCCGCCGCAATCTGGCCACGGTCAACGAGCGCATCGCCGATGCGGCGCGGCGCGCCGGGCGCGATCCGGCGACGGTGCGGCTGTTGCCGGTGAGCAAGACGGTGGAAGAGGCGCGCATCCGCCTCGCCTACGAGGCCGGCTGCCGCGACTTGGGCGAGAACAAGTTGCAGGAAGTGTCCAGGAAATGGGAAGCCATGGCGGACCTGACGGACCTGCGCTGGTCGGTCATCGGCCATCTGCAGACCAACAAGGCCAAGCTCGTGGCCCGGTACGCGGCCGAATTCCAGGCGCTCGATAGTCTGCGGGTGGCCGAAGCGCTGGACCGCCGTTTGCAGGCGGAAGGCCGCCAGCTGGACGTATTCGTGCAGGTCAACACCTCGGGCGAAGTCAGCAAGTATGGACTGCAGCCAGACCAGACCGCGGCCTTCCTGCGCGAACTGCCTGCGTTTTCGGGGCTGCGGGTGCGTGGCCTGATGACCCTGGCGCTGTTCTCGGCCGAAGCGGCGCGGGTACGCGAGTGCTTCATCCTGTTGCGCACGCTGCGCGACCAGTTGCGCCAGGACGCTCCCGCCGGCATAGGCCTGGATGAACTGTCCATGGGCATGTCCGGCGACTACGAGATCGCCATCGAGGAAGGGGCCACCGTGGTGCGTGTCGGCCAAGCCATTTTCGGCGCGCGCAACACGCCCGACTCCTATTACTGGCCCACCGACAACGGCGCGCAAGCGCGCGAGCCGGAGTAGCGCGCATGCCGGTGTACCGACTCATCATCAAGCGAGACGGCCGCCTGATCGGCCATTTCGAATCCACCGCGGCATCCGCGCTGGACGACAGCCGCGACATCGCGGCGCGGCTGCCGGCCAAGGACGGCTATCAGCTCAGCCTGCAGGTCGCCGACGGCGAGCGGCGCCTGCTGGAAAGCACGCCGCAAGGCATCCGGCTGCTGGCGTCGGAAAACGTATTCGTCTCAACCCCCGAAGGCTTGCTGGGCGGCCTGGACCGTCACCCAAGCCCGCAATAGGAGTTCCTGGAATGAGCTTCAGCGCCTTGGCGATCCGCCACGTTCCCTTTGAAGACCTGGGCATATTGGCGCCGGTCCTGGCAGAGCGCGGCTACAGCGTGCGATACCTGGAAGCCGGCGTCGACGCCATCGACGCCGTCACCCTGGGCAATGCCGACCTCGTCGTGATCCTGGGCGGCCCCATCGGCGTCTATGAAACCGGCCGCTATCCCTTCCTGGAGCAGGAGCTGCGCGCCATCGCGCACCGCCTGCGCCAGGACAAGCCGACACTGGGCATCTGCCTGGGCGCGCAACTCATGGCGGCGGCGCTTGGGGCGGACGTGGTGTCCACCGGCCGCGCGGAGATCGGCTATGCGCCGTTGACGCTGACGCCGCAAGGGCAGGATTCCGTGCTGAGCGCGGTGGAGTCGGTGCCCGTGCTGCACTGGCATGGCGACCAGTTCGCCATACCCGAGGGCGCGTCTCGCCTGGCCGAAACGCCGGGCTTCCCGAACCAGGCGTTTGCGCTGGGGCCCAGGATACTGGGGCTGCAGTTCCATCTGGAGGCCGATTCCGCGCAGATCGAGCGTTGGCTGATCGGCCATGCCTGCGAACTGAGCCTGCGCCAGATCGATCCGGCCGGCATTCGCGAGGACGCACTGCGTTACGGCCCGCAGCTCGAACGCTGCGCGCGCAGGGCGATGGAGCAGTGGCTGGACCAGATCTGAGTTTGTCCCATGCCCTGATGCCTTCCGGCGCCAGGGACTCTCCACATCCGTAGCCTTGCATAGGCATCCGGGGCGCGCCGCGTCCCGTTCCGGCCCGCCGCAGCTTGCGGCCATCGGCATTTGATCCGGCCGTGATCCTTCCTGCTGAATCTAAGGGTTAAACCCAGTAGCCGCCTCGATGCGCGATCAATAGGATCCCGTTTTATACAAATGGGATCCCATTTGTGTTTATCACTTTCCTTTTCAGGACGGACAGCACATGAGCAGCATCGACACCATCACAGGCAAGCAGATCATCAACGAGGGCGGCCGCGGCGGTCCGCTGACCGAAGACCATCAAGGCATGCGCGCTCGCCACGAGGACGACCTCGAGTGGACCAACCTGCGTTACGAAGGCCAGTTCGCGAAGATGATGTTCCATCCGACGGCGGAGGATCCGACGATTCCGAACGCGGGCATCGTGCGGTACGAAAAGGGCTCGGGGCACCCGCTGCATAACCATTATTTCGCGCAGGTCTGGTACATCCTGGACGGCCAATTCCTCATCGAAGGCAAGCTCCACGGCAAGGGTTCGATGATCTTCCATCCGGATCCCCATTTCGAAAGCGAACTGGAGACCGTAGAAGCGGGCACGATCCTGTACGTGCAGTACGTCGGCCCGCATACCCGCCAGGGCGCAATCTACGAGGGCCGCTTCAACGTCAGCGAACGCAAGAGCCTGGCGGAAGAGACCACCGCCGTGTAGTCGGACGCAAAAAAAGAAAACAAGGGAGACCGGGATGAACGCCATCTCACAACAGCCGTCCTCGCGCACGAAGAAGCACTACGTGACCGCGGGCCTGTCCAGCATGATCGGGACCACCATCGAGTGGTATGACTTCTTTCTTTACGGCATTGCGGCCGCGCTGATTTTCAACAAGATCTACTTTCCCGCGATCGACCCCATCAGCGGGACGCTGGCGGCATTCGGTACCTATGCGGTCGGTTTCATCGCGCGTCCGTTGGGCGGCATCGTCTTCGGGCATTTCGGCGACCGCGTCGGCCGCAAATCGATGCTGATGATCAGCCTGATGCTGATGGGCGTGCCCACCATCCTGATCGGCCTGACGCCAAGCTATGAGGCGATAGGCTACTGGGGCGCGGTGGCCCTGGTCTTCTTCCGCTTCCTGCAAGGCCTGGCGGTAGGCGGCGAGTGGGGCGGCGCCGTGCTGATGGCGGTGGAGCACGCGCCAGAAGGCAAGAAGGGCCTGTTCGGCAGCCTGCCGCAGGTCGGGGTCGCGCCCGGCCTGATCCTGTCGTCGCTGGCCATGGGCGCGGTCTCCAGGTTGCCGGAGGCGGACATGCTGAGCTGGGGCTGGCGGCTGCCATTTCTTGCAAGCGTGTTCCTGCTGCTGGTCGGTTGGTACATCCGGGCCAAGGTCAGCGAATCGCCGGAATTCAAGCATGCGCAAGCCCAGCCGAAACAGGACGCGCTGCCCTTGAAGACAGTGCTCAGAGAGCACAAGGTTCCCGTGTTGGCGGCGCTGGTGGCATGCATCTCCGAAAAGACCTGGTTCTACACGCTGGCGACCTTTTCATTGACCTATGCCGTGGGTACGCTGGGGCTGCCGCGTGAAACCATATTGACGGGTGTCATATGGGGAGCGGTCGGGGCGTTGTTCACCATTCCGCTGTTCGGGCTGCTGGGCGACATGATCAGCAAGCGGGCGATATTCATCGCCGGCGCGCTCGGCATCTCGCTGTTCAGCGCGACGTTCTTCTCGTTGCTGAATGAGAAGACGGCCTACCACACGAACATCGCCATGCTGGTGGCGTTCGGCGTGGTCTATGCCGCGATGTATGCGCAGGAATCCAGCCTCTTCTCCAGCATGTTTCCGCCGGCCGTCCGCTACACGGGCATCTCATTGGCGGTGCAGATAGGCGGCGCGATAGGCGGCGGCACCGCGCCGCTGGTGGCGACATACCTGCTGTCCCTGGGCGATGGCTCGCCGCGGCTAATCGTGCTGTATCTGGCGGGACTGGGCCTGATCGCGGCGGCGTGCGGGCTGCTGATGCGCCCCTATGGGCAGCAGCGCGGCGCGGACGCGGCGAAGCTGGCTAGCGCCGCGTCTCCATCCATTCGATGACGAGTTCGGTCGTCCGGGAAATATGCGTGGCCATCGCTTCGCGAGCGGCGGGGCCATTGCGCAGGGTCAGCGCCGCGATGATGTCCTCGTGCTGCTTGATGTTTTCTTCCATCAGGCGCGGCGGCATCTTCGAGGCGAACCCCAGCACGTTGGAAACGATGCTGCCCTGCAACTCGGCGACCAGCTCGTGCAGACGTTCGTTGTGGCTGGCCAGGGTGATCAGGCTATGGAACTTGGCGTTGAACTTCAGCCAGTCGGAACCGCTTTCGCTGCGCACGCGCGAGCGCAGGGCGTCGGCGTAGTGCTTCTGATGCTGTGCCAGCAGTTCCAGGTCCTGGTCGTCGATCCAGTCCACCGCCAGCTGCGCGGCCAGCCCTTCGAGTTCGGCGCGGATCTGGAAGGCTTCGCGGATGGCGCGGATGGACGGCACGGTGACGACGGCGCGGCCGGTACTGGTCAGCGTGATGGCGCGGCGCGCTTCGAGAAACCGCAACGCCTCGCGAATGGGGGTGCGGCTGGTTTCGAACTCGGTCGCAAGCTCGTACTGGCTCAAGGCATCGCCGGGCAGGTATTGCCCGTTCCTGATCCGCCGCAGAATCTCTTCCGAGATCTCGATCGAGGATCTAGACGTGTTCCTGGTCTCGCTCATGCTCGAATCCGTGTCGCTTCCTGTGCGTGTCGACAGGCGCCATGCGGCTTGCGGGTGGCCAGGCTGATCCGTGTCCCCTGGCGTCTGCGTTGCGCCCTTCCGCCGGCATGGTAGCACGCGGCTTTCGGGGGAATCGGGGCCGATCTACCTGGGAGGCTTGCGGCCTTCGGGGCGTTTCTGCAGCCAGTCCACCACGAACTCTCCGGACTCGTGGATATGCGTGCGCATGGCGGCGCGCGAGGCGGCGGTGTCGCGCGCCGCCAAGGCCTCGACGATGGCCGCGTGATGCTCGATATTCTTCTTCATGCGGGCCTCGTACATGCCCAGCACGGTCATGTTGAGGATGTTCTTGGTGTAGTCGGTGTGCAGGTCCTTGATGATGCGCTCCAGCGACGGATTGCCGGCGGCACGGAAGATCAGGGCGTGGAACTCCTGGTTCTTGACGACCCAGTGCCGCATGGGCGCGGCAGCCTGGCGTGGCGCGGCCGCGCCGCCTGCGTTGACCTCGGTGTACAGCGCGGCGACGGCTTGCGCGCATTCCGCGTGGGTGGCTTGCAGCTGTTGCAGGTCGGCGTCGGTGATCCAGCGCGCCGCAAGCTCGGCCGCCATGCCTTCCAGTTCACCGCGCAGCCAGTAGTTCGCGCCTATGTCCTTAATGGTCGGCGCCACCACCGTGGCGCCGTAGCGCGGCTGCTGCACGATCAGGCCCTTGGTCTCCAGCTGCCGGAACGCTTCGCGCACCGGGGTGCGGCTGACGTCGTACTCTTCGGCCAGGGTCTCCTGCCGCAGCTTCTGCCCGGCCGCATAGGCGCCATTGAAGATCTTCGCGGAGATCGACTCCACCAGATGCTGCACCAGTTCTTCCGTGGCGGGATATGCGCGATCCATGGCCTGACTCCCCAGTCTTTGACGGTTGTGCGGCTATTCTCCGGCGGCTATTTTCCGGGCTCCGCGGAGAATACCAGCCGCCACTTCTTTTGTTCCTCGCGCATGCGTTCCAGAAAGACCTGTGATCCCGTGGGCATGGGCTGGCTGCCTTGCGCATACAGCTGCGCCATGCCCTCGCTCCGCGCCACCGCCTGCATGGCGCGTTCCAGCTTGTCGAGGATGTTCCTGGGCGTGGCGGCAGGCGCCACCAGTCCCGATATCGAGCCGACATCGAATTCGCCGCCCAGGGTTTCGCGGGCAGCGGGCACGTCCGCCAGATTCGACACCCGCTGTGCCGAGGTCACGCCCAGCGCCCGCATCTTTCCGGACTGGATGAACGGCCCGACCACCACGGTCTCGACCGCAGTCACGTCCACCACGTCCGAAAGCAGGGCGGTGGCCGCCTCCGCGCCGCTCTTGTAGGGCACGTGCATAAGCGTGGCGCCGGTCTGCTGCTGCATCAGGGCGAACACCTGGTGTATCGAGGTGCCCTGTCCGGAACTGGCAAAGGACACGGCGTCCGGCCGGCTGCGGGCCCGCGCCACCAGCGCCGGCAGGTCCTGGATCGACGAACTTTCCGGCACCACCAGGGCCAGCGGCGTATTGGCGATCATGGAGACGTAGGCGAAATCCTTGAGCGCGTCGTAGTTCAGCTGCTTGTGGAGGAGCGGATTGACCGCGACCATGCCGTTGGTGATCACCATCAGCGTGTAGCCGTCGGGCTTGGCCCGGGCCACGATGTCGGCGGCGATGTTGCCGCCGGCGCCGGGCTTGTTCTCCACCACTACCGGCTTGCCGAGCTCGGCCTGCAGCTGTTTGGCCACCGTGCGGGCGGTGAGATCGGTGATGCCGCCGGCGCCGAAAGGCACGACCAGCATGATGGGGCGCTCGGGCCAGTCCGTGGCGGCCTGGGCCAGGCCGGCAAGCGAAAGCGTCAGCGACGCCAGGCAGGCGCGCAGAATAGAGGCGTGCATGAGGGTTGTCTCCTTGGAATGTTCTATTTTTTGGTATGCGGGCCGGTCTAAGCCGGCCGTGGACGGCTGCCGGTCGTGGCTGCCGCCCGGGGAGTAGCGGGGTGTCAGTGCTCGAGGTCCCGTTCGGTGATCGCGGGCGGTTCGCCCTGGATGTTCATGCGGCCTTCGTACACCGGCCGGCCGCCGGTCGTTGGACCCTGGTACTGGACGAAGAACAAGGTGCCGCCGGTCTCGGTGCTGAGCGCCTCCTCGATGTGCGGGTCCGGATGGAACACCACGGTGCCGGGACCGTACCTTTTTCCACCCATGTTGAATTCCCCTTCGATCACGTACCAGACCTGGGCGAAGTCGTGCTTGTGCAGCCGGAATCCCGCGCCGGGCTCGTAGCGCAGAAAGCCCGCGTTGGGCTCGGTGGGACGCTCTTCCCGCGTGTGAAAGAGGAACTTCGTCTTGTTCTTGAACCGGCCCATTTCCCATTCCATGTCCTCCGGCCTGCGGTATTCGGGCATGTGGTGGGTCTGCGCCTGATCGAGAACGTCGTTGCTGCTCATGGCTTGCTCCTTGGTGATTGGCCGGGAAAGTCTATCGGCCTTGCGCGGGAATTACTGGATACAAGATTTGCCTGGTGGCAGAGCGTGCGGGAGATATCAGGCGCCCAGGAAATAGGTATTGGACCGGCCCGGGCGGCCTCCCTAGACTGCAAGCCGTCATGGAGAACGAGCTATGCACTTGAAGGGAATCATCGGCTACCTGCTGACGCCTTGCGATGAACGCGGCCGGGTGGATCATGCGCTGCTGCAAGCGCACGTCGAGCGGCTGATCGGCGAGGGCGTGCATGCGCTGGCGCCGCTGGGCAGCGTCGGCTGCCTGCCCTACCTGGATGACGACGAGCGCGAGGCCGTCATCGATACCGTCATCGGCGCGGCGCGCGGGCGGCTGCCCGTGCTGGCGGGCGTGTCCAGCTTGAGCACGGCCAGCACCGTGCGCCACGCGCGCTACGCCGAACGCGCGGGCGCCGCCGCCTTGCAGCTATTGCCCAGCACCTACTGGAAGCTCACCCAGGAAGAGATCCTCGCCTACTACCGCGAGGTCTGCGAGTCGGTCTCCACGCCGGTGATGGTCTACAACAACCCGTTCACCACGGGCATGGACTTGCCCGTCGATTTCCTGGTCCGGCTGGCCGAGCTGCCCAACGTCAGCATGATCAAGGAAAGCAGTCCGGATCCGAGCAAGATCGCCAGGCTGCGCGCGGCCTGCACGGCGAGGACAGCCGTGTACATCGGGCTGAACTGCATGGCGCGGACCGGATTCGCGGAGGGCGCGGCGGGCTGGTGCACGGCGTCGGCCAATGTCAGCGCGTCCTACGCCCTGAACCTGTATCGCTGCGCCATGGCGGGCGACGCGCGCGGCGCGGACGAGTGGTTCGGCCGCCAGATCGATCTATTGAACTTCCTCATGGACCACGGCCTGCCGCGGACCGTGGCCGCGGGCCTGCATCTGCGTGGCTTCGATAGCGGCCGTCTGCGCGCGCCCCTGGCGCCGTTGGCGCCGGATCTGGAACAACGACTTCTTGAAATCCTCAAAAAAATGGAGATAGCTCGATGAACAAGGGATTGCGCCGCTGCATGGCGGCTCTGTTGGGTGTGGTGCTTCCCGCCGCGGCGGCCTGGGCGGGGCCGTATCCCGATCAGCCCATACGCCTGATCGTGCCGTTCGGCGCCGGCGGCGTGACCGACACCACGGCGCGGGTTTTTGCCGAGGGGCTGACGCGCGAGCTGGGCCAGCCGGTGGTGGTGGAGAACCGCGGCGGCGCGGGCGGTTCAATCGCCGCCGGCGCGGTGGCGAAGTCGCCGGCCGACGGCTACACGCTGCTGGTGATCACCAATGGCATGGTCGCCGTCAATCCGCTGATCTACAAGAAGCTGCCTTACGACCCGAACAAGGACTTCACCTACGTCGCGATGCTGGCCAATACGCCGACGGTGCTGGCGGTGGGCGCGGACAGCCCGTATGCGTCGCTGCCGGAAATCATCAAGGCCGCGTCGGCCCAGGCCGATAAGATCGCGTTCTCCACCGCGGGCGAGGGTTCCGACAATTACCAGGTCCTGGAGCTGCTGCAGCAGGCGACCGGCGTGAAGATGCTGCACGTGCCCTACAAGAGCGGATCGGAGTCCATGACGGCCGTGATGAGCCGCAACACGGATCTGACGGCCGTTTCCGCCGTCACCGCCGTCGGCTTCATCGAGGCAAAGCAGATTCGTCCCTACGCGGTGACTTCGTCGCGACGCCTGGCCAACCTGCCCGATATCGCGACGGTCAAGGAAGTGCTGGGCAAGGACGTGGAAGGCGGTTCGTTGTCGGGCATTGCCGTGCCCAAAGGCACGCCAGCCGATGTGGTTGCACGCCTGAACACGGCCATCGCGACGGTGGCCAAGAGCCCGTCGGTGCAGGACAAGATCTACGCGCGTGGCAGCGAACCGGTGGACGGCACGCAGGCGGCGTTCGAACAGAGGGTCCTCGCCGAACAGAAGAAGTGGGCGGAAATCCTTTCCCGTCCGGCGCGGTAAGGGCAGGGCGTCAGGCCGTTTGCGCGTTCAGCACTTCGCGTGCCGTGTCGATGAACCAGCGAACCGCGGGATTCATGGACTCGGCGGGCGCCGCCAACGCCATGGCGTAGGTCAATGGCGCGTCCGCCACGTCCATGAGGTCGACGTAGGCAACGTTGTCGATGGCGATCCTGCGCAGCGCTGCGGGGACGATGGCGACGCCCAGGCCCGCGGCGATGAGCGGCAGGCTGATGAGGGCATGGGACGATTCCTGCAGAACCCGTGGATGGAATCCGGCCCGCTGGCAGGCGGCGACGATCTCTCCCGCGAATCCGGGGCTGTCGGAGTGCGCCAGGGCCACCAACGTTTCATCCGCCAGGTCCGAGAGCCTGGCGCTTGCCATGCCTGCCACCCGATGGCCCGCAGGCACGGCCAGCACCAGCCGTTCCCGCTGCAAGGCCGTGATCGCGATGCCTGGCACCCCGGACGCGGGCGGAACCAGGAATGCCGCGTCCAGTTCGCCGCGCTGCAAGCCCGCCAGGATGCCGACGGTGCTGCCGCTGCTCAGGCGCAGGCGTATGTGCGGAAAGCGCTGTGCGAATTCGGGCAGGATGCGCGGCAACAGGTTCAATGCGGCGCTGGGTACGGCGCATACCCGCAGCGTGCCCATGCGTCCCTGCGCCGCGTCGCGCGCGGCCTGCAACGCCGCATCGGCGCCTTCGAGCAGGCGCTTCGCCTCGCGCAGAAAAGCGCCGCCGGCGACCGTGAGGCGCACGCCCAGGCGGTCCCGTTCGAACAGGTCCGCGCCGATCTCGGCTTCGAGCCGCTTGATGGCGACGCTGAGCGGGGGCTGGGTCATGTGCAGCCGGGCGGCCGCCTTGCGATAGTTCAATTCCGTGGCCAGGACGACGAATTGCCTGAGTTGCCTGAAATCCATGCTGATCTTCCCGTGCCTTTTGTCTTTAGGGCCGCCGCGCCGGCTTCAGCCTTGCGTGCGCTGGAAGTCTGTCATGAAATCGGCCAGCGCGGCCGCCGCGGGCAGGTCGACCGCGTTGTAGAGGCTGGCCCGGATGCCGCCGGTGTGGGAGTGCCCCTTCAACCCCATCAGGCCGGCGTCTTCGGCCTGGCGCAGAAACAGGGGCTCCAGGGCGGAATCGGCCAGGAAGAACGGCACGTTGTTGATGGACCGGAACTCGGGCCGGACCTTGTTGAGATAGAAGCCGCCGCTGGCGTCGATGGCGCGGTACAGCAGCCAGGCCTTGGCCTGGTTGGCCTGGTGGATGCGTTCCATGCCGCCGGTCCGGCGGATCCAGCGCAGCGTAAGCCCGGTCAGATACCAGGAAAAGGTGGCGGGCGTGTTGAGCATGGAGTCCGCCCTCGCCGTGTGCGCGTAGTTCAGCACGTCTGGCGTGATGGGCAGCGCGCCGTCCAGCAGGGCTTCGTCCACCACCACGACCGTGACGCCGGCGGGCCCCATGTTCTTCTGCGCGGCGGCGTAGATCAGACCGTGCCGGGAGACGTCGATGGGCTTGGACAGCAGGCTGGAACAGGCATCGCACACCAGCGGGACGGGCACGTCCGGCGCGCTCGGAAATTGCACGCCGTGCACCGTCTCGTTCTCCGTGTAGTGCAGATAGGCCGCGTTGGCGTCGAGCCTCCATGCGCCGGGCGCGGGCACGCGGTCGAAACCCGACGCCTCGCTGCTGGCCGCGACGCGGACCTCGCAATAGCGCCTGGCCGCCTCGATGGCCTTGCCGGACCAGAGCCCGGTGTGCAGGTAATCCGCGGAGGCCTTGCCGCGCAACAGGTTCATCGGCACCTGCGAAAACTGCAGCGAAGCGCCGCCTTGCAGGAATAGCACCTTGTAGCGGTCCGGGATCTGCAGGATGGCCCGCAGGTCCAGTTCTGCCTGGCGCGCGATGTCGATGAACACGCGTGAGCGGTGGCTGATTTCCATTACCGACATGCCGGTGCCTGCGAAATCGAAGAACTCTTCGTGCGCTTCCTGCAGCACTTCCAGCGGCAGCGCGGCCGGGCCTGCGCTGAAGTTGTATGACCTTGCCATGTGTCCTGACCCTGTCCCGCGTGGCGCGGGCTCTTGCAAAGTTGCGCCACGTGGTGGCCGTGGCGAACGCTTGAGTCTACGGATAGAATGGCCGGCCTGGACAGGCCAGTTTTTCTCTTGTGAGCAGACCGCATGGCAAAAACCTTCGAGCTGGACACGCTGAAGATGCGCATGAACGATGCGGAACTCCAGCGCCTGGAGCTGCATCAGCGCATCCAGCGCGCGCTGCGCGCCCTGATCCTGGACGGCGCGCTGGGGCCGGGCCTCAGGCTGCCCGCGACCCGCGGGCTGGCCAAGTCGCTGGGCGTGGCACGCGACACCGTCGAGAACGCCTATGTGCAGCTGCACCGCGACGGCTACATCGTGCGCCGCGAGGGCTCGGGCAGCTATGTGTCCCAGACCGTGGGCACCGAGCTGCGCGGCGCCGCGCGCAGGCGCGCGAAGCTGGATCCCAAGCTGGGCGCGCCGCAGCCGGGGGCGGGCCTGAGCCGGCGCGGGCGCATGATCCTGGACAGCGGCGGGGTTGCGGACCAGCAGATCATCAAGGCGTTCGCCACGGGCCTGCCGGAGACTCGTACATTTCCCACCGATGCCTGGGAACGCCTGCAACGCCAGGTCCTGAAGGACTACCGCGGCCATGTGCTGCTGCATGGCGACCCGCAGGGCGCCGAGTCCTTGCGCCGCGCCATCGCCGCCTACCTGAACCTGGAGCGCGGGGCCAAGGTCTCGCCCGAGCAGGTCCTGGTGCTGAGCAGCACCCGCCAGGCCCTGTTCCTGTGCGCGCAATTGCTGGCGGACGCCGGCAAGCCCATGCTGATGGAAAACCCCGGTTACTTCGGCGCGCGCAAGGCCTTCGAATCCGCGGAGACGCGCATCGTCCCCATCGACGTCGACGTGCAGGGCATACGCATGGATCTGCTGCGCGCGGACCGCAGCGGCGCCAACTGCGTGTACGTGACGCCGTCGCACCAGTACCCCACCGGCGTGACGCTGTCGCTCGAGCGCAGGCTGGAACTGATCGGTTGGGCGGCCGAGCACGGCAAGTGGATCATCGAGGACGATTACGACAGCGAATTCCACTACGACGGCCTGCCCACCGCCTGCGTGCAAGGCCTGGACATGCATCAACGCACCATCTACCTGGGCACGTTCAGCAAGACGCTGTATCCGGGGCTCAGGATGGGATACATGGCGCTGCCGCCCGGCCTGGTCGACGCCTTTGCCCGCGCGCGCAGCATCATGGACGGGCATACCCCGCAGATCCTGCAGCTGACGCTGGCGCGCTTCATGGACGACGGTCATTACAACTCGCATGTGCGGGCCATGCGCAAGCTGTATGCGGGACGCAGGCAGGTGCTGCTGGAATCCCTGGGCAAGCACCTGGGCGGCATCGTGCAGGCCGTCAGGCCTCCCGGCGGGTTGCAGATCCCGTGCCTGCTCGAGCGTGGATGGTCCGAGGAAAAGACCATCCGCCAGGCCGAGGCTGCCGGCCTGCGCCTGCCCGGGCTGAGCCGGCTCTATGCGGGCGATTACAAGCAGCCGGGCTGGCTGCTGGGCTACGCCTCCCTGACGGCTTACGAAATCGAAGCCGCGGTGCTGCGGCTGTCGAATGCGTTGAGGAAGGCGTAGAGGTTTTCAGTACGGCAGCGGAAAGCGCCTGGCCAACTCGGCCACACCCTCGCGGATGGCCCTTTCCGTGCGGGCGTCGACGGCCCCGGCGCGCACGCCGCCCAGCAAGGCCAGGATCATGTCGCCGATTTCCTGGAATTCGGCGGCCCCCATGCCGCGCGAGGTGCAGGCGGCGCTGCCCACGCGTATGCCGGAGGTGACCGCGGGCTTGGCGGCATCGTTGGGCACGGCGTTCTTGTTCAGGGTGATGCCCACCTGTTCCAGCGCTTGCTCCGCCGTGTTGCCGGCCAGGCCCCAGGGCCGCAGGTCGACCACGCCCAGATGGCAGTCGGTGCCGCCCGACACGATGGACAGCCCGCCCTCGGCCAGCCGGCGGCACAGGACGCGGGCGTTTTCGACCACGGCGTGGGCATAGGTGTGGAACGCGGGCTGCAGCGCTTCGCCCAGGGCCACGGCCTTGGCGGCGATGATGTGCATCAACGGACCGCCCTGCAGGCCTGGAAACACCGCCGAATCGATCTTGCGGGCGAGTTCGCCGTCATTGGTCAGGATCATGCCGCCGCGCGGGCCGCGCAAGGTCTTGTGCGTGGTGGTGGTCGTGATGTGCGCATGCGGCACCGGCGACGGATATGCCCCGGCCGCGGTCAGGCCGGCGAAATGCGCCATGTCCGCCATGAAGATCGCGCCCACCTCGTCGGCGATGGCGCGAAAGCGTGCGAAGTCCAGCGTGCGCGAATAGGCCGAGCCGCCGGCGATGATGAGTTTGGGCCGTTCCTGGCGCGCGATGCGCTCGACCTCGTCCATGTCCACAAGATGCGTGACAGGATCGACGCCATAGCTCAGCGCCTGCAGCCAGCGCCCCGACATGTTGACCTTGGAACCGTGGGTCAGGTGCCCGC
The DNA here is from genome assembly GCF_013267355.1 of Achromobacter pestifer. NCBI lineage: Bacteria > Pseudomonadati > Pseudomonadota > Betaproteobacteria > Burkholderiales > Alcaligenaceae > Achromobacter > Achromobacter pestifer. The sequence goes on from NZ_CP053985.1 coordinate 3,514,027, forward strand.
CCGCCTTCAGGTCCAGGCCGAGGATCTTGTCGCCCGGCGCCAGCAGCGCCAGATAGACCGCCTGGTTGGCCTGGCTGCCGGAGTGGGGCTGCACGTTGGCGTAGCGGGCGCCGAACAGGCGCGTGGCGCGCTCGATGGCGATTTTCTCGGCCACGTCGGCGTTGACGCAGCCGCCGTAATAGCGGCGGCCGGGGTAGCCCTCGGCGTACTTGTTCGTCAGCACGGAGCCCTGGACTTCCAGCACCGCGCGGCTGACGAAGTTTTCGGAAGCGATCAGTTCGATCGAGTGCATCTGGCGGCGCCGTTCGGCGTCGATGGCGCCCCAGATGCCGGGATCGGCCTGCGCCAGGGGCAAGGCGCTGACGGCAGGCAACGCGAGGCTGTCGGGAAGGTGGGTGTTCGTCACGGGGGTTCCTGTTTCGATTGGCAAGTGGCGATAGGAGGTCAAGGATTCGCGGCTAGCGCTCGCTGGCCGCCATGGATCAGCAGGTGCGCGGTCAGGCCAGCGACCAGACCCCAGAACGCCCCGCCCACGCCCAGCAAGGTGACGTTGGCGGCGGTGGCGAGAAAGGTGATGAGCGCGGTCTCCCGGGTGCGGGCGTCGGCCATCGCATTGGCCAGGCTGCCGCCGATGGCGCCCAGCAGGGCAAGGCCGGCCAGCGTGGTGATGAACGCCTTGGGCAGCACCATGAACAAGGTCGCCAGCGTGACGCCGAAGGTGCCCACCAGGATGTAGAACACGCCGCAGGCCAGGCCTGCGATGTAGCGTTTGGCGGGATCCGCATGCGCGTCCCGGCCGGTGCAGATCGCGGCGGTGATCGCGGCCACGTTGAAGGCATGCGCGCCGAATGGCGCCATGATGAGCGAACCCAGGCCCGTCACCGTGAGGATGGGGTTCGCGCTGGTCCGGTAGCCGTCGTTGCGCAGCACCAGCATGCCGGGCATGTATTGCCCCGTCAGCGTGATGATGAAGAGCGGCAGGGCGACGCCCAGCAGGGCCTGCAACGAGAACCGCGGCATCTCGAACACCGGCGCGGCCAGGCTGAGGTGGACTGCCGAGAAGTCGATGCGGCCCTGCGCGATGAGCAGCCCCAGGCCGATGACCAGGATGCCGACCACCGCGAAACGCGAGGTAAAGCGCTTGAGCAGAGCGTAGGAAATGACCAGCACGATCACCAGCAGCGGATCGGCGCTGGCGCCGCCGAAGGCATTGACGCCGAACTGCAGCAGGATGCCGGCCAGCAGGCCGGCGGCGATGCCGCCCGGAATCATGCGCACCAGTTTTTCGAATGCGCCGGACAGGCCCAGCACGATGAAGCCCAGCGCCGACAGGATGTAGGCGCCGATGACCTCGCCGTAGGGCGTGAAAGGCATCACGGTCGCCAGAAACGCCACGCCGGGCGTGGACCAGGCAGTGATGACTGGGGCCTTGTAGCGCCAGCTCAGCAGCGCGCCCGTGATGCCCACGCCGACGGAGACCGCCCATACCCAGGAAGTGGTCTGGGCCGGCGTCAGCCTGGCCAGTTCCGCCGCCTGGAACACCAGCACGAAAGTGCCGCCGTAGTTCACCAGCACCGAGATCAGGGCCGCGACGGTGGGGGAAAGGAAATCGGCGGGTCTGAGGCCAGCCGGCGATGCGTTCATGTAGCACTCCGCGTTCGTGGTGGGGCCTGGCTGTGCGGCCAGGCTTGAACGGGAAGTCTAGGTTGCTCGCGGTATGTTTATACCAGCCACATTGAAGGCGATGGGCAGACCGCTTTTGGGCGGGAGCAGCATTGCCGGCGCCGAATGCAGGGGCAGGATCAGGATCAGCGCCACGCCTCCTTCAAGGCTTGTGCGATCGCCGATGCCTGGCGCAGCCCGGCCTCGGCGGCTTCGGCGCGCCGCGCGGGGTCCAGCACGTTGTCGCCTATGGCCCGCTCGCTGGCCGAGTCCGGCAGCACGGCATGGACCTGGCTGCCGGCCTCGCGCAGCGTCTGCAGTTCGCGCCGCAGATGGCCGCTGACCGGATTGCCGTCACGATAACCCAGCGGCGCCAGCACCACGACTTGCCCGTAGCCGGCAGCCATGTCGGCATTGGTCATGGAGCGGATGCCGCCGTCCATGTAGGCCGCGCCGCCGATGGGAACGGCCGGCCAGGCGCCGGGCACGGCGCAGCTGGCGGCGATGGCATCGACGAAATCCACCTGGTCGGCGGCGCTGAAACTGCGCCCCTCGCCCGTGGCCGTGTCGACCGCGACCACCAGCAACGGACGGGAGGGCCAGTCGCTGGTGCCCAGGCGGGCGGCGATGATGGCGCGGCGTTCTGCCAGCGTGGGCGTGGCGCTGCGCAAGGCATGGGCGCCGATGCGCTGGCGCGCCTGCCGCAGGTCTGCGCCGACCTTGCCGTACAGCTCACGGTTCTTGTCGTCAGCCGCTTGTTGCGAGTAGGGGCGGTACTGCTCGGCGCCTGTTCCCCCCAGTTGCGTCGCCAGCAGCTGCATGGGCGGGACGCCCAGCGCCAGTTGCGCGCCGGCGACGGAACCCGCCGAGCAACCGATGAACAGGTCCGCGGCGGCGAGGGCTACGTCCTGGCTCGCCAGGCCCGCAAGGATGCCGATCTCCCAGGCCAGCCCGGTCACGCCGCCGCAGCCCAGTACCAGGCAGCGCCTCTTCTGAGCGTGCGGCATTCAGGCAGTCTCGGCGCGGGTGGCGGCGCACGGCTCGGCCTCGCCCACGCTGGAGGCCGGGCGGTAGTGGTAGTCGCCCATGTCCGTCTTGCGCAGCATGTGCCAGTAGTCGTCGTTGCGGAACGGGGTGGGTGCCACCACTTTTCCATGCGCGTTGCGATACCAGTTGCTCATGCCCTTGTGGGTCCAGATCATGCGGTCGTGGGCCGCCTGGACGCGCGCGTTGTAGGCGTCGTGCCGGTCCCTGCGCACTTCGATCTCGAAGCGTTCGCCTGCCCGCTCCATGCCCTGCTGCAGCAAGCCCAAGACATAGCGCACCTGGGTCTCCAGCAGGGCGACGACGCTGCCGCCATGGCCCAGGGCGGTGTTGGGACCGGCCAGGATGAACAGATTGGGAAAGCCCGGCGCGGCGACCCCCATGAAGGCTTCGGCTCCTTTTTCGTCCCAGGCCTCGCGGATCGATCGTCCGCCGCGGCCGTAGAGCTTGAACGAGGACAGCAGATTGATGGCGTCGAAGCCTGTCGCGACCACCAGCACGTCCAGTTCATGCGCATTGCCGTTGTCGCTTACCACGGCGTTTTCAGTGACCCGCTCGATACCGCCGGTGACCAGCTTCACATGGTCCCGCGCCATGGTGCGGAACCAGCCATTGTCCATCAGCATGCGCTTGCCGAAGGGCGGGTAGTCGGGCAGTACATCGGGCAGCAGATCCTGGCGTTCGCCGAGTTCCGTCTTGATGTAGCTGGTGAAGTGCTCGCGATGCTTGTCGTTGATCTGGTTGATCGCGCGCTCGGGGTGCGGCCATTGCGGATCGATCTGCAGGGTCGCATGGACCCGGTCGTTGAAGATCCAGGCTAGGCGCTGGCGATACCACTCCTGGTAGTAAGGCACTTCGCGCAGCAGGAAGCGGACGTCCTGGGGCACGGGTTTCTGGAACTTCTCGAAAGGCGCGGCCCATTGCCTGGAACGCTGGAACACGGTCAGGGAGCGGACGTGGTCGGCGATCGCGGGCACGACCTGCATGGAGCTGGCGCCGTTGCCGATGATGCCCACGTTCTTGCCGCGCAGGTCGATGCCCTCCGGCCAGTTGGCGGTATGGAAGCAGGGACCCTTGAAGCTGTCCAGGCCTGGTATGGGCGGCAGCTTGGGCACGTTGAGCAGGCCCACCGCGCTGATGACGATGTCGGCCACGTAGTCCTGGACCTGGCCGTCCTGCCCCGTTGTGCGCACGTTCCAGCGCAGCGTGGATTCGTCGTAGCGGGCGGACTCGACGCGGGTGTTGAAGCGGATGTTGGAGCGCACGCCGTATTTGTCGGCGACGCCTTCGAAATAGCCTTGGATTTCGCCTTGCAAGGCGAAGTAGCGCGACCAGTCGTGCTTGGCGAAGGAATACGAGTAGATATGGTTGGGTGTGTCCACGCCGGCGCCGGGATAGCGGTTCTCGTACCAGGTGCCGCCGACTTCGGCATTCTTCTCGATCACGACGTAGGGAATGCCCGCGCCTTGCAGGCGGATCGCCGCGCACAGGCCGGCCACGCCCGCGCCGATGACCAGGACACGATAGCCTGGCGGCACCTGGAACGTATCGCGTTGCTCTAGCGCGAAGTCCGGATCCAGCCCCAGCCATGCGGCGATCATGGGGCCGTACGAGTCAGGAACCTCTTCCCCGATGCTGGTGCGCAGCATGGCGACCAGCTGTTCATGCGCAGGCGCGGGCAGCCCGGGCGGTTGGCCGCGGCGGACCATCAGGATGGCCGAGTACGCGGCCTCGCGGACCTCTTCCTGCACGGTGTCCGGCAGGCCGCCGGGGTCGTTGTCTTCAAGGCCGCGGATGCGCGAGCACTGGTAGCGCTCGGACAGCCATTGCGTGTCGCCCGTCAGGTGCACCAGCACCATGAGCAGGGTGGGGATGTTGGCGCTGGCAAGCGCGCGCTTGAGCGTGGCCTCCCACACGTCGTTGCCGAGCGGTTTTGCCGGGGCCAGGGTATCGCGATGCATGTAAGGGTCCTTCGAGGAATGGCGTGGGGTATGGGGTGCGGCCTACTCGGCGGTTGCGCCGGACTTCTTGATCAGCTCGGCCCATTTGGCGCTGTCGCTGACGATGAAGGCGCCGAAGTCGGCGGGCTTGGTGAACAGCGCGTCCAGGCCCATTTTCTTGAACTGCTCCTGCACGTCGGGCGCCGCCTTTATCTTCTGCAGGGACGCCTGCAACCGGTCGACCACCGCCGACGGCGTGCCGGCCGGCGCCACGATGCCCAGCCAGGGCATGGCGTCGTAGCCGGGCAGGCCGGATTCCTCCACGGTGGGCAGGTCGGGCAGCACCGAGGACCGCGTCTTGGTGGTCACGGCGATCGGACGCACCTTGCCGCTATCGAGGAAGGGCTGGGCGGCCGCGATATCCACGAACAGCATGTCGACTTCGCCGCCCGCCAATGAGGTCAACGCCGGAACGCTGCCCTTGTAGGGAATGTGGGTCATCTTCAGGCCGGTCAGCGCGGCGAACAGCTCGCCCTCCAGATGGTTGGAAGTGCCGTTGCCGGAAGAAGCGAAGGTCGCCGACCTGCCGTCCTTCTTGAGCGCGGCGATCAATTCCTTGACGCTGGAGGCCTGCACCTGCTTGCCCGTCACCAGCACGTGCGGCACGCTGGCGATGAGCGAAACGGGCTGGAAGTCCTTGACCGGGTCGTAGTTCGCGGTGTTCTTGTACAGGCTGGGAGCGATGCCCAGGGACGACGCCGCCATCAGCAGCGTGTAGCCGTCGGCCGGCGCCTTGGCCACATAGGCCGAGGCGATCATGGTGCCGGCGCCGGGCTTGTTGACGACCACCACCGGTTGGCCCAGATCGCCTTGCAGCTTGGCCGCGATCTGGCGGGTCATCACGTCGGTGACGCCGCCCGGCGTGAAGGGCACCACGATGTTGATGGGCTTGTTGGGATAGTCCTGGGCGTGGGCGGCAGCGCCCGTGCAGATCAGGGTTGCGGCCAGGCAGTGCGATAGCCATTTCATGGGTTGTCTCCTGTGGTTTTCTAGGTGTGGTGTTCAGGCGGAGCCTGCGCTGAGGTTCCGGTGCCGGATCAGTCCCCAGACCATGTTGGCGTAGGGCATGTCCAGGTTCAGCTTTGCTGCGATCTCGATCATGGCGCCCATCAGGGCGTCGATTTCCAGCGGCTTGCCTTGTAGCGAGTCCTGCAGCATCGAAGTCTTGGCGGCGCCGGCGCTGGCGGCGGCCTGCATGCGTTGCTCCACCGTCACCGGCAGCGCAAGCCCGAGCGCCTGGCCCAGCGCCAGGTACTCGCCCAGCATGGCGCGCGCCAGTTTGCCGAGATGGGGATCCTGGACCATGGCTTGCATGGTGGCGTTGGCCAGCACGCTCAAGGGATTGAAGGTGGCATTGCCCATCGCCTTGGTCCATACCGCCTGGTGGATGCTGGGCGTGACTTCGCACTGCAGGCCCGACGCGTGCAACAGGCCCGCGAGCCGGACGGCCCGGGCGGAAATGCTGCCATCCGGTTCGCCGAGGATGAGGTTGTTGCGGGCGTTCTGCGCCGCGATGCCAGGAGCGGCGGCGTTTGCCGCGATGTACACCACCGAACCCAGTACGCGCTCCAAGGGCAGTGCGCGGCTGAGGAGGCCGCGGCCATCGACCGATTGCAGCGGCGTGTCCTCCAGGGGGCTGTCCAGCGTGGGCAGATACCACCAGGGGATGCCGTTCACGGCCGGGACTACGGCGCCTTGAGGCGCCAGCATCGGCGCCAGGTGCGCGGCGATATCGTCCAGCGCCTGTTGCTTGACCGCAAGAATCAGGTAGTCCGCGCCGCGAACCTGGCGCGGATCGTCGGTGGCGCGCACCGGGTAGTGGCGCGTGACGCCGTCAGCCGTCAAGCCGACGCCCTGCTGCCGCAGGGCGGCCAGCGTCTGTCCGCGGGCGACCATGGTCACGTCGCAACCCGCCTGGGCCAGGCGCGCGGCCAGCAGACAGCCGATCGCACCCGCACCATATACCGCGACGCGGCATTGATGAGCATCTTCCATTTCTACTCTGCGAAAAGTGGCCGCCAGGATGGCGGCGCGGTTGCCGCTATTCCTGGTATTCGGGCCGGATGCGTTGCAGCAGCCGGAGCAGGGGAGGCCAGTGCTTGTGGCGGGACGGGCGGTCGAGACGGTCGAACTGGCGGCCGACCTTCTCGGCGACGTCGGCCGAAGGCACAACCAGCGGCAGGCTGCCTGCCAGGGCCGCGATCTGCGCTTGGCAGGCGCGCTCCAGGTAGAACATGGCGTCGAAGGCGTCAGGAACGCTGGCGCCGCAGACCAGCAGGCCGTGATTGCGCAGGATCATCGCGCTGTGCGGACCCAGATCTGCGATCAGGCGCTGCTGTTCGTCCATGTCCAAGGCGACGCCCTCGTAGTCGTGGTAGCCGATGCGGTCGTGAAAGCGCATGGCATGCTGCGAAATCATGAGCAGACCGGCCTCTTGCGCGGACACCGCGATGCCGGCGGCGGTATGCGTGTGCATGACGCAGGCCGCGTCGTGGCGGACCCGATGGATGGCGCTATGGATGACGAAGCCGGCAGGGTTGATGCCCAGGCCGGTCTGGTCGAGCAGGATGTCGCCGTCTATGTTCACCTTGACCAGGTTGGACGCGGTGATCTCGTTGAACATCAGGCCGTAGGCATTGATCAGGAAATGCGGTTCGGCGCCGGGCACGCGGGCCGAGATATGCGTGTAGATGTGGTCGGTCATGCGCATTTCGACCGCGAGGTTGTAGGCGGCGGCAAGGTCTACCCGCACTGCCCATTCCTCGGCCGAAACCTGGTCCTTGATCGATGCCTCTTGCACGGCAGCTCCTCCGGTTTTGCATTCTTTTTTATCTGGCCGACGCCTTTGCTGCGTGGCGTCTTTCAACCGGAGTATAGGTTTTCCCGCCGCGGCCGACTAAGCAAACGTTTTGATGGAAACGCATAAATTCCATCAATGATTCGGCCTGGCCGGCATGCATGAAAAACCTTGATGGATATGCATAAAAACGTTTAGCTAGTGCGGTCAAAAGCCGCTACCTATACTGCTTTTCCTACCCATGGGCGCGCCCGCAAGGAGCCGGCGTGCCATTGAAAATCAGAAAAGCCGGAGGCTGGATGGACGCTGCAGGAAACCGCACGATCACGGATTTGCTCGATGAACAGGCGCTGTGCCATGGGCATAAGATCGCGATTGTGCATGAGTACCAGAATGGCGACATCAGCCAATTGAGTTTCATCCAATTGCGCGATGCGGCCCGCAGCTACGCAGCGGGCCTGCAGGCCCGTGGCGTGATGCCGGGCGACCGCGTATTCGTGTTCATGGGCAATACGGCGGAGTACGTGCCGCTGTGGATGGGCCTGATGCTGGCCGGGGCCGTCATCGTGGCGGGCAACATCCACCTGACCGCGTCCGAAGCGGCCTATCAGTTGGAGCACTGCCAGCCCGCGCTGGCGCTGGTCGAGCCGGCGCACGAGGCGCTGATCCGCGAAGTCTGCGCCGGGATGGAACAGGCGCCGGACATCGTGCCGGTGGCGCGCGGCAGCCTGGGGCCGGAAGGCCTGGGCGGCGCCTTGACGGGGTCGTCCGCGGACTACCATGCGCCGCCCCAGTGCGGCGACGATCTCGCGCAGATCCTGTACACCTCGGGCACCTCGGCGCGGCCCAAGGGCGTGATGCTGACCCAGGCCAACCTGCTGTGGTGCGGCCTGGCGGGCGCGGCCAACAGCGGCCTGAGCCGCGCGGATCGCGTGTTCAACAACAAGCCGCTGTTCCATGCGAACTGCCAGGAAACGGTGTTGTCCTGCCTGACGGCGGGCGCGACCGTGGTCATCGGCGAACGCTACAGCGCGACGCGCTACCTGCGCCAGCTCATCGAGCACCGCATCACGATCTGCAGCCTGTCCGGCATGCTGTGCCGTACCTTGCTGAATCAGCCACCCACGCCTTTCGACACGGCGCACCAGGTGCGTTACGCGGGCTATGCCATCAACATCTCGGAAGCCGAGATCGCCGCGTTCATCGAGCGCTTCCGCATCCCGCTGCGCAACGGCTACGGGCAGTCCGAGACCATGCTCTACATCACCTTGCAGCCGCATGCCTCGCCGTCCGCCTATCCGTCGATCGGGCGCGCCACTCCCGACCGCGAAGTGTTCGTGGTCGATGACGACAACCAGCCGCTAGCCGCGGGCGCCGTGGGCGAGATCGTGGTGCGCGGGCGCCCGGGGCGCACGTTGACCTTGGGTTACTACCGCGACCCGGCGGCGACGCAGGCCGTGTTCGAAGGCGGCTGGCTGCACACGGGGGATCTGGGCTACCAGGACGCCAAGGGGAATTTCTTTTTCTTCGGCCGCAAGAAGGAAGTGATCAAGCGGGCCGGCGAGAATATCTCGGCCGCCGAGGTGGAAGAGGCCTTGATGGGGCATCCCGCCGTGCGCGACGTGGCCGTGGTGGGCATACCCGATCCGGTGCGCGACCAGTCGGTCAAGGCCTTCATCGTGCTGCATGCGGGGCAACAGGCGGATACGGATGCCATCAAGGCTTATTGCGCCCAGCGGCTGGCGTACTTCAAGGTTCCCGAGCACGTGCAGTTCATGGCGGAGCTGCCGCGCAATGCCAGCGGCAAGGTCCAGAAACGCGCGTTGCTGGACGCCTGACGTTGCCGCGGACCGTCAGGCCTTGCCGGTGGCGGCCTTGCCCAGCCGGGTCAGGGCCTGGGCGACCTGATGGACGATGGACTGACCTTGGTTGCGGTGGATGGCGATGGTGAACTCCAGCGCAAGCGGCGTCAGCGCTGGATCCACCCGAGCCAGGGCACCTGTCCGCACCTGTTCGGCCACCATCATTTCCGGCAGCTGCGCGATGCCGCCGCCGGCTTCGACGACTTCGATCAGGCTGTTCAGGCGATTGCAGCTGCAGATATTGTCCAGGTTGGCGCCCATGTCGCGCAGCTCGTCCTGCGCCGGGCCGAAGAAGCCCGACGGGCGCGACACGCACCACAGCGGCTCGGTCTGCAATAACGATTGCATGGTGCGCGGTTGGCCCTCCGTGTCGGTCAGCAGTCGGGACGAAACCATCCACGACATGCGGGTCGTGCCCAGCGATTCGCAGATGAACTGGTCGTCGCGCAGATGATTGGCCATGATCGCGATATCCAGCGCGCCCGAGGTCAGGTGCTCTTGCAGCTTGACCGCAAGGTCCAGCTCGATCTCGTAGGAGACGCGCGGCAGGGCGCGGCGCAGCTCGGGCACCACGCGCGAAAACCAGGTCATGGAAATCTCGCCCATGCCGATGCGCACCGTGCCAGCCGCGTTGTTGACGGCCTCCGCGTCGGTGAAGGCGTCTTCCACCGCCAGCAGCAGCGGTTCCACGCGTTCGACGAAACGGCGCGCGGGTACCGTCAGCTCCAGGCGGCGGCCGCGCTTTTCGAACAGGGGGAAGCCCAGCGACTGCTCCAGTTCCTTCATGCGCGCCGACACGGCGGGTTGGGACGTGTGGAGCCGCTCGGCCGCGGCGCGGAAGCTGCCCAGCTTGGCAATCTGGCACAGGGTTTCGGCGTTGGTCAGATTCGGACGGGGCATGGGCGGATGTCGTGGTTTTGGGCCGTATGTTAAAGGAAACCGTCAGGAAATCCCGCGCGGCTCCGTGAAATCCGCCATTTCCCGCCACCCGGTCCGCCGATACACTGGCCGCTCGCCATCCCAACGAGACAGCCATGAGACATCTACTTTCCGCCCTGGGCGCAGCGCTTGCCTTCGCGCTTGGCGCCCAGGCGTCGGCCCAGCAAGCCCAGCCTGCGGCCTCCGTGCCGCGCGATCCGTTCTTCTGGCTGGGCGAGATCAACAAGGCCACCGCCGTCATCAACACCGACGAGGGGCTGCTGGACAAGTCCATGGCGCCGCGCCTGGCCGCGGGCGTGGCCAAGGTGATCAGCGACGGCAACCAGCCCGGCGCCAAGCGCCCGGCCAGCGTCATCACCTTCGAGCCGCTGTTGATCAAGGCGGCGGGCGAGGACGTGACGCTGCTGCACGCCGGGCGCTCCAGTCAGGACATGCATGCCACCTACCGTAGCGCCATCCTGCGCGACAAGCTGCTGGACCTGGCCGACCAGCTGAACGCCACGTCCAGGACCTTGGTGGAGCTGGCGGGCAAGCATGCCGCGACCGTGGTGCCGAACTACACCAACGGCGTGGCGGCGCAGCCCAACAGTTACGGGCACTACCTGCTGGGGCAGGCCGCCGGCCTGGCGCGCGACGCGCAACGCATCCGCGAGGCCTATGTGCGCATCGACCGTTCGCCGATGGGCACCACGGTGCTCAACGGCACCAGCTGGCCGCTGGACCGCAAGCGCATGGCGCAATACCTGGGCTTTGCCGCGCTGGTGGACAACGCCTATGACGCCTCGCAGATCTCGTCCATGGACCAGCCTGTGGAAGTCGCGTCCATCGTCACCAGCATCGCGCTGCGCACCGGCAACTTCATCGAGGACGTCATGACCCAGTACGCCCAGCCGCGTCCCTGGATCCTGCTGGAAGAAGGCGGCGGCAATACCTACGTGTCCAGCGCCATGCCGCAAAAGCGCAATCCTGGCCTGCTCAACGACACCCGCAGCGATGCGTCCACCGCCGTGACGCTGGCCATGGGACCGGTGGTGCAGACGCACAACATCACGCCCGGCATGAGCGACCCCAAGGACGTGAAGCAGAACTCGGCCATGGTGGACGCCGGGATTTCGGCGCTCAAGCGCTGGGACCAGGTGCTGAAAGCCATGGTCGTCAGCCCCGACCGGGCGCTGGAAGAACTGAACAGCGACTGGACGGCTTCGCAGGAACTGGCCGACGTGCTGATGCGCAAGTACAAGCTGCCGTTCCGCGACGGCCACCACTTCGCGTCGGAGGTCGTGAGCTACGCCAAGACCAACAACATCAAACCGCTGGACTTTCCCTACGAGCAGGCGCGCCGCATCTATGCGGACGCCATGAAGGACTCGAAGTACGGCAACGAACTGCCGATGAGCGAGGCGGAGTTCCGCTCGACGCTGGACCCGGTGGCCATCGTCAAGAACCGCGCCACCTCGGGCGGCCCGCAACCGGCGGAAATGGACCGCATGCTGAAGGAGGCGCGTACGCAGTTGTCTGAACAGGACACCTGGATCAAGGCGCGCCGCGCCCACATCAATGATGCGCTGGCGGAGCTGGACAAGAAATTCGGCGCGCTGGTGGCCAGCGCGCCGAAGGAGTAGAGCCAGTAGGGAGGGCGCTTCCCGGCCCTTGCCGGGAAGGCAGGGTCAGCCCCGGGCGGGTTAGCCCCGGGCGGGTCAGCCCCGGGCCGGGAAGGGCGCCGTGAAGCGGCGCAGCCTCAGCGCGTTGCTCAGCACGAACACGCTGGACAGCGCCATTGCGCCCGCCGCGAACACCGGCGACAGCAAGCTGCCGTTGACCGGGTACAGCAGGCCCGCCGCCACCGGAATCAAGGCCACGTTGTAGGCGAAGGCCCAGAACAGGTTTTGCTTGATGTTGCGGATGGTGGCCTTGGACAGGGCGATGGCGTTGGGCACCCCGCCCAGGTCGCCCGACATCAGCACCACGTCGGCGGCCTCGATGGCGATGTCCGTGCCGGTGCCGATGGCCAGGCCCACGTCCGCTTCGGCCAGGGCCGGCGCGTCGTTGATGCCGTCGCCCACGTAGGCGACGGGGCCGTACTGCTGCTTCAGGCGTTGCACGGCCGCGACCTTGCCGTCCGGCAGCACTTCGGCGACGACTTCGTCGATGCCAAGCTGGCGGGCGATGGCCTCGCCGGTGCGGCGGTTGTCGCCGGTGATCATGGCGACCTTCAGGCCCAGGTCATGCAGGGCGCGGATGGCGGCGGCCGTGGTTTCCTTGATGGGGTCGGCCACGGCGATCATGGCGGCCAGCTTGCCGTTGATGGCGGCGTACAGCGGCGTCTTGCCTTCGTCGCCCAGGCGCGCGGCGTCCGAACCGAAGGACTCGACGCTCAGGCCCAGTTCGCGCATGAAACGGTCGGCGCCGATCTCGACCAGGTCGCCGTCGACCTGGGCGCTGACGCCGAAGCCGGTGATCGATTCGAACTGCGAAATCGTGCCCAGCGCGATGCTCTCGGCGCGCGCCGCGTCCACGATGGCTTGCGCGATCGGGTGTTCGGACTTGGCTTCGACGGTGGCGACCTTGCCCAGCACCGCTGCGCGTTCGAAGCCCGGCGCGACGATCAGGTCGGTCAGCTCGGGGCGGCCCTTGGTCAGCGTGCCGGTCTTGTCCACAGCCACGACCTGGGCGTCCTTCAGCGATTGCAGCGCTTCACCCTTGCGGAACAGCACGCCCATCTGCGCGGCGCGGCCCGTGCCCACCATGATGGAGGTCGGCGTGGCCAGGCCCATGGCGCAAGGGCAGGCGATGATCAGCACGGCCACGGCATTGACCAGCGCGAAGGTCAGGGCGGGCTCGGGTCCGAACGTCAGCCAGATGATGAAGGTCACGGCGGCGGCCGCCATGACGGCAGGCACGAACCACATTGTGATGCGGTCCACCAGGGCCTGGATCGGCAGCTTGGAGCCTTGCGCCTGTTCCACCATGCGGATGATCTGCGCCAGCAGCGTGTCGCCGCCGACCTTGGTGGCGCGGAACGTCAGCGCGCCGTTCTGGTTGACGGTGCCGCCGACCACTTCGGAGCCGGGCTGCTTTTCGACCGGCACGGGTTCGCCGCTGATCATGGACTCGTCGATGTAGCTGTTGCCTTCCACGACCTCGCCGTCCACCGGGATGCGCTCGCCGGGGCGGACTTCGATCAGGTCGCCCGCCACCACTTCCTCGATGGCGAGTTCCAGCGTCGCGCCGTCGCGCACGACGCGCGCGGTCTTGGCTTGCAGGCCGAGCAGGCGCTTGATGGCTTCGGACGTATTGCCCTTGGCGCGGGCCTCCATGTAGCGGCCCAGCAGGATCAGCGCCACGATGACCGCGGCGGCCTCGTAGTAGACGTTGACCGTGCCGGCGGGCAGCAGTCCGGCCGCGAAGGTGGCGACCACCGAATAGGCATAGGCGGCGGACGTGCCCACCGCCACCAGCGAGTTCATGTCGGGCGCGCCGCGCAGCAGCGCGGGGATGCCCTTCTTGAAGAAGCGCAGGCCAGGGCCGAACAGCACGATGCTGGCCAGCACGAATTGCAGGTACCAGCTGTTCTGCGTGCCGATGGTCTCGGCGATGACGTGGTGGAACGCCGGCACGATGTGGGCGCCCATTTCCAGGATGAATACGGGCAGCGCGAAGATCGTGGCGACGGTCAGGGCGCGCTTGAGCGACTTCAGCTCGGCCGCCTGGCGTTCGGCCACGGCGTCGCTGTCGCTGGATTCTGCCGAGAGGGTTTTCGCTTCGTAGCCTGCCTTCGCCACGGCCTGGATCAAGGCGCTGGCGGGCACGCCGCCAGCGGCGGTGATGCTGGCGCGCTCGGTGGCCAGATTGACGCTGGCGTTGCTGACGCCCGGCACCGCCTTCAGGGCTTTTTCGACGCGGCCCACGCAGGAGGCGCAGGTCATGCCGGTGACCGACAGTTCAATCGTGGTTTCGGCGACGGTATAACCCGCCTTCTGCACCGCTTGCACGGCGGCGGCGACGTTCGGCGCGCCTGCAAACGTGATGTCGGCGCGTTCGGTCGCCAGGTTGACGCTGGCCTGGTTGACGCCCGGCACGGCCTTCAAGGCCTTTTCGACCCGGCCCACGCACGAGGCGCAGGTCATGCCTTCGATGGGCAGGCTGACCGCGACGCTGTCTGCTGGGATGGCACTCATATCCGCTCCTTGAAAACTTGGAATGTCCTGCTGATGGGTGCCACTATAAAGATTCCAATGATGTCAAGGTCAAGCGTTTGATCGAAAGGATCTTGACCGCGCTCAGCCCAGCCTGCCCAAGGCGGGGAAGGTCAGCAGCATCCAGATGGCGAAACGGGCCAGCTGGCCGGTGGCGATGGCCCATCCCATCACGATCAGGATCAGCCCGGTCAGGATCCGCAGGATCCGGCCGGCGCGCTTCAGGCCCTGCATGCGGCGCAGGAAAGGGCTCATGAACCAGGCGGCCGCTAAAAAGGGGACGCCTAGCCCCAGCGCGTAGACGCCCAGCAGGGCCACGCCCTGGCCCACGCTGGCCGACGCCGCGCCCAGCACCAGGATGCTGGCCAGGATGGGGCCGATGCAGGGCGTCCAGCCGAATCCGAACGCCAGGCCCAGGACCAGGGCGCTGCCGGGGCCGCCCTGACCCGCCGGATCGTAGCGATAGTAGCGCTGGGCCCAGGCAGGCAGGCGCAGGACGCCCAGCAGCAGCAGGCCCGCCAGCGCAATGATGGCGCCGGCCGCAAGGTTCAGTTCGTAGCGATAGGACAGCAGCAGGCGGCTCAGCGCCGTGACGCTGGCGCCGAAGATGACGAAGACGGTGGAGAAGCCGGCGACGAAGCAGGCCGCCAGTCCCAGCATGCGCCAGCGCAGCGCGCGGCCGCCGTCCGCGGCGGTGCTGGATCCGCCCGCGATATAGGACAGGTAGCCGGGAACCAGCGGCAGCACGCAAGGCGACAGGAATGAGGCGGTCCCCGCGATGAAGGCAGTGGCGAAGCCGATGAGGGACAGGTCAAGCATGGCGGGCCGCTGTCATCATGGCGCCGCGCCTTCGCGCTGGCGCTGGCGGGCCAGCGCGATGCCTTCGTTGACGGTGCGCGCCATGTCGCCGCCGGCGGGCAGCTTGGCCAACAGGCGTTGCCAGAAATCGATGGCTGCGGGAAAGTCGCGCTGGTCAAAGCGGCTTGCGCCCGCCAGCATCAGGGCCAGCGGCTCTTCGGGGTTGAGGTCCAGCGCACGCCGCAGCAACTGGTCAGGCTGTCCGCCGAACCCCCGGTTGGCGCTGAGCACCAGGGACTCGGCGTATTCGGCCAGGGCAGCCGGGTTGCCGTCCACCACCGGCGCGGCACGGGTAAAGGCCTGGACCGCGTCGGCGTGCCGCCCGAAATAGCGGTGGGACCGGGCCAGCATCAGCCATCCCTGATAGTCGTCGGGATTGCCGGCCAGCCGGGCCTCCAGTTTGGCCACCATGGCCTGGATGTCGGCGGCGGTGACCTCGGGCTGCACGGCGGGCGCCGGGGGTGGTGTGATGGCGGCCGGGTTGCCCAGCGCGGTGTAGGCAAGAATGGCGGCCAGGGGCAGTGCGATGGCCAGGCTCACGGGCAGCAGGCGGCCCCGGCCCGGCGCAACCGCAAGTCGTTGCGCCTCGGCGGCTTCTTCCAGCGCCAGCCGCTGCAATTCGGCACGCGCTTCCAAGAAGGCGTCTTGCGACAGGATGCCGTTCGCGCGGTCCCGTTCAAGCTCCTGCAACTGGTCACGCAGCACCGCCACGTTCGCCGCCCGGTGCTTGTCCGCGCCGCTCGCGGCGGGCGCGCGCCGCAAGGCGGCGATCAGCCATAGCGTGACCAGGGCGGCCATCAGCGCGGCCGAAAGATAGAAGAACTGTGTCATGTTCCGGATCCTTTTTCAGCTTCGATGCCTAGCAAGGCGTCGGCGGCCTGGCGTTCCTGGGGAGTCAGCGCAGGGCGGTCCTGCCGCATCCTGCGCCGGCGCAAGGCCACGGCCAGCGCGGTCAATCCGGCGGCCAGCAGCGCGGCCGGGCCGAACCAGAGCAGCAGCGTGGCCGCTTTCAAGCGCGGCCGGTAAAGGATGAAGTCACCGTACCTGGCCTCCATGTAGGCCAGTATCTCGGCTTCCGATTTGCCGGCGTCCAGCTGTTGACGGATCTGGTGGCGCAGATCGACCGCCAGGTCGGCGCGCGACGCGGCGATGGATTCGTTCTGGCAGACCAGGCAGCGCAGCTCCGAGGCGATCTCGTTGACGCGGCGGTCTTCGGCCGAACCATGGGCGCCCGAGCCGTAGCCCAGCGCCAGCGACAGCGCCAATGCGCGCAGGGCAGTCTTCATTGCAGCCCCCGGATCAGCGGCAAGAGGGTATCGCGCAGCGATTCCGCGCTCACCGGACCGATGTGCTTGTAGCGGATGATCCCGGTCTGATCGATGACGAAGGTCTCCGGCACGCCATAGACGCCGTAGTCGATGCCGACCTTGCCGTCGGTGTCGGACACGGACTTCTCATACGAATCGCCGTTGCGCGCCAGCCAGGCGATAGCCTCGGTCCGGATGTCCTTGTAGTTCAGGCCGATGACGGGCACGCCGTGTTGCGACGACAGTTCCTGGATGTAGGCGTGTTCCGTCAGGCAGGCATAGCACCAGGACGCCCATACGTTCAGCACCCATACCCGGCCTTTCATGCTCTCGGGCGTGAACGTCTTCTGCGGCTCATGCAGTTCGGGCAGGGCAAACGCGGGCGCGGGCTTGTCGATCAGCGGCGACGGCACTTCGGAGGGGTTGAGGGTCAGGCCTATTCCCAGAAAGAACACCAGCACCACGAAGCCCGCCAGGGGCCAGATGTAGCGGCTCATGGCCTGGCCTCCGCGGGCGTCTGCGGTCCTGTGCGTTGCGGCTGCTGTTTCTCGCGCCGCTTCAGGCGGTAGCGCGGATCGCTGATCGCCAGCAGGCCGCCCAGGGCCATGAGGATGCAGCCGCCCCAGATCCAGTCCACGAACGGCTTGTAATACAGGCGCACGCTCCAGGCGCCGTGCTCCTCGCGATCGCCCAGCGCGACGTAGACGTGGCGCAGGCCGTTGGCGGCGATGGCCGCCTCCGTCATCGGCAGCGCCGAGGACGCATAGGTGCGCTTTTCGGGGTGCAGGTCGCGCAGGCGCCGTTCGCCGCGGTAGAGCGTGAAGGTGCCCATTTCAGACTCGTAGTTCGGGCCGCGCACGCGCTCCACGCCCTTGAATTCGACGCGGTACGAGGCCACCGGCGCAGTCTGCCCAGGCTGCATCAGCAGATCCTGTTCGGTCTCGTAGCTGCTCACCAGCGCGACCGCGGCGACGAACACGGCCACGCCCAGATGGGCCAGATGCATGCCCAGCCAGCTGCGCGGTTGGCGCCACCAGCGCTCGCGCGCCGCGTGGAGGCGCTTCAAGACGTCCACGCCGATGGCGCCCGCCAGCCAGGCGGCCAGCCCCATCCCCAGCGCCGCACCCGCGGACCAGCGGCCGAACAGCCAGGGCGCGCCCGCGCCGGCCAGCACGGCCAGCAGCGCGGGAATCGTAAGGCGCTTGAGCAGGCTGGCGGCGTCGGCCGATTTCCAGTTGGCGATGGGGCCCACCGCCATGAGCAGCAGCGCCGGCACCATCAGCGGTACGAAGACGGCATTGAAGTAGGGCGGTCCGACCGACAGCTTGCCCAGGCCCAGCGCGTCGATGATCAGGGGATAGAGCGTACCCAGCAGCACGGTCGCGGCGGCCACCGCGAGCAGCACGTTGTTGATCAGCAATAGCGATTCGCGCGACACGAACTCGAACTGGCCGCCTTGTCCTATCCGGGGCGCGCGCAAGGCGTACAGGAACAGGGAACTACCGACGACGGCCGTGAACAGCGCCAGGATGAATACGCCGCGAGCCGGGTCCGTGGCGAACGCGTGCACCGAGGTCAGCACGCCCGAACGCACCAGGAACGCGCCCAGCAGGGCCAGCGCAAAGGTGCCGATCGCCAGCAGCACCGTCCAGCTCTTGAAGCCGCCGCGCTTTTCGGTCACGGCCAGGGAGTGGATCAGCGCCGTGCCGGCCAGCCAGGGGATGAAGGAGGCGTTCTCCACCGGATCCCAGAACCACCAGCCGCCCCAACCCAACTCGTAGTAGGCCCACCAGCTGCCGACCGCGATGCCCAGCGTCAGGAACAGCCAGGCCGCCGTGGTCCAAGGGCGCGACCAGCGGGCCCAGACCGCGTCGAGATTGCCCGACAGCAGCGCGGCGATGGCGAACGCGAACGCCACCGAGAATCCCACATAGCCCATGTACAGCAGCGGCGGGTGGAAGATCAGGCCGATGTCCTGCAGCAGCGTGTTCAGGTCCAGTCCGTCGGCTGGGGCCGGTGTCAGGCGTTCGAATGGATTCGAGGTCAGCAGCACGAACAGCAGGAAGCCCGCGCTGATCAAGCCCAGCACGCCGAGCACGCGCGCGACCATGGCATCCGGCAATTGCCGCGAAAACACGCTGACCGCGCAGGCCCAGCCCGTCTGCATGAAGATCCACAGCAGCAGCGAGCCTTCATGCCCGCCCCAGGTGGCCGCGATGCGGTAGAACAAGGGCAACTGGGAATTGGAGTTGTAGGCCACATAGGCCACCGAATAGTCCTTGGCCGCGAACGACCAGACCAGCGCCGCCAGGCTGAAGGACACCAGCAGGAACTGGATCTGCGCGGCGGGCCGCGCAATGGCGATCCAGTCCGCACGGTCCAGGGCCGCGCCGCGCAGCGCGAGTACGCCTTGCGCCAACGCCACGAAGAGCGTCAGGATCAGGGCGAAATGAGCAAGTTCCGGAATCATCGGGGGCGGACCTCCTGGGGTACGGCCTTCAGTGCGGCCTGATCGATCGCGTGCTGCGCCTCGGGCGGCATGTAGTTCTCGTCATGCTTGGCCAGCACTTCTTCGGCGCGGAACAGGCCATTGCCGTCCAGCCTGCCCTGCGCCACGACGCCCTTTCCTTCGCTGAACAGGTCCGGCAGGATGCCTTCATAGGCCACGGGGACCGTGTGGGCCGTATCGGTCACGACGAAACGGACGGTCAGCGTGCCCGGCGTGCGCTGCACGCTGCCGGCTTCGACCATGCCGCCCACGCGGAAGGCGCGTCCTGCCGGCGCTTCGTTGTTGCTGACCTGGGTGGGCGTGTAGAAGAACACCAGATTGCTCTGGAAGGCGTTCAGCACCAGGGCGCTGGCCACGCCCACCGAGGCCAGGCCGCCCAGCGCCAGCCACAAGCGCCGTGTCCGCTTATGCATCGCCGGCCTCCCGATATTCAGCGACAGGGCGCGGACCCGCCAGGAGCGCGCGGCGGCGGCGCGCCAGCAGCAGCTGCTCGCCGCCCAGCAGGAACGCCGTCATCAGCAGCGATCCCCACACATAGACCGCATAACCACCCATGGCGAGGAACTCGCCCAGACTGGACCAGTGCATCATTCGCTACTCCATTGTTCGCGGATCCAGGCCGCGTGCCGCTCGCGTTCGAGCACCATGCAGCGCAGGCGCGCCAGCGCCGTTGCGATGCAGTACATCCACGCGGCCAGGGACATCAGCAGCATGCCGGTGAGCATGATGCCGGCCATGCTGGGGGCGGCGGTCAGGGAAACCGACGCGCCCTGGTGCAAGGTGCTCCACCATTGCACCGAGAAATAGATGATGGGAATGTTGACCACGCCGGCCAGCACCAGCACCGATCCCGCACGGTCGGCGCGCTGCGGGTCGTCGATGGCTGCCTTCAATGCGATGTAGCCCGCATACAGGAACAGCAAGATCAATTCCGAGGTCAGCCGCGCATCCCAGACCCACCAGGCGCCCCACATGGGCTTGCCCCACAGCGCGCCGGTCCACAGCGACAGAAACGTGAACAGGGCGCCGGTCGGCGCCAGCGCGGCAATCATCATGGCCGACAGCCTGCTGTTGAATACCAGATGGATCAGGGCCCAGAACGCCATTACCAGATACACGAACATCGACATCCAGGAGACCGGGACGTGGACGAAGATGATGCGGTAGCCCTGGCCCTGCTGGGCGTCTTCGGGCGCGGCCAGAAAGCCGACATAGAGGCCTGCCGCGGCCAACAAGACCGCGGCCGCCGTAAACCAGGGAATCGCCTTTCCGGCCAGCGGATAGAAGGTTTTGGGCGAGGCATAGTGAAACCAGCGGATCATGGGCTCCTCATTCCAGTGAGATGCGTATCGCGGCGGCGGCGGCCAGCGGCGCGAAGAACAGGGACATGGCCAGCACGGCGCCCAGCAGCGACAGGTGCGCGTTCGCGCCCAGGCCGCTTTGGGCCGCCTGCACCGCGCCGGCGCCGAATACGAGAATGGGAATGAAGAGGGGCAGGACCAGCAGGGCCAGCAGCGCCCCGCCGCCACGCGCGGTCAAGGTGAGCGCCGCGCCAATGGCGCCGATCAGGCCGAGCGCGGGCGTGCCGATGGCCAGGCCCAGCGTCAGGATCAGCAGGGCGGCGGCGTCCAGCCCGAACTGCAATCCCAGCACGGGCGCAAGCAAAGTCAGCGGCAGTCCGGACACCAGCCAGTGGGCCGCGACCTTGCCCAGCACGACCACCGGCAAGGGCGCGGCGGAGAGCATCAGCTGCTCCAGCGAACCGTCGCGATGGTCTACTTCGAAAAGACGGCCCAGCGACATCAGACAGGACAGCAAGGCCATCACCCAGAGCACGCCTGGTGCAATGGCCCGCAGCGTTTCGCGCTCGGGGCCGACTGCCAGGGGGAACAGGCTGGCGGCCACCAGGAAGAAGGCCAGCGGCGTCAGCGTGTCGCTGGCGCGCCGCTGGGCGATGCGCAGGTCGCGCAGCGCAACCGCCGCAAGCAATTTCGGCATGGAATACATGCGCTAGGATCCAAGCCGGATCTGCTTGTGCGCATGGTCCAGCGCAATCTCTTGATGGCTCGTCGCCACGATCGCGCCGCCATCGCGCAGATGGCGATCCATGGCGCGTGCAAGCCAGGAGTGGGCTGCGGCGTCCAGGGCGGTCACGGGTTCGTCGAGAATCCAGAGGGGCCGGAACTCGGCAAGCAGGCGAGCGAGGGCCGCTCGCCGCCTCTGGCCGGCCGACAGGGCGCGGATGGGAAGATGCTTCTTGCTTTCGAGGCCTGCCTCGCGCAGCGCGGACGCGATGGCTGCGGGACGGTCCGCGTGTCCGCTTGCGGCCTGTAGCGCTTGCAGATTCTGGATGGCGCTGAGTTCGCCATTGAGGCCCTCGGCGTGGCCCACATAAAAGAACTGGCCGCGATACCCGTTGCCAGGTTGCGAGATGCCGAGTCCCTGCCAGAGCACCTTGCCGCGGGCGGGCCGCGTCAAGCCCGCCAGGATGCGCAGCAGGCTGGTCTTGCCGCTGCCGTTGCGTCCGTGGACGAACAGGCATTCGCCGGGCGCCACATGCAAGGCCAGCCCCTTGAACAGCGGACGCTCCGCGCGCATGCAACCCAGATCCATCGCTTCAAGCATTGCCGTCCCGCCGCTGTGTGGACAAAGGGGCAACTATAGGGAGGCGCGTCTGACCGCCACATTGCTGGCGCTTTACATTCCTGTAATGTTGGGCCGGAAACGGCCTTGTTTCAGTACAGATCGCGCGGGTGCGGGCGGAGCAGTTGAAATAGTCCTGATCGGCGCCGCGAGTCGCGGCGCCGTGGCTGCTTAGAACCAGATGCGCACGCCGGCCAGGATGGCGCGTTCGGAACGGCTTTCTCCGGCCTCGCTCGCGTAGCTCGCGGTCTTGCCGAACTTGCGTCCGAACGACACGCCGACATAAGGCGCGAATTCGCGCGTGACTTCGTAGCGCAGCCGCAAGGAGAACGATGCGTCGGACAGGCCGGAGCCCACGCCGCGCGCCTCGTCGTTCTTGCCGTACAGGCTGGCTTCGATCTCGGGCGTGAGGATCAGGCGCTGCGTAAGCAGCAGGTCATACTCGGCCTTCAGCGCCAGCGCAGTCCTGCCGGATCCGCCGACATAGCCGGTGATCTCGGTCTCGATGCCGTAGGGGGCTACGCCCTGCACGCCGAACGCGGCCCAGTTGCGTTTCGGACCCGTGCCGAAATCGCGCCGCGCGCCCAGCTGCAAGTCCCAGAACGGCGAGATCGTGTGGCTCCAGAAGGCCTCGATCTTGGCATCCGTGCTGCCGTTCAGGCGATCGCCCTCGCTCTTGATCCACAGCTTGTTCAGGTCGCGGCCGATCCAGAACTGGCCGTCCCATTGCAGGCTGGTCTGTTCGTTGCGGTCATAGGCGACGCCGAGCTTGTCGAACAGCAGATGGCTGGTGACGACGTTGTCCATCATGTGTGGATGGATGCGGTAGGCGGCGTAACGCTGCTCCGTGCTGCCGTCGCTGGAGGGCAGGGAACCCACTGGCGGGCCTTTGCGCGAGGATTCGTCCATGCCGGGCATCGAGCTGTGATCCATGCCAGGCATCGAACCGTGATCCATGCCTTGCATCGAGCCTTGGTCCATGCCTTTCATGGAACCGTGGTCCATGCTCTTCTTCGAGGTCGGCGCCTGGCCCTGCATCGATCCATGATTCATGCCAGGCATCGAGCTGTGGTCCATGTCCTGCATTGAACCGTGGTCCATGCCATTCATCGTTCCTGCCGGCGTCTGCGCCAGGGCCAGTCCGGATGCGGCGGAAAGGAGGGCGGCGCCCGCGACGAGCCCGGGCCAGTGCTTTCTGGATGTCGTTGTTCTCATTATTCCCCCCCCTATTCCACGACGACCGCGCGGAACATGCCGGCCTCCATGTGGAACAGCAAATGGCAGTGATAGGCCCAGTTGCCGCGCGCGTCCGCGCTGACGCGGTAGGTGAGGCGCTGCGCCGGGTTCAGGCTGATCGTGTGCTTGCGGACCTGGAAATTGCCGTCGGCGGACTCGAGGTCGCTCCACAAGCCATGCAGGTGGATGGGGTGCGTCATCATGGTGTCGTTGACCAGAACGAAGCGCACGCGCTCGCCATACTTGAGCACGATGGGCTTGGCCTCGGTGAACTTCAGCCCGTTGAACGACCACATGTAGCGGTCCATGTTGCCGGTCAGATGCAGCTCGATCTCGCGGGTTGGCGGGCGGTTGTCCGCGGGTTCGACCATGGAGCGCAGGTCGGCGTAGGTCAGCACGCGGCGGCCGTTGTTGCGCAAGCCCACGCCGGGATCGTCCAGCCGGGTCGAGACGATGTCGGGCACCATGGAGTTGGCGGGGCTGTACTCGGCGGGGTAAGGGTGCTTGACCTCGACCATGCCGCCCTCGTTGCCGCCCGCGCCGTGGTTCATGCCGGCGTGATTCATGCCAGCCATGCCAGCCATGCCTGCGTGGTTCATGCCTCCCATGGAGCCATGGTCCATGCCGCCTTGCGTCCCAGCGTTCATCGCGCCTTGAGCGCCGTGGTCCATGCCGCCCGCCTGCGAGCCGCCCATGTCCATGCCGGGCATGTCGTGCGCCATGCCCATGTCCATCATGGTCAGCACCTGCACCGGGTCCAGCGCCGGGATCTCGGCCTGCATGCCTTCGCGCGGCGCCAGCGTGCCGCGGGCATAGCCGGAGCGGTCCATGGCCTGCGAGAAGATCGTATAGGCGCGCTCGTCCTGCGGTTCGACGATGACGTCATAGGTCTCGGCCACGGCGATGCGGAACTCTTCCACCTCCACGGGCCGCACGGCCAGGCCGTCGGCGGCCACCACCGTCATCTTCAGGCCGGGGATGCGCACATCGAAGTAGGTCATGGCCGACCCGTTGATGAATCGCAGGCGGATCCGTTCGCCCGGGCGGAACAGGCCAGTCCAGTTGCCGGCCGGCGACTTGCCGTTGGTAAGGAAGGTGTAGGTCGCGCCCGAGACGTCGGCCAGATCGGTCTGGTTCATGCGCATCTTCTGCCACATGAGCCGCTCGTTCAGCGCATTCTTCCAGCCGGATTTCTCGGCGTCGTCCATCAGACTGCCGACGGTGGGCTGGATGTAGTTGTAGTAGTCGGGCATCACCTTGAGCTTGCGGAACACGCTCATGGGATCTTCATCGGTCCAGTCGGACAGCAGCACGACATAGTCGCGGTCCGCGCGCACCGGGTCGGGGCGCTTGGGATCGATCACGATGGCGCCGTACAGCCCCGTCTGCTCCTGGAAACCGGAATGGCTGTGATACCAGTACGTGCCGCTCTGGCCCACGTCGAACTGATAGGTGAAGGTCTCGCCGGGGGCGATGCCGGGAAAGCTCAGGCCGGGCACGCCGTCCATGCCAGTGGGCAGGATGATGCCGTGCCAATGGATCGAGGTGTCTTCGCGCAGGCGGTTGGTGACGCGCAGCGTGACGCGGTCGCCTTCGCGCCAGCGCAGCGTGGGCGCGGGCAGCATGCCGTTGACCGTGGTGGCGATGCGCGGGGCGCCGGTGAAATTGGCGGCGCTTTCGCCGATCTCCAGGTTGAACTCGGTGCCCGACAGCACGCTCTGCCGGGCGGAGCCGGCCTGCGCCCACGAGGACGGGCCCCACAGGCCCATGCCGGCCAGCGCGCCGCCCGTGGCCAGGCCCTGCACGAACCGGCGGCGCGGATTCGAAACTGCTCTACTCATGCTCTATCTCCCCGGTAGCCGGACCGGCATCCCGGCAGTGGATTACTTGACGGAAACCGCGCCCTTCATGCCGGCGGGGTAGTGCCCGGGCTCGAGGCAGGCGAAGGCGACGGTTCCCGCCTTGTCGAACGTCCAGACGATGTCGCCGGCCTTGCCCGCTTCCAGGGAAACGGAGTTCGGCTCTTCATGGCGCATGCCCGGATCGTTGAGCATCATCTGGTAGTGGCTGTCCAGGTCGGCCTTGTTGCCCAGCACCATTTCGTGGCGGATCTTGCCCGAGTTGGTGACCTTGAAGCGGATGGTTTCGCCTGCCTTGACGTCGATCTTGTCCGGCGTGAAGCGCATGGCGTCCGTCATGTCGACGACAACCGTGCGCGAGACCTTGGCGGGGTTGCCGGGCTTGCCGATGGCGGCCACGGCATCATGGCCGCCGCCGTGGCCCGCGCCATGGCCGGGGGCGGCCATGGCACCGAAGGAAAGCAAAAAGGCGCCCGCGGCGACGGCGCCCTGCGCGAGTTTCACCAGTTTTTTCATGCGTATCCTCTAGACTCGAATTGGGGGTAGGAGGCGCCACTTTAGTGACGCGCTCCACACCGCAACCTGTCGGGAGGATTACTTTCCTGTAATGTTCGGCGCCCGGGATAGCGTGAAGCCGACCTCGGTGCCCTGTCCGCCGCAGCGGGCGAAGGCGTTGCCGCCATGCATGCGGGCGATGGCCCGTACGATGGCCAGGCCCAGGCCGTGTCCGTCGGCGCGCCGGCTGCGGGCATCGTCGCCCCGGTAGAAGCGGTCGAAGATGCGTGGCAAGGCCTGCGCCGCGATCGGCGCGCCAGGGTTCCTGACCCTGATTTCTATCTCGTCCTGCCGGGTGATGCAGTAGAGGTCGATACCGCGTCCGCGGGGCGTGGCCCGGATGGCGTTGCTGAGCAGGTTCGCGATGGCGCGCCGCAACAGCCGCGGGTTGGCCATCAGGGTGGCGGCGCCGTGGGCCGTCACGGATACGCCGGCCTCGTCCAGCGCGGCCTCGTAGTATTCGGCCACGCGGGCGACCTCCCGGCGCACGTCCACTTCCTGCAGGTCGCCCGCCGGCTCGCCGCCATCGGCGCGGGCCAGGAAAAGCATGTCGTTGACCAGCGCCTTCAAGCCCTCCAGCTCTTCCAGGTTGGACTCCAGCACCTCGCGCAGCTCCTGCTCCGAACGCCTGGACGACAGGATGACCTCGGTGCCGCTGATCAGCGTGGCCAGGGGCGTGCGCAGTTCATGCGCCACGTCGGCGTTGAAGCCTTCCATCTGCTGGTAGGCCGTCTGTACCCGGCCCAGCATGCCGTTGAAGGTATGGGTGAACTCGCGCAGCTCGCGGTCTATGCCCTGTTCCGGCAGGCGCACGGCGAGATTGTCCGGCTGGATGCGGGCGGCTTGCTGAGACAGGCGGCGGATGGGCGACAGTGAGCGCCGCACCGCCCATGCCGACAGCACCAGCGTGGCGCCGACCCAGACCGCGCAGATCAGGACCAGCGCGGTGGCGAAGGCATACAGGAATTGCGTTCCTGGCCGAAGATTCACGGCCACGGTGAGCTCTGCGCCCGGCAGCAGCGCGCCTTCGAGCGGCACGCGCAAGCCGCGCATGTTCCAGCCGTCCTGCGAGTGCAGCCTGATCTCGCGCCCGGACAGCGGCCGCACGTCCACGGGCGGCGCCTCGCCGTAGAACACGCTGCCGTCCGCAAGCGTGATCCAGGTCTTGAGGTTGCCGTGGCCGACCATGATGTTGTCCAGGGCGCCGCGCAGATCCTGCATCTGCGCGAGCGTGGCCTGCATGCCGATGAGGTGGTTGATGAGCTCAAGTTTGCCCGCCACCTCGGTGATTTCCTGGCGCTGCACCTCGCGCTTCAAGGCCCAGAACAAGGTGTAGCCGGCGATGCTGGAAACCACCAGGGCAATGATGCCGAGCAGCAGCGTGAGCCGGATTTCCATGGAGGCGACGCGGGGCAGCTTCATTTTTCGCGCAGCTCCAGCACGTAGCCCATGCCGCGCACGGTATGCAGCAGCTTGGTCTCGAACGGATCGTCGATCTTCGCGCGCAGACGCCGCACGGCGACTTCGATGACGTTGGTGTCGCTATCGAAGTTCATGTCCCAGACCTGCTCGGCGAGCACGGTCCGGGACAGCACCTGGCCATGGCGGCGCAGCATCAACGTCAGCAGCGTGAACTCCTTGGCGGTCAGGTCCAGGCGCAGGCCGCCTCGTTGCGCCTTGCGCCGCGCCAGGTCCATCTCCAGGTCGGCAAGCTTGAGCAGCGTCGATTCCTGTCCCCGGCCGCGGCGCAGCAGGGCCTGGATCCGCGCCAGCAGCTCGGAAAAGGCGAAGGGCTTGACAAGATAGTCGTCCGCGCCGCCCTCCAGGCCGCGCACGCGGTCTTCCACCTTGTCGCGGGCGGTCAGCATCAGGACTGGTGTTTCCTTGTGCTTGCGCAGGTCCGCCAGCACGCCGAAGCCGTCGACGCCGGGCAGCATGACGTCCAGCACCACCACGTCGTAGTCGCCCTCGATGGCGGCGTGCCGTCCGTCGATGCCGTCGCGGGCGATGTCGACCACGTAGTTGTGCTCGGTCAATCCTTTGCGGACGTAGTCCGCGAGCTTTCTTTCATCTTCGATCAAGAGGATACGCATGGGGCGCCTCGCTTTCCTTGCACAAATGTAATGAGTCGGTCCGGCTTCTGTAATTGCCGACTGCGTAGAGTTCAGCGTGTCTGCCAAGTTCCCGCTTGGCGGCGCTGAAACACAAGGAGCGATCCGTGAGTGCTCGAAAACCTATCTCGAAGAGCTTTGAAACGGCCAACGATGAAATCGGCGTTGCGGCGCATTATGCACCCTGCGCGCCGAAACGTGCACGGCAATTCGAGCGGATGCCGGCCGATGGCGCCGGTCCGTCCAGGACCTGAACAGGCGCTCCGCAATGAAGATCCTGTACACCAATTTCCATCGCGGCGATGGCGGCGGTCACACCACCTATGTGCTGTCGCTGGCCGGGGCGCTGCGCAACGCGCACGATATCGTGGTGGCCGCGCCGCCGGAAAGCCGCTTGTTCAAGGCGGCCTCGGCGATGCCTGGCGTTCGGGCCGAAGCGCTGGATTTCCGCGGCGGCCTGCTGGCCGCGCTGCCCAACGCGCGCCGCCTGAGGCGGCTGCTGGCGCAGGAGCGCTTCGACGTCGCGCATGTCAACGGTTCGGCCGACCATCGCGCGTGCATGCTGGCGGGCCTGGGGCTTGGGGCGGATAGCCCCGCGGTGGTGTACACGCAGCACAACGACCGGACCGCGAGCAGCTTCGGAGCGATGCTGCGCGCCCGCCTGGCGACAGACCGCGTCATCTGCGTGTGCGAGCACACGCGCCGCAAGATGGTGGGCAGCGCGTTCGGGCGCTGCGCCCTGCGCACCGTGCGCAATGGCGTGGACGTGGAACGCTTCAGGCCGCCCGCGCTGCACGCCGTGGATGAAGCCCGCCGCTGCTGGCTGCCCGCCGCGCATGCAGGCCGGCTGGTGGTTGGCAGCAATGCCGGCACCGCGGACTACAAGCGCTGGCTGGACATGGTCGAGGCCGTGTCCTTGCTGCCTGCCGCGCTGCGCGAGCGCATCGTCGTCATGATTGCCGGCGAACCGCCCGGCGAACACCAGCGTCGGCGCGTGCGTGAAATGGGCATGGAAGACCAAGTGATCTTTTCAGGCCTGCTGGACGACGTGCGGTCCTTCGTGGCCGCGCTGGACGTGGGCTTTGTGCTGTCTTCGGAGATGGAGACCATCTCGTTCGCGTGTCGGGAAATGATGGCGATGGGCGTGCCGGTCATCGTCAGCAATGCCGGCGGGCTGGCCGAGAATGTGCATGCGGGGCTGGACGGCTGGGTGGTTCCGGCGCGCGCGCCCGAGGCCGTGGCAAGCGTGCTGCGCGAGATCCTGGGGCAACCGCAACTGCTGGTCCCCATGGGGCGCGCGGCGCGGGAGAAGGCCGTGCGGGATTTCGCGCTTTCGCGCTTCGTGGCGGACACGCATGCGGTCTACCTTGAAGCGCTGGCGCAGGCCCAGCGTCCGTTGCGGCTGGCTTGAGCGCCGATGGATGCTGGCGGGGAACGTCAGACCATCGCCTTGCCGCTGCGCCTGGCCGCGCGGATGTCCTGCCACAGCGTCACGCACAGCAGCGCCAGGATGAGCGCGGAGATGGCGGGCCACACCAGAAAGTAGAACGTCAACCACATATCAGTCTCCTTGTTGCTGGATGGATGCTCAGCCTTGGGCGGGCTGGATTTCGGGGCGTTGCGCGGAGGGCGC
Organism: Achromobacter pestifer; assembly: GCF_013267355.1. Taxonomy (NCBI): domain Bacteria; kingdom Pseudomonadati; phylum Pseudomonadota; class Betaproteobacteria; order Burkholderiales; family Alcaligenaceae; genus Achromobacter; species Achromobacter pestifer. The sequence continues at coordinate 3,543,238 of NZ_CP053985.1, forward strand.
GGACATGGCGTCTTGCGCTTCCTGGAAGGACGTCACGCGGTCCGCGAGCAGGCTGAAGTCGAAACGCTGCTGGTTGCGCAGGCTGAGGCCGGCGCAGACCGTGGCGCTGACGCCGTAGGCGGTCAGCGAGCCCATCAGGACGATGTACTCGCGCAAGGTGCCCACGAACGCAGGCAGCATGACCAACATGCCCAAGGCGCCCACGGCGAGCGCCGCGGTGCGGCCGAAGAAGCCGAACGTCATGAGGCCCAGCACCACGCCGCCGCCGATGGCCGAGCAGATCTCGAAGAACACGGCGACCGCGCCGGTAATGGGCAGCAGCTCGAAGCGCACGATGGTGAACAGGACGACTGCGCTGAGCACGGCGCTGACGAAAGCGCGGTTGTCGACGCGGTCCCAGTAGAAGCTGGCGATGACCGGAAACACGATGGCGCCCCACAGCGCGCCGACAAACACCAGCATGACCAGGATGTCCAGGCGCAGGCTGGCGAAGATCACGCCTATCATGGTCGCCACGATCATGGTGCAGCGGCCCCACCACAGCATGCGGCGCGGATCCGGACGGCCGGCAGCCAGGTTCTTGGCGTACACGTCGGTCATGACGATGGCCGACAGCGCGGCCAGGTCGGAATCCGCTGTGGAAGAAAGCGAGCCCACGACCAGCAGGAAGAACAGCGCGATGCCGAAAGGAGGCAGGTAGGTCGACGCCATCTGCGGAATGATGTTGTTCATGTCGCCGCCGGCGGGCTCCAGGCCGACGAAAAGCGCGAGCAGCCCCAGCATGCCCAGTCCGATCACGACGGCGCCATATCCCGCCGTGGCCGTCAGGAAGGTGGGTTTGATCAGGTCTTCGCGTACCGCGAACAGGCGCTGGGCGATGGTCTGGTTGCCGATGGCGTAGGCCAGCACGGCCACGAAGTAGGGCGCGCCCTGTTCCAGGATGGCGCGGGTGGAATAGAAGTCGGCCTGGTCGGAACTCAGCCGCCACATGTTCTCCGACAGCATCTCAGGGCCGCCAGCGTTGAAGAAAATGAGCGGGATGATGACGACCGCCGCGATGATCATGGCGGCCAGCTGCGCAAAATCCGTCATCACGGAAGTGCGGAATCCCGACCACAGCGTGTAGGACAGCACGCCCAGGCCGGCGATGAGCACGCCCTGGATGAAGGTGAGCGGGCTCAGGATCGAGACCAGCGCGCCTGCCGCGGTGAAGTTGACCATCAGGCTGATGCAGCTGCCGACGATGTTCGACACCGCCATGATCATCTGGCTGGAGGTGCCGTGGCGCGCGTGTATGACCTCGGCCAGCGTGTGGGCCTTGGGCGCCAGTTTGCGGAAACGCTTGCCGAAGGGATAGATGAAGAGAATCATCAGCGCGCCCCAGAAGCCGTAGTGCAGCGGACCCGACAGGCCATACTTGTAGCCCGAAGTGGCGCTGGCGTAGAACGACGCCGCCCAGATCCAGGTGGCGATCATGCTGGCGGTGGACAGGCCGAAACCGACCGCGTTGTTCGACACCATGTAGCCGTCCACGTTCTCGTTCTTCTGGCTTATCAGGAGCGACATGAGGAAGGTCGCGCCGTAAAAGCCCACCAGCAGCAGGATGGCGGTGGTGGCGGATAGCTGAAAGAATTCTGTCTCTTGCATCGTCTTCGTCCTTTCTCCTTGACAGCGTGTTCATGACGGACAGTCACGGCTGCATGAAGGCCGTTTCCGCGGGATGCGATGGGCGGCAAACCCCTGTGACGCAGCCGAAACACCGGGCGAGCGGCCGTAGGCGCGATCGCAGGCCTGCCCGGCGCGGGCGTGGCAAGAGACGCCCTCGGACGGACAGCAATAAGGCACACCGTATAGGTGTCTTGCTGCCGCATTGCGCAGAACGCTGGTTGCTTTTTACGTTGCCCGATGCGGCGAGCGATGGTCCTGCCTGGTAAGCAGGAGTTTTGTTCCGCAGCCGTTACGGCTGGGTGTGGGTGTTTCGGCGTTACACGCCGGGCCGCTGTGCGCGGCCTTGTGATGGATGCTTCCAGGCGACGTGCATCGTCTGGCTGCATGCGTAATGAACTACAACAGGCGCCAAGTATAGGGACATAGCCCGTTCGAGTCCAGCATGCGCGCCGCGCGGGGTATCGCGATTCGCATTGGCGGGTATCGCAACACTTAATTGGCCGCGGCGCGCGCCGTCCGATAACGTGTGTGCAGGAGTCCGCCATGCGAACGGCATGGCGACAAGCAATACCGAGACCAGACATGACAGACCGCGTATACATCAATGCCGTCGGAGCAGACGGCAATCCCCTATGCATGCACGTGCGCGATGGCCGCATCCTGACGCTGGGCGCCGAGCCGCCTGCCGCGGGCGCCGCGCAGGTGACCGACCTGTGCGGGCACCTGGTGCTGCCCGGCTTCGTCGATGGCCATATCCACCTGGACAAGAGCTTTGTCGGCGACCGCTGGCGGCCTCACCGGCCCGCGGCCAGCCTGCGCGAACGGCTGGCCATCGAGAAGGAAGAGCTGGCGGCCGCGCCGCCCATCGAGGGACGCGCCGATGCGCTCATCGCGCAAGCCGCGGCGTTCGGCACGGTGGCGATGCGTTGCCACGTGGACGTGGACGCCACCACCGAACTGAGCAATCTGCGCGCCGTCATGGCGGCGCGCGAGAAATGGCGCGGCATCGTCGACATCGAACTGGTGGCGTTTCCCCAGGCCGGCGTGATGTCCTGTCCGGGCACGGCGCAATGGCTGGAAGCGGCCGTGCGCGAGGGCGCCGAGGTGGTGGGCGGCATCGATCCCTCCACTCTGGACGGCGACGCCGAAGGCCAGCTGGATTGCGTATTCGGCATTGCGGACAGGCTGGGCGCGAAGATCGACATCCATCTGCACGAGCCGGGCGAGCAGGGCGTCGATCAGATCTCCCGGATCGCTGCGCGCGCGCGGGCGCTCGGCCTCGCGGGCCGGGTCGCCATCAGCCACGCCTATGCGCTGGGCGACGTCGGACCGCGCGCTTTGGAAGAGGTGGCGCGCAAGCTGGCCGACGCGGGCGTGGCGATCATGACGAACGCGCCTGGCGACCGGGCATTTCCGCCGGTTCTGGCGTTGATCGAGGCGGGCGTGCGCGTGTTCACGGGCAACGACAACATCCAGGACTGCTGGTGGCCTTACGGCAATGGCGACATGCTGCAGCGCGCGATGCTGATAGGCTACCGCTCTGGTCTTTACACGGACGGCGAGTTGCTGACGGCTTTGCGCATGGCGTCCCACGCGGGCGCGGAGGTGTTGGGCCTGGAGGGCTACGGCTTGGCGCCCGGCAACGAGGCGACCTTCGTGGCGCTGCCCGCGCCCAACGGCGCGGCCGCGGTCGCTGCCGTGCCGGCACAGCGCTTGCTGTTCCGCAAGGGCGAGCCTGTGGGCGACGCTGTAGCGGCTTTCGGCGCTGTCAGGCCGGCGGCGTGACCTGCGCGGCGCGCTGTTCGCAAAACTCGGCCAGTGCGCGCAGCAGCGCGTGGCCGGCATCGCTCAGGCGCGAACGGGCATAGAGCGACAGGCGCAGTCCGTCAGGCGTCGGGAAACCTTCTTCCGGCGTGAGCATCCGGTGCTCGTCGGTGACGCAGGCGGCCGGCAGCAAGCTGACGCCCAGCCCTGCCGCGACCGCCGCGCTGAGGCTGGGCAGGCTGGGGCTGGAGAAGCGCACGTGCCAGGGCTTGCCGCTGGTCTCCAGCATGGCGGTCATTTCCTGGCGGTAGAGCGCGCCGGACGGAAACGCCACCAGCGGCACGGCGGTGTCGGATGCGGGCGGCGGCGAGCCGCTGGCGGTGATCCAGCACAGGGGCTCGGGCCACTGCGCGTGGCAATCGGCATCGACTTCCCAATGCTTGACCAGCAGCAGATCGAGTTCGCCATCGCGGTAGCGCCGCAACAGCTCATGACTGAGGCCGCCCTCGACCTCCACGCGCAATCGGGGATAGGCCGCTTCGACGGCGGCGATGGTGGGCATCAGCGTCGAACCCATGAAATCCTCGGGCGCGCCCAGGCGCAGCACCGCGCTGGCCTGCGCGGCGGCCACGCTTTCGCGCGCTTCCTCGGCCAGGCGCAGGATGCTGCGGGCGTAGCCCAGCAGGCGCTCGCCTTCCTCGGTGGGCAGGACGTGGCGCTGCGCGCGGTCCAGCAGGCGGCAACCCAAACTCTCTTCCAGACGGATGACGTGCTGGCTGACGGTGGATTGCGTCAGGTGCAGGTGTTCGCTGGCGCGGGTGAAGTTGCCCGTGTCCACGACGGTAAGGAAACTGCGCAGCAGGACGGGATCTAGCATTTGGATGTCCACTTGAATCTATCGAGCCAATTAATTTCATAATACTTGGGGCCGTTGCCATACTACGAGACTTACAGGGCCGCGAGCCGATCTGGCCGGTCCCTGGTTGTTGATCTGGAGGGAATATCGATGCTTATCTTTCGTGCGGGCCGCATCTGGCTGGCGGCATTCTTGTTGAGCATGGGGGGCGCGGCCGCAGCTGCGGGTCCGGATAGCGCGCTGCTGGGCGCGGCGGGCACTGGCGACGCGGCCCGCGTCAAGCAGCTGCTTGAGCAAGGCGCCGGGGTCAATACGCGCGACGCGGAAGGCAATACGCCGCTGCTGCGCGCAACCCAGGGCAATCATGTCGAGGCGGCCCGCGCCCTGATCGAAGCCGGCGCCGACGTCAACGCGCAGAATTCGATCCGCGACAGCGCCTATCTGCTAGCCGGCGCGCGCGGCTACCGCGAGATCCTGGCGCTGACGCTGACGCATGGGGCCGACCTGAAGAGCACCAACCGCTACGGCGGCACCGCGCTCATCCCCGCATGCGAGCGGGGCCACGTCGAGGTGGTGGACATGCTGTTGCGCGCGGGCGTGGACCCGGACCATGTGAACAACCTGGGCTGGACCGGCCTGCTGGAAGCCGTGATCCTGGGCGATGGCGGCGCGCGCCATCAGGCAATCGTCAAGCGGCTGATCGACGCCGGCGCCGACGTCAACCTAGCTGACGGCAAAGGCGTGACGCCGCTGCGCCATGCGCGTGAGCGCGGCCAGGCCGAGGTTGTGCGCCTGCTGGAGCCGGCGGGAGCGAAGGGCTGAAGCGCTTGCGCAGGGCAAAAAAAAACGGGGCTTGAAAGCCCCGTTCGTCATGCCGGAAACCGCAAGCCGGGTCAGAACCCCTCGCGCGGCACGTGCACGCGGCCTTCCATCAGCACGCGGGCGCTGCGGCTCATGATGGCCTTGGTGACCTTCCATTCACCGTCCACGAGCTTGGCCTCGGCGCCGACGCGCAAGGTGCCGGACGGATGGCCGAAGCAGACATTGTCGCGTTCGCCGCCGCCCGCGGCCAGATTGACCAGCGTGCCCGGCACCGCAGCGGCGGTGGCGATGGCGACGGACGCGGTGCCCATCATGGCGTGGTGCAGCTTGCCCATGGAGAGCGCGCGCACCAGCACGTCGATGTCACCCGCGCCGATCTTCTTGCCGCTGGAGGACACGTACTCCTTGGGCGCCGCCACGAAGGCGACCTTGGGCGTGTGCTGGCGGCTGGCCGCCTCTTCGAGTTTCTTGATCAGGCCCATGCGCAGCGCGCCATGGGCGCGGATGGTCTCGAAGCGCGCCAGTGCGGCGGCGTCGCCGTTGATGTCGTCTTGCAGTTCCGTGCCGCGGTAGCCCAGGGCTTCGGCGTCCAGGAAGATGGTGGGGATGCCCGAGTTGATCATGGTGGCCTTGAACGTGCCGATGCCGGGCACTTCCAGATCGTCCACCAGCTTGCCGGTGGGGAACATGGAGCCGCCGTCGCCTTCTTCGGCCGGATCCATGAATTCCAGGCGCAGCTCGGCGGCGGGGAAGGTCACGCCGTCCAGTTCGAAGTCGCCGGTCTCCTGCACGGCGCCATCGGTGATGGAGACGTGGGCGATGATGGTCTTCTGGATGTTGGCTTGCCAGATGCGCACGACGGCGGTGCCGTTGCGCGGCACGCGGGCCGGGTCGACCAGGCCATTGGTGATGGCGAACGGGCCCACGGCGGCCGACAGGTTGCCGCAGTTGCCGCTCCAGTCCACGAAGGGCTGGTCGATGGAGACCTGGCCGAACAGGTAGTCCACATCATGGTCCGGGCGCGTGCTCTTGCCGACGATGACGGTCTTGCTGGTGCTGGAGGTGGCGGCGCCCATGCCGTCGATCTGCTTGCCGTAGGGGTCGGGGCTGCCGATCACGCGCATGAGCAGCGCGTCGCGCGCGGCGCCGGGCGCGCGCGCGGATTCGGGCAGGTCGTCGAGCTTGAAGAACACGCCTTTGCTGGTGCCGCCGCGCATGTAGGTGGCGGTTATCTTGGTCTGGGGAGCATGGGTCATGGGGCAGTCCTGATGATTTGTGTGGGGAGGCGGGCGCCGGAGCGCCCGCCCGGCCGTGGCGTATCAGCCGGCTTTCTGCCCGTCGGCCGCGGACGAGGCTTCCAGGAAGTCCTGGGCGAAGCGCTGCAGCACGCCGCCGGCTTCGTAGATCGAGACTTCCTCGGCGGTGTCCAGGCGGCAGGTCACCGGGACTTCGACGGTTTCGCCGTTGTGGCGGTGGATTACCAGCGTCAGGTCGGCGCGCGGCTTGCGTTCGCCGGTGACGTCGTAGCTTTCGGTGCCGTCCAGGGCCAGCGTCTTGCGGTTGACGCCAGCCTTGAATTCCAGCGGCAGCACGCCCATGCCGATCAGGTTGGTGCGGTGGATGCGCTCGAAGCCTTCGGCGACGATGGCTTCCACGCCGGCCAGGCGCACGCCCTTGGCGGCCCAGTCGCGCGACGAGCCCTGGCCGTAGTCGGCGCCGGCCACGATGATCAGCGGCTGCTTGCGGTCCATGTAGGTCTCGATGGCCTCCCACATGCGCATGACCTTGCCTTCGGGCTCGACGCGGGCCAGCGAGCCCTGCTTCACCGTGCCGTCCTCGTTCTTCACCATTTCGTTGAAGAGCTTGGGGTTGGCGAAGGTGGCGCGCTGCGCGGTGAGGTGATCGCCGCGGTGGGTGGCGTAGGAGTTGAAGTCCTCTTCGGGCAGGCCCATCTTGTCGAGGTATTCGCCGGCGGCGCTGTCCAGCAGGATGGCGTTGGACGGCGACAGGTGATCGGTGGTGATGTTGTCGCCCAGTACGGCCAGCGGCAGCATGCCGCGCAGCGTGCGTTCGCCGGCCAGCGCGCCTTCCCAGTACGGCGGGCGGCGGATGTAGGTGCTCTGCGCGCGCCACTCGTACAGCGGACTGACGGCGGCCTTGCGGTCGTCCTGGATGCCGAACATGGGAGCGTAGACCTTGCGGAACTGCTCGGGCTTGACCGCGGCCTTGACCACGGCGTCGATTTCTTCGTCGCTGGGCCAGATGTCCTTCAGGCGGATCTCGCGGCCGCTGGCGTCATGGCCCAGCACGTCGCGCTCAATGTCGAAGCGGATGGTGCCGGCGATGGCATAGGCCACGACCAGCGGCGGCGAGGCCAGGAAGGCCTGCTTGGCATAGGGGTGGATACGGCCGTCGAAGTTGCGGTTGCCGGACAGCACGGCGGTGGCGTAGAGGTCGCGATCGATGATTTCCTGCTGGATGACGGGATCCAGCGCGCCCGACATGCCGTTGCAAGTGGTACAGGCGAAGGCGACGACGCCGAAGCCCATTTTTTCCAGGTCTTCGGTCAGACCGGCTTCGTCCAGGTACAGCGACACGGCCTTGGATCCTGGCGCCAGCGAGCTCTTGACCCAGGGCTTGCGGGTCAGGCCGGCGCGGTTGGCATTGCGCGCCAGCAGGCCGGCGGCGATGACGTTGCGCGGGTTGCTGGTGTTGGTGCAGCTGGTGATGGCGGCGATGATCACGGCGCCGTCGGGCATCAGGCCGGGCTCGTTTTCCACCACGCCGGAGATGCCGCGCTCGGCCAGGTCGCTGACGGGCAGGCGGCGGTGCGGATTGGACGGACCGGCCAGGGTGCGCACCACGCTGGACAGGTCGAAGCGCAGCACGCGTTCGTATTCGACGTGCTTCAGGCTGTCGGACCACAAACCCGTGGTCTTGGCGTAGTTCTCGACCAGGGCGATCTGCTCGTCCTCGCGGCCGGTCAGGCGCAGGTAGTCGATGGTCTGCTGGTCAATAGAAAACATCGCGGCCGTGGCGCCGTATTCGGGCGCCATGTTCGAGATGGTGGCGCGGTCGCCCAGCGTGAGGCTGGCGGCGCCGGCGCCGTAGAACTCCAGGTAAGCGCCCACGACCTTCTCTTTGCGCAGGAACTCGGTCAGCGTCAACACGATGTCGGTGGCGGTGATGCCGGGCTGGGCGCGGCCGGTCAGCTCCACGCCGACGATGTCGGGCAGGCGCATCCACGAGGCGCGGCCCAGCATGACGTTTTCGGCTTCCAGGCCGCCTACGCCGATCGCAATCACGCCCAGCGCATCCACGTGCGGCGTGTGGCTGTCGGTGCCGACTAGCGTGTCGGGGAAGGCCACGCCGTCCTGCGTGTAGATGACGGGCGACATGCGCTCCAGGTTGATCTGGTGCATGATGCCGTTGCCCGGGGGCACGACTTCGATGTTGCGGAAGGCCTGCTTGGTCCAGTCGATGAAATGGAAGCGGTCTTCGTTGCGGCGGTCTTCCACGGCGCGGTTCTTGGCGAAGGCGTCGGGATCGTTGCCGTCGTATTCCACGGCCAGCGAGTGGTCGACGATCAGCTGCACCGGCACCACGGGATTGACCTTGGCGGGATCGCCGCCCTTGTCGGCGATGGCGTCGCGCAGGCCGGCCAGGTCCACCAGCGCGGTCTGGCCGAGAATGTCATGACAGACCACGCGCGCCGGGAACCACGGGAAGTCCAGGTCGCGGCGGCGCTCGATCAGCTGCTTCAGCGCGTCGGTCAGCATCGCCGGGTCGCAGCGGCGCACCAGGTTTTCCGCGAGCACGCGCGAGGTGTAGGGCAGACGGTCATAAGCGCCCGGCGAAATCGCCTCGACGGCGGCGCGGGTGTCGAAGTAGTCCAGGCGGGTGCCGGGCAGGGGCTTGCGGTAGTTTTGGTTCATGCCTCTGTGCGCTGCAGGTTGCCCTGCGCGATCTGCTGTTCGATGTTGAGACGGGATGCGCGGATGTGGCGGCGCATCAGGATTTCGGCCAACTCGCCATCGCCGTCGGCGATGGCGTCCAGAATGCGGTGGTGTTCGGCGTAAGCCTGCCGGGGGCGGTTGGGCGTTGTCGAATACTGGATGCGGTACATGCGCGCCAGTTGATAGAGTTCATCGCACAGCATGCGGAACAGCATCTGGTTGCCGCTGCCCTTGACGATGCGGTAATGGAAATCGTAGTCGCCTTCCTGCTGGTAGTAGCCCAGGCCGGCCTGGAAGGCTTCGTCGCGTTCGTGCGCTTCCAGCACGGCGCGCAGCTCGGCGATTTCCGAGGGCGGCATGCGTTCGGCCGCCAGGCGGCAGGCCATGCCTTCCAGCGATTCGCGGATTTCGTAGAGTTCGGACAGTTCCTGCTGCGACAGGGACACCACGCGGGCGCCGGCGTGCGGCACGCGCACCAGCAGCTTCTGGCCTTCCAGCCGGTGCAGGGCTTCGCGCAGCGGACCCCGGCTGACGCCATGGATGCGGGCCAGCTCGGGTTCGGAAATCTTGCTGCCGGGGGCGATTTCTCCCTTGACGATGGCGGACTGGATCTTGCGGAAGATGTGTTCCGCAAGCGTCTCGCTGTCACCGGGGGCGGCGCCGGGCAGGGTCAGCACCTTGCTCATTGTGTTGACAATCTTTCCGTTATGAGAAGAAAAATTCGGAAAAAAACGCCTTGTGGCGTTGAATTGTCAACAATTTACCCTGGACCCCGGATGGGTGCAAGCCCGGCCCGACCCTTGGAGGGACGCAGGCCGGGCGCGTCGGGCGCCTACCGCTTGTGGTGCACCTCCTGCAAGCCATAGACCTGCACCGGCATGCCGACCTGCCGCGCCTTCAGCTGCAAGGACAGGTACTGCGAGTAATGCCGCGACTGGTGCAGGTTGCCGCCGTGGAACCAGAGTGCATCCTGCTGCGTGGGCTTCCACATATTGCGCTGTTCGCCTTCCCAGGGGCCGGGGTCCTTGGTGGTGTCCGAGCCCAGTCCCCAGCATTTGCCGACCTTGTCGGCGACGTCGCGGCTGATCAGATCTGCTGCCCAGCCGTTCATCGAGCCGTAGCCGGTGGCGTAGACCACCAGGTCCGCGGGCAGCTTGACGCCGGACTTCAGCACCACGGCGTCGCGCGTGAGGTGGCTGACGTCGGTGCGCGACTGCAGCTTGATGCTGCCGTCGATGATCAGGTCGCAGGCGCCGACGTCGATGTAGTAGCCGGACCCGCGCCGCAGGTATTTCATGAACAGGCCCGAGCCGTCGTCGCCCCAGTCCAGCATGAAGCCCGCCTCTTCGAGCTTGGCGTAGAACCCGGCGTCGCGTTCGCGCATCTGGTCGTAGAGCGGAATCTGGAACTGCGCCATGATCTTGTAGGGCAGGGAAGCGAACGTCAGGTCGGCCTTGCGCGTGGTCATGCCGCGGGCCAGCGCCTGTTCGGAATACAGGCCGCCCAGGCCGATGTCCATCAGCGTTTCGGAACGCACGATGTGAGTGGACGAGCGCTGCACCATGGTGACGTTGGCCCCGCCTTCCCACAGCGCCGCGCAGATGTCGTGCGCGGAGTTGTTGGCGCCGATGACGACCACGTTCTTGCCGCGGTAGGCGTCGGGGCCGGGGTGCTGCGAGGAGTGCTGCTGTTCGCCCTGGAATTCGTCCTGGCCGGGGAAGCTGGGGATGTTGGGCTTGCCGGACATGCCGGTGGCCAGCACCAGCTGCTTGGGCCGCAGCACCACGGGCTTGCCCTCGCGCAGCACCGTGACCTCCCATTCCTGCTTCTGCTCGTCGTAGCGCGCCGACTGGCAGACGGTGGAGGTCCAGTAATTGAGCTCCATGATCCTGGTATACATCTCCAGCCAATCGCCGATCTTGTCCTTGGGCGCGAAGACCGGCCAGTTTTCGGGGAAGGGGATGTAGGGCAGGTGGTCGTACCAGACCGGGTCGTGCAGGCACAGGGACTTGTAGCGCTTTCTCCAGCTGTCGCCGGCGCGCTCGTTCTTTTCGATGATGATGGTCGGCACGTCCAGTTGGCGCAGGCGCGCGCCCAGCGCGATGCCGCCCTGGCCGCCGCCGATGATGAGCACGTAGGGCTGGGTCTGGTAGCCGAGTTCGGCGGCTTCCTGTTCGCGCTTTTCCAGCCAGGTCTGGCGGGTGCGGCTGCTGCCGTGCTCGGCGCCCTTGGGCCGGCGCAGGCCGCTGGGCTCCTCGTGCCCCTTGAGTTCGGACAGGGTGGTCAGCAGAGTCCAGATCTTGCCGTCCTGCACGCGGATGTGGCCGTAGCCGCGCGCGCGGTTGGTCTCGATCTCGATCCAACCCTGCAGCAGGCCGGCCTCTTGCGACACGGTTTCTTTCGGATCCAGGCTGAAGCGCACCGGCTCCACCTGCGACAGCTGGTGTTGCAGCATGTCGCGGATCTGGCCGTGTCCTTCGAGCGTGCGCAGGTTCCAGGTGAACAGCACCAGGTCGCGCCAATAGCAGTCGTCCTGGAACAGGGCGGCGACGCCATCGATGTCCTTGTTGCCCAGCGCCGTGTTCAGGCGCGCGAGCACGGCGTCCAGGGCGGCGCCGGCTTGATCGGTCTGCATGTCTAGTCTCCTTGCCCGTGACGGGCGTCGTTGTCGTGGCGGACTGGTGTGCGGTCCGCTGACAGCCCCGGCCTGTGCCGGCCGGTGGGCGTCGATAACGATCAAGCAATCGGCGTGCCAGCCATGGTTCCCAGGAAGGCGGGGCGGGATGCCGTGGCGGCGCGCCACACCTGTGGCGCCAGGGCGTGGCACCTCAGGAGCGCGCGGCTAGGCCGTGGCGGCGTATCTGGCGATGGACGGTGGAGCGGTCCACGCCCAGGCGCCTTGCGGCTTCGGACACGTTGCCGCCGCAACTGGCCAGCATGGCGCGCAAGGCGGCCTCTTCGGGGCTGGCGGCCGCCACGGCCGGCGCCAGCGCGTCCGGCAGGTCGGCGGGTTCGATGACGCCGTTCTCGCACAGCGCGGCGGCGACCGCGATGGCGTTGGCGAGTTCGCGGATGTTGCCGGGCCAGGGGTGCGCCTTCAGCGCCAGCAGCGCGGCGGGCGCCAGCACGGGGGCGCCGGATTCGTCCTGGTGGCGCGCCAGCAGGCGGGCGATCAGCCATTCCAGGTCGGCGCGTTCGCGCAGCGGCGGCACGGTCAGCGTGGCGGCGTTGATGCGGTAGTAGAGGTCTTCGCGGAAGCGTCCCTCGCGCACCAGCGCGGCAAGATCGCGGTGCGATGCAGATACCAGGCAGAGGCGCACGGCGCGCGGCGCGTTGGCGCCGATGGGCGTGACTTCGGATTCGGCCAGCACCCGCAGCAGGCGGCTTTGCAGCGCCAGCGGCATGTCGCCGATCTCGTCCAGGAACAGGGTGCCGCCGTCGGATTCCTCGATCAGGCCCTTGCGGCCCTTGGTTGCCGCGCCGGTGTAGGCCCCAGGCAGATAGCCGAACAGTTCGCTTTCGATCAGGGATTCGGGGATCGCCGCACAGTTCACGGCGACGAAGCGCCCCGCGCGCTGGCTACCGTCGTGGATGGCGCGGGCCAGGTATTCCTTGCCGACCCCGGTTTCGCCTTGCAGCAGCATGGGCAGCCCTTGCCGGGCCAACTTGGTGGCGCGCGTCAGCATCGCCGCCATGCGGGCATCGCCGCCGTCCAGGCCGCGCAGGGCGGACGGCGCGCCGCGCACGGCGACCGAGGCTCCTCGCGCGTGCCGGTTGGGCTCGATGGCGTGCGCGAACAGCGCATTGCCGTCGCGAGCCACGATCAGGCGCTGCTGCGGCGCATGGGCGCGGGTGTAGCGCGGCAGGTCATCGAGCTGCAGGTCGAAGAATCGGGTGACGGGCTGGCCGATCAGGCCGGCGGGATTGCGCCAGTCCAGGCCGGCGGCGCGCGCCAGCAGCTTGGCGCCGGTGTGCGTCATGCCGAGGATGCGCCCGGAGCCGTCCAGCGAGATCGCGGCCTCAGGATCCACGTCCAGGAATTCGGGCGAGCGCGCGAATCGCAGCACCCATTCATTGCTGGTGCGCGCCATCAGGTTGGCCATTTCGATGCGGCGCGTGGCGCCGGTGACCAGGTGCAGCGCCAGGTTCTGGCTGGCTTTCAGGATGGGGGAGCTGAGCAGCGAAATGTCCAGCACGGCCGCGAGTTCGCCATCGGCGCTGTAGATGGGTGCGGCGGTGCAGGACAGCGGCGTATGGGTATTGTCGAAGTGGTCGCTCTGGTGGATGGTCAGGGCTTCGCCGCTTTCCAGGCAGGCGCCCACGGCGCAGGTGCCGGCGCGCCGCTCGGACCATTCCGACCCCAGATAGAGCCCGGCCTTGCGCAGACTGGCGGTCTGCTGCGCGTCGCCCAGGAACTCCACGGTGACGCCCTGGCGGTCGGCCAGCAGCAGCACGTAGTTCTGGCCGGCGACCTGGCGAAAGAGATGGTCCAGGCCGGACCGCGCAATCGAGATCAGCGCTTCGGACTGCTGGCGGTGTTCGCGCAGCCGGCCATCCGGCACGATGTAGGCCTCGCAGGCCTGGGCGGGATCCAGCCGGTACTGGTCCAGGCAGCGCAGCCAGCTGCTGACCACGTGCGCGTCGCGTTGCGTGGGCCGGCCCAGGCCGACTTGTTCGATCTCGCGGATATGGGCGGAGTGCAGGGATTCCTGACTAGGCATGTCGTCTCCATGTTGCGCCCGATCTGCGCCGGATCAACGGGCAGCATGCACAGAGGACGACACGCCTGTAAATGCTGGTTATCCAGCAGGGGGTATGGGGGACGCTACAGGTCGACCTTGACCTTGCCGGCCTGCACCAGCCCCGCCACGTCGCGTATTTCCGCCAGCAGCGCCTGTTGCAGCTGCGCGGGCGTGCCGCCGGTGGGCTGGAAGCCCTGTTCGCCCAGCTTGGAACGGACCGCTTCGGTCTGCAACGCGCGGTTGATGCCCTGATTCAGCGCCGCGATGGCGGCTTCCGGGGTGCCGGCGGCGCAATAGGTGCCGAATTGGATCTGCGCCGAGAAGCCGGGGTAGCCGCCTTCGGCCACCGTCGGGATGTCCGGGTACTTGGGCAGGCGCTCCGGGCTGGTCACGGCCAGCACGCGCAGGCGTCCGCTTTGCAGATAAGGCTCCACTGCCGCGACGGTGGCGACCACCACCTGGATCTGCCCGCCCAGCAGGTCCGTCATCATCGGACCCGTGCCGCGGTAGGGCACGTGCAGCATGTCGATGCCGCAGGCGGCCTGCAGCAGCTCGGTGGCCAGATGCTGCGGCGTGGCATTGCCGGGGGAGCCGAAGGTCAGTCCCTTGGGTTCGCGTTTGGCCTGGGCAACCAGTTCGCCCAGGGTCTTGGCCGGCAGGTCGGCGTTGACCGCCACCATGTAGGGCGAACGCGCGATGGGGCAGACCGGCGCCAGCTGCTTGAGCACGTCCTCGGGCGGCCGGGCGTAGTAGCGCACCGAAGGCACCAGTCCGGCGAACAGCAGCACGCTGCCGTCCTTGACGCCGTTGGCGGTGTAGTCGGCGCCCAGCATGCCGCTGGCGCCGGGCTTGTTTTCGACCACCACCGGGCGGTCGAGCGCGCCTTCCAGCGTGGCGGCGATCACGCGGCCCAGCACGTCGGTGCCGCCGCCGGGCGGGAAGGGCACGATGACGCGCAAGGGGGCTTCGCGCGCGCTGGCGGCGCCGCTCAACGCGGCGCCCAGCGGCGTGAGGGCCAGGGCCGCCATGTTCTTCAGGATGGTTCTGCGATTCATGTTGTTTGTCTCCGTATCCACTCTACGCGGGCTGATGGCCGGCCGTCTCTAAACCAAGGACGGTGTGCCGGCCGCCGGCAGCAAAAATCCATGCAGCGCCGATGCCACGACGGCGGGCTCTTCCACCGGCAGCATGTGCCGCTGGCCCGGCACCACTTGCGCGCGGCCATGCGGCAGCGCCTCGGCCAGTTCCAGTGTCATGCGCGGGGTCGAGCCGACGTCCAGTTCGCCCGTCAACACCAGGGCAGGGCAGTCGATCTCAGGCGCGGCCTGCGCCAAGATCGGGTCGCCCAGCGCAAACACGCGGTATGCGGCCAGGAAGTTGGCGCGATCGTTGTGCAGCAGGCGCTGGCCGATGCTGGCGACGCGTTCCGGACGGCGGGCCTGGAACGCGGGTGTGAACCAGCGTTGCAGCGAGACCTGGGCGGCGGCTGCGGGATCCTGCGTCGCCGCCGCGTCCAGCCGAGCCAGCACGGCGCGCGCCTCGTCGGGGCTGCGCCGGAACACCGTGCTCAGCAAGGCCAGCCGGGTGACGCGCTGCGGACGGGCGGCGGCATAGGCGCCCGCGACCAGACCGCCCATGGAATAGCCCAGCAGGTTGGCGCTCTGCCAGCCGGCGCGGTCCAGTTCCGCGTCCAGCTGCGCGACGAAGTCCTGCACGGTCACATCGCCGTCGATGGCGGGGGCCAGGCCGTGGCCCAGCATGTCATAGCGCAGCACCTCGAAATCCGGCTCCAGCAGCGGCGTCAGGTCGTCCCACAAAGTGTGGTCCAGGCCGACGCCGTGCAGCAGCACCAGGGGCTCACCGCGCCCTGAACGCCGAAAATGTGCGCTCATTTGGTCTGCGCCTCGCGCTCGAGTTCCTGCAGATCGGAGTAGCGGTTGCCGATCCGGTGGTGCGGACGCCCGGAGGTGGCAGCGCCCAGGGCGATCACGATTTCGTCCGGCGCCGGCGCATCGTTGATGGTGGTCTGCACGGTCAGGTAGTGCGAGCGCAGGCCCTCGTCCAGCTTGTGCATCAGCGGCACGGTGATCACGCAGCCGGGGCCGCCGCGCATGTTGGTGAAGCTCAGGTAGCTGGTGCCGCCGACCGCGCCGCGATAGGCGTTGCCGAAGCGCAGCGTGTGGATCAGCGCGGATGCGTGCTCCACTTCGCCGGCCGTGCCCACCACCGCGGCCTTGCCATAGGCTTCAACCTGATCGGCGGAGCCGGCCTGGCGCAGGATTTCCGCGACCAGCAGCTCGCCCAGGGGCGGCGCGGCTTCCAGGATCTTGGGCCGCAGGTCTTCCTGGAACGGCAGGCCCGCCCAGGGGTTGCGGATCACGGCCGCGGCGATGACCATCACCAGCGGGCGCTCGGCCTCGCGGCCGCCTTCGATCAGGGTTTTTTCCACATAGCTGACTACCTTGCGCACTTGCAAAGACATACCGCTGCTCCAGAACCTGTTGGATGAATGACGCAGCCATTGTTGGGTTTGGGACTGAGTTTTGACAATCCAAATTAACTCAAGTTAATTTCGGAAAATCCGAATTTTCTACAGCCTTGAACTCATGTCCACGCCCTTGAAAATCCAGCACCTGCGCCAGTTCCTGCTGGCGGCCGACCATGGCAGCTTCCGCCTGGCGGCCGAAGGCACGTTCCGCTCGCAGGCGGCGGTGTCGGCGGCCATGCAGGATCTGGAGCAGCAGCTGGGCGCGCCGTTGTTCGAGCCCGGCAAGCGCGCGCAGCTCACGCCCCTGGGCATCGCGGTGGCCCCGCTGTTCCGCGAACTGCTGTCCACCCACGACCGGGTGCTGGATGCGGCGCGCCAGTTCGGGCTGGGTAGCCAGGGACCGGTGTCGCTGGCGGTGATGCCGTCGCTGGCCGACGAGTGGCTGCCGCGCCTGCTGGAGCGCTACGCGCGCAGCCACCCCGCGATCCGCATCCGCGCCATCGACGAGTCTTCGCAGGACGTGCACCGGCTGGTGCTGAGCGGCGAGGTGCAGGTAGGGGTGGCGGGGCAGGTGCCGCGCACCGCGGAAGTGGCGTTCGCGCCGGTGGCGCGCGACGCGTTCGGCCTGGTGTGCCGCAAGAGCCATCCGCTGGCGCGACGCCGCGGACCGGTGCCCTGGTCCGCGCTGGCCGACGAGCGCCTGATAGGCAATGCCACCTTCGACACGCTGAAGAACCGGCAATTGGGCGGAGCCATCGAAGACCCGTTCATGGTGGTGTCGAACCGCGCGTCGCTCTTGGCCAGCGTGGTCAGCGGCCTGGGCGTGACCGTGCTGCCGGTGCTGGCGCGGCCGGCGGCCGCGACCGGACTGGCCTTCGTGCCGCTGGCCGAGCCCACGGTCGAGCGCATCGTCGGCGTGCTGACCCGCAAGGAAGAAACGCTGCTGCCGTCGGTGGCGGCCATGCATGCGCTGGCCCTGCGTTCATTGGCCCAGTTCACGCGCCGCAAGGGCGCGATCCTGGTGTAGCCGCCAGGCGTGCAACGGCGCTAGACGCCGCAGGCGTAGATCATGAACTGGCGGAAGGCTTCGGCGGGCTTGGCCAGCCGCGCTTGCGGATGCCACAGCAGGCCCGCCTCCATGGGCGGGACCGCATCGGTGATGGGCACGGCCTCGATCTTGCGGCCTTCCAGCGACCAGGGACGGTAAACCATGTCCGACAACATGGTGACGCCAAAGCCGTGCGCCACCAGCCCGCGCAGCGCCTCCATCGAACGCGTGCGGAACGCGATGTCGGGCTGCAAGCCGTGGGCGCGCCAATAGGCCAGGGCGGAACGTTCGCCCTCGTCCATTTCCAACAGGATATAGGGATAGCCGGCGATGTCGGCCAGCGACGGGGCCGCGGCCTGCGTCAGCGGATGGCCGGACGCGGTCCATAGCTGCCGCCGCGACCGCACCAGCACTTGGTGTCCGAAGCGTTCGCGCTTGTCGACGTTGGACAGCAGCGCCACGCCCAGCTCGACCTCGCCGCTGGACACGGCCGCTTCAATCTCGGGCCGGTCCATGTCGACCAGATCGAGCTCCACGTCGGGATAGCGTCGGCGGAAGCGCGCCAGCAGGTCCGGCAGGAAGTAGCCCAGTACCGTGTAAGACGCCGCGATCCGCACGGCGCCGCGCAGCGCGTAGCGCTGGAAGCCGGGTTCGCGCAAGGCGTCGTCCAGGGCGTCGAGCACGTCGCGCGCGCGCTGATGGAAGTTGTGCCCTTCGGGCGTCAGCGTGACGCCATGCGGGTGGCGGTCGAACAGGCGCACACCCAATTGCGCCTCCAGGGCAAGGACCGCGTTGGTGACCGCGGATTGCGAGACATGCTCGTCGGTGGCCGCCATGGAAAACCGGCCCGTCCGGGCGGCCGCCGCGAAGTACCGCAGCTGGCGCAGGGTGACGTCATTAGCCATGTGTTTATCGAATATCTGATACCTGAATATATGAATATACGATAACAACCGCGCTTCCTACACTGCGGCAAAACACCAAAAACCCGGAACGCAGGAGACAAGCGTGAACGCCCCATACCCCGCAGGCGCGGCCGATACCCATGGCCTGACGCTGGACGACAAGTACACCCGCACCCACGGGCGCATCTACCTGAGCGGCACCCAGGCCCTGGTGCGGCTGCCCCTGCTGCAGAAGCAGCGCGACCTGCAGGCCGGCCTGAACACGGGCGGCTACATCTCGGGTTATCGCGGCTCGCCGCTGGGCGGGCTGGACCAGGCGCTGTGGAAGGCCAAGCGCCACCTGCAGGCGAACGACGTGGTGTTCCAGCCGGGCGTGAACGAGGACCTGGCCGCCACGGCCGTCTGGGGCTCGCAGCAGCTGAACCTGTTCCCGGGCGCGGCGCGCGACGGCGTGTTCGGCATGTGGTACGGCAAGGGGCCGGGGGTGGACCGGTCGGTGGACGTGCTCAAGCACGCCAATTCCGCCGGCAGCTCGAAGCATGGCGGCGTGCTGATGCTGGCGGGCGACGACCATGCCGCCAAGTCCTCGTCGGTGGCGCATCAGTCCGAACACGTGCTGATCGCCAGCGGCATACCGGTGCTGTACCCGTCCAATGTGCAGGAGTATCTGGACTACGGCCTGCATGGCTGGGCCATGAGCCGCTACACCGGCCTGTGGGTGGCGATGAAGTGCGTGACCGACGTGGTCGAGTCCAGCGCGTCGGTGGAGGTGGATCCGGACCGGGTGCAAATCGTGCTGCCCCAGGACTCCCTGCCCGAAGGCGGCCTGAACATCCGCTGGCCCGACACGCCCCTGTCGCAGGAGGCGCGGCTGCTGGACCACAAGTGGTATGCGGCGCTGGCCTATGTGCGCGCCAACAAGCTGAACCGCGTGGTGCTGGATTCGCCGCAGGCGCACTTCGGCATCATGACCGCCGGCAAGGCGTATCTGGACGTGCGCCAGGCGCTCAACGACCTGGGCCTGGACGAGGCCGCCTGTAGCGAGGCCGGCATACGCGTGCTGAAGGTGGGCTGCATCTGGCCGCTGGACGCGCAGGACGCGCGCGAGTTCGCCACTGGCCTGAAAGAGATCCTGGTGGTGGAGGAAAAGCGCCAGATCCTGGAATACGCGCTGAAGGAAGAACTCTACAACTGGCGCGACGACGTGCGGCCTCGCGTCTATGGCAAGTTCGACGCGCGCGACAACGGCGGCGGCGAATGGTCCACGCCGCGCGGCGGCTGGCTGCTGCCGGCGCGCCACGAGCTGTCGCCGGCGCTGATCGCCCGCGCCATCGCCGCACGTCTGGAGAAGGCCGACCTGTCGGACGCGCTGTGGGCGCGCATCGCGGCACGGCTCGCGGTCATCGACGCCAAGGAGCGCGAGGCCGCCCGGCCCACGTTGGTGGAAGAGCGCAAGCCCTGGTTCTGTTCGGGCTGTCCGCACAACACCTCCACCCGCGTGCCCGAAGGCTCGCGCGCGGTCGCCGGCATTGGCTGTCACTACATGGCGATGTGGATGGACCGCAAGACCGATACCTTCAGCCAGATGGGCGGCGAGGGCGTTGCCTGGCTGGGCCAGAAGGATTTCACGTCCGAGCGCCACATCTTTGCCAATTTGGGCGACGGCACCTATTTCCATTCGGGGTTGCTGGCGATACGCGCCGCGGTGGCGGCCCGCGCCAGCATTACCTACAAGATTCTCTACAACGACGCGGTCGCGATGACGGGCGGGCAGCCGGTGGACGGCGTGCTGACCGTGCCGCAGATCGCCGCGCAGATGCAGGCGGAAGGCGTGGTCAAGACCGTGGTCGTGACCGACGAGCCGGAAAAGTACGCCGGCGCCGCCGCGCTGCCGCAGGGCGTGGAGGTGCACCATCGAAAATCGCTGGACGAGGTGCAGCGCGCGCTGCGCGACATCGCGGGCACGACGGTGCTGATCTACGACCAGACCTGCGCCACCGAGAAGCGCCGCCGCCGCAAGCGCGGCGAGTATCCCGATCCGCCGCGCCGCGCCTTTATCAACGAGGCGGTCTGCGAAGGCTGTGGCGACTGTTCGGTGCAATCCAATTGCCTCTCCGTCGAGCCGCTGGACACGCCGCTGGGCACCAAGCGCCGCATCAACCAGTCATCCTGCAACAAGGACTTCTCCTGCGTGGAGGGATTCTGCCCCAGTTTCGTCACGGCGGAAGGCGCGACGCTGCGCAAGCCGGGCGCGGGCAGGAACCTGCCGGCGCTGTCTGAGCCGCCGCGCCCCGCCTTGGCGGAAATCCGCCAGCGAGCGGCCTATCGCGTGGTGATCGCGGGCGTGGGCGGCACCGGCGTCGTGACCATAGGCGCGCTGCTGGGCGCCGCCGCGCATCTTGAAGGCAAGGGCGTGACCGTGCTGGACATGGCCGGGCTGGCGCAGAAGGGCGGCGCCGTGCTCAGCCACGTGCAGCTCGCCAATCGTCCCTCGGACCTGCATGCCACGCGCGTGGCGCTGGGCGAGGCCGATCTGGTCATCGGCTGCGACGCATTGGTGTCGGCGTCGCCCGAGGTGCTGTCGCGCCTGCGGCCGGACCATGGCCGCGCCGTGGTGAACAGCAGCGCCGCGCCGACGGCGGCCTTCCTGTCGCAGCCCAGTTGGCGTTTCCCCGGTGCGCAGGCCGAAGCCGCATTGGCGCGCAGCACGGGCGGCAACTGCGATTTCATCGAGGCCGGCCCGCTGGCCGAGGCCCTGCTCGGCGACACCATCTACGCCAATCCGCTGCTGCTGGGCTATGCCTGGCAGCAGGGCGGGCTGCCGCTGGCGCTGGACAGCCTGCGGCGCGCGATCGAACTGAACGGCGTCTCGGTCGAGAAGAACCTGGCCGCCTTTGAGCTGGGCCGGCAGGCCGCGCACCACGGCGCCGCCGCGCTCAAGCCGGCGCCGCGGGCGCAGGTGATGGCCTTGCCGGAGTCCCTGGACGGCCAGGTCCAGCGGCTGGCGCAACACGTAGGCGCGTATCAGGATGAGGCCTACGCCGCGCGCTTCCTGGAAGCGGTAGCGGCGGTGCGGGCGCGCGAGGCCGCGTTGGCGGATCCGCAGCGTTTCGAGGTCACGCAGGCGGTCGCGCGCAACCTCGCCAAACTCATGACCTACAAGGACGAGTACGAGGTGGCGCGCCTGTACGTGGATCCGGCCTTCAAGGCCCGGCTGCGCGAGCAGTTCGAAGGCGAACCCGGCCGCGACTATCCGCTGCGTTATCACCTGGCGCCGCCCGCGCTTGCGCGCCGCGACGCACGGGGACGGTTGCAGAAGCGCGCCTACGGTTCGTGGATGGGGCTGGCGTTTCGCGCGCTGGCGCCCATGAAGCGGCTGCGCGGCACCTGGCTGGATGTGTTCGGCAGGACCGCCGAACGCCGCATGGAGCGCCAATTGGCGGCCGACTACCTGGCGCTGGCCGAGGAATTCTCCCGCACGCTGGACGCGGCCAATCGCGCCACGGCGCTGGAACTGGCCGTGTTGCCGGACACGATCCGCGGCTACGGCCATGTCAAGGAGCAAAACGTCGAACGGGCGCGTGCGCAGCAAGCCGAGCTGTGGCAGCGTTACCGGGGGCGGGCGCGGGAGACGCTGGCGGCCTGAGAAACTCGTGGCATCAAGGTGCTGAGTCCAGCAGCACGCAGTTGCGGCCGTTCAGCTTGGCCTTGTACAGCAGTTCGTCGGCGCGACGGGAAAGCTGCTCCAGCGCCATAGCGTTGTTGCCCCGGGCATGGGCGACGCCGAAGCTGGCGGTCATGCTGAAGCAGGTTCCTTCGTCGGCGCTGATCCGCGTCTGCGCGATGTTCAGCCGCATGCGTTCCGCGATGTCCCGGACGCGGTCTGGGTTGCGGCTGCGGCACAGCACGGCGAACTCTTCGCCGCCCACGCGTGCGACCACGTCGGATTCGCGGAAGGTCTTGCGGCACAGTTCCGCCACCATCTTGAGCGCTTCGTCGCCGGTGGCGTGGCCGTACGTGTCATTGATGGATTTGAAGTGGTCGAGGTCGAAGAGGATGAAGCCCAGGCCTTCCTGCGCATCGTTGCGGATGTCGTCCAGCGAGGCTTCCAGGCGCTTTTCGAAGGCGCGCCGGTTCAGCAGGCCGGTCAGGAAATCCGTTTCGGCCATGATGGCGAGATCCTGGATCAGGCGGTCGCGCTCCAGCTCCAGCTTGCGCACGGCGGCGGCGTTGTCGTTGAGCACGTTCAAGGCCTTGAACATGCCGTTCACTTCGCCGCGGTACTGGTCCGCGGGGATGGCCGGCACGTCACCGCCTTTCGCGATCGCGCCGATGATGTTGGTGGCGCGGACGAACGGCCGGATGACACGCTTGCGGAACATGGTCAGGCCGATTATCAGCGCGGCGGTAAGCATCGCCGCGGCAGCCAGGGTGGTCAGCAGGACGCGGATCGCAGCCTGGCGGTTTTCTCCGATGCGCCGCTCCACCTCATTGAGCATGAGGTCGCGGAACCGGACGATGGACTTCATGCGCGGCACATAGTTCGCGCCCAGTTCGTACATCGACACCAGGGAATCCTCGGGCGCCCGCTCGGCAATGGCGCGTACGCTGTCGAGGTAGTTCATGCCGTCGCCGAAGTACTGCTGCTGCAGTTCGCGGTAGGCGAGCGAGGACGCATGACGGGGCATGCTGGCGATGTTGGCGTCGATCAGCGCGCGCAGTTCGTCGATGCGGCCGATCACGCGTTCGATTCTCAGCTGATCGCTGGCGGTCAGCGTGCGGCGCTTGCTCAGGGCTGGCGCGAAGGTGGAACCCACCAGTCCGGCCTGCTCGCGCAGTTCTCCGGCAAGCAACGCCAGCGACAGCAGGTCGAAGTCCTCGCCCTGGTTCCGGGCGACCAGGCCGATGCCGTCGGACATCGCGGCGCGCAGCTCGGGCACCAGCGCGACCATGTCGCCGACCACCGTCCACAGGTTGTAGCCGGAGACGTTGGCGCGGGGTGCGGCGATGGCTGCGTCGGCGCTGGCGCGGGCGTTCAACAACGACTCGCGAATGCGCTGGATATTGGTGAATTCACGGGCGCCGTTGGGGTTGAGCGGAGCACGGTAGAGGGCAAGCAGGTCGGCGATCCGCGCATTGGTGCGCTGGCGCGCTTCAGCCAGCGCGTGCAGGATGTTTTCGGGAACCGGCAGATCGGAGCCCAGCGCCGAGTTCATGGGTCCGCGCTCGGCGGATACCGCCTCCATCGTCAGCAGGGTCGTGCGGACCACGATGAAGCCTTTCATGGCGTCGTCGGTGGCGGCCAGCGACTGCCAGTTCTGCTGTACCACGATCACGGTCAGCATGGAGACCGGCAGCGCTACGCCTGCAGCCAGTGTCAGGAAATACCTTTCAAGGGATTTGAGAGCAAAGACATTGCGGAACATGCGTAAACATCGGCTCGTAACAATGACTGGTGGCCGGAGGTTACTTGAAATGTACCGTCCACAGCATGGTTTTCCCGCCACACTCCGACGGACCGAAGTTTGTATCGCATTAAGTCGTAAAGTCTCATTTCCAAGCGCATTGCATCACTCTATTGCGAGTGCTTTCATGGCCTGTTCCGCGGTGCGCGGCGGGGCGGTCATGGCCGCGCGACAGGCAGTTTTTCCAGCTCATCCTTGAAGTCGGGATAATCCTTCAGGAATTCCTGGCTGAGCCCGAACCGCTTCACCAGACGCTCGTCCACCGTCAGATTGAGCACGGTCGCACCGTCCCACAGCCTGGGGCGTTTTTTCACATGGATCAGCACCTTTTCGGTGAATTCGCGGTAGGAATCGTGCGGCTCGCATTGCTCGTAGTCCGTCGCGACGCGCTGCGCCAGCCCGGCTTCCAGGCCGGCCTGGCGCGCCTTCTCCTGCAGCCACGAAGCCGGCAGCGTTTGCAAGCTGCCGTCGCGGTAGCCGCCGCCGATGTCGGAATGGGCGCCGATGAACCAGCGTTGCTCGACCGGATGGTCGGGCGGGCGCGGCTCGGAGTTGGCCAGACGGGTCCACAGGGTCGGCGCATACGGTTCGCGGAATTCGTTGGTGGCGATGGCGTGATAGGCGTGATGGACGTGGTTGCTGAGTTCGGTGTCGTGGAAGTTGTAGAACCTGGAGAAGCCCGGAAAGGGGATGCCGCCCACCGGTATGCCCAGGCTGCCGACCGTGTCCCAGACGCCGACGAAATGCACGTCGGTCTCGCGCGAGAAGTTGACGCGGAAGGTCGCGGCTTCCAGCGACGAGGGGATGCAGTCGTCGCGGTAGAGCGCATAGGCTTCCGCCACGTTGTTGTCTGAGGGATCATTCAGCAGGCCGCATTTGCGCACCATGCCGGCCAGGCTGCGGGCGGAGTAGGCGCCGCGGCTGAAACCGAACAGGAAGATGCGGTCGCGCGGTTCGTAGCGCTGGCAAAGCCAGCGGTAGCCCGTGCGGATGTTGGCCGACAGTCCCGCGCCAAAGGCGCCGCCGGCGAACTTGTCGATGGCGGCCCACAGGCCCTGGCCCTGCGTGCCCACGCCTTCTATGTAAAACGTTTCCTGCGTGGAGGTCTCGGGCGCCGCTTTGTAGAGTTCGTAGACATTGGTGCGGTCGTTGGGTTCGTTCCAGGTCCCATCGAAGAATACGGCTAGATTCTTCACCATGATCGTTCTCCACAGATGGAGTCTTGCGATGAATCTGCTTGCTGGCATGGCCCGCGTCCTGCGCGACGTAAGCTAGCACGCCGCTGCGGGCCTGCCCGGGGCGTGCTTTCCCTGCTGATCGGACATACACCGTACTTTTGACTAGCTAATTGGTAGCGATCCGCTGTCCTGGCTGGGTTTGCGGGGCGGCGCGGACGCAGGAGGAAAACCGTACTACATCGAAAGTAGCAATCCGGCGGGCCAGGCCGGACGGCGCGCCCGCGTTGGCGGCCGAGCGGCGCTTGGGGTATGTTGCGGGCAGTGCGGCCGCGGGCCGCGCATGACCAGAGTAGATGTACATGGGACCTTTAGCCATACTGGGCGCCTTGCACGAAGAAATCGCCGACTTGCTCGCGGCGATGGATCCGGGCGCCGCCATCCACCGCGTCGCCATGCGCGACTTCCATGTCGGCACCCTGTGGGGCACGCCCTGCGTGATCGCGTTGAGCCGGATCGGCAAGGTAGCCGCGGCAGCTACCGCGTCCATCGTGATCCAGGAGTTCAAGGCATCGCGGGTGATCTTCACCGGCTTGGCGGGCGGCCTGCACGAGGACGTGGCGGTAGGCGACGTGGTCGTGGCCAGCGCGCTGATGCAGCATGACATGGACGCGCGCCCGCTGTTCGGACAGCATGAGATTCCCTTGCTGGGGCGCGAGCGCTTCGACGCGGATCCGGTCCTGAGCGCGAGGCTGCTGGAAAGCGCGGCACAGTTCGCGCGCGGCCATGCCGGCTTGACGGCGGGGCAGCGCGCGCAGCCGCCGCGCGTGCACCATGGCCTCATCGCCACCGGCGACGTCTTCGTCAACAGCAATGACCATGCGCGCGAGCTGCGCCAGCGCCTGCCCGATGCGCTCTGCCTGGAAATGGAAGGCGGGGCGATGGCGCAGGTCTGCCACGAATTCGGCGTGCCCTTCGCGGTGCTGCGGGTGATCTCGGATCAGGCCGATCACGCGGCGAAGGCGGATTTCACCGATTTCCTGGTGAACCTGGCGCGGGTCTACACCGCTGGCATCCTGGCGCCTCTGCTGAAGTCGGGCACGCTGCGGGAAGCCTGAAGCCGGCGCTTGTCAGCGGCCGGTGTCGGGGTAGTTGGGGCCGGCGTCGTGGAACCCGCCTTCGCTGTAGGGGTTGACCGCGCCGGGATGCGGCGGGCCGCCATTGCCTTGCGCGCAAGCGGCCAGGATCACGGCCGTGGCCAAAAGGGAAAGCAGGCGGGTCAAGGCGGATTTCATGATGGTCTCCTGCGCCAAGCGCCTGTGGCGGGCGCATGGCGTGCGGCTGGTCTATCCAGGCAATTTTACGCTTCGGGCGCGGCGTTGCGCTGTTCGCCGGGCTTGGCCTTGCGTTTGGTCTGCGGCGCCGAGCAGCGTTGCTGATAGGCCTCTACCGCGGGGGAATTTGCCGCCTGGAAGTAGGGATGGGGATGGCCGGCTTCGCGCAGTGCGTCATGCATGCGTCCGCCCCACACGCATTGCGCCTCGGCCTGGGCCCAGAGCCGCGCGGCCAGGCCCGGCTGGCCATGGCGCCACAGCGCCAGGCCGTAATCGGCCACGATTTCCTCGTCGCGCGGAATCTCGCGGTAGGACTGCTTCAGCAGGTCCATTCCGCCGTCGATGTCGCCCCTCAGGGTCACGATCCAGCCCAGGGTTCCCAGGTTGTAGGGGAGAGGGCCGGAGTTGGCGATGGACTTGCGCGCCTGGGCTTCCGCTTCTGCCAGATGGTCGGGAAAATCCGCCAGATAATAGGCGATGCTGTTGGCCCAGTCGGGTTCGTCCTGCAGCGGCACCTCGGCCTGGCGCCGCTGCAATTCCACTGCGTCCTCCAGCGCCAGGGCCGGCATGCCCAGCAGGCGTTCCAGCTTGAATCTTGCGCGCAGCACATCGCGCTCCACCGGCGAGGGCGCGGAGCGGGCACGTTCCAGCCATTGCCGCGCCAGGTCGGCGCGGCCGGCCATCAGCAACAGGTTGGCCATGTCCAGCTGTTGCCGCGGCTGCGCGCCGCAGCCGGTGGCATCCACCCATTGCAGGGCGCCCTCGGCATCGTTCTGGCTGAATTTGCGGTTGATGGCGTCCAGCTCGTCGAAGCACTGGCGGTTTTCCGCCGCGCTCGCTTCGACGGATATCGAGAGGGAGGCCGCCGGCCGATCGTGGCTGAAGTACGCCGTATTGCCCTGGGCGGTGCTGTAGCCCAGGTCCACCCATTGCTCGCCCCAACGCACGTGCATGGTGGTGACGTAAGGCCAGCCCCCTAGCGGATCCTTATCCCCGCCGCTTTGCAACTGGAACACAGTGCCCCAGGCACCGCTGCCTATGCGCCGGATCAACGTGAAGTCCTTGGCGGGATGCGCCTCGCGGGTCCAGATCCAGGCGCTGCGGCCCAGCGCGTCGGTGACGCCGTGCACGATGCCGTCGTGGTCGGGCATGCCCTCGATGGACTGGCCCTTGCCTGTCAGGAACAGGCGGTATGGCGTATTCGGAGCGATGGCGCTGCCTCGGCTGTTGTCCAGCCTCAGGATCAGGTAGCGGCCGTGTTCTCCCTTGCCGTACTGCGGCATCCCCTGCGGCGCCGCCGCGGGCGTGCTGCGGGTGGATGGCTTCCTGGCGGACGAGCTGGCGAGGGCAGATGCCGGCAGGGCGGCCTGGGCAAGCGCGAGCGCGCCGGCCAACAGCAACGGGTACAGCCTGGATTGCGGAAGCGTCATGGGTGCTGCTTGAGGTCTAATCGATGGGGCCTGGGAGACAGGCGGCATTCTCTCAGAGAACGCAGTGTGCCGCTGGTCCGCGCGCAATCGTGGCGCCCGCTGCGGATCGGATGCGGCGGGCGGGCTCCTGTGGCATTCTTGCGCCCGCAACTCGCCACCCGCCGCCGCACGCGGCGCATTCCCGTTCCGTGATGTCGAAATTCTTCCTGCGCTTCTGTGATTTTCTGCTGCTGTCCGCCGCGGCGGCGCTCTTTGGCGCTTGCCTGATTTCGGTGCTGAAGACCGATGCCTACGGTTGGATGATTCCGGATGCGCCGTTCATGTACGGGCCGTTCGAGTTCTATGTCGATTCCGCCTTGGCGGGGCTGGCCGGCCTGCTGGCGCTGGCGCTGGCCGAGCGCGTGGCGCGGGTGCGCCGCTCGGTTGCATGGCGGGCCGTGGCGACGCTGGCCGCCGCGCTGATCGCGCTGTATCTGGCGCCGCCGGACCCGCAGGTGTTCGGCAATACCTGGGCGCCCGGCGAGGCCACCATGGAACTGTTTGTGGCGCAGTTGGACATGGTGCTGCCCATCGCGTTCGCGGTATTGGCGCTGCGCCTGGGACTGCGGCGCCTGTGTGCGCGGTCCGCGGCCTAGCCCTGCTCCAGCCGATAAAACTGCTGGCTCGCGATCAAGGTCGCGCCGCAGGACGTCTTCATGCCTTCCAGCGCGGTGCGCCGGTCCGAACTGACGGCGGCCGCGCCTTCGACGATGGTGTGCGTGCCGCCGCACTTGGGGCAGGTGACGCGGTCGCCCAGCCGGGCCATGGGCTGGCCGAAGATCATCACTGTTTCGTCGCCAGTGACGACGACCCCGCCATGCGAGGTGCGGTCGCCCTTGCGTATCACCGATAGCTGCGCCATGGCTGCCTGTTGCCCTGTCAGTTGGTTATGTGTGCTTACAGATAGGTGCCGTCCGGGGCCTGCCGCGGCGTGCCGGTGACGAACGTGCCGTCGGGCGCCATGCGGACCGGACCGTCGCCGCCGAGGTAGCGGCCGTCAGGCGCGCGCTGCGGCTTGCCGGCGACGTAAGTGCCATCCGGCGCGCGCGTGACGGGCCCGCCGTCGCCGACGTAGGTGCCATCGGGGCAGCGGCGCGGCTTGCCGTTGATGAAGCGGCCGTCGGGCATCATGTGGAATGACTTGTTCATCGCGCATCCTTGTCCTGGGGAACCCGCATGATATCCAGGGTCCGTGATGCGTTTTGTAATAGGACGTGTCATCTTCAAACGCAAGGCCGTTACAGATATGGGAGGATCGGTCCTCTTCTCGCCGCCGGCCGCAGGCCCGGCGGCCGCGATCCTGCCATCCGACAAGACCTATATGAGCGATATCGACACACTGCTGCAGCCCATACCCGGCGAGGCGCCCTGCGGCGCCGACATGGTGTTTTCCGCCGAGTTCGACGCCGTACGCGAAGCCCGCCGCCACGATGACCCGAACCTGGACCAGGGCGACTGGGTCATAGCCATCAAAGAAGCCGACTGGCCGGAAGTCATCCGCATCTGCACCACGGTGCTGCGTGAACAGAGCAAGGACGTGCGCGTGGCTGCCTGGCTGGCCGAGGCCTGGGCCAAGACGCGCGGCTTCGCCGGACTGCGTGATGGCTATCTGCTGGTGGACGGCCTGTGCCGCCACTACTGGGAGGGCCTGCATCCCGTGCCGGACGAGGGCGATGTACAGCAGCGCGTGGGCAATCTGGCCTGGTTGCTGGCGCGCTCGCAACAGCTGATCCGCGAACTGCCGTTGACGCAGTCCGAAGGCGGGCGCTATGGAGCGGCGCTGTGGGACAGCGCCTCGCAGCTGGCCAACGCGGTCAAGCGCACGCCGCAGAACGCGGCCGAGATCACGCGCGGCAAGCTCACGCTGGACCAGTTCGACGCCGCGCGCCGCGACACGCCGCCGGCTTTTTATTCCGAGCTGGAAGGCAGTCTGCAAAGTTGCTTCGCGGCGCTGGATACGCTGGAACAGACCCTGGCGCAGCGCCTGGGCGATGAGGGCCCGGCCTTCTCGCCGGTGCGCGACGCGCTGCGCGACGTGACCGAGCTGACCCGCCGCTTCGCCCGCGACGCCGGGCTGCTGGTGCGCGCGGATACCGCGGCGCTGGCCGCTCCCACCGCTGCGCCCGCAGCCCCCCGGATGGAGCCGACCTTGTCCGCCGCTGATACCGTTCCCGCCGCGCCCGCAGCCGCGCGCGGCCCGCTGCAAACGCGCGAGCAGGCGCTGGCGCAGCTGCGTGAAGTGGCGGAATTCTTCCGCCGCACCGAGCCTCACAGCCCCGTGGCCTATCTGGCCGACAAGGCCGCCAGCTGGGGCGAGATGTCGCTGCACTTGTGGCTGCGTACGGTCCTCAAGAATGGCGATGAGCTGTCCGGCCTGGAAGAGCTGCTGGGCGTGCCCAAGCCGACGGACCACAACGGCTGAGCCCAGTCATTGCTTGAGTGAGCCGGCCCTTGCGGGCCGGCCCGGCGCCTAGCGGCTGGCGCGGAACTCGATGCGGCGGTTCTTGGCGCGGCCTTCAGCCGTGGCGTTGGTGGCGACCGGCTGGTCGGGCCCGGCTCCCAGCGTCTCGAAGCGCGCGGGCGGCAGGCCCTTGTCCATCAGGTAGGTCTTGACGGCGTCGGCGCGCGCCTGGCTCAGCGCCAGGTTGGTGCTGCGGCTGCCGGAGCTGTCGGTGTGGCCGATGATCTGCACCTTGTTGCTGTGCAGCTTGGGCACCACGTCCGCCACCTTGTCCAGCAGCTCGCGGCCGCGCGCGGTGAGCGTGGCGCTACCGGTCTCGAATTCCACCACGCGATTGGTCAGGACCTGGTCGAGCAGCCCCTGCTCGTCTTTGCTGGCCGACACGCGCAGGCCGTTGACGATTTTGTAGGTGGGATTGAGCGAGGTCGCGAAGGCGCTGGCGATCTGCTGGCGCGAGGCTTCGTTCTGCACTTCGCCGCGCAGGCGGATCTGGGTGCCGTCGATTTCCAGCTGGCCGCGGTTGATTTGTTTCAATGGCTGGCCGATGAGCTTGCCGACGTGTTCGGACCAGTTGGGCGGCGCGACCACGCCGCCCACATCGATCTGGTCGATCACGTTGCCCACGCCGTACACCTGCTGCAGCCGCGCCAGCACGTCGGCCTTGGTGGCCTCGTCCGGCACGGCGCCGCTGGCCACGACCTGGCCGGGCTGGGGGATGACGTTGGCGGGCACCACCGTGGCCGCGTCCTGGGCCGCCGCCGTGCAGGCATACAGCGCAGCCATGAGCAGTAAGGAGTAGCGCATGGTCAGGCTCCGGTGAAGACTTCAAGAAAAGTGTCCAGCGCCAGGCGCAAGGACAGGCGCGGCTGGTCCAGGTAGCTGGACAGCTTGGCCAGGCCATGGCTGGCCGACACGTGGTTGCGGACCCAGGGCGCGTCTTCCAGCACGATGTGCTGTTCGGCATACGCCTGCGGCGTGGACAGCAGGCTGGCCAGCGTCTGCGGCGAGGCGCCGCGGAAATCCACGGCCAGCCGGTGCTTGCCGGCGATGCGGCCGATGAAGAGCGTGATCTCGAAGTCCGCGCGGGACAGGAAGGGCGAGATCAGCGTCATCCAGTAGGCGGCCACCAGATTGATGTAGAGCGGATCGTCAGGCAGTGGCAGCGACAGTCCCTTGTCCAGCTGCGAGGAGCCGCTGGACATCACCGGCCCCAGCAGGATGCCCAGCGCCAGGATGATGTCGTGCACGCGCGCTGCGTGGCCGTTGCCGCGCAGCATCGCTTCCAGCCGTTCCACCGTCTGCAGGTCGACGAAGGCATCGAAACCGTCGTCGGCCGCCGTGCGGATCTCGCCTTCCAGTTCGTTGAGCGTCTGCAGCGCCGAGGCGGGATCGCTGTCCTGCATCAGCAGGACGGCGGCGCCGCTCATGCGGTTCCACATGCGGCTGAAGGCGATGGGGCTGCGGGCGATGAAGGCCAGCGGCTTCTGCACTTCCACGGAGGTGGCGGACAGGAAGGGATAGCGGCGGCCCGACAGATCCTGGCTGGGTTGCAGATGCCCCGCGATGGCCAGCTTGCCGCGCGACCCCAGGATGGCGAACGGCATGGGCTCGGCCTCGTCGTACAGCGCCTTCCAGTGCGGCTCCTGCGCCAGCATCTCCATGGTGCTGGCGACCCAGGCGTCCAGCGTGGCCATCAGCTGCGGATGCGAGGTGTTCTTCACGAAATCGCCGCGGCTGGGGATCTTGCCGAAGTAAGCCGTGCGGAACAAGGGGGACTGCGGGTTGCTCATTGCGGCGCTCCGGGTTGCGTCTGGGCGGAGGATTCGGAAGCGGCGCCGATCACGGACGAGGGCAGGCGCAGGTTGCGCAGGCCCTGGCTGCCGCCGGGCTCGCTGCCGCCGGCGCCGGACGCCTGGGCGTTGCTGATGATGCGCAGCTTCACTGGCACCGTCACGTTGGACTTACCCCAGCTCATGTTGAAGCTGCCGTCGGCGTTGGCGGTGCGCTGGGCGGTGGCGATCAAACGCTCCAGGCCGAAGCGGCCGGGTTCGTTGACGATCTCGACCACGCTGCCGTCGAAGGTGGTGGCGGTGATGCGCGCGCCGGGGGCGCCCTGCGCGTTGGGCCACACGAAATTGACCCACTGCGGCGGAGTGTTGCGGTAGCGCAGCTGCTGGCCGTCGATCTCGATCGTGTATTCGGTGACGCCGGCCGCGGGCTTGGGCTGGATCTGGAACAGCGTCTGGGGTTGGCTGGCCGCGCCGCTGCCGGCCGCGCCGCCCGAAAGCGGCGCCACCCATTGCGCGAAGTTGGCCGTGAAGGCGGGCTGCAGGCTCACGCCCATGTCGCCCCAGGTGCGCGCCGTGAGGATGTCGCCGCGGCGCACGGTCAGCGGACCCAGCGTGTCGTTGACGTACCTGGCGATGCTGCCCTGCGGGCCGAACACCTGGCCGATCTCGTCGCTGCTGGCCTCCACGCTGGCGCGGCTGGCGAAGGGATACTTCTCCGCCAGGGTCTGGTTGAACGGACGGTAGACCTGCGCGTTCCAGACCTTGTTCAGCTCGGACTCCGCCGGTTGCATGGTCACGGCGTAGGCCTGGATCAGCGGGCGCACCAGCAGCGGACGCAGGGTCTCGCGCTGCGTCGCCGACATGCCTGCCAGCATCTGCTCGTCCACCAGCTTCAGCGCATCGGCCAGTTCCGATTCCTTGCCTTCCAGCGTCTGGCGCATCAGCGTCAGCGCGCCGGGGCCGGGATCGCCCTGGTTGTTCAGCAGGTTGAAGCGGGTGCGGATCTTCGACAGCGCGCCCATGTAGTTGCCCAGCAGCGACTGATTGTCGCGCGTGACCACCAGGCGCGCCACGTCGGAGAACTCGCGGCCCACCGGACCCATCGGAATCGCCTCGCCGTTGGCGGTGGTGGCGGGCGCGGCGGACGGCGGCGTCTGGCGCAGGATGACGCGCTTGAACCAGCCGACCAGGCCGCTCTGCGCCTGCTGCAGCCCGGCGTTGATCAGCGAAGGATTGTCCCAGGAGGTCTGCTCATAGGTGGTGTTGATGAGTTTGGCGATGGGCGAGGTCTGCGGATCGCCCAGGCGGTTCATCGCGCCCACCGATTGCTCGAAGCTGGTGAAGGGCTTGATTGTCACGCCGCGCAGGAACTTCTGCCATTCCTCGGCGTACTCGGTCTTGTACATCGTCGCCAGGCTTTTCTGGATCTGCTCCGGGCTGCCTTCCAGTGTCAGGTCGTCGCGCGCGTTCACGCCCAGCACCCAGTCGCTGGTCTGCACTTCCTTCTTGGCCGCCTCGCCGATGGCGGGCTGGATGTACTGCTCCCAGGCTTCACGCGTGAAGGTGCCGGGGATGGCGTAGCTGCCCGCGACCACGCCCGCGTCGTTCTCGCCGACGATGCGTGCCACCGTCATGGCCTGGAAGCGCGTGGCGGCGCGCGCCTTGAGCGTGGCATAGGCGCGTTCGCGCGCCGGCATGCCCTGCATCACGGCGCGCAGGCTGCCTCGGGTCTTCTCGACCAGCGCCAGATTGGTGTCGATCTGCGGCCAGCCGTCGTCCTGCGCCCGGCCGACATAGAACGAGATCAGCCGCTCGGCGCTGCGGATCAACTGGTCGCGCGGCATGGCGCCGCGGTTGGTCTCCAACCAGCCGCGCCAGAAACGCGTGATCTGGTCGGACAGGTGCGTGGGGTCCACGTGCTGATGATTGGCCATCATCAGATAGGTCTTGAGCGCGTTGTAGGCGTCGTCCGCATTGGTGGGCGAGGCATCCTGGAACAGGGTGTCGCCATTGGCTGCCTGCGCGGCGCGGGCCTGCTGCGGCGCCGGTTGCGGCGCGCTCCCGTTGGCCGCCGCGGCAGAGGTATCGACCTTGGCCAGGAAGTCTTCCAGGCTGGTCTTCACCGGCGTCAGCATGAATTGGCGTGCACCGTTGTAGTACTCGGCCAGCAGCCGCTCCTTCAGCACGTCGCCCTGGTACAGGCCGAGTCCCAGGGACCACGGCCGGCTGGAGGAATATCGGTCCAGTTGCTCGATGCGGTCCTGCAGGATCTCCATCGCTTCGAGCCTGCTCTGCAGGTCGGTGCGCTCGCTTTGCAGGCGCACCACCTTGTCCAGGTCGGCCTGCACGTTGTGCGCGAGTTGCCGGTTGCCCAGGTACGACCAGCTCCAGCCGCCCAGCACCAGTCCCAGCGCCAGCACCAGGCCGAAGAAGGCCAGATAGCGCATGCGCGTCTTGGCGGGGCTGGCGTGCTGGCGCACCAGCTTCTTGTCCGCGAAGATCACGCTGGAGAACAGGTCGCGCAGGAAAAAGCCGTTGTTGGAGGTCACGCTGCGCGACTGCGCGCGCGCGGCGGGACGCAGCTCGAAGCGTTCGGCCAGCCGTTCGGTTGACGTGCTTTGCGTGACGCCTTCCTGCAGCGCGCTGGTGAAGTAGAAGCCACGGAATACCGGCTTGTACTGGAACGGATTGGTCTCGAACAGCGTCGACAGGAACGTGCGCAGCGCGGGCTTGATGCCGGCGAATTCCAGCGGAAACGTCAGCAGGCCCGGGGGCAGGTCGCGGCTGTTGCGCAGCGAGATCTGCGCCGTGCCCATTTCCTTCAGGCCTTCATACAGCTCGTCGAAGCGGCTGTCGAACAGCGCCAGCACGTCGCGGTTTTCCTCGGCGCCGTAGGGCAGGGTCGCGCCCCAGACGCGGTCGCGCTCGCTCTGGTCGCTGTCGGAGAAGAACTCGCTGAAGCCCGAGATCAGGTCGGCTTTGGTGAAGATGATGTAGACCGGCGCGAACACTTCCAGGCGGTCGGTCAGCTCCTGCACGCGCTGGCGCAGGTTCTTGGCCAGGTTGATCGCGAACTCGGGGCCTGCGCCCGTCAGCTCGTCGATGCTGGCGGCGACGATGATGCCGTTGATGGGCGCCTTGGGACGGTGCCGCTTGAGCAGGTCCAGGAAACCCATCCATTCGTTGCGGTCCTCTTCATGCACCGAGTAGCGCCCGGCGGTGTCCAGCAGGATGCCTTCGGTGGTGAAGAACCAGTCGCAGTTGCGCGTTCCACCCACGCCTCGCACCGCCGCGCCGTTCTTGTCCGCGAAGGGGAACTGCAGGCCGGAATTGATCACGGCGCTGCTCTTGCCGGCCGCGGGGTTGCCGATGACGATGTACCAGGGCAACTCGTACAGAGCCTCGTTGCCCGAGGTCTGGCCGATCTTCGAGGTCTTGATGGTGCGTACCGCCTGGGTCAGCCGCGTGCGCAGCGCTTCCACGTCATTGCGGTTGGCGGCGGCGCCGGTCTGCACCTGCTGCTCCAGCATATCGCCCAGGTTCTTGTTTGCCTTGCGGGTGCGCCGCCGGCGCCACAGATAGGCGCATAGCCACAGCAGCACGCAGACGCCCAGGGCGATGCCCGCCCAGACCAGGCCGATCTCCACCGTGTCGGCGAACAGGAACAGGAACACCACCAGGGCCAGCAGCCCGAGCGCCATGAAGGTGCGGGGACTGGCCAGCGCGCGCGAGGACCAATGTCGGCCTTCGCTGATGGCGCGGGAGGCGCCGGATAGGAGATCGGAGGGGCTGCGCATGGTTTGAGCTATGTTCTTGTGGGTCAGGCGGGGAGGGGTTCGGAGGAAGACACCAGCACCAGCGTCCGCAGCGCGGGGTCCTGGGTCATGAGTGCGAGCACGGGCGCGCCGGCCTGGGCGCAGGCGGCGCCCGCGACGGCCACGGTCAGCAGATGCGCGGCCGCGCCGGTGTGGCCGCAGCCGGAGCCCACGGCCAGGCAGTCCTGATTGGGGTCCAGCGCCGGAAACAGCGCCGCAGCCAGGCCGGCGGTCTCCAGCGGGCGGCTGCCACGGTGGTCGGCATCGCTGATCAACGCGGCCACGCCGTCGGCGGGCTGGTCTTGTTCGGCCAGGAATTGCGTGGCCAATTCGGTCAGCCGGGGTTCATGCAGCGCGCCGCGCGCGTCGGCGCCGACCGCGCGCTGCGCTTGTGCCGACAGGATAAGGATCAGCGCGGAGTCGGTACGTGCGGGCTCGCCGCCGGACGCTTGCGCGGCCAGGTCCAGCAGCAGGCCCGCCGCGGCTTCGCCAGGAACCTGGCCCTGCGGATTGGAATTGGTCATGAGCTGGCCTGCGGCGTCCCATTGCTCCACCCGTGTGGCGTCGATGTAGGAATCGGCGACCGCGACCAGACGCAGCGTGGCGCTGCGCGCGGTCAGGGGTTCCTGCGCCAGCTGGCGCAATAGGCCGTCGCAGGCGAGCGCGTCTTGCGCGGCATGCAGGCGCTGAACGATGCGACTGGCCGGCCATGTGGCCATCGCGCGCACCTGGTGCGCGGCATGGTCGCGCACGGCGTCGGGCCATTGCGCCGGCAGCAGCAGTTCCAGCTGCAGCAGCGGCCAGGCTTCGTCGCGTTGCGGTTCGTCCTGGTTCAGCACGATGCCGCGCGCCTCCTGCGACAGCGCCTCCACCACTTCCGCCAGCAGAGCGGTTGCGCGCACGCGTTCTTCCTCGAGCGCGGCGGCCGGGGCGCGGGCCTCGCGCGCCGTTGCGCGCAGCGCATCGGTATCGAGCTGCGGCGCGCGCGCGCTGAAGACCGGAAAGCCTTGCGTGTTCTTGAAAGAGGGATCCAGGTCCGGACGCTGCTGTGCGGCCAGCGCCGCGTGGATGGCGGCGGGCTCGCTGCCCATGGCGGCGCTGGCCGCGCTGGCCAGCACGCGCAGGCGCGCGGCGGCCGGCGCGGGCTCGGCGGTTGAGGCCGTGTTGTCCTGTGCAGGCTGGGCCGGCGCGGCGCGGGCCTCGCGCCGCGCGTGGACGATGCGCGCGCCGCCCCATGCAGCGACAATCAGCGCCAGCGGCAGCGCGAACAGATAGAGGCCGATGTCCACGCCCGTGGGCAGCGTGCGCGACTCCTGCCACCAGATGATGACGGCGAGCCAGACCACGCCGAAGACTAGGGCCAGCAGGAGCCCGGTTCTGAGTATGCGGCTCATGGATGCGATCCGACGTTTGCGGAGTTGATCATTGCGCGGCCTCGCCGTTGCGCCGCATGACGCCGGGGCGGCGTAGTTCGGTGTGGCCGAAGTCCATCATCTTCCAGCGGCCGCCCCAGGTCAGGCCGACGCGCTCGGCGGTTTCGCCGAAGAGTTCATAGCCGCGCATGGCCCAGGGATCCTTCTCGGACACGACCACCTTGCCGTCGCGCAGGAAGGCGCTGTCCGCGGCCAGACCAAACTGGTGATAGCTCTGGTAGGCGCCGGCATTGGTCACGTGCGAGCCCATCTTCGCGAGTTGCGCCTGGCGGTCCGGGCTGCGATAGCCTTCGATCAGCACCATCTCGTAGCCGTGCTCTTCACGCATCACGCGGTAAGCGGCCAGCAGGCGCTGGCGGTAATCGGCGTCCAGCAGGTTCCAGTCGCGGCTGGCGCCGCCCAGGTTGGGACGCACCAATTCCACTTCGCGCGTGGTGAATGCTTCAGGCGCCAGCGGGGGCGGCGGGACCAGTCTTTCGCCGGTCAGCAAAGCCTGGATGCGGGGGTCCGGACCCGCGGTCCGATCCTCGTAAACAAATGTGTGATTGTGTCGCATGACGAAAGCGAAAAGTGACGGAAGCAGCACCACCAGCAGGCCTACGGCGATGTGCCAGCGGTACGCCGAAAACGCGCCGCCGGCCTTTCCGAAGCCCGCGCGCAGCGCCTGCGCGGAGTCGCCCACGGCCCCGCCGGCGTGTCCCGCGCCGCGCGCCATGCCCCGGCGTATTCCCTGCGCGAACGCGCGCGCTCCCCGTGCCGAGGCCTCCCGCAAGGACGGAAAGACAAGCAACGCGGAGACGCCGATGGCGAGCAGAAAGTAGAGAGGCAGCAGGAGCAGCAAGGAGGTCCCTCAGTTACGAAGGCGTAATCTTTTGTTCTATTTGGGATTCAGGCAAGCGCTTGGGCGTTGCAAAACGCGTCTGTAGCTTAGAACTCGTAACAAGAAACGGTGATGTGAAAGAAGTCATCAGGTATTCTCGAACCCCTTGGTTACAGGGGTGCAGACAGCCCCTGCAGACACGGGACTTCGCATGGCAGAAGACGAAAAAAGATCGCGATCACCGACCTCTGTTCCCAGCTTGCTCGCAGGACGTTCACCGTCATCGGATGAACGCGCGGCCTCGCGCATCCTCGCCGCGCTTGAGGGCCGGGTGCCGGACGCGGAGGTCAAACACCTGGCGCCCAAGCGCCGTTCCCGCCTGCCGCTGGCCCTGCTGCTGGTGTTGTTGACTGGCGCCGCGGGCGCCATGCTGTACAGCGTGTTCGATACGCCGCCGCTGCCTGTGGTTGCCGAATCAACTCCCCCGGCCGCGCAGCCGCCCCAGCCCGCGGCCGTGTCGCCTGCGCCGGCCGCGAGTGCACGCGTGGCAGCGGCCGATGCCGACACGCAGCCTGCTTCGGCTGCCGTCATCGAAGACCATCCCCTGGCGCAATTGGGACTTCCCAATGCCGATGAGGACCGCGTGCCCGAGAATCCCTTGTCGGCGCTGGCCGTCACCGCCGCGCCGCCGCCTCGTGCAGCGTTGCAGGCGCAGGCTGCCGCGCCCAAGGCAACCGGACCCACCGTGCAGCGCGCGAACACCTCGCAAGCCGCGCCCAAGGCGCCGCCCCAGGCCGCGCCGCAGCGCGCGAAGACGCCGCGCAACGATTCCGACGCCGCGCTGCTGGCCGCGCTGATGTCCTATGGCCTGCCGCCTGCTTCGC
Organism: Achromobacter pestifer; assembly: GCF_013267355.1. NCBI lineage: Bacteria > Pseudomonadati > Pseudomonadota > Betaproteobacteria > Burkholderiales > Alcaligenaceae > Achromobacter > Achromobacter pestifer. Next base: position 3,582,133 of record NZ_CP053985.1, read on the forward strand.
CGCCTGGGACCAAGGTCTACAAGAACGACGGCGTCTTTGTCCGCGAACTGCCGGGCTCGCCCCTGGCGGCGCGCCTGGAGCAGTGCCGCAAGCTGGGCTTCCTGGAAAGCGAGCAATGCCGCTTGCGGGTGTGTTCAGGCTATTGGGGCACCGCGCCCGAATGCCCCAATCCGCAAGCCCAGGTCGAACCCTGAGTCTTCAGAGAAGGTTTTTCCCCGCAATGGATCCGACTGCAACGCCCGGCCTGTTCAGTTCCGACGCCCGCCTCTACAGCCTGGAAGGCGAGGGCGCGCTCGCCTCGCTGCAGGTCGAGGGCTGGATCGCGCGCGAAGCCTTGTCGGGCATCTCGCAGACGCGCGTGGTCGCGCTGTCCGACAACGCCGGCCTGGATCTGCGCGACATGATCGGACGCCCCGTGACGTTGTGGACCACGCGCGCCGATGGCAGTCGCGCGGGCCGTAGCGGCCTGGTCCGCGAAGCCGAGCTGCTGTCGGGCAACGCGGGCTTGGCGCGCTACCGCCTCACGTTCGCGCCCTGGCTGTGGCTGGCCACGCAGCAGCGCAACAGCCGCGTGTTCGAAGCGCGTTCCGTGCTGGACATCGTCGGCCATGTGTTGGGCGGCTACGAAGGCTATGTGCATCGCGTGGCCACCGACGCGGCTGAAGCGCAGGCTGGCCTGGCGCCGCGCCCCTACACCACGCAGTATCGCGAGACCGACCACGCCTTCATCAGCCGCCTGCTGGCCGAGGCGGGACTGGGCTGGACGGTGGTTGAAGACCCGGAGGTCCCTGCGCGGCATGTCGTGCTGATCTTCGCCGATAGCCGCGGCCTGGCCGAGGACGCGGAGTCCGCGGGCGAGGGCGTGCGCTTTCACCGTGCGGGCGCGACCGAATCGCGTGACACCGTGCAGGCCATGGCGCGCCAATGGCGGCGCGGTCCGGACCGCGTCACGGTCCTGGGCTGGCATGGCGGCGGCAAGCGCGCGGTGGCGGCCGAGGCGCTGGCGCGTCCTGTCGACGGCGGCGAGGATGCCGGCCTGGAATGGTACGAAGTCGCCGGCCACGGCAGCTTTGCCGATGAGGCCGAGGCGCGGCGTCAGGCCACCCTGGCGATGGAAGCCGTGCAGGCCGCTGCGGAAACCTTTGTCGGTCTGGGCAGCGTACGCACCTTCCGTTCCGGCACGCGCTTCACTTTGCAGAACATGTCTCCACTGGGGCCCGCCAGCGAAGAGGGCTTCGAGCCCGCCTTCGCGCTGGACCGGGTCGAGCACGTAGGCATCAACAACCTGCCGCCCGAAACCCGCGCCTCGCTGGCGCAGCGGCTGGGCGGGCTGGATGCGTATCTGGCGTTGGACGCCGAGGCTCCCGAGTCGCCAGGCACCGAGCGCACGGGCGCCGATCCGTCGCGGCCAGACGCTGCCGTGTTGGCGAAGGCGCGCGAGGTCGGCTACGCCAACCGCTTCCAGGCGGTGCGCTGCGACCGTCCCTGGCGGCGGCCGCTGCCGCAGACACGAGGCGCGCGCCTGAGCGGCGCGCCGTCGGTCCACGGCGTGCACACGGCCATTGTCACGGACGCGGACGGCGCGGTACAGGCGCGGGAGCAGGACGAGATCCTGCGCAACAAGCGCGGCGACGTGCGCATCCGTTTCCATTGGCAGGCCGACGACGCGGAGGGGCTGGCCAAGAGCCGCTGGGCCCGTGTGGCGCAGCGCCAATCGGGCGCGGGCATGGGAATGAGCTTCGTGCCGCGCATCGGCCAGGAGGTGCTGGTGCGCTTCCTGGACGACGACGTGGACCAGCCCATCGTCGTGGGCGCGCTGTACAACGGCCGCGGCGAGGGCGGCACGCCCGCCACGCCGGGCGGCCGCGACGGCGGCCAGGCCGACACCCAGGTCTACGCCGCCGCGCGCGATACCGCGCCCAGCGCCCAGGCCAACCTGGCAGGGAGCAACGCGCCCGCCTGGCATGGCGCCGCGGGCGGCGACGAGAACCACCGCAACGCCGCCGCGCTGAGCGGCTTCAAGAGCAAGGAGTTCGGCGGCTCGGGCTACAACCAGATCGTGTTCGACGACAGCGACGGACAACTGCGGCTGCAGATCAAGAGCAGCCAGGAAGCCAGTGAACTGAACCTGGGCCACCTGATCCATCAGGCCGGCAACTACCGCGGCGGCCTGCGCGGCCTGGGCGCCGAGCTGCGCACCGACGCTTACGGCGCCGTGCGCGGCGGCGCGGGCGTGCTGCTCAGCACCTACGCCGGCACCGCCGGCCCCGCAGGCGAGGCCGCAGGGCTGCAAGCGCTGGCCAGCCAGGCCGACCAGATGGTGCGTTCGCTGGACGGCGTGGTCGGCGCACACCAGGGCTTGCGGCTGGCGAGCGCGCTCGGCTCCAGGGGACCGGAAGCCAGCGTGCTGGACGACGGCAAGGCGCCGCTGGCCGCCATGCATCGCGCCGTATCCGGCACCGTCGCGGGCGAAAGCCTGGATGGCGCGCGCGGCGATGCCTCGGCCAAACACACCCAGGCAGCCGAGGGCAAGGTGCCGCACCTCACCGATCCGGTCGTGTTCATGGCCGCGCGCGCGGGCCTGGCGCAGGTCTCCGGCGAACACATGCAATACACCGCCGGCGAGACCGTGCACTGGTCGGCCGGCAAGGACCAGAACCTGGCCGTGATGGGCGCGCTGCGCGTGCACACCGGCCAGGGCCTGGGCATCGTCGCTGGTCTGCAGCAGGGCGGCGCGGACTCCGGCCTGGACCTGATCTCCGCCACGGGCGACGTGCACGTTCAGGCCCAGCACGACATCCTGCGCGTGCAGGCGCAGAAGGACATTACCATCGGCAGCGCGCAGACCTCCGTGGAGTGTGCCGCGCCCAAACGCATCCGCATCGCCACCGCGGCCGGCGCCAGCATCGTGCTGGAAGGCGGCAACATTACCGTGACCGCGCCGGGGCGCATCGATGTGAAGACGGGGAACAAGCAGTTTGCCGGGCCGGACCAGATGTCCTATGCCCTGCCCGTGTTCGTGCAAAGCGCGCCCGCGCCGATGAAGCTGGCCCTGCGCCTGCAGGACATGCCGGGGGCCCATGGCATCGCGCCGGAGGGCGAGACCTGGCGCATCGTGAAGGTGCCTGCGGAACTGAACGTGGTTCAACAGGGTGGACGCATCAACCCCCAGGTGTTCGATTCGTCGGAGTGGTCCGAGGTCTTGGGCGAAGGAAAGACGCCCGCCAGCGGCGAGCTCGGCCTGTCGGAAGCGCAGCAATACGCCGTCCACAGCGAAGTGATGGCGAATCCCGGCCGCGTATGGCTGATCAGCGGCCTGACCGCGCAAGCCATGACGCCGGCGCGCTGGACGACGACCTCGGAACAGGCGACCTCGGAGCGGATTCTCGATGCCCTGAATTTTGCGCGCAAGGGTTCGGAACTGGATACGGCGCATGCCGACTGGCTGTCCGAGCACGCCCTGGCCGACGGGTCGGCGCAGGGCATGGAGACGCTCAAACCCAAGACGAAGGCATAAGGCAGCCGTCCGCCAGCTTGCGTTCAAGAAAAAGGCCATGGATAAACTCGACATAGACCAGTACACCGCGCAGATCGTCCCGGACACGATGACGACGGTATCGGGCCAGTACTTCGACCTGAACCAGCCCTTCGCCATGCCGCGGTATGGCAACCGCTGCGAGTCCTACATCACCGGCCGGGACTACATGGCGGCCGTGGCGGCCGCGATCCGCGGGGCGCAAAGTTTCATCATGATCGCGGACTGGCAGATGGACTACGACGTGGAGCTGGACCGGCGCGGCGAAGATGGCCATCCGGGGCGTTTGTCGTCGCTGCTGGCGGCCGCGATACAGCGCGGGGTGCACGTTCGTATCCTGCTTTACGATTCGATCAGTATGGCTGTAGATACGCACGATGACACGACACAGGACATGCTGCATGGCTTGCCCAAGGGCAAGGGTTCTATCCGTGTCATGCTGCAGTACGCCAATACGGGGCGGGTCCCTGCAACAAACACTTTTTTTTCCCATCACCAGAAGTTCGTGCTGGTGGACGGAAAAGCAGCATTCCTGGGCGGAATCGATCTGGCCTACGGCCGTTGGGAAACGCCGTCCTTCGATGTCGTCATCGACCCGAAGATACACGTGCTGAACGACGCGTACAACGCGCAGCTTGTGGCGGCCAGGAAGGCGACCCAGGCAGAACTGGACCTCACCCGGGCCTCAGGGGGACTGCCGGGATTTGAGCCTCCGTTGGGTGGAACTCTGCTCGATCCCTTGCGGCAGCCGCGGGAACCATGGGAAGACGTGGCCATGAAAGTCGAGGGACCCGCGGCCTTCGACGTTTTCCTGAACTTCGTGTTGCGTTGGAACAGCTTCGCGCGCGTGGGTACCAATGTGTTCGATCCAGGCATGGATGCGAGTTGGTTCGACCAAGCGAAAGGGTCTCAGCATTTGCTTGATCCGCAGACGCGCGGCAGCGGCAATGCCACGGTGCAGATATGCCGTTCGGCCTCGTCGCAACAGTTGCAGGATGAACTGAAACTCTGGGGCGACAATTACAAGTACGTCAACGACGACTGGAAGACTCCCAACCCGAAGCGCCGGAAGATAGTTCAGGCTGCCCGGGCGAAGTGGGCGGCCAACCATCAGACCAGCATCCGGGACGCGATGGTCAACTGCATCCGGTCGGCGCAGGCCTACATCTACATCGAGAATCAGTTCTTCATTTCCGATTGCGGGGTGGATCAGCTCGGCAAGAAAACTTCGCCGGGGACGAATCCCATCATTCCGGAACTGGCCAATGCGATAGGGGCAGCCATTTATGCTGACCGGCCCTTCCATGTGTGGCTGGTACTGCCGGAGCATCCGGAAGGCCTGTTGGAAGAGCCGGCGACCATCTCCCAGACGTGGTGGGCACTACAGGGCGTCAAGCGCGCGCGCAACAGCCTGGTGCATCGAATCAACGCCACACTGTACGCCAAGCACAGCAAGACCAGGAAGGTGGCTCAGCCAGCCCAGACGAACGCGGACATCGCTGTCGCGCTTGCCAATTGGGGTATGGCGGACGAATGGCGCAAGTACCTGACGGTGTTGAATCTGCGGAATTACGGTTCGACACGTCTGGGTGTTGTTACGGAGATGGTCTACGTACACAGCAAGCTGACCATCGTCGACGATGCGGTCGCCATCATCGGCAGCGCAAACATCAACGATCGCAGCCTGAACGGGAACGGCGATACCGAGCTGGCTGCCGTGGTAGTGGACGACGATGGGGCTGCGATGACCGATGTTGGCGCTGGCGTGAGAGTCGTGACGCGGAAATTCGCCCGAGACCTGCGCATGAAGCTCTGGCGCAAACACTTTGGCATGATGGTCGAGAGCGGCTCGACGGGCGTCCAGAAAGCTGCCGGCGTACCGCAAGGAATCAGCCTGGAGAGACCTTTGGATCCCTCCAGCATCCAGGCTTTGCAGAAGCTCGCGCACGATAACCGCGAGGCCTACAGCACTGTTTTCCGGCATACGCCTCGCAACAGTTTTCGCAAGCTCCTGGATGGACGGAAAGCCTTTCCACCGATCTATACACAGGTTAAGAAGTACGAGGTGAATGGCGTTCCAATCGGCAATGTCGGGCCGGACGGCAAGCTGCGTGATGGCTACATTCTGGTCGACGGTCCGCCCTCGGGGGAATACGATTTCACCAAGTTGCCTGATTTACAGCCGACATACATGGCGAATTCAGAGCATAAGATCGAGCAGGCAATTGCCTATTTGCGTTCCAAAGTTAAGGGATTTTTCGTTGAAATGCCCTTGGCGTGGGGGGCTGGCGAAGGAGATACGCCGAAGCCGCCGGGACGCGTCCTGGATAGCGTCATTGCGGAGCAGACGAATAAGCCGAAGGAAGATATTTTTGAAAGCAAGAAAGAAGAACAGGCAGCATGATGAGGTTCTTGCTCGCAGTGCGGCAATTGGTGCCGCCAGTTGACGCCCTAGGAGACAAGTCGTGCGTGAATTCTTGATCTGGGCTGCCGATATGGCGTTTCAGACCGCGTACGCTCTGGTGTACGTGCTCCCACTAGTCTGCGTCGTGGGGATTGCGGTTCATGTCTGGCCGCGTCGCTTCGGTGTGTTGGGATCGTCGGCCTCGCGTACGGGTCTCGCGATAGTCATGGCGGCCGTATGGCTGTTGGCAATCGTGGGATTTTTTCTGCTCTTCTATGTTTCGCGGAGCTATTCCCGGGAGCATGGTTTTGTCCTGGTCGCTTTTCTTGCCTATCTGGCGCCGTCGCTGATTTTGTCTCTGATCGGATTGATCGTCCGATACAAGATTCGCGCCAGGGGCGGAGAAGATGATTGACGTTCCGCTTACGCTGCTAAAGGCGGGAGAGACCTTCGCCACGGAATCGATTTCGTTGCTGCCCATGGTATGGGTCATCGGCTTGCTATTGTGTATCGAGTCCGACTTGCCATTGTTGCGGTCGACGACCTGGCGTCTTTTGCGGAATGTGATCGTGGCGCTGATGGCGCTGTTTCTGGTGTACGTAGTTGTCTACGGAATATACGGTTCGGCAGTGGCTGTTTACTTCGACGATCACGGGTTCACGAACCTTACTCTACGCACCTTGTCCACGATGTGGGTGTCGATCGCGCTGGCATTGGCGGGAGTCGTGCTGTGGGTCCATCGCCGATCCAGGCAGAACTCATGACGATTCTTCGTGGGCGTATGCCGTGCTCCAGTCCCCGCTGCCGCTCGGATTGCCCTATCATCTGGGGCCATCGCTGATCCTGTCGCTGTTCGGCCTGGTGCTCGCCACAGATTGCGCTGAGAACGTCGGTTCTAGCCCTGGGAGAAGAACTTGCATGCAGTCCTTGCTGCGATTGCCGAGTCTGGCATGTTGATGGCCCAGTCGACCGCCTACCTGGTGCCGGCGACGGGCATCCTGGCGCTGATCATCTGCCGGTGGCCGCAGCATTTTGGCCGACTGGGGACGCGTTCCTTCAGACGCGGAATATCGGCTGGAATGCTGGCGGTCTGGGTTTTCGCGCTGGTCCTGCTGGGCATGTTCTATTGGCTGGCGACCAACCATGACAGCGGCTACGAGTTTCCGCTGCTTGGGCTGATGCCGTACATGAGCCCGTCTCTTCTTACCGCCCTGATCGTCCTGCTGGTCCATCGGAGAATGGCGAAGCGGGAGCGCGGCCATGAATGAGGTGTATCCCGCCAATGTCCTGCAGTCCGGCGAATTGCTGGCCTGGGGGGTATTCCAGATAGTTCCGCTCTGGTGGGGCGCTGGAATCCTGCCGTGCCTGGAGTCCAATCTTCCGGGGCTTTCGCCCGGGGCCTGGCGCGCGGTGCGCGACGTCACGATCGCGCTGATGGCGGTGTTTCTGCTGGCCTGCATTGCGTACGCCATCTTCGGCTATGGCGTCGCCGCCCAGTTCGATAAGCCGGCCTATTTCGACAAGGCGCTGGAAGCCTTGCGCTTGCTGTCGCTGTCGATGGGAATGGCGGTGTTCGGGCTGGCGTTGCGCGCGCGTGTCGGGCGCGGCGCCGTTTCCCACAGCCGCTAAAATCCCGCCATGCTTCCGCCTCAAGTACTCGTCGCCCTTTTCGTCCTGCTGCTGGCCGTCGTCATCCCGCTGTTCGCGGTGACGATCCAGCTAAGCCGTTTCATCCATTGGTCCTTCTGGGCCGACAAGACCACGCGCGGCGATCGGCCGCATTTCACGGGGCCGGTGCTGGCTCTGATCTTCAGTACCCTGGCCGCCAGCGATTTCGTGGGCTATGAGCCCTTTCTGACGATCTCGGCGCTGAATCCGGTGCCGATCGAGGCCAGGGCCTATTTCACCGTTGCGATGCTGGCGCTGGCCGTCTGGTGCTGGGCCTATGGGCGGTCGATCCGGGACCGCGTGCTGCGCATGATCGGGGCCCGCGCGTCTTAGCGGCCGGCCAGGGTGGACGCATGATGTCGATCTACGGTCTTCTTGCGTTGGGCGCCCTGGCATTGGCCATCTGCGTGCCGTTCGCCGCGACGGCGATACAGCTGATCCGCCTGCTGTGGTTCATCACGGGCGACAAAGAGACGCGCGGCGCGCGTCCGCGCTTTACTGGGCTGGTGCTGGCGATGTTTTTCAGTTCGCTTGCGGCTACCGAACTGCTGTCCGTGGAGCCCTTCCTGACCCTGTCCCACCTGAATCCGGTGCCGCAGCAGCACCGGGTGGAATTCATGATCGCGATGCTGACGCTGGCCCTTGCGGGCTGGATATGGGGCGGCGCGATCTGGAACCGCCGGCCAGGCGGCTGAGGCGGCCGCTGGAAACGGGGCGCCTACTGCGCCGCCTGCACTTCGATCTTCACTGTGTTCGAGCGCACGCCGTTCGATTCGATATACACCTCGTAGACCGCCGGGTCTTTGGGCAGCCGCACCTGCGCTGCCAGATCGGTGCTGAACTGCGTGCCCACGCTGATGCCGGGGCTGATGGGGATGCCCTTGGGCGGACGCGAGCTGGGGATCTCGTCCACTTCCACGCCGGGGCGCTTGCGCGGCTTGTACTCGTAGGCCACGCCTTCATAGACCGCCTTGGTCTGCGTGTTGACGGCGACGAAGCGCGGCAGCTTCTGGTTCTGCGATACGGGGATGATGCCTTGCGCGCAGACGGGAATGACCAGCGCGCCGGAAGCCTGCGGACGCACGCGCGCGGGCGCGGCGATGTTGAGCTGGTCGTCGCTGCCATGGTTGGGCGGGATGCAGGCGTGGTCGCGCACCGTGCCGATGGGCGCGGTGGCGAACGAGGGCGGATCGATCCAGTCGGTGTTCATCGTGGTCTTCTGGGTATGAGGGGTGGGGCGCGCGGCCGTGGCGGCGCCGGGCGCGGCCATGGCCAGCGCGGCCGCGAGCAGCAGGGCCAGCGCCGGCGCCAGGCGGCGCCGCGCGTCAGAACGAGGGCCAGCCATTGGACATGTCCGTCTTGCGTACGGCTTGGGCGCAGCTGGCGCAGAAGCGGATGCTGACGCAGTCGCCGCCGAACATGACGCAGGAGCCCGTGTTGCTGGGATCGGCCTGGCTGGCGGTCAGGCCGAAATGGCAGTGGTTGCCGGACTGGGAATAGAAGTACGGACCCTTGTCGAGCTTGGACGAGTCCATCTCTGCCTCGTCCGGGTGGGCCCGCGCCCACTCGGGGCCGCTGGGCGTCATGCCGATCAGGTGGCCGATCTCGTGCACCAGCGTCTGCTGCTGATAATCCATCGTGACGGGTTCCCAGGGCGTCATCGCCGCCACGCCCAGGAGGTTGGTGCCGGGGAATGCCACGCCGCCCGCGGCGCTTTCCATCAGCCGGACCCGCAGGATGATCTTGCCCGAGGCCGGGACGGGCAGCAGGCCGGCCATGCGGATATTTACGGCATGGCAAGCCTTGGGGCTGGCTGGGTCGTAGGGCACCGGGGTGACGCGGTCCTTGGGAATGACTGCGCGCCTGACGCCGGCCGCTGGGTCGGTGTACTCGAACAGGCATTCCACGAACCAGTCCACGGTGGGCTCTATGTGGTACCACAGGAAGCTGACGTTGCCGTCGGCGCTGGCGAACTGGATCTGCTTGTCGCCCGCGCCGGGGCCGGCCGTGGCTTGCACGTACATGGGCTGGATCGGCAGCATTGACGCCAGCCTGTCCAGGTGACAGACCGCGAGAGTGTAGGGCTCCCGGTCCGGGCCCTGCGATCGGGGGTAGACGGAGCGGGCCAGTTGGCAGAGGCGGTCGTAGCCGTCGTCGGTGAACACGTCCGAGTTGGCGTCGCCGCGCGTGCTGACCGGCGGCAATTGCACGACGTCGACGCCATGCCGCGCGTACTCTGTCGCGGTCGGCTGGAAGCCGTGGCGGCGCGCCAGGGCCTCGGGGCCGGGCAGCATGATCTCCTGGAGATACAGGCGCCTTGCGGTTTCGACCTGCTCCGTGGAGATGGTCTGGTTCTTGTCGTTCACCACCTCGAAGGTATAGGTGTTCAGGCCGGCGGCGGGCAAGGTGATGTTGTCGACCACCTTGGTGCCGTCGGCGTCGGTCACGTAGCTGTAGGAGCGCTGGTTGGGCTCGCGATACAGCGGCTGGCGGCTTTGCTCGCGCGCGGAGTACACCGCATTGCCCGGGCGCGGGCTGACCTTGACGCTGAAGCGATGCTGGCCGGCCTTGTTGAAGCGCACGCGGATCCTGGGCTTGTTGGTCTGGCGGTCCAGGCTGTCCAGCGCCTGGCCATCGTTCCAGACCTCGTCCTCTTCCTGCAGGTTGACGTACTGGAGCTTGGCGCCGCTCCTGGCCTGGTAGGCGGACGGCGTGGGCGCGCCGGCATCCGGCGTCCCGGCCGCGGCGGCGCCGCCTGCGTCCTGGCCGCCGGGCGTGCCTGCGGGCTTGGCCGCGGCGCCGGGCAGGCTGACGCCGGCCATTTCCATGACCCGCTTGGCCATCGCCGGATAAGGCGAGTTGGCCACTGCGGGAATGTTCATGATCGCCTCCGCCACCTTGGGCAGCGTGGCGTTGGATATCGTGGGTGATTGCAGGATGGCGCCGACCACGGACGGAATCGCGGAGTCGGTTAGGCCCGGCGTGCTGAGAATCGCGCCCGCCACAGTCGGCAGATTGCTCTGGGTGACGTCCGGCATGGTCAGCAGCGTGTTCACCGCCGTGCTCAGCGCTGCAGGGCGGCCGCCCATCGTGCCCATGGCCTGGGTCATGACCGGGCCGATGGCGGCCCCCACGCCGCCACTGCCGGCCGTCGTCAGGTTGGAGGCGGCGCCCAGGGCGGATGCCGCCGTGGCGCTGCCCATCGCCGTGGCGGCGCTGGAAGCGCCCGACAGCATGCCCGAGGCGGATGGGCCGGCGCCTGCGGCCGGCGAGGCCAGGGTGGATGCCTGCGACGCCAGGGCCGAGGCCTGCGATGCCATGCCGCTGGCCTTCGTTATGGCTCCTGCCGCGTCCGTCAACGCCTGCGGCATGGATACCGCGCCAGCCAGCGCGTCGCCAGCGCCCTGTGCCATGTTCATGGTGGAGAGACCGCCATCCATCAGCGACGGCGTCGCCACGTTCGCCAAGGATTGCGTGGCGCCGTTCGCCAGTGAGGACGTGGCGCCGCCAGTCAGCGACGGAGCCACATTCTGCATGGCCGTCTTCGCCATGCCACCGGCCTTGGCCATGGCGCCCGACATCAGCTCCGAGCCGGCCTTGTCCGCTGCCTGCATGGTCTTGCCGGCCATCGCGCCCAATTCCTGCACGGGCTTGAGCGCATCGCCGGCTATGCTCTTGGCCTGGTCCAGCATGCCGGACGCGCCATCGGCCACTGTGGACAGGGTCTTGGATACGGCAGTTGCGCCGCTTGCAAGCGCGGCGCCCGCGCTGCCAAGCATGGATGCTTGCGATCCGGCGGCCGCAGCCGCCGTAGGGGCTGCGGCAGGAGCCGCGGCGACCGCGCCGGTCGCGCCGGCTGCATTCAGCGCCTGGCCGGAGCCGGCTTGCGCCTGCGGCTTGGCCTTGGGGCGGTGCACCAGTTCGGCCGTCACCAGCATCGGGTCGCCCACTTGGGTGGACGGCAGCGCGGGCAGCGTGGCCGCGTCGCTGGCAGGTCCGATCAGGCTGTGCGATGCGCCCTTGACCGAGAACATGCCCGGCCCCTTGAACAGGATGTCGCCGCCGTTCATGACGATGCTGGCGCCGGCGGCCTGCAGGGTGACGCTCTGGTTCGCCAGGATCTCGATGCTGTCGGCGGTGGAGGTGACGGTGATGTCCTGGCCGGCCAGCATCTCCAGCATGTCGGTATGCGCGTGGATCGACACCGGCGATTCGGCGGCGACGGCGCGGATGCCGCCGTCCTGTACGAACAGGCTGGTGGAGCGGCCCGAGGCGGTGGCGAAGGTCTGGCGCGCGGCGACGTGCCCGTCGGCCAGCGCGGTGACGTGCAGATTTTCGCTGGCGTGCAGGATGGCCGAGGCGGGCGTGGCAAAGTTGAGAGAGGAGGGCGCGTCGATCAACATGCGGGCGCCATCGATGCGCTCCACTGCCTCCGTGCCGGTGCGCTCGGCGCCGCTGGCCTTGACCGCCTGCTGGCCGCCCACGCTGCCGGGATAGCGGCCGTCGCCCTTGGGGTCGATGGCGCGGGTCAGCGCGTCATATTGGCTGGTGGCCGCGAGCGCGCGCGCCTGGCGCTTTGTTGCCGCGGCATCCAGGCGTTGCGCCGCATGCTGTGCGCCGCGCAGACGCGTCAGTGCTTCCTGGGCGTCGGCCTGGGTGGACCGGGCATCTTCGCGTGCGCTGGCGGACACGAGCATGCCTTGCCCGGAGCGCACCACCGTCCAGGCATCCGAGCGCAGCTCGAAGCCGGTGCCGCGCCATGCGCCGCGGTTCGATTCGTCCGCGGCCTGCTCGACCAGATAGCCCAGGCCCAGCTGCGTCGCGCCTATGGAACTGGACAGGCGGGTGCGCATCTGCCGCGACGTGTCGTCGAACAGCCACTGACTGTGGCCCTCGTCGCCCAGCGCTTTGCTGTGCCAGCCGCTGAGCGTGCCGGGATGGTTGGCCGCGGCGTCCTCGCCGGCGGACCAGGGCGGCAGGTCGGCGTCGTTGTACAGCTGTGCCGAAGCCACGGGCTGGTCGATGTCGCCATCCAGGAATTCGACGAGGACCTCGGTGCCTTTGCGAGGCAGATGATGTGCGCCCCAGTTGGGGCCGGCCTGCGCGCCCGCGACGCGCAGCCAGGTGCCGGAACTGTCGTCGCCCGGCGCATTGCCGGTGTCGTCGCCGTGGCTGCGGTGCGCCAGTCCGCCAGGCAGCGGGCGCGCGCCGCGTTGCCAGGGGAATTGCACCTTGATGCGCAGGTCGCGGCCCGAGGATATGGGCGCGTCCTGCGCGGCCACCACCACGGCCGCCAGGCCTTCGGGCGCCGTGGGCTTGGCGCGCCAGTCTGGCATCAGCGGCGCGGCCGCGGGCAGGGCGCCGAAGGCGTTGCGGTAGGAGCCGTGCTCCAGATCGGACTCGCCCAGCGCGTGGGCGGCCTGGCTGCCCAGGTTGTTGGCGGCTTCGTGTTCGACGTGCAGCAGCGTGTAGCGGTTGCCGCCCATCTCATCGACGGCCTGGCCCGAGCCCGCGGCGTAGCGGCTGTGCTGGGTCAGCGTGAAGTCATGGCCGGGCATCATCTGGCGGGCGGTGCCGCCGCCGTCAAAGCGCACCATGCGGGCTTCGTGCGCCTGCAGGCTGCGCGCGGCGGCAAGCTCCGCGCTGTCGCCATCGGCGTAGCGGCCGTGGCCATCGTAGTCGTAATCTTCAAGGCGAGGCACCGCGCCGGCCTGGACGTCGGACTGCGCATGCGCCGCGTGCGCGAGCAGCTTGCGATCGTCCCAGGCCAGGCGCGTCACGGCGTTGGGCCGTACCGCGCGGGAGGCGCCGAAGCGCGTGATGCTGTCCTCGGTTTCGGTGGCGTCGCTGCGGTGAAAGCGCAGCGTGGCGTCGGGGCACGCGGGCCGCGCCGCACGCGTGTCGAACACGACCAGCCGGTGACGCGCGCCGCCCGAGGCTTCGTTCTGCTGTTCACCCTGCTGATGGTCGAAGCGGAAGCTCAAGCCGGCCTCGGCCATCAGGCGCAGCACGAAGGCCAGGTCGGTCTCGCGGTACTGCGTGCGCAGCGGGCGCGGCGCGGGCGGTTCGGCGATGTCGAACGAGTAGGCTGCCTGTGGGTAGTCGGCGAAGATCTCGCTCAGGATGTCGGTGACCGATTTGTCCTGGAAAAGAAAGCTGTCGCGGCGCAGGCCCAGGGCCGCCAGCCAGGGGGCGGCGTGCAGCCGGTAGCGCGCCAGGCCGCCATCCGCGCCCAGCGCGTCCACGCCTTCCACCACCGCATGCCACTGGCGCCTGCCGCCATCGGCCAGCAGCAGGCTGACGCTGATCTCGCGGCCCAGCAGGGCCTGCACATCCAGTTCCGCCGACGACGCCAGGCAGTCCAGCGTCAGGGCAAACAGTTCGGAGACGCCTTCGCGCAGGCTCATGCGCTCTACCGCGAGCGCCGCATCCAGGGGTGTACGCATTTGCAGCATGCGGGCGTTCTGGGAGAGGGCGGCAACATCCAGGCTGCTGAATCCGGCGGGCGTTTGGGAACGGTCGGTCATGGTGTGGAGCGGTCGGCCTGCGGCTGTCAGGGTAGCGAATCAGGGGAGCGAGATGGTCAGGTGCGCGGCGCGCGGCCCGATCTTGACGATGTCATGGTACGGAGCCATGGCGGTCTGCATGTCGCGGTTCAGGAAGTGGCTCATGCCCAGATAGGCCAGCAGCCCCAGCAGCGCGAACAACGCGCCAATGCTCCACAGGGGCACGTCGCGCTTGAGCGTGTGGGCGATCTTGTCGGGCAGGGGCCAGTGGGGCGCGAAGCCCGCGCGCTTGCCGCGCAGCAGCGTGATCTCGTCGCCCAGCCGCGCCGTGAGATAGCCCAGTTTTTCCTGGCCTTCGATCATGTACTTGCCCTGGAAGCCCAACAACAAACACATATAGAACACTTCCAGCGATTGCAGGCGCGGCGCGCCTTGCGCGCGCAGGTCTTCCAGGCGGGCAAAGAAATTCTCGCCGGCGAGCTGTTCGCCGAACAGCGTCAGTTGCAGCGGTTGCAGCATCCAGGCGTCGCGGATGGAAAAGCCGGAGTTCAGCACGGTCTCGTCCACCGCCGCGCAGAACGCGTACTTGGTGGCGTAGACGTCCTCGGCGGGAATGTCCATTTTCTTGGCGCTGCGCTCGAAGTCCGCCAGGAACTGCTGCACGCGCGCCGAGAACGAGGCGGCGTCCACAGGCTCCTGGCCGCTTTTCAACAGAAACAGCATCAGGAAACCGTCGTACAGCAGGTCCAGCAGGGACTTCGCGGGGCGTGAACCGTAAAAATCGGCGGCTCGGGGAGGGAGCGAGGCTCCGGGCATCAGGGTGGGCGCGTCGGCGGTCATGGGCAGGCTCTAACGGGTGACGGCGATGAGGTCCAGTTTCAGTTCGGGTATGCCCGAGGGGGCATAGATGGCGATGCTGCGCGCCTGCAGCATGCGGTCGTACAGCGAGCCGCGCGTCTGCAGGGTGAAGTAGCACGCGCCCGGCTTGACGGGCACGGCGGGCGGAACCTGCGGCGTGTAGACAAGCTGCACGCCGGGCATGGCCGATAGCACCAGCTTTTCCACGTCGTCGGGCGCGCCCACCTTGAAGCGCAGCGGCACGGTTTCGGCCAGTTCGCTGGCGGGCGTGGCGGCGGATACCGACAGGTAGAGCGCGGTGGTCTCGTCGAGCTTGCCGGAATCCAGCCGGCCGACATGGAACGAGGGGCGCAGCTCTTCCAGCACGATGGAGAAGTAGCGGGTGGAGATAACGGTGTCGAGCAGATCGCGCAGGATCTCGTCGAGCTGCGCGAAGGCCGCGCCCGGCGCGTCGTGCTGGTAGGCCGGCAGGTCCGCCAGCGTGTGTACCTTGGAGAAGGTCATGAGCGCGCCGGCCAGCCGCAGCATTTCCTGGAACAGGCGCTCGGGGTGCAACTGCGGGTTGTGGAACAGGTGCGACAGCGCCGAATAGGCTTCGTTGCAGGTGTGCAGCAGCCAGAAGGAAGCCACGTCGCCCGAGCGGAACTCGATGATGTTCTTGTTCGGCTCGCGGTGAAAGCCATAGAGCGCGTTGACCTTGGCCTGCAGCGCGTCGAGCAGCCGGCGCAGCTGCTCGAACAGCGCGTTGCATGCCTGCACCGTGACGCTGGGGGCGATGAAACTGGTGTCCAGCTCGTAACCGGCGCTGGCGGTGCGGCGCACGCGCGCAACGGGGATGGTCAGCAGCGCGTCGCGCGGCTCGTGTTCCGACAGCAGGCGCACGTTCTTGCGCAGGAAGGCGAGTTCGGCCGTGCTGGCGTTGGTGTACAGATCCGGCGCGGGGCTGTCCTGGTGCGCATAGCGTGCATCGAAGCCCTGCTCCTGGCGCGTGTCGCGATAGTTGCCGCCGATGTCCTTCATCGGATGCAGCGCCAGGTAGAACACCGCCGTGCTGGCGCCGTCCAGGCCGTCCAGCGCGACCGCGGGCGGCAGGTCGTCGTTGTGGGGCGCGCTGTAGATTTCGCCGTCGGGAAAGATCGCGGAGAGCTCGGTGGCGCGCAGCATGCCGTTGGCAAGCGCCGCCGCGTCGAAGCGCGCCGCGCGCAGGCCCCAGGCATAGGGATGCAGCGCGCGGCTCATTTCCGCGAGGCGGGCCTCGTGGTACGCGTCTTGGCGTTGAAAATGCTGGGGCCGCAGGAACAGCCCCTCTCCCCACAATATCTTCGCTGAATGGCTCACGTTTGCTGGCTCTTGCTTCTTATATAGAGAGGGCGTCGAGGACGGCGGATCGGCATGGCCGGCTCGCGTTCAGTTCGGGCATTGCACCGAGCCGAGACGGGCCGGGTCGAAGCCGGGCACGCCCGGTGGCAACACTATCTGTCCGGTGACCACGGTCATCGCGCAGGCATGGGCGCCCATGACGATGCCGGTGTCCTCGGCGGTCTTCACTTCGAATACGTATTTCCAGCGCTGTGGCGCGGGCGCGTAGAACAAGCCCGCGACAGCGATGTAGGCAGCGGTTTTCGGCACTTTTTCCAGGTGCTCGTAGCGCTGTCCCGGCGTCAGTGTGACTTCGCGTGCAGCGATGATGCTGTCACCCAACGCCGCCTTTTCGGCGTCAGTATCAACCAATTGCGTGAGCGGTGCGCGTTGAAATGCCTCGGCATTCTTCAAATAGTATATTTTCGTAACCACAGCCATGGGCTGTCCGCTACTCGCATTCAAATTTTCTCCGGCATGTATCGCCAATTTCACATCGATTGGCGCATTCGGGTCCTTCTTCAGGCCCGCCATATCCATCATGCCGCCGGTCATTCCGGCCACCGCTCCAATCGCTGAAACCGCTGCGCAACCGCTGATTACGGGGCTTGCCGAGATGATCGCCGCTACTGCCACGCACCGAGAAAAATAGAGATGTTTTGACATGGCTCTTTATACCGGAAGCCTGCGACAACATACAGATCACGGCACGATGAGCGAAGTTTTTGGGTGAGTTACATGAAGTAATGCACTGTAGTGTGGCGCTAACAAAAGGTTGTTGAAATACGCGGCCTTGGTTACACCCTCCTACATACCAAAAAAATGCACAGATACCGGGTTTTCCTCATCAGCGGAATGTTGGCCTTTCTCGCGGGCTGCGCCACATCTCCCAAGCCGCAGACCGACGCCGAATATAAGCAGTCGATGACGCACGCCACGCAGACCTTGGCTGCCAAGGGCAACGACCAGGCGGTCGCCGAGTTCCAGGAGATTGCCCTGCTCAATCCCGCGCGAGGAGAGCCGTGGTCGTACATCGCGAAGATCCGCTTCGACGAGCAAAAGTATGGCGAGGCTATCGTCGCGGCCGATGAAGCGCTGAACCGCGACCCCGAAGACTTCACGGCCAAGACCGTGCGTGCAGTGGGCGGCCTGCGCGTGGCCATGCAGTCGCTGGCTGATCTGCGCGCCAACGCGCTGCTGGCGGGCAACGCCCGCACCGATGCGGTGGCGCTGGCTGCCGCCATGCGCGAAACCCTGGGCCAGGACGTGCTGTTCCCCGAGGGTTACAAGCCCCCGCGTCCGCGTCAACCGCGGCGCAGCGATGCGCAGGGCGCGGCCGCCGCGCAACAGGCCAAGCCAGCCGCCAACGCGGCGGCGGCGACGACGCCGGCCGCAACGCCCGCGGCCCCTGCCGCGAATCCCGCCGCAGCTTCCGCCGCAAAGCCGCCCACGGCCCCGGCGCCTTCCGGCGCCGCGCCGGCCGGCCGCGCGCCGGATCCTTTCGGCAACCTTCTCAAACCCTGATCGGGCCCACGGCCTCTTCACTATGCACTTCGCTTGGAGCCCCCATGGCTAAGAAAGAAAGCGTTCAGAAAAGACTCCAGAAAGTACGTCCGCCGCGCGTGCAACTGACCTATGACGTCGAGAAGGGCGACGCGATCGAGCAGAAGGAACTGCCTTTCGTCGTGGGTGTGGTCGGCGACTTCAGCGCGCAGTCGGAAGCCGAGCTGCCGCGCCTGAAAGACCGCAAGTTCGTCAACATCGACGTCGACAACTTCGACGACGTGATGCGCGGCCTGGAGCCGCGCGCTGCCTACCGCGTGAAGAACCGCCTGACCGACGAAGGCGGCACCTTCGGCGTGGATCTGAAGTTCCGCTCGGTCGAGGACTTCCGTCCCGAGGCCGTGGTGCAGCAGATCGAGCCGCTCAAGGAGTTGCTGGACATCCGTACCAAGCTGGCCGACCTGCGCAACAAGCTGGCGGGCAACGACAAGCTGGAAGACCTGCTGGGCGAAGTGCTCAGCAGCACGGAAAAACTGCAGCAACTGACCAGCGAAGCCGACAAGAACGGCAAGGGAGGCAGCAATGAGTAATTCCGCCGCCGCGCAGAACGTATCCGCGCCCGCCGCCGAGGCCGACTCGGGCCTGCTGGATCAGATCGTCGAACAGAGCCGCGTGGCCAAGTCCACGGCCGAGCACGACCGCGCCAAGGACCTGATCGGTGAACTCGCCCGCGAAGTCATGAAGGGCACCGTGGTCGTGTCGGACAACCTGTCCGCGATGCTGGACGCCCGCGTGGCCGAGCTGGACCGCCTGATCTCGGCCCAACTGAGCGAAGTCATGCACGGAGCCGAATTCCAGAAGCTGGAAAGCACTTGGCGCGGCCTGCATTACCTGTGCCAGGAGAGCAACACCGGCCCGATGCTGAAGATCAAGGTGCTCAACGTCACCAAGCGTGATCTGGTGCGCGACTTCCAGACCGCCATCGACTTCGACCAGAGCCTGATGTTCAAGAAGGTCTACGAAGAAGAATTCGGCACATTTGGCGGTTCGCCGTTCGGTGCGCTGCTGGGCAACTTCGAGATCACGCGCCAGCCCGAGGACATGTACTTCATCGAGCAGATGTCGCACGTGGCGGCCGCTTCGCATGCGCCCTTCATCGCCTCGGCTTCGCCCGAGCTGCTGGGCCTGGACAGCTTTGCCGACCTGGGCCGCCCGCGCGATCTGGCCAAAGTGTTCGACACCGTGGAATACACCAAGTGGCGCAGCTTCCGCGATTCGGAAGACTCGCGTTACGTGGGCCTGACCATGCCGCGCTTCCTGGGCCGCCTGCCGTATGACCCGAAGGAAGGCACCTCGGTGGAGGGTTTCAACTTCGTCGAGGAAGTGGACGGGACAGACCACGCCAAGTACCTGTGGTGCAACGCCGCCTGGGCCTTCGGCGCGCGCCTGACCGCGGCCTTTGCCGACTTCGGCTGGTGCGCGGCGATCCGCGGCGTGGAGGGCGGCGGCCTGGTCGAGAACCTGCCGACCCATACCTTCAAGACCGACGACGGCGAGATCGCGCTGAAGTGCCCGACGGAAATCGCCATTACCGACAGGCGCGAAAAGGAACTGAGCGATCTGGGCCTGATCCCGCTGGTGCATTGCAAGAACTCGGACTATGCCGCGTTCTTCGGCGCGCAGTCGGTGCAGAAGGCCAAGAAATACAACACCGACAGCGCCAACGCCAACGCGGTGCTGTCGGCGCAGCTGCAATACATCTTTTCGGTATCGCGCGTGGCGCACTACCTGAAAGCGATGATGCGAGACAAGATCGGCAGCTTTGCCTCCGCGCAATCTGTCGAGAGCTTCCTGAACCGCTGGGTCTCGCAGTACGTGCTGCTGGACGACAACGCGAGCCAGGAGCAGAAGGCGCAGTTCCCCTTGCGGGAGGCATCGGTGCAGGTTGCCGAGGTGCCGGGACGTCCCGGCGTGTTCCGGGCCGTGGCGTTTTTGCGGCCTCACTTTCAGCTCGACGAGCTTTCGATTTCGCTGCGCCTGGTTGCGGAACTGCCCGCCCAGGCCCAGAAATCGTGATCACCGTCAGATTCGACGTTTTTAACTGGAGAGGCTATTAATGAAGGACATCTACGTCAAATTCGGCAATCCCGCGCTCAAGGGCGAGTCGCAGGACAAGGACCATCCGGACTGGATCGAAGTCGGATCGTGGCGCCATGAGATCATCCAGCCGCGTTCGGCTACCGCCTCCACCTCCGGCGGCCACACCGCCGAGCGTACCGAGCATGGCGAGATGGTCTTCACCAAGGACCTGGACGTGGTCAGCCCGCTGCTGTATCAGCACGCTTCCGGCGGCACCACCTTCGATGAAGTGACCATCGATTTCCTGCGCGCCGACGGCGAGGGCAACCGCGTCAAGTACCTGGAAATAAAGCTCAAGTACGTGATCATCTCGCGCGTGGCGCCGGAAGTCGTCAGCGAAGGCCTGCCGCACGAATCGTTCTCGCTGAAGTACGCCGCCGTGCAGTGGAAGTACACGCAGCAGAAGGTGGGCGGCAACCAGGGCGGCAACGCCCAGGGCGCATGGAGCCTCACCAAGAACGACAAGACGTACTCGGTCTGAACCTGACCGCATGAACGGCAAAGGCCCCGGCTGGTCCGGCGCCTTTGCTCAATGAGGCCGCGATGAAGGGATTCGAACCCAGCCTGTTCGACAAGTTGTTCGACGGCGACGGGCAGACACCGCATGCGTTGCGACGCCTGTCGGTGGAAGAAATCAAGGAAACGGTCGCGCGCGACATCGAGGCCCTGCTCAATACGCGCATGGTCTTCACCGAAGACTCGCTCAAGCGTTATCCGAATTGCCAACGCTCCATCCTGACCTATGGCCTGTCGGATTTTTCCGGCTTGAGCCTGGCCAGCCACTACGACCGCGAGTTCATCTGCCGGTCGCTGGAGCAGGCGATCGCCCGCCACGAGCCGCGCCTGACGCATGTGCGGGTGCTGCTGCAGGTGGATAGCCGCGCGACCTCGGTGCTGTATTTCGCGATTACCGCGATGCTGGACGTGGGGCCGGCGCATGAGCCGGTCACGTTCGACGCGACGCTGCAGCCGTCCACCTTGCAGTACTCGGTGAGCAAGGGCCGGGCCAAGGCCGCGGCAGCCGCCTGATAACAAACCATGCACGCGGGCGCTGGCGGCACGCCGCCGGCGAAGAAGGGAAAGATGGAAGAACTGCTGCCTTACTACGAACGCGAACTGGGCTTTCTGCGCGGTTCGTCGCGCGATTTTGCGCAGCGCTATCCGAAGATCGCCGCGCGGCTCGGGCTGTCCGGCGAAACCTGCGAGGATCCGCACGTCGAGCGGATGATCGAATCGTTCGCGCTGCTGGGCGCGCGCATCAACAAGAAACTGGACGACGACTATCCGGAATTTACGGAAGCGCTGTTCGAGGTGATGTATCCGCATTACCTGCGCCCGTTTCCGTCGTGCTCGGTGGCGCAGTTCGACATGGGCGGCATGGCCTCGCAGCTGACGGCGCCGGTACGCATGGCGCGCGGCACGGAACTGAAATCGCATCCCGTGCGCGGCGTGGCGTGCCGCTTCCGCACCGCCTATGAGGTGACCCTGGCGCCAGTAAGTATCCGCCAGGCAGTGTTCGCCGCGACGGCCAACGCCCCGTCGGCGGCCAGCCTGCCGGCCGGCGTGACGGGCCGGCTGTCGCTGACGCTGGCCTGCCTGGCCGAAACACAGAATTTTTCCAGCCTGGCGGTGGACCGCCTGCGCGTCTATCTGCACGGCGAACCGTCGTTCGTCGCCGCGCTGCGGGACTGCCTGTTCCTGCGCACCGCCGCGGCCTATCTTGAAACGCAGCCAGGCCGCTGGAACCGCATGCAGGACGTGCCGCTGGCCGAGGTCGGGCTGTCCGAGGACGAAGCGCTGATCGACTTCCCGGCCAGCTCGCATCCCGCCTACCGGTTGCTGGCCGAGTACTTCGCGTTCTCCGAGAAGTTCAATTTCGTCGACATCGATCTCGCGGCGCTCAGGCGTGCGGCGGGTCCGGTGCGTGAAATCACCCTGCATCTCGCATTGAAGGGCGTGCGCGCGGACTCGAATACGGCGCGTCTGTTGGAATCCGCAACTGCCGACAACTTCCGGCTGGGCTGCACGCCCGTCGTCAACCTGTTCGCGCAACGCGCCGATCCCATCCGCGTCACCCATGCGCAGGCGTCCTATCCGGTGGTGGCGGACGCGCGCCGCGCCTATGGCTACGAGATCTATTCGATCGACCGCGTGCGCCAGGTGCGGCAGAACGCGCAGGGCGATTCGGTGGTGGAGTTCCGGCCCTTCTATTCGCTGCATCATGGCGAAACGCCCGAGGGCGCCGGGCACTACTGGACGGCGCGGCGCAATTCCATGGTGGCCGAGCGCAGCCCGGGCTACGAAATGGAGATGTCCATCGTCGACATCGATTTCGATCCCTCGCTGCCGCAGACCGAGACCCTGAGCCTGGAGCTGACCTGCACCAACCGCGACCTGCCCGCGCATCTGGCGGTGGGGCAGCCGGGCGGGGATCTGTTCCTGGAGGGCGGCTCCATCGCGCGCGAGATCCGCATGCTGCGCCGGCCGACCCACACGCATCGCTTCCAGCAGGGGCGGGCGGCGCACTGGCGCCTAATATCGCATCTGGCGTTGAACCACCTGTCGCTGGTGCATAGCGGCCTGCCCGCGCTGAAGGAGACGCTGCGGCTGTATGACCTGTCGCATTCCGCGGTGGCGGCGCGCCAGATAGAAGGACTGATCGGGTTGGACTACAAGCCTGCCACGCACTGGATGCCCGGCGAGCCGTTCGCGACCTTCGTGCGCGGCATCGAGATCCGGCTGACGATCAACGAAGACAACTTCGTCGGCACCAGCCTGCATGCCTTCGTGGCGGTGATCAACCGCTTCTTCGGACTTTACGTGCATGCCAACAGCTTCGTGCAGCTGGTCGTGCTGTCGCGCCGCGGCGCGGAAGAAATCCTACGGTGCCCCCCATGCAACGGCGACGCGATCCTAGCGTAATCGAATCGCTGCTGGCCGAGCCGCAGCGATTCAAGTTCTTTCAGGCCGTGCGGGTGCTGGAGTCGTGGTTTGCGCGGCAGGAAGGCAGCCGCGCGCGCAACGCCGTGTCCACGCACCTGCGCTTCCTGAATTCGTCGTCGCTGGGATTTCCGGCCAGCGAGATCGCCGCGCTGACGGCCTATGACAAGCAGGGCCAGGCACTGGAAGACGCCGAGGCGCGGCTGGCGGCGCTGGCCGCGGGCAACCTGGGGCGGGTGGAGATCGAACCGGCCTTCTTCGGCCTGTTGGGCGCGCAGGGCGCCATGCCACTGCACTACACCGAGATCCTGAGCACGCGCGAGAGCTCGCGGCGAGACCGCGGCGCGCGCGCCTTCTTCGATATTTTCTCCAACCGGGCCGCGGCGCTGTTCTATGCGGCCTGGAAGAAATACCGCATGCCTGTGCGGCATGAGACCGAGCAGGACCATCATTACCTGCCACTGCTGCTGGCGCTGGGCGGCATCGGCCATCCGGCGCTGCGCGACCGCCTGCAATCGGGCCAGGGCCGGGTGTTCGACGAATCGCTGGCGCACTACGCCGCGGCCGCTCGCCAGCGGCCGGTATCGGCGGCCTACCTGCAACGCGTGCTGGCCGACTATTTCCAGGTGGCGCTGCGGGTGGAACAGTTCGTCGGCCGCTGGTATCACGTGCCGCCGCAGAACCGTACTCGGCTGGGCATGCCCGGCGCGGTGCTGGGCGTGTCGGCCATGGCCGGCGACCGCATCTGGCAACGCGACATGCGCATCCGTTTGTGGATCGGTCCGCTGTCCAAGGATGCGTTCACCGACTTCCTGCCCGGTGGCGCGCGCGCGCAGGCGCTGGAGAAGCTCTTGACCATGTTCGGCGGCATGAGCTTCGAATACGAGGTGCGGCTGGTGATGGCCAAGAAGGACGTCGGCGGCAGCGTGCTGGGTGAAGACGGCGGCGCGCGCCTGGGCTGGAATTCCTTTCTTTGCACGGAACCAGTGGCATCGGACCGCGATGACGCCAGCTACGAATTGCACACCATTCATTGAGACTAGACGACCTAGAACATGGCCACACCCTTGAAGACCCTGATTGGAAAGCTCAACCAGACCTGCCGCCAGGCGGCCGAGCGCGCCGCCAGCCTGTGCATGGCCCAGGGGCACTATGAGGTGGACCTGGAGCATCTGTTCCTGGCCTTGCTGGAAAAGCCGGCCAGTGATTTCAGCATGGTGGCGCGGCGCAGCGGCATCGAGGCGTCAGTGCTGGAAGCGGACCTGAATGCCGAGATACGCGGCTTCAAGAACGGCAACACGCGTACGCCGGTGTTCTCGCCACATCTGCCGCGGCTGTTCGAACACGCCTGGCTGATCGCCTCGCTGGACACGCAGACCACCCGCATCCGTTCGGGCCATCTGCTGCTGGCCTTGCTGACCGAGCCCGACCTGGCCCAGCTGGCGCGGCGCGGATCGCGCCTGTTCGAATCGTTCCGGCTGGACGAGCTGAAGCATGATTTCACCGCGTTGACGGCCGGTTCCGAAGAGGCGGGCCAGTCGGTGGCGCTGGGCGACAGTCCGGCGGGCGACGCCGGGCAGGATGGCGCGGCCCCGGCTGCCGGCCTGTCCAAGACGCCTGCGCTGGACCAGTACACCGCCAACCTGACCGAACGGGCGCGCGAGGGCAAGATCGATCCGGTGATCGGCCGCGATGCCGAGATCCGCCAGATGATCGACATCCTGACGCGCCGCCGCCAGAACAATCCCATCCTGACCGGCGAGGCCGGCGTGGGCAAGACCGCGGTGGTCGAGGGGCTGGCCCTGCGCATCGTGGCGGGCGACGTGCCGCCGGCGCTGGCGGGCGTGGCGCTGCGCACGCTGGATATGGGCTTGCTGCAGGCCGGCGCCAGCGTCAAGGGTGAGTTCGAGAACCGCCTGAAGAACGTGATCGACGAGGTCAAGCAGAGCTCCACGCCCATCATCCTGTTCATCGACGAAGCCCACACCATGATAGGCGCGGGTGGGCAGGCCGGGCAGAACGATGCGGCCAACCTGCTCAAGCCGGCGCTGGCGCGCGGCGAGCTGCGCACCATCGCCGCCACCACCTGGAGCGAATACAAGAAGTACTTTGAAAAGGATGCCGCGCTGGCGCGCCGCTTCCAGGTCGTGAAGGTGGAAGAGCCCAGCGAGGAGCTGGCCGCGAGCATGCTGCGCGGCATGGCGCCGCTGATGGAACAGCACTTCGGCGTGCGCGTGCTGGACGAGGCCATCGTGGCCGCGGCGCGCCTGTCGCACCGCTACATCAGCGGTCGCCAGTTGCCGGACAAGGCCGTCAGCGTGCTGGACACGGCTTGCGCGCGCGTGGCCCTGGGCCGCAGCGCCACGCCGGCGCTGATCGACGACGCGCGCCATCGCCTGGCGCGCCTGGAGACCGAGCGCGCCGCCCTGCGCCGCGAGGCCGCGGCCGGCGCGGCGCAATCCGCGCGCCTGCGCGAGCTGGACCAGGAAATGGACGCCACGCGCGCCGCATTGACGGATGCGGAAGCGCGGCTGGCGCGGGAAAGCGAACTGGTCAGGCAGATCCACGCGCTGCGCGAGGAACTGGAGGCGGCGGGTGCGGAAGCCACGCCGGAGCCCGCTGCCAAGCGCCGCTCGGGCAAGGCGGCCGAATCCGCCGCCACGCCCGGGCAGGCTCAACTGGCCGAATTGCAGCAGCAGCTGCGCGCCTTGCAGGGCGAGGCGCCGCTGGTGCCGGCCTTCGTGGACGCGCAGGTCATCGCCGAGATCGTGTCTGCCTGGACCGGCATTCCGCTGGGCCGCATGGTCAACGACGAAATCCGCACGGTGCTGGAGCTACAGCCCCTGCTGGCCGAACGCGTCATCGGCCAGGACCATGCCTTGCATGCCATCGCGCAGCGCGTGCGCACCGCGCGCGCCGGCCTTGAGGACCCCAACAAGCCCAAGGGCGTGTTCCTCTTCATCGGCCCCTCGGGCGTGGGCAAGACCGAAACCGCGCTAGCCGTGGCCGACGTGCTGTATGGCGGCGAACGCAAGCTGGTCACCATCAACATGAGCGAGTACCAGGAAGCCCACAGCGTATCGGGCCTGAAGGGCTCGCCGCCGGGCTACGTGGGCTACGGCGAGGGCGGCGTGCTGACCGAGGCGGTGCGCCGCCAACCCTACAGCGTGGTGCTGCTGGACGAGATCGAAAAGGCCCATCCGGACGTGCTGGAGCTGTTCTTCCAGGTGTTCGACAAGGGCGTGATGGACGACGCCGAAGGCCGCGAGATCGATTTCCGCAACACGCTCATCATCCTGACCTCCAACGTCGGATCCTCGGCCATCATGCAGGCCTGCCTGAACAAGAGCGCCGAGGAACGGCCCGATCCCGAGGCCTTGCAGGAACTGTTGGCGCCGCAGCTGTACAAGGCCTTCAAGCCCGCCTTCCTGGGCCGCATGAAGACCATCGCCTACTACCCGGTGGACGACGACGCGCTGGCCCGCATCATCGGGCTGAAGCTCGGGCGAATCGCCCAGCGGGTCCAGGCCAACCATCGCGCCGTGTTCGAGTGGGACGAGGCGCTGGTGGAGGCCGTGCTGGCGCGCTGCACCGAGGTGGATACCGGCGCGCGCAACGTCGACCACATCCTGAACGGCACGCTGTTGCCGCAGATCGCGGAACAGGTGCTGGGCCGCATGGCGCAGGGCGAGGCCATCGCCCGCATACGCGTGACCGCCGGCAAGAACGGCGAATTCCGCTACCGCCTTGCCTGACGCCGGAGCCTGACATGCCCATGGATAATGCCGGCCTTTCCCGACTGTCGATCGCGTCGGTCGACCAGGCCAACCGCCTGCTGGACCTGCGCACGCCGCTGGGCGCGAACCGGCTCGTCGCGGAAATGCTATCCGCCACGGAAACCTTGTCGGACGGCGCGTTTCGGCTGGAATTGACCGCCCTGTCCGACGATGCAGGCATTCCCTTGTCCGAACTGCTGGGCAAGCCGGCGACCCTGCGCCTGCAGACCGCGCTGGGCCGCGAACAGCCCCGGGTCTGGAACGGCTACATCACGACAGCGGAGTTTCTGGGCGCCAACGGCGGCCTGGCGCGCTACCGACTGACGCTGGAACCCTGGCTCGCGTTTCTGCGCGCGCGCCGCGACAGCTTTGCCTATCAGGACAAGACCGTCTTCGACATCGTCGACAGCATCTTCGGCGACTATAAGGATCAGGGGGGGCTCGCGCCGCAATGGCGCTGGGTGGTGAAGGACCGCGCCGCGTACGCCAAGCGCAGCCTGACCGTGCAGTACCGCGAAACCGACCATGCCTTCGTCGAGCGCCTGTTGGCGGAAGAGGGCTTGTTCTACTGGGTGGAGCACGAGGCGGGTGAAGGCCAAGGCAGCCACACCTTGATCATCGCCGACCATAACGGCGCCTTCCAGCCCGGCCCGCAGGCCAGCGTGCGCTTTGCCCGCGCCGACGTCACGGAGACCGAGGACAGCATCCAGCAATGGAGCCGGCGCGCGCGCTGGCAGACCAATGCGGTGCGCATGGCCAGTTGGGATTACCGCAGCGCCCAGGCCAGGCCGGTGGCGGCGCAGGTCGAAGGCGGCGGCGCGAAGGGTGCGATGGATCTGGTCGTCAACGACTATCCCGGCCAGTACGCCTACGAGGACAGCGCGCAGGGCGAGCGCCTGGCGCACATCGCGCTGGCCGCGCTGCGCGTGGGCCAGGAGAGCTGCGAGGGCGCGGGCACCGTGCGTACGCTGGCGCCGGGCCAGCGTTTCGAGCTGACCGGGCACTATCAGCAGGGCGGGACCGACTATGTGGCGATCGCCGTGCGGCACGAGGCCCGCAACAACTTCGACGAGGACCTGGGCCGCGCCGTGAGGGAGGCGCTGGGCGAGAGCGGTCCGCAAGCCGCCGAGGCCGAGTTCTACCGCAACACCTTTACCTGCATAGGCATCGGCACGGAATTCCGCAAGGCCACGCGCGACGGGCACGGCGAACGCCTGCATCCTCGACCTACCGTGATCGGCGCGCAAACCGCGCTGGTGGTGGGCGCGGAGGCGCCGGTGCATACCGACCGCGACCATCGCGTCAAGGTGCAGTTCCATTGGCAGCGCGGCAAGGCTTCCAGCAGCCGCCTGGAACATCCCTCGGGCGACGAGAACGCGCCCGCCAAGGACGAACTGGGCACGTGGGTGCGGGTGGCGGAATCCGTGGCGGGCGGGGACTGGGGCGGCAACTTCGTGCCGCGCGTCGGCCAGGAAGTGCTGGTCGAGTTTCTGCACGGCGACATCGATCGGCCCGTGGTGGTTGGCGCGCTCTACAACGGCGCAGGCGCCGAGGATGCTTCGCACAATCAGGTGCAGGGCGGCGCGGCCAATGCCACTGGCAACGCGCCCGCCTGGTTCGCGGGCGGCGCCGACGGCCATGCGCACAACGTGGTGATGTCCGGCTTCAAGACGCAGGCGCTCGCCAGCAGCGGGCAGGGCACGGGTGGCTACAACCAACTGGTGCACGACGACACGCCGGGGCAATCCCGCCTGACGGCTTCGACCACGCAGGCCGAGAGCCGCCTGAACCTGGGTCACATCAAGCAGCAGCGCGACAACGAAAGACTGCAGGACCTGGGCCACGGCGCGGAACTGTCGACCCGCGAGGCGGTGGCGCTGCGCGGCGGCGCCGGGCTGCTGATCAGCGCGGACCTGCGCAAGAACGCCAAGGGTGCGCTGCTGGATAGCGAGGAAGCGGGCTTGCAGATCGAGAACGCGATGCGCACGGCCGAGGAGCTGTCGCAGGCGGCAACGCGCCAGAAGGCGGTGCTGGAAGACGATCCGGAAACACTGCCGGCGCAGGATGCGTTGAAGCACGTCCTGGAGGTGATCGACGCGAAGCAGGACGCGCCCGAGGGCGAGCCCGTCGCCGCCTATAGCGAGCCGCAGTTGCAGGTGAGCGCGCCCAGCGGCATCGGCCAGTACACCCCGGCGGACGCGTTTCTAGCGGCCGGGGCGACGTTGGCGCAGGTGGCGCCGGACGTGAACTGGGCCAGCAGCGCCAACCTGGCGATGGGCGTGGCTGGCGGCGCGGTGCTGTTCACGCTCGGCCGCAAGGCGTCCGGCGGCAGCCCGGTGCAGGGCCAGGGGCTGCTGCTGCATGCGGCGGGCGGCAAGCTGCGCCTGCACAGCCAGGATGCCAAGATGACCTTGTCGGCGGAAAAGGCGGTGACCTTCGCCTCGGCGCAGGCCGGCGTGACCGTGCAGGCGGCCAAGCGCGTGCTGGCGACGGCCGGCGGCGCCTATGTGCGGGTCGAAGGCGGCGGAATTCAGCTGCATGCGCCGGGGAAGGTCGAGTTGAAGGCAGGCGTGCATAACTGGGTCGGCCCGGAAAGCAGCCAGGCGAATCTGGCCTTCAACGAAGCCAGTCCCTTGTGCGAAGCGCGCGTGCGCGGCGCGGCCCAGCGTGGCGGCGCCGTGGTGCCGCTGGGCTGAGACGGGAGGAAAGCGGCATGCTCGATTACCAGGCTTTCAGCGCCTATGCCTTTGGCCTCATCCAGGACGAGCGGACGGCCGGCGTGCCGGCCTGCATCCAGGCCGACGCCCTGGTGCCGCCGGCACTGCGGAAAATGCCGGGGCTCATGCCCCGGTTGGTGGATCTGTCTGTCATGCCAACGGCGGACAAGGCGCAGGCGCTGGCCAGCCTGAACCAGGCCTTGCTCGATGGCGAGGATCTCTGGCTGGGGCTGCTGCTCCAGTCCGATCAGCCTGCCGATGCCGTGGCCGCGCATCTGCGGTCGCGCATGATCGTCGACATCGCCGGCCAGGGGCCGTGCTTCTTCCGTTTTTTCGACCCGCGCGTGCTGGTCCAGCTGCCGTGGATGCTGGACCCGGCGCAGCTGGCCTGGCTTTGCGGGCCGGTGCAGCGTTTCGTGTTCCACCTGGATGGCGAATGGCGCGCCGTGGCGCGTCCCGACGCCGAGGCGGTGGTGCGCCCGCGGCTGAGCGCGGAGCAATCCTTCGCGCTGACTCAGGTGCAGGCTTTGAATGAAGTGCTGACCGGCCTTGAGACGTTGGAGCCCCAGGGGCGCGTCGCCCTGGGCCAAGCCGTGATGGGGCATTTCCGCACCGCCCGCGACCTGGGCCTGGACTCGGCGGAGGAACGCAAGGCGTTCGCGCGCCACGCCCTGGAGATACACCCCGCCTTCCATCGGCATGAGCGAGTCCGCGCCTGCCTGGCGGCAATGCGGCCCGAAGATGATTACCCCTACCTTGCTGCGGTCCAGGACCTGTCGGATGAGGACTGGTCCAGCGTGCGCGCGGATATGGAACGAACTGGAGAGCCCGATGGCCGATGATGCAAAGAACTGCGGGAAGAAGCGCTCGTCGCTGGATTGCGGCGAGGATTGCCCGTTTCACCGGATCGGCCTGCCCATCATGCCGCTGCGCTACGCGGTGCTGAAGAACGACGGCGCTTTTCCGGTGCTGGACGGCGACCTGAACATGCCGCAGCTGGCAGAGCGGCCCCTGGGCGACAGCGCGCGCTATGGCGTGCGCCTGCTGCGTCCGGGATATCTGTATGTTTATGACGAAGCGCGCTCGGAGCTGAAGGGCTACTACGTCAACGAAAACGCCACCCTGTACAACTTTGATCTCGACAAGCCGGTGCAGGACTGCGACCGGACCTTCACTTGCACGATGGACCACGAAGCCAAGGCTTCGCTGCTGACCATTCCGAACGCAAAAAAAGCGACATTCGTCTGGTTGGCGTTTTCGGACGTGCAGTGGACCAAGGATGTGTGCAAGGCGCACAAGGGCAAGAAGGGCGCCGACATGCGCGAGCGGCACATGTTCAAGTTCGATGTGCAGGCCTGGCTCAGCGGCGGCAAGCACGCCAATGCCAAGAACATCAAGACCCTGAAGGATACGGCCGCGGACTACCAGGTGCATCGCAAGCGCGACCTGGATCAACATCAGAAGCAGCAGCTGCTGGGTTGGAGTACCGTCGGCTATTACGACGTGAAGGGCTGGATGGGGGAAATGATCGAGAACGCTGCAGAGGCGTTCCTGCCCGGCAAGGGCCTGATGCTGGCGCTGCCGGACAGCACCGGAATCCTGCAGGATATCGCGCGGCTGATGCGCATACGTTTTGATGAATTCGTGTCGAACAAGGAGGACCTGCGTCCCCTGACCGTGTCGAAGTCCATCGAGTCGCTCAGCGAAATCATCATGCAGTCGGCCGAGAGCGAGTTCCTGGAGCAAAGAGGCCGGGATGCCACCAACCATACGGTCTATGGGACCACGACCCCGAGTATGGGAGCCGGCCCGGGAGGGGCGGGGGCCGGAGGGCTGGCGGTGGGCCAGATGCTGGCGGACTGGCTGATGCCGGAAAACAAGAAGCAGCGCATGGCGGAGGCGGAAGACTATCGCCATCCGACCGAGGCCGAGCGCGGCAAGGTTCGTTGGGAAGCCTGGTCGAAGTACTTCGACAATTATGACGAGAACGCGCGCAGGGCGTGGCAGAAAGGATTCGACGAGCGCCTGGCGCAATTCGACGCCGCGACCATCGTGCCCCTGGCGAAGGCGCACGTGGCGTGGATTACCTGCCAGAAAACGCTCGATTCGTTTGAGTGCAACTACGACTCCAACAACGCGGATAGCGGTGCGGTTTACCAGACGGTTCTTGCGTTGTGCATCGACGGAACCCAGGACAAGCGCATTTGCTTCAAACAGTATGCGGACTGGCTACAGGGGGAACCGGACGACACGCGCAACCTGTTGCTGCGCGCCATGTTCCACAACCAGGATTTCGTGGTCAAGAAGGTGGTCGAGGCGCACGAAGCGGCGCTCGACTGGAAGGCCATCCCCTGGGGCAATCTGCATGAGGCCTACAAGACCGGGCTCAAGGTGCTGAGCGAAGGGCAGATGGACAAGACCGCGCGCCTGCTGGAGCAGGTCATGGGGCCGGTTGTGCATGTGCTCAGGCTGGGCGTGGATAGCGGCATCGCGCGCAAGCTGGCGATGTACGTGGGCCTGCTGGCGCGGCAGAACGTGGCGATCGTGGAAGTCGAGGGCGGCAAGAAGGCTTTCCGCGCCGCGCTGATCCGCGAGGTCCTGCGCCAGCATGGCAGCCAGGTGAGCATGCGCCAGATGGAGCAGGCGGTGGCGGACGAGCTGCGGCGGTTGGAGGTGCGCGGCGAACAGCTGGAGGGCACGGACAAGAAGCGCTGGTTCATGCTGGTGGACAGGGACGCTGCCGCCAATGTGTCAACGGACCTGCGGGCCGCCGATAGGGCCAGGGCCTTGGCCCAGGCCACCATGACGGTCGAGGAATACGAAGCCCGGGAACTGTCGCGCTGGCGCACCGCGATCAACACGGACGTCCGTGTCGGCGTCGTCGGCTGCCTGTTCCAGACTGTGGCGGTGTACAAGCTCTGGAGCGACCTGGAATCGGCCATGCCTCACGAACGCAGCGACGCGAGCTGGAAGTTCGTGGTCGGCATCGCATCGGCGGGCGGCTCGGTGGCAGACGTGCTGGGCGTGGCGCTCAAGAGCCGGCAGGCCGCCGGCATGCGGCTGGGGATTGGGGTGGGGCTTGAAACCACCGGTTCTCTGTTGGTGCGATGGGGCGGCCGCATAGGCGTCGTCACAGGCGTCATCATGGCCGTGTTCGATTTCAAATCCGCCACGGACCAATTCGCGATTGAGAAGAACGGCTTGATGGGCGGACTTTACCTTGCGTCGGGTATCCTCAGCCTGGTTGTCATCGGCGCGTTCGCCCTGTCAGCCACGGTCGTGGGCCTGATCGCGGCGGTGCTCCTGATCATCGTCGCGATACTGATAGAGAAGTTCAAGGGCAACAAGATCGATGAATGGCTGAAGCGCTGCCTGTGGGGGAAACTGCAGGGACAGGCCGGGGCCGATTACTACTATGGAGTGCAGCAAGAAATGAACAGCCTGCGCGTGGCCTTGGGAGGGTCGTGATGGACTTTACGGGGCTGATGTCCAGGTTCCCTAACGATCGTCCGCTTTCGGAGTTCGACCGCGAGCATCGCTTGCTGCAAAAGAAGCGTCTCGATGTGCCGCTGCTGGCGCAGCTCTGCGTCGTGAAGATGAATTCCAACAGCCTGCTGTCGGTGGACCGCTGGTATGGCTGGCGAGGCTTTATTGCACTGATCGGCGGCATAGGCGTTGCCTTTGGTGTGGGTGGCATCCTGATGCTGGCCTGGATTCTGGTAGTGGGCGATCTGCCCAATGAGAACGGTCTCTGGGAAGCGATCTTCATCGGAATGGCGATGTTCGCCATGCTGGGCTTGGCTGGCGTCTGGGTTGCGTGCAAGGAGATGTTCCGCTGGACCTACTATCCCATCGCGCTGGACCGCAAGCACCGGCTGGTGCACGTGTTCCGCCTGAATGGGACCGTCTTGACGGCGCCCTGGGACAAGATCTACTTCACGCTGGGCCGGGGCAAGGGGACGTTCGGCTGGTTCAACTGGGATATCCGCGGCCTGATCCTGGCCGAGGACGGCGTCACCGTGAAGGAGACTTTCGCGTTCTGCATCGCCACCAGCCGCGTCGAAAATGCCTATTCCCACTGGGAGTTCCTACGCCGGTACATGGAAGAGGGGCCCCAGGCGGTGCTGGATGCGGTCCTGTACTGCATGCCCGTCGACGGCAAGCGCGAGAGTTTCGCCTTCAGCAAGGAGCGTATCTTCGCCAATGACGCGCAGAGCCCTGGCCTCATGTATTTGGTCATGGCGCCCTTCAACTACCTGCATGCCATCATGCGCTGGGCAGTGATGCAGACCAGCAAGATCCCGGCGTTTCCGCCCGAAATCGAGGCCACGTTGCAGCCGGAGCCGGGCGACAAGTACGTGCGTGACGCCTCGATGAATCCCGAAGACTTGCGCTAGGGGAATTCATCCGGCGGCGCGGGGGCCTGGATTTGCGCTAGGATTACCCCGACCATTCCGCCCCTCCCCCTGGAGCCCCTTCGCATGACCGATCTCAGCGCCTTCCCCATCACCAAGAAGTGGCCCGCCCGGCACCCCGACCGCATCCAGCTGTATTCGCTGCCCACGCCGAACGGCGTGAAGGTGTCGATCCTGCTGGAGGAAACCGGGCTGCCCTACGAGGCGCACCGTGTCAGCTTTGACGCCCGGGACCAGTTTTCCCCCGAATTCCTGTCGCTCAGCCCGAACAACAAGATTCCGGCCATCGTCGACCCCAACGGTCCCGAGGGCAAGCCGCTGGGCCTGTTCGAGTCCGGCGCCATCCTGATCTATCTGGCCAGCAAGGCGGGCAAGTTCCTGCCGGCGGACACGGCGGGGCGCTACGAGACGCTGCAGTGGGTCATGTTCCAGATGGGCGGCATCGGCCCGATGTTCGGCCAGTTGGGCTTCTTCCACAAGTTCGCGGGCAAGAACTACGAGGACAAGCGCCCGCGCGACCGCTACGTGGACGAATCCAAGCGCCTGCTGGCCGTGCTGGACCAGCGTCTGGAGGGGCGCGACTGGGTCATGGGCGATGAATACACCATCGCCGACATCGCCATCCTGCCCTGGGTGCGCAACCTGGTGGGCTTTTACGAGGCGGGCGAGCTGGTGGAGTTCTCGCGGTTCAAGAACGTCGCCCGGGTGCTGGAGGCCTTCGTGGCGCGTCCAGCGGTGGCCAGGGGCCTGACGATCCCCGGGTAACCCCGCGCGCACCTGGCCTCTACAATCGGCCCTGTCATCCCTTACGGAAAACCAGGGCCGCCCATGGAACTGCGCCAACTGCGTTACTTCGTCCGCGTCGTGGAGGCGGGCAGCATCGGCCGCGCCGCGCAGTCCATCGGCATGGTGACGTCCGCGCTCAGCCAGCAGATCAGCCGGCTGGAGGGCGAGTTGTCCACGCGGCTGCTGCGGCGCAGCGCCAGCGGCGTGGAGCCTACCGATGCGGGCCTGGCCTTCTTCCGCCAGGCGCAACTGGCGCTGCGCCACGCTGACGATGCGGTGCAAGCGGCGCAGCAGGCCAGGCTGGCGGGCCACGTCAGCGTGGGCCTGCCTTCCACCACCGCCGCCATTCTGGGCGCGCCTTTCGTGCAGGCCATGAACGAGCGCTATCCCGACATCCGCCTGCATCTGGTGGAGGCGCTGTCGGGGCATCTGAGCGATATGCTCAACGGCCGCATGCTGGACCTGGCCATCGTGTTCCAGGCCGAATCCGCGCGCCGCTGGAGCGTGATGCCCCTGCTGGACGAGCCGCTGTTCCTGCTGGCGCGGCCCGGCATGCCGGGGCTGCCGGCAGGCGACACCACGCGCATCGAGGCCATCGCGCATTTGCCGCTGGTCCTGCCCAGCGGACGCCACGGACTGCGGGCGCTGGTCAACAACGCGTACCAGCAGTCTGGCCGCACGCCGCTGGTGGCGGTGGAGGTGGACGGCCTGCCGGTGTTGATGGACGTGGTGCAGCTGGGCCACGTGGCCACCATCCAGCCCAGTTCCGCCATGGCGCGGATCGCACCGGGCCAGTTGCACATGGCGCGCATCGACGACGCGCATTTGTACCGCCGCAATCTGCTGGCCAGCCTGTCCGAGGACGAGCTGTCGCCCGCAGCCCTGGCCGCCCGCCTGGTGCTGGCGGACGTTTCGCGCACCCTGGCGCGCGAGGGCAAATGGCCGGTGGTGGCCCTTCACGATTCATGAAGACCTGTTGACGCCTGGCTGATATCGGCGGCCGCTCCGGCTCGCTACAGTCGGTTCCTTGGAAGAGGAACGATGGCATGGTCGACGTCTTGGTGGTGGGAGGGGGCAACGCGGCGCTGTGCGCGGCCCTGATGGCGCGCGAGGCCGGCGCCAGCGTGCTGCTGCTGGAAGCGGCGCCGCGTGAATGGCGCGGCGGCAATTCGCAGCACACGCGCAATCTGCGCTGCATGCACGATGCGCCGCAGGACGTGCTGGTCGAGGCCTATCCCGAGGAAGAATACTGGCAGGATCTGCTCAAGGTGACGGGCGGGCTGACCAACGAGCATCTGGCGCGCCTGGTCATCCGCGAGTCCTCCACCTGTAGGGACTGGATGCGCCGCCATGGCGTGAACTTCCAGCCGCCGTTGTCCGGCGCGCTGCACGTGGCGCGCACCAACGCCTTCTTCATGGGCGGCGGCAAGGCCCTGGTCAACGCCTACTACCGCAGCGCCGAGGCGCTGGGCGTGCAGATCCGCTACGACGCGCCGGTCGACTCGCTGGAGCTGGACGGCGGGCGCTTCGTGGCGGCGCGCATCGGCGATGAACGCATCGAGGCGCGCGCCTGCGTGCTGGCGGCTGGCGGCTTCGAGTCCAACCGCGAGTGGCTGCGCGAGGCCTGGGGCCAGAACGAGCGCGGCGAATGGCCGGCCGACAATTTCCTGATCCGCGGTACGCGCTACAACATGGGCGTGCTGCTGAAGTTCATGCTGGACGCGGGGGCGGACAGCATCGGCGATCCGTCGCAGTCGCATTGCGTGGCCATCGACGCGCGCGCGCCGCTGTATGACGGCGGCATCTGCACGCGTATCGACTGCGTGTCGCTGGGGGTGGTGGTCAACCGGGAGGCCAGGCGCTTCTATGACGAGGGCGAGGACTTCTGGCCCAAGCGCTACGCCATCT
The DNA here is from genome assembly GCF_013267355.1 of Achromobacter pestifer. Taxonomy (NCBI): domain Bacteria; kingdom Pseudomonadati; phylum Pseudomonadota; class Betaproteobacteria; order Burkholderiales; family Alcaligenaceae; genus Achromobacter; species Achromobacter pestifer. Next base: position 3,618,647 of record NZ_CP053985.1, read on the forward strand.
GGGGCCGCCTGACGGCCATGCAGCCGGGCCAGATCGCCTATTCCATCATCGACGCCAAGGCCGTCGGCCGCTTCATGCCGCCGGTATTCCCCGGCGTGCAGGCGGACACCTTGCCGGAACTGGCCGTGAAGCTGGGCCTGGATTCGGCGATCTTCGAGCAGACCCTGAACGACTACAACGCGGCCTGCCGTGTCGGCAAGTTCGACCACACCGCGCTGGATGACTGCCATACCGAGAACCTGGCGCCCGCCAAGACGCACTGGGCGCGGCCCATCGATAGCGCGCCGTTCTATGGCTATGCCTTGCGGCCCGGCATCACGTTCACCTATCTGGGGCTGAAGGTGGACGACACCGCCGCGGTCCGTTTCAACGATGTGCCCAGCGACAACCTGTTCGTCGCGGGCGAAATGATGGCCGGCAATGTGCTGGGCAAGGGCTACACGGCCGGAGTGGGGATGTCCATCGGCACGGCCTTCGGCCGCATTGCCGGTACCCAGGCCGCCGCCGCCGCGCGCGGCCGGCACAATGCGGAAGCACGATATGAAGCAGCTTGAAGCCCTGGCCCGCGAGGCCCAGTCTTTTTCCGGTCCCGGCCCCGCGATGACGGAACAGGCCATTCAATGGCATGGCACCAAGCCCCAGTCCGCCGCGCTGACGGATGACGAGGCCGAGGTCGCCCGCGTCATGCAGATCTGCAACGCCTGCAGGTACTGCGAAGGATTCTGCGCGGTATTTCCCGCCATGACCCGCCGCCTGGAATTCGGCAAGGCCGACATCAACTACCTGGCGAATCTGTGCCATAACTGCGGCGCCTGTCTGCACGCCTGCCAGTACGCGCCGCCGCACGAGTTCGCGGTGAACGTGCCGCAATCCATGGCGCGTGTGCGGATGCAGACCTATACCGATTACGCCTGGCCACCCGCGCTGGGCAAGCTGTACAAGCGCAATGGCCTGGCCTTGTCGCTGGCCACGGCCGCGGGTCTGGCGTTGTTCCTGGCGCTGGCGGCGCTGATGGGGGGCGGACTGTTCCACGAACCCATGGCCGGCAACTTCTACGCCATATTCCCGCACAACACGCTGGCGCTGATGTTCGGCGCGGTGTTTGGCCTGGCCCTGCTGGCCTTGGGCGTGGGCGTGACGCGCTTTTGGCGCGACGTCAGCCCGGGGGCGGCGTCCGGCGTCGCAGTGGCCGAGGCCGCGCATGACGCCCTGCGTCTGCGCTATCTGGACGGCGGGCACGGCAAGGGCTGCAACAACGCCGACGACGCCTTCACGCTGTGGCGCCGGCGCTTCCATCACTTCACGTTCTACGGCTTCATGCTGTGTTTCGCCGCCACCAGCGTGGCCACGCTGTACCACTACGCGCTCGGGCTAGAGGCGCCGTATCCGTTCTGGAGCGCGCCAGTGCTGTTGGGCACGGCAGGCGGCATCGGCCTGCTGATCGGACCGGCCGGCTTGCTGTGGCTGAATCTCAAGCGCCACCCGCAGCAGGGCGACGCGGCGCAAAAGCCCATGGACCGCGGATTCATCGCCTTGCTGTTTCTCACCAGCGCGACGGGGCTGGCGCTGCTGGCCGGCCGCGACGGCGGCGCGATGGCGCTGCTGCTGGCGATCCACCTGGGCGTGGTGATGGCGCTGTTCCTGACGCTGCCTTACGGCAAGTTTGCCCACGGCATCTACCGCTCGGCCGCGCTGTTGAAGTGGGCCATCGAAAAACGCCAGCCCAACAAGCTGCAATTGGGCTCGGATTGAACCACCGCGCACTGTGCGCGCATGACGGCGCCCGACGACGGCGCCGCAAGCGATAAAAACCTGGAGACCTTGATGTTCCGTACTTCCTTGCTGGCGCGCGCCGCGCTGGCCGCCTGTCTGCTGCCGGCCTTGCCGGCGGCGCAAGCCCAGTCCTTCCCCTCGAAGCCGATCACGCTGGTGGTGCCGCATTCCGCCGGCGGCACTTCGGACATCCTGGCGCGCACCGTCGCGGCCGAGGCTGCCAAGACCTTGGGGCAGACCATCGTCATCGACAACAAGGGCGGCGCCAACGGCACCATTGCCGCCAAGCAGGTGGCGACGTCCGCGCCGGACGGCTACACGCTGCTGTTGGCCACCGCCAGCACGCATGGCATCAATCCGTCTTTGTACTCGCGGATTTCCTACGATGCGGTGAAGGACTTCACTCCCGTCACGCTGCTGGCCACGGTCCCCAATGTGCTGGTGGTGGGCAAGCAGGTGCAGGCCGCGAACGTGCAGGAACTGGTCGCCTACATCCGTTCGCAGGGCGACAAGATCAACATGGGATCGGCCGGCGCGGGCACGCCGGGGCATCTGGCGGGCGAGATGTTCAAGAGCGCCGCGAAGCTGCAGTTCACGCATATTCCCTACAAGGGCGGCAGCCCGGCCATCACCGACCTGATCGGCGGCCAGATCGACTTCATGTTCACCACCATTCCCGGCGTGCTGCCGCATGTGAAGGCCGGCACGCTGCGCGCGCTGGCGGTCACCTCGCCGCAGCGTTCGCCCGCCATGCCGGATATCCCCACCATGGCGCAATCGGGCCTGCCGGGCTTTCAGGCGGTGTCCTGGCACGGCATCGTCGCACCGGCCGGCACGCCGGACGCGGTGGTCGCCACGCTGAACCAGGCCTTGAGCGCGGCGCTGGCGGCGCCGGCCGTCAAGCAGCGCCTGATGGAGGAGGGCGCCCAGGCCTCCAGCCTGAACACCGCGGCATTCGGCGCCTTCATCCAGAGCGAGATCGCGGCCTGGGCCAAGGCGGTCAAGGATTCGGGCGCCACGGCGAACTAGAACTTGTACCGCAGCTGCGCCAACACGTTGCGCGGCGCGCCGTAGTACACGGAGTTGTAGTTGCCGATGCCGGAGTAGTAGGTCTTGTCCAGCACGTTGTTCAGGTTCACCGTCACGCGCAGGTCCTTGTTGAAGTCATAGGCGGCCATCAAGCCGAACACGCCATAGCTGTCTTGCGTGAAGCGGCGGTTGGCGCCATTGACGGACTGCGAGAAATAAGTGCCTCCTTGCCAGTGCATGTTGCCGCCCACCGTCAGGCGGTGCCAGTCTCCCGGCAGGCGGTAGGTGGTGGCAAGCTTGAACAACTGCTCGGGCTGGGTTGTGCTGACGCGTTCGCCGGCCCGGTCGCGCGACCGGCTATAGGTGTAGCCGGCATGCAGTTGCCAGCCGGGCAGCAATTCGCCGGATACCTCCAGTTCGATGCCCTTGGTCGTCACGCCGGGCACGGCAATGTAGGCGGTGCCACCGGTGGGCGTCATGGCGCCGCTGGGATCCAGTTCGGCGACGTTGTCCTGCTTGAGTTGGAACAGCGCGACGCTGGCGTTCAATCGGCCGTCCAGGTATTCGCCCTTGGCGCCCACTTCCACGCTTTTGCCCGTCATGGGATCCAGCTGACGATTGGAGGCATCGAAGTTGAAGGCCTGCGGCTTGAACACGTCGGTGTAGCTGGCGTAGACGGTGTGATGGGCGTCCACATCGAACGTGACGCCGGCATACGGGATGAATTTGTTCTTCACCTCGGTGCCGTAATTGCCGCGAAAACCGCTGCTGAAAACGGAATTTTGCTCCCAGCGGTAGTCGGTGAGCCGTCCGCCCAGGATGAGCGCGAACCGGTCGGTGGGGTGCAGGACGGTGGCGCCATAGAGGATCTTCTGCGATACCTCGATATCATGGTCCAGCAGGCGCTTGTAGACCGTGGGCTTGAAGCTGTTGTTGTTCCAGTTGAAGGCGTCTTTGACGATCGTGTCGCTCAGGCCGTCGTCGCGCCGCGACGTCGAGTGCGTGCGCGCGGCGTTGTAGCCGAACACCAGGTCGTGGCGGCGGCCCAGCAGCGAGTACATGCCGGAGGCCTGCACGTCCACGCTGTTCTCGCGAGAGTCCGTATCGAACAGGCTGGCCTGGCCCAGGCTGTGGCTGATGCTGTGCGTCTTCGCGTCAATGAATGAACCTCCCATCCCCGCGATCAACTCGCTGGAGGAATAATTCCGATGCCCCGCGGCCAGCTTCAGTTGCCAGTCGTTGTCGAAGGTATGCGTGACGTCGGCGAAGTAGCGGGTGGTCTCGTGATTGCGCCAAGTCCACTTGTCGGCGGGATTGGTCGAGCGCGAGAAGCTCGCCTGCCGGCCGTCCGAGTAAAACGCGGGCAGATGGATGTTGGAAGAGGCGTCGTTCTTGTTCTTTTGGTACTCGATACCCAGCGTTGCGGTCGTGCGCGCGGTGATGTCGGCTTCGACAATGCCGTAGAGCACGTCTTCGCGGGTCTTTGTGTAGTCGATGAAGCTGGCGCTGTCGTCCACCGCGGCGATCATCCGGCCGCGGATTCTGCCGTTCTCGGCCAGCGAGCCGCCCAAGTCCAGTTCGCCCCGGTACTGGTCCCAGGATCCGGCGCCGGCGGTGACGCTGCCCTGGAACTCGCGGGTGGGCCGCTTGCGGATCAGGTTGATGACGCCCGAGGGATAGCCGGCGCCATTGACCAGGCCCGTGGCGCCCTTGAGGATCTCGACGCGGTCGTATATGACCGAGCTGCTGATGCTGTAGTTGTCGCGCACGTTGCCGCCGTCGCTGGACAGGCTGGGCAGGCCGTCGAACTGGAAATTCTGCAGCTGGAAGCCGCGGGAATAGAAGGCGTAGCCTTCGGAGTTGCTGCGGCTGACGACGACGCCAGGCGCTTGTTCCAGCGCGCCGGCAACGGTGACGATGCCCTGGTCTTCCATCTGCTGGCGCGTGATGACCGTCACGGACTGCGGTGTTTCGCGCAATGACAGGCGCATGCGCGTGGCGGAGTTGGACTCCGGCACGGTGTAGGAGCCCGTGCCTTCGCTGGGCGCGATGATGCTGCTGGCGGTGACCATGACCGGTTCCAGCGATGTCACGGCGCCGGCCGAGGGCTGCAGGCGCACGCTCAATACCCCCGCGGGGGTGACGACGAGTTCCAGGCCCGTGCCCGCCAGGGCTTGCCGCGCCGCGGCTTCGGCGCTCAGCGCGCCGCGCACCGGCGCGGCTTGCCTGCCTGCGACGAGTTCGGCATTGGCCGAGATGGTGCGGCCGCTATGCAGCGAAATCCGGCTCAGCGTGTCGGCCAAGGGGGCTGCGGGCAGGTCGTAGGACTGTGCGGCCTGGTGCGTGGGGGCGGTGTCCTGTGCAAGCGCGGACGGCGTCAGCGCGCAGGCGCTGAGGGCGCCGGCGACAAGCGCCGCGCTGCGGCTCAAGGGGAAATTCATGATTCAAGATGTCCGGCAAAAATGGGGGATTTCGGTTGCGTCACAGGTAATGACGGATGCCCGACCTCAATCCCCTCATCGTCGCGCGGGGTATGCGCTTTTTTGTTATGCGGCGTCCACCAGCGTCAGCCACGGACCGTAGCGACGGACCTGTATCGGCAGGGTTTCGCCCAGGGCCAGCAGGGTCTGGCGCGGGTCGTCCAGCGGGAATACGCCGAACACGCGCAGTGTGGCGGCCTCTGGCGACAGGCGGATCACGCCGGGTTGATAGGCGCGCAACTGCGCTATGACTTCGGCCAGGCGGGCATCGCGCACGCTGAGGATGCCGCTGCGCCAGCTGGCTTGCGCGGCGTCTTCCCGTTGCCACGCGCGGTTGCGGTCGAAGGCCGCCGTGCCGGCTTGAGGCAGAGCCAGGGGGCTGCCGTGTTCGGGGTGCAGGACCAGCGTGCTTTCCAGGGCGCTGGCCACGGCGTAGGCATCGAACTGGATCACAGCCAGATGCGATTCGCCGCCGGTCACGGCGCCATATCGCGTTTGCACCACGAAGGGCCGGCTGTCGGAGCGGGTCTCGGCGTAGAGCCCGCCCTGGCGCAGCACGACGGTGCGCCGCATGTCGTCATAGTGCACATCGGCGGCCGAACGCGCGTTCAGCGTCAGCATGGAACCGTCTTCCAGCGTGTAGGTCTGGCGTTCGCCTGTGTGAGTGGAGTAGGTTGCTGACAGTCCGGCAAGCGGAATGTAGCGGTCGGCCATCAAGGCGCCGGCCGACACGCCGGAAAACAGCATAGCCAGCTTCAGGACGCGGCGCCGGTCCAGGCCGCTGCCTTGCAGCAGGGCGGCCCGTGCCGCGCGGGCGGGGCCGGGAGCCGCGTCGGCCGCGCCGCGCAATTGGGCCAGCGGCTGGCGCATGATGCCGTCCACCTCGGCCCAGGCGCGCGCGTGCTCCGGATGGCTGGCGAGCCAGCGCTCGAAGCGCTGGCGGTCTTGGTCGGTGGCCTGGCCCGATGTCAGCAGCACGATCCAGTCGACCGCGCGTTCCATCAGCGCGTCGCGGGCGGCGCCAGCCATGGAGGCGCCGCTCATGCCGCGTCGGTTGCGCGGCGCGACGCAATGCAATGCAGGAAGGCGCGCTTCACATGGCGTTCCACGGTCGCCAGCGACAGGCCCAGGGTTTGCGCAATGGCGGGATGGGTCATGCCGTCCAGCCGGTTCAGCAGGAAGGCGTGTTTGACCGGCACGGGCAGGCCATCCAGCAGATGGTCGATTTCCATGACCGCCTGCTTCAGCATGATCAGGGTTTCGGGCGACGCGGCGACCGGTTCTGGCTCCAGCGCAAGCGCTTGCAGATAACGCGCCTCGACATCGCGCGCGCGCCACAGGTCGATGGTCAGCCGGCGTGCCAGGGTCAGCAGGTAGGCGCGCGGTTCGGACAGGGGGGCGGCGGTGGGAGAGGTGAGGACGCGGACAAACGTGTCCTGCGTGAGGTCGGCGGCGTCGGCGCGGTTGCTGACGCGCCGGTTCAGCCAGCCGAGCAGCCAGTCGTGGTGATCCGCGTAAAGCCGGTGGACGTTCGTGTACGCGGGGGAATCCATGGATGGCGGGACAGCAATGAGTGTTAATAAGAATAACACTCATTTATAGCGTGAATCGCCCGCCAGGACAACGGGCTAGCCCGCCAGCAGCTTGCCCAGCGTCGCCATGCCTTGCTCCATCTCCGGGTTCCAGGGATGTCCGCCGTTCAGGCGCAGGAAGTTGCCGAAGCCGCCGGACGCCGAGAACAGCGGGCCCGGCGCGATGCTGATGCCGTGGCCGAGCGCGGCGCGGTGGACCTTGAGCGTGTCGATGTGCGCCGGCAGCTCCACCCACACGAAGTAGCCGCCCAGCGGCCGCGTGGCGCGCGTGCCCCTGGGGAAGTAGCGGGCGATGGCTTGCAGCAGCTCGCCTTGCTGCGAGGCCAGGGCCTGCCGGAACTGCCTCAGATGGCGGTCGAAACCGCCTTTTTCCAGATAGGCGGCGATGGCGGCCTGGGTGGGCGCGGCGGTCGCCAGGCTGGTGGTGAGCTTGTTGCGCATGATGCGCCGCGTGTAGCGGCCGGCGGCGACCCAGCCCACTCGATAGCCCGGCGCCAGGGTCTTGGAGAACGACGAGCAGTGCATCACGATGCCGTCGCGATCGAAGGCTTTGGCCGGGCGCGGCCGCTGTTCACCGAAATACAGCTCGCCGTAGACGTCGTCCTCGATCAGGGCCACGTCGTGGCTGGCCAGCAGCCGCACCAGCGCTTCCTTCTTGTCGTCGGGCATCAGGCTGCCCAGCGGATTCTGGAACGTGGTCATGAGCCAGCAGGCTTTGGGGCGATGGCGCAGGATGGCCTGCTCCAGCGCCTGCAGGTCTATGCCTTCGCGCGGATGCGTGGCGACTTCGATGGCGTGTAGGTGATTGCGTTCCAGCGATTGCAGCGCGGCGTAGAAGGTGGGGGACTCCACGATGACCGCGTCGCCGGGATTGGTGACCGCCGCCAGGCTCAGGTTCAGCGCGTCCAGCGCGCCGTTGGTGATGATGATGTCGTCCACCGGCACGGACATGCCGTCGGCCAGGTAACGCAGCGCGATGGCGCGGCGCAGCGCGGCGTCGCCCGGGCTGAGGTCGTCGATGGAGCCCCAGGGATCCAGGCGCTGCACCGTGGCCGCCATGAACTTCGCCAGGCGTCCGTAGGGCAGCAGCGAGGGGCTGGGAAAGGCCGAGCCGAAGGGCAGCATGTCGCGCCGCAAGGTGGCGTTGAGCACTTGCAGCACGTTGTCGCTGACGTCCACTGGATGGCGTCCGGCGCTGGCGCTGGACAGGCCGTCCAGCTCCGGCAGCGTGGCATGCGGCGCGCGCAGCACGTAGTAGCCGGAGCGGTCGCGGGCGCGGATCAGGCCGCGCGCCTCCAGCAGGTAATAGGCCTTGAAGACCGTCGAGGGGCTGACGCCGCGGCTGGCGCTGGTCTGCCGCACCGAGGGCAGGCGGTCGCCCGCCTGCAGCAGGCCCGATCGGATCGAGGCGGTGATTTCTTCTGTCAGCCGTTCATAGCGCTTCATGGGCGGGTCCGTTTGCGTGGGTCGTAATCAGGTCGACATGCCGATGGATTTCATCACCAGGCGCAGCGCATAGGCTGCCACGCCCAGGGCCGCGACGCTGCATGCCCAGATCATCGCCAGCCAGAGCAGGCGGCTGCGCCACGAGGGCAGGGAGGGTTGGGAGCCGTTCATCAGTGGAACTCCTCGCCGAGGCGCACCTTGCCCCGGAACACGTAGTACGACCAGGCGGTGTACATGAGGATAATCGGAATGATCACCAGCGCTCCCACCAGCGCGAAGCCCTGGCTTTGCGGCGGGGCGGATGCGGTCCAGATGGACACGTCCGGCGGGATGATGGCGGGCCAGATGCTGATGCCCAGGCCGCTGTAGCCCAGGAACAGCAGCGCCAGCGACAGCACGAAGGGGCCGGCGTTGGGCATGCCCTTGACGCGGCGGATGAGATCAAAGCCGGCCACGGCGACCAGCAGCGGCACCGGCAGGAACCAGAACATATTGGGCAGGCTGAACCAGCGCTGCGCGATCTGCGGCTGCGCCAGGGGCGTCCAGATGCTGAGCGCCGCGATCACGGCCAGCAGCGCCAGCGTGAGGGGCCGGGCGATGTCGCACATGTGGCGATGCAGGCGGCCTTCGGTCTTCATGATGAGCCAGGTGCAGCCGAGCAGCGCGTAGGCCACGACCAGCCCCGCGCCGGTGAAGAGCGAGAAGGGGCTGATCCAGTCCCAGGCGCCGCCTTGATAGGCGCGGTTCACCACCGGGATGCCTTCGATGTAGGCGCCCAACGTCACGCCCTGGAAGAAGGTGGCGCAGACCGAGCCGAGCACGAAGGCGCGGTCCCACAGCGGGCGGTGATGCTCGTCGGCCTTGAAGCGGAACTCGAACGCCACGCCGCGGAAGATCAGGCCCAGCAGCATGAACACCAGCGGCAGATGGAGCGCGCTCAGGATCACCGAGTAGGCCAGTGGGAACGCCGCCATCAGGCCGGCGCCGCCCAGCACCAGCCAGGTCTCGTTGCCGTCCCACACGGGCGCCACGGTGTTGACCATGACGTCGCGTTCCTCGCGGTCGGCGATCAGCGGAAAGAGGATGCCGATGCCCAGATCGAAGCCATCCATGATCACGTACATCATCACGCCGAACAGGATGATGACGGCCCATACCAGTGCAAGGTCGATGCCCATGGCCTCAGACTCCCGAATGCTTGCGTTGCGCGGGCTCGATGCCCGCCAGGGTGGAGGCGGCCGACAGCGGCCGCGACGGCTGGCGCGGTTCGCCCGGGCCGCCCGACAGCGGCGCGTGGCCGGGGGCGGGGCTGGGGCCCATGCGGATCAGGCGCAGCATGTACGACACGCCGGCGCCGAACACCAGCAGGTACACCACCACGAACAGCGCCAGCGTCAGCGTCAGTTCGCCCAGCCCGTGCGGCGTGGCCGCGTCGGCGGTGCGCATGACGCCGTACACCACCCAGGGCTGGCGGCCGATCTCGGTCACGTACCAGCCCGCCAGGATGGCGATCAGCCCGGACGGCCCCATCCACAGCGCGAAGCGGTGCAGCCAGCGCGATTCGTACAGCCGGCCGCGCCAGCGCGACCAGGCCGCCCAGATGGCCAGGGCAATCATCAGCATGCCCAGGCCCGCCATCACGCGGAACGACCAGAACACGGCCGTGGCATTGGGGCGGTCTTCGGGCGGATACGACTTCAGGCCGGGGAACTGGCCGTCCCAGCTGTGCGTGAGGATCAGGCTGCCCAGGCGCGGGATATTGACCGCGTAACGGGTTTCCTCGCGTTCCATGTCGGGGATGCCGAACAGCGTCAGCGGCACGCCGGCGCCAGGCTCGTTTTCCCAGTGGCCTTCGATGGCGGCGATCTTGGCGGGCTGGTGCTTCAACGTATTCAGGCCATGGAAGTCGCCCACCACCGCTTGCAGCGGGGCCACCAGCAGCAGCATGCCCATGGCCATCGCGAACATCTTCTTCACGGCGGGGCTGCGGTCGCCGCGCAGCATGTGCCAGGCGCCGGAAGCGCCCACCATCAGCGCGGTCGCCAGGAACGCGGCGATGCCCATGTGCGCCAGGCGGTAGGGGAAGGACGGATTGAAGATGACGGCCAGCCAGTCCGTGGGCACCACGCGGCCGTCCAGGATTTCGTAGCCGGCGGGCGTCTGCATCCAGCTGTTGGACGCCAGGATCCAGGTGGCCGACACCAGCGTGCCCAGCGCCACCATGACGGTCGAGAAGAAGTGCAGGCCCGGCCCCACGCGCGACCAGCCGAACAGCATCACGCCCAGGAATCCGGCCTCAAGGAAGAAGGCGGTCAGCACTTCATAGGCCAGCAGCGGTCCGGTCACGCTGCCGGCGAAATCGGAGAAGAAGCTCCAGTTGGTGCCGAACTGATAGGCCATCACCAGGCCGGACACCACGCCCATGCCGAAGTTGACGGCGAAGATCTTGGTCCAGAAATGGTAGAGGTCGCGGTAGACGGTGTTGCGCGTGCGCAGCCACAGGCCTTCGAGCACGGCGAGGTAGCTGGCCAGGCCGATGGTGATGGCGGGGAAGATGATGTGAAACGAGATGGTGAAGCCGAACTGTATTCGGGCTAGCAATAGCGCGTCGCTATCCATGGCGGTATTCCTGACTTCGTCGCCAGCGCGCCTCAACCGCCACAAGACGGCGTGCGCTGACGGGTGTTTGAGCTACACCGTGAAGTTAGTGCCGCAGGCTGAATCAGTACAGATTCAGAAATAGAATAAAAAAGCGGATCAGTTTGGGCGAATTGCCAGGGCGGAGCCGGTTTTTCATAGGGAAATGATCTGTGCTGCAACTCTTGCTCAGGTCGTTGAGTTACAAAAAAAGCAGCACAGAAAAGGCGGCTGCGTCCCCTGATATGCTCGTTTGGAGACGCAGGCCGCCGGGCCCTGCCATGGTCAAGACGCGGCGCGCGCCGCTTCGTCGATCAGGCCGGCTACCTCGCCGGCGCGGGACGCGAGCGATGCGTGGCTGGCGTCCAGGGTGATGGTCTTGCGCGTATTCATGCGCGCGGCCATGCGCGTCTGGTTCTCGGGAGCGATCATCCGGTCCTGGCTGGAGATCTGATACCAGGACGGTTTGCTGCGCCAGGCGGGGACGGATACCGTCTGGCCAAAAGTACTGGCCAGCGGCGCCTTCTGCGTGACCGCCATGACCAGGCCCTCGTCGGCGGACAGGTCCTGGCAGAAGCTCTCGTGGAATTTGTCCGGGCGCAGCCATAGGTAACCGTCGCTGTCGGGCGCCAGATTGGGCGCGGCGGCCGGCAGGTGTTCCTGCGTGATCCCGCCGGGACTTTCGCCCGCGTCCGGCGCGAAGGCGGCGATGTACACCAGGCCGGCCACGTTGGGCTGGTTGCCGGCTTCGCTGATGACGGCGCCGCCGTACGAATGGCCCACCAGCAGCACGGGGCCCTTTTGCTGCGCGATCATCTTGCGCGTGCGTTCGGCGTCGTCGGCCAGGGACGTCAACGGCATTTCCACGGCGTGCAGGTCTTGGTAGCCCTTGCGCGCCAGTTCCAGGATGACGCGGGTCCAGTGGGCGGCGCCGCCCCAGAAACCGTGTACAAGAATGATGCTGGGTTTGCTGCTCATGGTGCGGCTCCTTCCTTGGGATGGAGCAACGATCATGCGCGTGCCACGCTGGCGCTGCTATCTGTTTTGCGTGCCGGTGTGTTACAGCGGTCGCGGCGCCGGTCTGGCCGTGGCGGGGCGTTGGGCGCGCTGGCTCAGCCATACGCTGGCGACCACGATCGCCATGCCGGCGATCTGCGCGGCGCTCAGTTGCTGGCCCAGCAGGCCCCAGCCCAACAACACGGCGGTGATGGGGCTGAGAAAGCCCAGCGAGGACACCACGGCGGGTTCCAGCCGCGCCACGCCCCGGAACCACAGCACATAGGTCAGCGCCGCGCCGATCAGGCCCAGGTAGGCGATCCCGGCGACGTTCAGGGTGGTGAGCGCCGGCAGGGCGGGCTCCGCGGCGAAGGCCAGCGGCACCAGCAGGATGCCGCCCGCCGTCAGCTGCCACGACGTGAAGGTAAGCGCGGACACCGGCGGCTGCCAGCGGCGGCTTAGCACCGTGCCCAGCGCCATCGAGGCGGCGCTGATCAGGCCGGCAGTAATGCCCACTGGATCCAGCGCGGCCTTGGGCGTCAGCACCAGCAGCGCCACGCCGCCCAGGCCGCCCAGCGCCGCCAGCACCGACAGGCCGCGCACGGGCGTGCCCAGCAGGCTGCGCGCCAGCAGGATCACCACCAGCGGCTGGATCGCGCCCAGCGTGGCGGCCACGCCGCCGGGCAGGCGATAGGCCGCCACGAACAGCAGGGCCCAGAAGACCGAGAAGTTCAGCGCGCCCAGGATGAAAGTGCGCAGCCACCAGATGCCTTGCGGCAACTGGCGCACGGCCAGCAGCAGCAAGAGACCGGCGGGCAAGGCGCGCAGCATGGCGACCGTCAGCGGATAGTCCTGCGGCAGCATCAGGGTGGTGACGACATAGGTGCTGCCCCAGATGGCGGGCGCCAGGGCAGTCAGAAGCAGATCGGAACCGCGGCTCATGGTGGTGTGCTCCGCGGGGCTCAGGCGAGTTCGAGTACGTCGTTGACCGGGCGGCGCGGTTTCTGCGGCCAATTGCCGTCCTGCGCGTAGCCCATGGCGACCAGCATGACTGGCACTTCCTCCTGGCGCAAGCCGAAGGACTGGGCCACGGCAGGGGCGTCGAAGCCCGTCATCGGACTCGCCGCCAGGCCTTGGGCCTGGCCCGCCAGCATCAGGGTGGAAGCGCCGAAGGTGGCGCTGCGCACCGCCTCGTCGCGGCGGGTCTGCGGCGAGTCGGCATAGAGCCGGCTGGCGGCGGCCTCCCACGAGGGCACCATGGCCGCCGGCATGAAGCCCGCCTCGACCGACGGCTGCAGGCGGTCCGCCATCCAGGCGGCCTGGGGCAGCACGCCCAGCACGATGAAGGTCACCGCAGCCTCGCTCACCTTGGGCTGGTTCCAGGCCAGCTTGCGCAGCCGGCGCTTGCCGTCCTGGCTGCGCACGGCGATGAAGCGCCAGTTCTGCAGATTGAAGGCGGTGGGGGCGCGCGTCGCCCAGGCGATCAGGCTGCGGATGTTGTCGTCGTCCACGCTGCGGGCGGGATCGAAGAAGTTGGCGGAATTGCGTTGCGCGATGGCGTCGGTCAGGGCGTGGTTCATGGCTGGGATCCGTGGATTTTGCTGAGCTTGTCGGCCCGCCACATGCGCGCCGACTCCATGTCCACAGGCTAATTGAATCGCCATCAAGCGATAATATCCAATTCATTGGCAATATCATTCACTGATGGTGAATAATCCATGGATCATCTGACGGCGCTAAAGGTTTTCAGGCAAGTCGTGGAGCGGGGCGGCTTTGCGGCCGCATCGCGGCAGATGGGCCTGTCGCCCGCGGCGGTCAGCAAGAACATCGCCGAACTGGAGGCCCATCTAGCGGCGCGGCTGCTCAACCGCACCACCCGCCGCATGAGCCTGACCGAAGCCGGCGCGCGCTATTACGACCAGGTGGCCCGCATCCTGGACGACCTGAGCGAAGCCGAGCAATCGCTGGGGCCCTTGCAGCAGGCGCCGTCGGGCACCTTGCGGGTCAGCGCGCCCATGTCGCTGAGCCTGGTCCGGCTGTCCGCCGCCATGCCGCGCTTCCTGGAACGCTATCCGCAGGTATCGCTGGACCTCAACCTGGAGGACCGGCGCATCGACATCGTCAAGGAAGGCTACGACCTGGCGATCCGCGGCACCGACAGGCTGGAGGATTCCAGCCTGGTGGCGCGCAAGCTGATGACGCTGGACCACGTGCTTTGCGGCGCGCCGGCCTACTTCGAGCGCCACGGCGTGCCGGCTTCGCCGCTGGCCGTGCGCGGGCTGGAGTGCGTGCAGTTCACCCTGTCCGGCCACGCGGACGAATGGACCTTCAAGCGCGCGGAGCAGACCGAGCGCGTGCCGGTCCGGGGGCGCTACAAGGTCAGTTCCAGCCTGGCGGTGCGCGATGCGCTGCGCGCGGGCTTTGGCGTCAGCCTGGTGCCGCGCGTGTATGTGCAGCAGGACCTGGACAGCGGCGCGCTGCAGGCGGTGCTCCAGGACTGGAAGCCGGACGAGACCTACGTCTACGCGGTGTATCCGTCGCGCCGCCACATGGTGGCCAAGGTGCGGGCCTTCGTCGACTTCCTGCTGGAAGAGCTGGGCGCGCCACGGGAATGAACCCGCGGCGGCCCGATGCCGCTCAGTACATATGCTGGCCGCCGTTCATGGCGACATTGCTGCCCGTCATGAAGCCGGCGGCGTCGCTGCAGATGAAGGCGACCAGCGCGCCGACCTCCTCCGGTCGGCCCAGCCGGCCCAGCGGAATCTGCGGCAGTATCTTCTCCTTCAGCACCTCTTCGGGCACGGCCTCCACCATGGGCGTCGCCAGGTAGCCGGGCGACACGGTGTTCACGGTCACGCCTTTCCTGGCCAGCTCCAGCGCCAGGGACTTGGTGAAGCCGTGGATGCCGGCCTTGGAGGCCGCGTAGTTGGTCTGGCCGAACGCGCCCTTGCTGCCGTTGACGGACGAGATGTTGACGATGCGGCCCCAGCCGCGGTCGGCCATGGCGCCGCACAGCGGCTGCGTCATGTTGAACATGGAATCCAGGTTGCCGCGCAGCACGTCCGTCCAGTTCTCGTAACTCATCTTGCGCAGGCTGGCATCGCGGGTGAGGCCTGCGTTGTTGATCAGGATGTCGATCTGATGGCCGTCTTCCTCCAGGCGCCGCGCCAGCGCCTGGCATGAGTCGTAATCGGCCACGTCCACCTTGTACATGGCGTAGCGGCGGGCCTGGGCCGCCTCCGAGTCGACCCAGGCCCGCGCGGCGTCTTCGTTGGAGTGATAGGTGATGATGACCTGGTGGCCGGCATCGTGCAGGGCCCGCGCGATGGCCTGTCCGAGGCAGCCGGCCCCGCCGGTGACGAGCGCCTTGCGTTCAGCCGTCATGGTGGGCTCCCGGCTTGCTCGCGTCGCGCATGGCCGAGCACGCGGACGCCATCTGGTTCGACAGGGTCGTCCAGATCTGCGCCATGGGCGTGGCGTCCATGCCCACGCCACCGCCGGCGGCCTGTTTCAGCCATCCGGTCATGGCTTCACTGATACCGGCCGCCAGCGTGGCCTGTTCTTCCAGCAGCGCGTGCGTGATGGCCTGGCTGGCTTCCAGCTGGCTTTGCCATTGCTTGCGCGTCATTTCGCCCAGCGCGGGCGCGATTTCCTGCCAGTTGCCGGACTGTTGCAGGGGCGCCAGCGTGGCCAGGTACTGTTCGGCGCTGCCGCCGGCGAGGCGGCGGCCCAATTCGATCCAGCGTTGCTGGCTTTCCTGGGCAAGCTGGGCCATGCGCTGGCAGTAGGCGGCGTTGGCGCTGGCGAGGCCCAGAGGCGTGGAGGCAGTGGTTTTCTTCATCATCCGTCCTTTTAAGAGAGTGGTAAGGGGTAACGAACACACAGGCCTCAAGCCATCTGGCTGAGGGTCTTGCGAAAACGCGCCAGCGAGAACGCGAACAGGACCGAGCCTATCAGCGCCAGCGCCAGGAAGGGTTGCCACACGACGCTCAAGCCCGCGCCGCGGTAAAGAATGGCCTGGCCGAGTTCCACGAAATGGGTGGTGGGGGCGGCCAGCATGATGTTCTGCACGAATTCCGGCATGCTTTCGCGCGGCGTGGTACCGCCCGACAGCATTTGCAGGGGCAACAGCACTAGTACCAGCAACATGCCGAACTGCGGCATGCTGCGCGCAAGCGTGGCCATGAATATGCCCATAGAGGTTGTCGCGAACAGGTGCAGCGCCGCCCCGACCAGGAACAGCGCCACCGATCCTTCGATCGGCACTTGCAGCAAGCCGCGTACCACGAACGTCAACGATAGCCCAGCGGACGCCAACACTACCAGCCCCATGGACCATACTTTGGCGACCATGATTTCGGTCGGCGTCACCGGCATGACCAGCAGGTGCTCGATGGTGCCGTGCTCGCGCTCGCGGATCAGCGCCGCGCCGGTCAGGATGATGGACAGCATGGTGACGTTATTGATGATTTCCATCAGCGCGCCGAACCAGGCCTGCGTCAAATTGGGGTTGAAGCGCATGCGCACGGCCAGTTCGACTGGCAGCTCGGTGGGCGCGCGGTAGCGTTTGACGAATTCGTTGATCTCGTCGCTGATGATCTGCTGGATGTAGCTGCTGCCCGTGAACGCCTGGCTCATGCGGGTCGCATCCACGTTGAGCTGGATTTCCGCGGGTCTGCCGGCCAGCACGTCGCGCTGGAAATTGGGCGGGATGTTGACCGAGAAGGTGTAGCGCCCCGCGTCCATGCCGGCATCGGCCTCGGCCGAAGTCGTCACTTCCGGTGGCGTGAAATGGGGCGGATAGAAGGCTGACGTGATGCGCGCGGACAGGGGCGAAACGTCCTCGTCGACCACGGCGATGGGGGCATTGTGCAGCGTTTCCGGCACGGCCGTGGCGGCGGTGTAGATCATCAGCGTGAACGACACGAGGATCAGGATCAGCATCATCGGGTCGCGCGCCAGGCTCCACAGCTCCTTTACGCCCAGGCGGTAGATATTGGCCAGGTGCCGCATCTCAGGTCTCCTGTTTTTTCAGCAGCAGCGCCGAGGCGCCCAGGATGACGGGAATGGCGATCAGCAGCGGCCAGAACGAAGCTTGCAGGTTGGAGAAGTCCAGGGCCTTGCTGAAGACGCCGCGGCTGATGGTCAGCATGTGCGTCGCCGGGTAGATCTGTCCGATCAGGCGGCCGGCGCCTTCCAGCGACGACACGGGGTTGAGCAGGCCGGCGAACTGCACCGCGGGCACCAGCGTGCCTATCATGGTGAAGAACAGCGCCGCGATCTGGCTGCGCGTGAACGTGGATGCAAGCAGGCCGATGGCGGTCGCCACCACGTTGTAGATCAGCGCGGCCACCAGCAGCGTGAGGAAGCTGCCGGTGATGGGCACGCCGAACAGCGTCACGGCCAGCAGCGTCATCAGCAGGAAATTCAGCATGGCCAGCGCCACATAGGGTGCCTGCTTGCCCAGCAGGAATTCCAGCCGTGTCACGGGCGTGACGTACAGATTGATGATGGAGCCCAGCTCCTTTTCGCGCACCACGGCCAGCGCCGTCAGCATTGCTGGCATCATCAAGAGCAGCAGCGGAATCACGGCGGGCACCATGGCGGGCAGGCTGCGCACGTCCGGGTTGTAACGAAAGCGCGTTTCTACGCTGACCGGCAGGGTTGCGTCCGCGCCCAGGCGCTCGCGCGCCTGCTGCATCAGCCAGCCCTGGTGCATGCCCAGAACGTAGCCGCGGATGGTTTCGGCGCGCTGCGGCATGGCGCCGTCGATCCAGACGCCGATCTGCGCGCCGTTGCCGCGCTCCGCGTCGCGGGCGAAACCTTGCGGGATCTCGATGGCCAGTGACAGTTCGCCGCTGCGCATGCGCGCATCCATCTCCTCGTAGCTGGATATCGGCGGGTGTTCGATGAAGTAGCGCGAGCCCGCCAGGTTCAGGCTGTAGTTCTGGCTCAGGCCGGTCTGGTCGCGGTCCATGACCGCATAGCGCAGGTCTTCCACGTCCATGCTGATGCCAAAGCCCATCACGAACATCAGCAGGAGCGAGCCGGCCAGGGCCAGCGTGGCGCGCACCGGGTCGCGGCGCAGCTCCAGCGATTCGCGCCACATGTAGCTCAGCATGCGCTGCAGGCTGAAGCCGCGGTGTTCTGGCGTTTCGGCGGCCGGGGTGGCGGCGACGGGGGCGGCGTTGGTGGCGGATTCTTCCGCTTTGGTGCCGGCGCCTGCGTCGATCAGGTAGGCGATGAACGCTTCTTCCAGCGTCTGCGCCCCGCGCATGCGCGTGATCTCGTCGGGCGATGCGCTGACCAGCACCTTGCCCGCATGCATCAGCGACATGCGGTCGCAGCGCTGCGCCTCGTTCATGAAGTGGGTGGAAATGAAGATGGTGACCTGGTCGTGGCGGGCCAGCGCGATCAGCAGCCGCCAGAAATTGTCGCGCGCGACGGGGTCCACGCCCGAGGTCGGTTCGTCCAGGATCAGCAGCTCGGGCTTGTGCACCATGGCCACGGCCAGCGACAGCCGCTGGCGCACGCCCATGGGCAGGTTCTCGGGCAGGGCGTCCAGTACCTCACCCAGGTCGAAGCGCTGCGTCATCTCGTCCACGCGCGCCGGGATCTCGGATTCCGGCACGTGGAACAGGCGCGCATGCAGCACCAGGTTCTGCTTCACGGTCAGCTCGCCATACAGCGAGAACGCCTGCGACATGTAGCCCACGCGGCGGCGCGTATCGATGTTGCGGGGATCTACCTCGGCGCCGAACAGCCAGGCCTGCCCCTCGCTGGCGGGCAGCAGGCCCGTCAGCATCTTCATGGTGGTGGATTTGCCGCAGCCGTTCGATCCCAGGAAGCCGAAGATCTCGCCCTTGCGGATGCGGAAGTTGACGTGGTCCACCGCGACGAAATCGCCGAAGCGCATGGTCAGGTCGCGCGCCTCGATGGCGATCTCGGCGTTCTCGTCGATCGCCAGCGGCACGATCTCCACCGGCTTGTGGCCACGCTTCTTTTCTTCCGGCAGCAACGCGATGAAGGCGGCCTCCAGCGAATCCGCGCCGGTGCGCTGTTCCAGTTCGGCGGGCGTGCCGGTGGCCAGCACCCGGCCCTCGTCCATGGCGATCAGCCAGTCGAAGCGCTGCGCCTCGTCCATGTAGGCCGTGGCCACGATCACGCTCATGCCGCTGCGTTCGCGGCGGATCTCGTTGATCAGGTCCCAGAACTGCGCGCGCGCCAGCGGATCCACGCCGGTGGTGGGCTCGTCCAGGATCAGCAGGTCGGGATCGTGGATCAGGGCGCAGCACAGCCCCAGCTTCTGCTTCATGCCGCCGGACAGCTTGCCGGCAGGACGCGACAGGAACGAGGACATGCCGGTGCTGCGGGTCAGGCTGTCGATGCGGCGGCGGCGTTCGGCTTCGTCATGGCCGAACAGGCGGCCAAAGAACTGCAGGTTCTCTTCGACCGACAGGGTGGGGTACAGGTTCTTGCCCAGCCCCTGCGGCATGTAGGCAATGCGCGGGCAGACGGCGTCGCGGTGGCGGCGGCTGGCCATGTCGCCATCCAGCACGTCCACCTTGCCTTCCTGCACCGCGCGCGAGCCGGCGATAAGGGCCAGCAGGCTGGACTTGCCCACGCCGTCCGGGCCGATCAGCCCGACCATGCGGCCGGCGGGAATGTCCAGCGTGATGCCGTCCAGCGCCACCGTCTTGCCGTAGCGCAAGCTGACGCCGGACAGCGTCACGACGGGCGCGGTGTCCGGGTAGGCCATCAGGGCACCTTGACTTCAAGATTTGCAGGCCATTGCGCATCGGCGTCGAGCTTCAGCCAGGCCACGCCCGGCAGGCCGGTCTTGACCTGCTTCAGGTGCCGCTGCAGCAAATCGGGGCTGATCTGGGCCTTGACGCGGAACATCAGCTTTTGCCGTTCGCTGGCGGTCTCCACCGTTTTCGGCGTGAATTGCGCGGTGCTGGCCACGAAGGACACCTTGGCGGGAATGACGTATTGCGGCGCGGCGTCCAGGATGATGCGCACGTCCTGGCCCAGCGCCACGCGGCCGGCTGCCTGCTCGGGCAGGAAGAACGTCATGTAGACATCGGACAGGTCCACCATGTTCAGCACCTTGCCGCCCGCGCCCAACACTTCGCCGGGCTGCGCCACGCGGTACTGCACGCGGCCGTCGCGCGGGGCGCGCAGCTCGCTGTCGGCGATGTCGGCTTCGATGCGGGCGATGGTGGCCAGCGCCGCGGTGACGGCGGATTGCGCGCCGATCTCGGCGGCGCGCGCGGCGTCGATGGCGGCCTGCGCGGCCTTGACCTGCGCACGCGCGGCGTGCACCGAGGCCTGCGCGCTGCGCACGCGGGCGCGGTCATCGTCCAGTTCCTGGATGGACGAGGCGCCTTCCTTGGACAGCGTCTCGGAGCGCGCCAGGCGGCGGCGCGCGGCGTCCAGTTCGCTTTCACGCTGCACCACCACGGCCTCGGCGGCCAGCTTGTCGCTCTCGCGTTGCGCGACCTGCGCGCTGGCGCTGGCCGCGCCGTTGACGGCCTGCTGGTGCTGGGCGCGGGCTTCCTCGCGCTGCGCCTGCAAGGTGTCGATCTGCATGCGCGCCAGCGGCTGGCCGGCGGAAACGAAGTCGCCTTCGACCGCCAGCACGTCCTGCACCCGGCCGGCCAGCTTGGCGGCCACGTCGATTTCGGTGGCTTCGATGCGGCCGTTGCCGCTGATGAATCCCTCGCCCGGGCCGGTGTCGGACAGCAGCCGCCAGCCGTAGTAGCCGCCGGCGGCGACCGCCAGGGCGATCAGGACAGGGACCAGTTTTCGGGTGGGCAGGCGCATCGGAGATCCTTGGTTCTTGGTTTATCGGGGGCTGGCGTCTTGCGCGGGGGCAGAGGCGGTTTGCGCCGCCGCGGGCGCTTGCGTGCCGCCGCCCAGCGCCGCGTACAGCCGGACGCGGCTGGACAACAGCGCGCGGCGCGTCTGCGCGAGCTTCTGCTGCGCGGCCAGCAGATCGCGCTGCGCGTCCAGCACTTCCAGGTAGGGCGAGGCGCCATGGTCATAGCGCAGTTGCGCGAGACGGGCGCGCTCGCTCTGCGCCGCGACGGTGGCGCGCAGCACGTCCACCTGCTCGGCCAGCCAGTAACGCGCGGACAGCGCGTCGGACACGTCCTTGAAAGCGGTCTGTATGGTTTGTTCGTAGGCAGCCACGGCCTGGTCGCGTCGCGCTTCGGTCAGGTCCAGGTTGGCCGAGCGGCGGCCGGCGTCGAAGATCGGCAGGCTGATGCTGGGCGCGAAGTTCCAGGCGCGGCTGCCGCCGGAGAACAGGCCGTCCAGTTCGCTGCTGGCGGTGCCGAACGCGCCGGTCAGGGTAATGGTCGGCAGGAAAGCGGCGCGGGCCGCGCCGATGTTGGCGTTGGCGGCCTGGAGCTGATGCTCGGCGGCAACGATGTCGGGGCGGTTGACCAGCAGGTCCGAGGGCAGGCCCGCTGGCAGCTCGCGCATGACGGCGTTGTCGTCCAGGCGCGTGGGCAGCTTGGGCAGGTTCAGGGGGGCGCCCACCAGCAGCTCCAGCGCGTTGGCCTGGGCGGCGCGGGTCTGTTCCAGGTCCGCGCCCAGGGCCTTGGCCTGCTGCCACAGCGTTTCGACCTGAGTCAGGTCCAGCTTGGAGATCGCGCCTTCCTCGAAGCGGCGGCGGAAAATGCGCAGGGATTCTTCGCGCGAGGCGATGGTCTCGCGCGTCAGCTGCAGGCGTTCATCGAGTTCGCGCAGGGACAGGTAGCTGTCCGCCACTTCGGCGATCAGGCTCAGCGTGGCGGCGCGCGCGGCCGCATCGGAGGCCAGGTAGTTCTGCAGTGCGGCGTCCTTCAGGCTGCGCACACGGCCCCAGAAATCCAGCTCCCAGCTGGCCATGCCCAGGCCCACCTGGTACTGGCTGGAGACCAGCGGCTGCCCCGTGAGGTTCAGGTCGCCCGGCACGCGGGAACGGGAGCCGTCCGCCTGCACGCCCAGGGTGGGGAACTGGTCGGCGCGCTGGATACCGTACAGCGCGCGCGCCTCTTCCACGCGCAGCAGGGCGCGGCGCAGGTCGCGGTTGTTGTCGAGGGCGGTGGAGATCAGCGTCTGCAACGCCGGGTCGGGAAAGTAGGTCCGCCAGCCGATTTCGGCCGCCGCCGCGGCGCTGGCCGCCGTCGCTTCGGGCCCCGGGGCCGTATAGGCGGCGGGCACGGGCAGGGCGGGGCGGTTGTAGTCGGGCGCCATGGACACGCAGCCGCCCAGCAGCGTCAGCAGGGCTGCGGGAACGAAGCGCGTGGCGATCATGGCCGGAAACGGGCGGCGTGTCATGCGGGGTTTCTCCAGCGCGGGGGCCGGGCGCGTCCCTGGGCAAGGCGGGCTTGTGGCGCCGCCTTCGGGGCGGACCCGATACCGGGTTCATGCTTGTCGCTATTGTGCAGTGCGGCGGCTGGGCATTCCTTGATCAGAATCAAAGTAGCGACTGACCGGTCGGTTTTTAATGGATCGCACATGCACAGGGAGCAGAGGGATGGTCATGCAGCGCCGTCGTCTTCCTCCGGCGGTGCGGGTCGGGCAGATCCTCGACGCCGCGCTCCAGGAGTTCTCGCAGGCGGGCTATGCCGGCGCCAGGATGGATGACATCGCGCTGCGGGCAGGCTTGTCCAAGGGCGGGCTCTACGCGCATTTCGACAGCAAGGAGGCGGTCTTCGAGGCCCTGCTGACGCGCCACCTCAGCCCCTCGCGGCTCGACATCGAGGCCGTGGTGGACGGCGCCGAGTCGCCGCGCCATCTGGCCGAACGCATCGTCAATCATCTCTACGTCAGCCTGAGCAATCCGGCCATGATCAGCACCATGCGGCTGCTGCTGGCCGAAAGCGGCCGCGTGCCGCATCTGGCCGCGCGCTGGCGCCAGGAGACCGCGCAGGCGCATCAGGTCGACATTGCACGGCTGCTGGAGCGCGCGCGGACCCGCGGCCTGTGCGCCGATTGCGTGGCGCTCAAGCATCCCTGGCTGCTGCTGTCGCCCATCGTTCATACCCTGGTCACGTCCGCGCTGATGGGGCCGGGCGAGCGCATCGACCTGCCTGAGCGGCGTCAGGCGCATGTGGCGCTGATCTGCGAACTTCTGCGGCAGGACTCCGCATGATGGACGGGCGCGGAGTTTCTTGACGCTGTGCCCGCCTTGGTGTCCTATCCAGAGTGGTCGCGCGGCGGCCATGCACGACCTACGCGGCGAGGTGACATGGCGACATCGGGAGTGACCGGCGACACACCGCCCTGGCGTTACCTGCCAGTGGCTCTGGCATTGATGCTTCCCATCGTGGCCTGCGTGGGCTGGACCTGGATGCAGGCGCACGACGCGCAACGCCTCGAAGGCGAGACCGCCGCGCGCATCGTGCGCGCCCAGGCCGAAAGCATCCTCACCCAATCCCGGGACATGCTGGGGCGGGTGGCGGAACAGGCGGGCAAGCCCTGCGCCGAGGTGTTGCCCATGCTGCAGCGCTGGGGCACGCTGAATCCCTATTTCCGTTCCCTGGTCCTGGTCCGCGAGCGGCGCGTCTACTGTTCATCGGCCGTGGGCCCGGTGGACGCGTCGCTCGACGATTTCAGCAAATGGAAAATCAACATTGTGTCGGAACACTGGCAGATCTCGGTGGCCGGCACGCCCTTGGCGCCGGAGCGTCCGGCCATCCTGATAGGCAAGTCCGGCGCGGACGGCACCGGCGGCATCGTGGTGGTGGATGGCCGCTACGTGCAGGACCTGGTGAACGCGGTCGCCACCATGGATGACCTGCAGCTGGAACTGGTCGTCGGCAAGAATGGCGCGCCGATCCGCAGCGACTCCTGGGGCGGCGCCGCCGCGCGCGCGGTGGCGCTGCGCCAGGAGGACGCGGACGAGGCCGCCGCCGCGGGCCTGAGGGTTCATGTCCTGGCGCCGCCCGAAACCCTGGTGCGCGCATGGTCGCGGTCCATGGCGACGTATCTGCCGGTGGCGCTGCTGCTCGGACTGGGCCTGGCCGTGGCCACGCATCGCCTGCAGGTCAGCAGGCGCTCGTTCAAGGAGCGCCTGCGCCGCGCCATGCGGGCGGGCGAGTTCCTGGTGCATTACCAGCCCGTGTATGGCCATGCCACGGGCCGCTGCGAGGGCGTGGAGGCGCTGATGCGCTGGGAGCGGCCGGGCATCGGGCCGGTGCGTCCGGACGTCTTCATCGCCGAGGCCGAGGCGCAGGGCGCGATCATTCCGCTGACCCAGCACCTGCTCATGCTGATCGAGCGCGATATGCGGACCTGGCCCACGCCGGCGGAGTTCCACATCGGCGTGAACATCGCGGCCGAGCACCTGTCCAGCGCGGCACTGCTGCCCGACGTGCAGTCCTTCGCGGCCAAGGTCGCGGCGCGGCATCCGCTGGTGGTGCTGGAGATCACCGAGCGCAGCCTGATCGCGGACGACGGCCAGGCCCGGCGCAACATCGACGCCCTGCGCGCGCAGGGCGTGCGCGTGGCGATCGACGACTTCGGCACTGGCCACTGTTCGCTGTCGTATCTGCAGAAGTTTCCGGTGGATTATCTGAAAATCGACCAGGGCTTCGTGCAGGCCATCGGACCCGCGGACGAAGAGGCGCCAGTGCTGGACGCCATCATCACGCTGGCGCATCGCCTGGGGCTGTCGGTGGTGGCGGAGGGCGTGGAAACGCCGCATCAGTTCGATTACCTGACGGCGCGCGGCGTGGCGTTCATTCAAGGCTATCTGTTCGCGCGGCCCATGCCATCGGCCGAGTTCGCGCGCTGGTATGCCGGGCATGAACAGCCCGGCGGCGCGGCGTAGCGCTCAGGCGGCTTTGCCGTTGGGCGCGGCCTTGGCGAAGAACAGGTCGGTGATGCTCTGGCTGTCCATGGGTTCGCCGTTGATGGCGCGGGCCAGCAGCTCCGCGCCCAGCAGTTGCACGGAGAACACCAGATCGGGATTCACGCGGCGGATCTTCTCCAGGTGCTTGCTGGTATTGACGAGCGCGACCGTCTTGGCGCCGTTCTCGCCGCAAGCTTCCTTCGCGGCCAGCACGATAAAGGCGTTCTCGGCGTCGTCGTCGCGCAGCGCCAGCACGTAGCGGGCGCGCGATACGCCCGCGCTGTGCAGCACGTCCACGCTGGAAGGATCGCCTTCGATGAGGTCCGTGGCGGCGGGGTACTCCTGCGGCACGCCGGGAGGCACGATGACCGTGACTTCGTCGCCGCGGCGGCGCAGGCCGTCGTAGACGCTCATGGCCAGGGGCGTTGCGCCCGCGATGATGATGTGGTTTTTGCGCATGGCGGTGGAGAACCTGCCTTTGACCAGCCGTTTCAGATTGCCGCCGATCACCGGCCCGGCAATCGCGCTGATGGAGGTGGCGAAGATGGTGATGCCCAGGATGATAATCGACGCGGTGAACAGCCGCGCGGTCCCGGTATGCGGCGTGATGTCGCCATAGCCCACCGTGGACATGGACACGATGGAGAAATAGAGCGCGGTGGTGGCGTCCGTGATGGGCGGGTTGAATTCGTTGCCCAGGTAGAGCGTGCCGAAGACCGCGTAGATCAGCAGCGACAGCATGCTGACCAGGGCGAACAGCGAACCCGCCGTGACGCTGGCGCGATCGAAGCGGCGCCAATAGGCGATCAGCGCGATGACGAGGACCAGCGTGTAGATCCCCAGGCCGGCGCGGCCGCCGTCTCCCATGATGGCGAAGGTGCCGACGCCGATCAGCAGCACCAGCGAAAACGCCCAGGCGATGCGGGCCTTGAGGATCAACCCCAATGCAATGATCTGCAGCCCAACGCCCAGCACCAGGCGCGGTATTTCCAGCAGGCCGACCACGCGCATGACCTCATGCCAGTTGTCGATGGCGAGCCAGAATCCGTATTCGCGCGCCCGCACTTCGCGCAGCACCGGATGCATGAAGGCATAGCCGTCCAGCGCCACCAGGATGGCCAGGCACCAGTTGGGCGGAAACAGCGCAAGCAGCTTGCGCAGGCGGTGCTTGAGGGGAACGGGCAGTGTGGGCATGGGTTTGGCGGGAACGGATCCCAAGTCCTTTGCCGGCATTGTAGGGGGCATGCCGCCCTATATCAGATATGTATGGAAGGCTATCAACAAAGAATTACTGGAAAGCGGTCCGAGGTCCTAAACTTCGTGCATCAAGCGGTTATCCATGGGGAACGCCGCTGATAAGGGCGGGACGCCCGCTGTTTTTGCAAGCGGACGAATCGCCTGGCGTTGATCACGTTGCAGCCTGTGCAGGGACTAGAGACCCGGCTCGGGTTCACGGTCTGACCGTACGTGAGCAGTATGAGGCACGAATGTTGGAATCGCGTGATCCAGGTAGTAGGCATCAGTGCCGGCTGATGACTCCAGGTTCACGTGTTGTTTTAGCGCGGCGTCTTAACCTTTCGGGGCAGCGCCGCGTTTTTTTCGTCCCGGCCCGTTGCGGGCCAGGCTTCAAGTAGACGCGTTCGCGTCAGCCGTTTCGCGGCGCCAGTCGTCCTGGGCCTCCAGCCGGCTTTCTTCCCCCATCACCCGAAAATCCAGGTCCAGCGCGATGTCCGCTGCGAACATGTAGCCCCAGCCGTGCACGGCGCGGATCGGCAGCGTCATCTGGTTGGCGGTCGCCTTGCGCCGCAAGCGGCTGATCATGACGTCCACGAAGCGGCGCCGCGTGATGCCGCTGTCGCCATCGTCCGCGCCGTCGGCGTAGAAGGCGTCGCGGCTGACCTTGCGGTCGGGGGCGTTCAGCAGCCGCGACAGGAAATCGCGTTCTCCCGTGGTCAGTCCCAGGGTCCGTCCCATAGGGCTGATCAGGGTCCAGCCTTTGTTCGCCAGGCGCCAGGTCTCGTGCATGGGCTCATCCGCCGCATGTCCGTCGGACGCCGCGTCCGCGCCGTCCAGGCCGACCGCGCGGCGCACCAGCGCTTGCAGGGCCGCCGCCAGTTCCAGGCCGGATACGTCCGGCGGCAGGCAGGCGTCCGCACCGCAGAGCAGGGTGCGGATGCGGCTTTCAGCGTCGGCGAAGGTGGCGATGGCGACGATGCCCAGGCCGCGGTCGACCGCGCGCAGCCGGACCGCGGCATTGTGGATGTCGGGCAGCGGCGCCTTCAGCACCACCAGCGGGCTGGGGCGGCGCGAATATCTGTCGTAGACGTCAGCCAGGTCGTGGCAGCGGCGGACGTTGAAACCCAGGTGCGAAAGGGCTTCGATGAGTCCGGCATGCGTGGCGTCGTCGTGGCCCAGAAATATGACATCCAGCGTGTTGTTCATTGATGCTTCCAATGAGGAGACAGGGCGTGGCTGCTGTGCCTGATGTCCAGGCGTGGCGCTGCGTGTCATACCCGTCTCCATGTGCTGCGCGCCGAGGCGCGGGAGCGCCGGGCGGTGTTGTTCGGATGGGCGCGAGGCCGGGGGGGCTTACCCCTGGATTCGTGCTTTCGCCGATGGCCGCCCATGCTTCGATGCTGCTTGGAAGTCACGCCCGTGTTTCATTTAAACACGGGCGTGTTTTTTTGTGAAGATACGTTTCTGTAGTTTCTGACAGTAACAGAAAGCGAGGCTCCGGCGCTATGAAAACGCTTGAAATAGTGTTTGTTTTGAGATTCCCGCTGTTACTGCATTATGTATCGCCGATACATTATTTTCGATTTTGAATACCCCAAACGCCATACACTTGCGCAGGATTTTTCTCCCTGCGCGGCATGCCCGCATGCCAACGGCGAGCGTTGCGCAGCGTCGTCGGGGTGGCAACGCAAGCGCATGATAGATATGGTTTTTTTGATGGGCCGTTGGCGCTGCGCGAGGCTGCGCGCGAGGACCGGTCCGGCGCGCAAGCGGCCGGCTGACGCGATTTGCGGATTAGCCCCGCAATTGGGGCGTAATCCGTTTATTTGACGCCAGTATTGAGATGTTTAAATCAAATAAATAAATTCTTATTAATGTCTCAGGTTGATCGATTGGACACGTTTAGCCATCGTCTGCGCAACGCAAGAATGCTACAGGGATGGACTCAAAAGGACTTGGCAGTCGCGAGCAACCTGTCGCAAAGCGCTATCGGCAACTACGAGAGCGGGCAGCGCCGGCAGCCGTCGAGCGACGCCCTCATCAAGCTGACTCGCGCGCTGTGCGTCAGCCCCATGTGGCTGAGCACCGGCGAAGGACCGATGCTGAATCCGGATCCCGGCTTGATCCAGGCGGACGGGGAGCGCGCCGCGCTCCCTGCCGCCTGGCCATTCGAAACCATCTCCTATGCCACCTATGCGCGCCTGAGTTCCCAGGAAAAGCGGCAGATCGAACAGGTGCTGGCCGCCTACATCAAGGCACGCGGCGAATAGACCCGAGGGGCTGCGCGGGCGCGTTGGCGGGACGCCGCCGGGCGTCGGCCGCGGGCGCCAGCTCGCCGTCGTCGGTGCGCAGGCGGCTGCGCAGGCGTTCGATGGGATCCGCAATCACGCTGTTGAGCAGGGCCGAGAAGGCAATGGTGCTCGTGATCACCAGGGCCGAGAACAGCAAGGGCTGATCCAGGTGCGCTTCTTCAAGCAGCCACTTGAAGAACAAGATCACCAATGAATGGCAGATGTAGATCGGGTAGCTCAACTCGCCTATGGCCTTGTCCAGCCTGTGGCGCGACTGAAACAGAAAGGCCAGCGGCAGCAGCGCCGCGAACAGCAGCACCGCCAGGCCGTCGCGCACGTTGTGGTTGATGGCGATCGAGAAATGCAGCACACAGTAGATCGCCAGCAAGGCCGTGCCGATTTCGGGCAGGCGTTTGATCCGCTGTGTCCAGGCCTTGTAGCGCGGCAACAGCACCTGGTGCGACAGCGAGCCGAGCAGGAACAGCGCCAGTTCCGTCGGAAAGAAGCGGTAGGTCCAGGGATCGCTCAAACCGATGCCGGTGGCGATCAGCACGCCGCGCAGCGCCAGCGATGCGGCCAGCAATGCCAGCAGCCGCCGCGGCGAATGCAGGATGAAGGGCGCCACCAGGTAGAAGCTCATCTCCACGCCCAGCGTCCAGGCCTGCGGCACCAGCAGGCCTTCGTAGAGCGGCACTTCGCTATGCGCGAAGCTGCCGGTGAACTTCAGCGCGGAATGCTCGATGCCGAAGAACATCAACCAGTCCTGGCCCATGATGAAAATGTTGGAGAGCACCAGGAACAACTCGGCGCTGAAGGGCAGGGCATCGTAGATGCGGAAGAATGCGCCGCCGCTCATCACGTGCGCCGCCAAGGTCAGTGCCGCAACCACCAGGTAGATCGGGAACAGGCGCAGGAATCGGTTTGCATAGAACTTGCCCACCGCGCCTTGATAATGGTCGGTGGCGGTGAGCACATAGGAAATCAGGAAGCCGGAAATCACGTAGAACAGCTGCACCGCGAGGCGGCCGCCCACCAGATTGTCGGTGGCGCCTGCGCCCAGATGGTCCAGCACCACTGACAATGCCAACAAGGTTCTCAAAAAGCCCATCGCCGTGTCTCCCCCGGATTGATCTTATTTTTGGCTCCCGTGAGGAGCCGGACACCTGCGCCTGCGGTCGTTGCGATCGGCTTCCGTGCCTTGCGTGCCGGCCTGGCCCGGATGGTGATCTGTACTGATTCTGCGCGCCGATGTGCGCCGCCGCCATGGGGCGTTCGATGCAGCAAGGCCATGCAATTGGAGCGTGGAGGCAGCGTTGCCGTGCTGCTTTTGGATACCGCTGATGGGCTGAGGACATGCGTGCGGTGCCGCAAGGGCGGTTACAGTCGGGGTATGTGAAATTCATGGAGTCCCGTACATGTCCAAGCTCTTGTCAACGCGCAGCCGTCTGATTGCCCCGGCTCTGCTGGCCGCGGCCCTGGCCGGTTGCGCCGGGTCCACCGGCGGCGCGCGCCCGCAAGGCGCAGCCGCGGCCAACGCCGCCAGCAGCGCGGATTCTCTGGCCCAGACCAGTTGGGAACTGGTGCGCTGGACGCAGGCGGGCGGCGCGCTGCGCGATATTCCCCACGGCGATAACGGCGAACCCGTGCGCCTGACGTTCCTGGCGCAGGGCAAGCAATACCGCGTCAATGGATTTTCCGGCTGCAACCGCTATATGGGCACCTACAAGCTCGAAGGCGGCAAGCTCTACATCGACGCGCCGGCCGCCACGCGCATGGCCTGCCCCGCGCCGGAACGCGCCCGCCTTGAAGCGGACTATCTGCGCGGCCTGGCGTCCATCGACACCTTCACACTGGACAACGGCGGCGCGCCGCGACACCTGACCTTCAACCTGCGCGGCGGCGACGTGCTGGAGTTCGCGCGGCGTCAGGATCCGCCCACGCCTTGATGTGGCGCGCAGGGCGCGTATCAAAGAGTGTTAAGCCGTGAAAAGCGATGCCGGGCCCGGCCTACAATGGCGTGCCCCGGCCCGCCGCCTTGCGCGGGCGCGGCATTCCTCGTTTTTCCGGGAGACTCTCATGTTCTTTTCCGCGTCCCTGCGCTGGCTGGCGCCTTGCCTGTTGTCCATCGGCCTGGCCGCCTGCTCCGCGCCGCCCAAGCGCGCCGCGGATGGGCAGGATCCCCGCTTCCAGCCTGCTTCGGCCTCCGACATGCTGGCGCAGACCAGCTGGGATCTGGCGCGCTGGACCTTGCCCGGCGGCGGCTTGCGGCAGATTCCGCATCCATCCTCCAATTCGCGTCCGCTTACGGCCAGCTTCGTCCATGATCAAGGCTCGCCGCGCATTTTCGGTTTCGCCGGCTGCAATCAGTACAACGGTTCCTATACCGTCGCCAACGGCCTGCTGATCGTGCAGGGACGCCCGGTGTCGACCAGGATGGCCTGCGCGCCGCAGAACATGACGCTTGAGCAGGATTTCCTGGCGGCGCTGACCAGCATCACCGCCACGTCGGTGGACAACGCCAACAATCCGCAGCGCATGACCTGGGTGCTCAGCTCGGGCGACAGGCTGGACTTCGGACGTCGCGCCGATCCCATCGCGGGCGGCCAGCAGGGACCGACCAAGCTGGTCTACGTGAACTCGGAGCGCGTGCCTTGCAGCGCCGGCGCGGGCCGCGCCATGTGCTATCAGGTGCGCGACAGCGCGGGGCAGCCCTGGCAGCTCTGGTACGGCGAAATCACCGGCTTCAACTTCCAGCCGGGCGTGCGTTACCGCTTGCGCGTGGTCGAGGTCCGCAACCCGAATCCGCCGGCCGATGCTTCGACGCTGAGCTGGGTGCTGGACGCGGTGGTCGAGCAGGAAATCGTCAATCGTTGAGCAGGATCAAGCGGGGCGGCGGGCGGGAAAAACCGCCCAGCGATTACTATTACGCCTTTCGCCGTCCGCTTTTTTCCGCTTTTCCATGACTTCCGTCGTCAATATCGCCGCTTACAAATTCGTTTCGCTGGATGCCCTGCCGGCGTTGCGCGCCCGCCTTCTGGATCAGGCCGCCCTGGCCGCGCTCAAGGGCACCATCCTGTTGGCCGAAGAAGGCATCAACCTGTTCCTGGCGGGGGCGGCGGAGGGCATCGACGCTTTTTTGCGCACGTTGCGCGCCGATCCACGTTTCACCGACCTGGAAGTGAAGTTCAGCCATAGCGCGACGGTGCCGTTCCGCAAGCTGCTGGTGAAGATCAAGCGCGAGATCATCCGCATGGATCATCCGACGATCCGCCCGGAGGCGGGCCGCGCGCCCGGCGTGGACGCGCGCACCTTGGCACGCTGGCTGGAAGCCGGCTTGGACGACGCCGGGCGGCCGGTGGTCATGCTGGACACGCGCAACGCCTTCGAAGTCGACGAGGGCACCTTCAGGAACGCCATCGACTGGCGCATCGAACGCTTCACGCAGTTTCCCGCGGCGGTGCAGGCGCATCGGGCCGAGCTCGAAGGCAAGACCGTGGTCAGCTTCTGCACTGGCGGCATCCGCTGCGAGAAGGCCGCCATCTACATGAACGAAGTCGGCCTTCAGAACGTCTACCAGCTCGACGGCGGCATCCTCAAGTACTTCGAGGAAACCGGCGGGCCGGGCTATGACGGCAAGTGCTTCGTCTTCGACGAGCGCATTTCGCTGGATCCGGCCCTGGAGCCCAGCAAGGCGTGATGCCCCGCGTTCAATAACAAAAAGCCCGCCGATTTGAACTGGCGGGCTTTTTTGCATTCAGCGGGAGCGCGGGATCAGCGCACGCGCATGCCGGGCTTGGCGCCGGGGAACGGTTCCAGCACATAAATGCCGGCGTCCACGGACTCATCCGCATGGCTGGCGGCCAGCACCATGCCTTCGGACACGCCGAACTTCATCTTGCGCGGCGCCAGGTTGGCCACCAGCACGGTCAGCTTGCCGATCAGGTCTTCCGGCTTATAGGCCGACTTGATGCCCGAGAACACGTTGCGGTGGCGGCCTTCGCCCGCGTCCAGCGTCAGGCGCAGCAGCTTGGTCGAGCCTTCCACGTGTTCGCAGTTGACGATCTGCGCGATGCGCAGGTCGACGCGCGCGAAGTCGTCGATGGAGATGGTCTCGGCGATGGGCTCGCCACCGGGCACCACCACGGGTGCGGCGGGCGGCTCGAACAGGTCTTCCAGCATTTGCGGTTCGACCCGCTGCATCAGGTGCTTGAAGGGCGCCACGCGTTGCGGCAGTACCGCGGCGTCGGCCCAGGTGAAGGGCGCCTGCGCGCCGAACAGTTCCAGGGCCACGCGTTCGGTCAGTTCGGGCAGCACCGGCGCCAGCATCACGGACAGCGCCTTGAAGCCCGCCAGCGAGCGCGAGCAGATGTCCTGCAGGGCGGCCTTCTGCGCGTCATCGGCGGTGGCGATGCCCTTGGCCAGCACCCAGGGCTGGGCCGTGTCGAACGCCTGGTTGATGCGATCGGCGTGGGCCATGATTTCGCGGATGGCGCGGTTGTACTCGCGCGCCTCGAACGCGGCGCGGATGGACTCCGCCTGTTCGGCGTACTCCGCGGCCAGCACCGAGGTGTCGTCCGAATAGCCGAGGACTCCATCGAAATGCTTGGTGATGAAGCTGGCGGCGCGGCTGGCGATGTTGACGTACTTGCCGATCAGGTCGCTGTTGACGCGGGCGATGAAGTCCTCGGGGTTGAAGTCCATGTCTTCGACCCGGGCGTTCAGCTTGGCGGCGATGTAGTAGCGCATCCATTCGGCGTTCATGCCGAGTTCCAGGTAGCGCAGCGGCGAAATGCCCGTGCCGCGGCTCTTGGACATCTTTTCGCCGCTGACCGTGATGAAGCCGTGCACGTTCACGGCGTCAGGCGTCTTGCGGCCGGCGAACTTCAGCATCGCGGGCCAGAACAGCGCGTGGAAGTACACGATGTCCTTGCCGATGAAGTGGACCTGTTCGGTGGGGCCGGCAGGATCGAGCAGCGCGTCGAAATCCAGGCCCTTGACCGCGCAATACGACTTCAGCGAGGCCAGGTAGCCCACGGGCGCGTCTAGCCAGACGTAGAAGTACTTGCCCGGCGCGTCCGGAATCTCGATGCCGAAATAGGGCGCGTCGCGGGAAATGTCCCAGTCGCCCAGCTTGGCCTCGCCGTCGTCCGAGCCCAGCCACTCGCGCGTCTTGGCCAGCATTTCAGGCTGCAGGTGCTTGCCGCCGGCGGCATTGGAGCCGGTGGTCCATTGCTGCAGGAATTCCACGCAGCGTGGATCGGACAGTTTGAAGAAGAAATGGTCCGAGGACTTCAGCACCGGCGTGGCGCCGGTCAGGGCCGAGTACGGATTGATCAGCTCGGTGGGCGCGTAGACCGCGCCGCAGACCTCGCAGGAATCGCCGTACTGGTCCTTGGCGTGGCACTTGGGGCATTCGCCCTTGATGTAGCGGTCGGCCAGGAACATGCCCTTGACCGGATCGTAGAACTGCTCGATGGAGCGGGTTTCGATCAGGTCCTGGGCCTTGAGCGCGCGGTAGATGTCTTGCGACAGGGCGACGTTCTCGGCCGAGTCGGTCGAATGCCAGTGGTCGAAGCGGATGTGGAAGCCGTTCAGGTACTGCGGGCGCTCGGCGGCGTAGCGCGCCACCAGGGCCTGCGGCGTGATGCCTTCCTTTTCCGCCTTCAGCATGATGGGCGCGCCGTGCGCGTCGTCCGCACCCACGAAGTGCACCGTGTGGCCCGCCATTCGCATCGAACGAACCCAGATATCGGCCTGGATGTACTCCATGATGTGGCCGATGTGGAAAGATCCGTTGGCGTAGGGCAGCGCAGTGGTGACAAAAAGGGTGCGAGACATGGTTGTCTTGGTAGGTTGAGGGAAAAAAGGGTAGGCCGGCCATTTTAGGGCAACGGCGGGGACTTGCCCGGCGGCGGCCTGGATATGGCTCAACCCGCCCTTCGCGGCAAACGAATCAGGCGGGTTGTGAAAGAATGGGAGAACCGGCGTGGATGCGGGGGCCGGCCGTCCGGGGGCCGGCCGGCCGGCAATTCAGCGCGTGGGCGCATGAATCCACGGCATGCTTGCGCCGCGGGCGGCGCAAGCATGCTGGAAAGCCGCCGTCAGCGGATTTCGCGGGCTTCGACGTCGATCACGTCGCCGCGCGGCTGCGTGGCGAAGGGGGCGGTGGCGGACTGGAACGGTCCCGGACGGGCGCCCTGGCGCTGGCTCCAATAGGCGCGTACGCCAAAAGGTTTGCCGCGCACCTTGGCGACCACGTACAGGATCGCCACGGCGATCGCCGTGGAAAGCATGAACACCAGCGCCATCGCCATGCCGATCAAGGCCAGGGCGGCGAATAGGACGGCACGAAAGAAGCGGATAAGTGTGTTGGTCATGAAGATCGGATGCAAAACGCAGGGAAAGGTTCCCGGGTATCCGCTATCCTTTAGGGGATGGCGGGCCGCAGAAGCCGCGCTGCCTACGGAACCATAGTGACATGAGTATAACGATAGAACAAATTCGCGCCGCGCTGCGCGCCGCGCAGGACCCGAATACCGGTATGGATTTGGGTGTTTCTGTAAAAGATCGTGACATCAAGCTGGAAGGCGGACGCGTTTCGCTGGCGCTGGAGTTGGGTTATCCCGCCGACGCCGCGCGCGCCCAGGTGCGCGAGATCGCCGTGGCGGCGCTGGCCGCGGCCGGCGTGGCCGACGCCCAGGTCGAGGTGAGCTGGAAGGTCGCCGCCCATGCGGTGCAGAAAGGCCTGAAACCTTTGCCCAATGTGCGCAACATTATTGCGGTGGCCTCCGGCAAGGGCGGCGTGGGCAAGAGCACCACGGCGGTGAACCTGGCCCTGGCCCTGGCGGCCGAAGGGGCCAAGGTGGGCGTGCTGGACGCCGACATCTACGGCCCCAGCGTGCCGACCATGCTGGGCATCTCGGGCCGTCCCGAAAGCCTGGACAACAAGAGCATGGAGCCGCTCACGGGCCATGGCCTGCAGGCCAACTCCATCGGTTTCCTGATCGACGCCGACTCGCCCGCCATCTGGCGCGGCCCGATGGTGACGCAGGCGCTGGAACAGTTGCTGCGCCAGACCAACTGGCGCGACCTCGACTACCTGATCGTCGACATGCCCCCGGGCACGGGCGACGTGGCCCTGACCCTGGCGCAGAAGGTGCCGGTGGTGGGCGCGGTCATCGTCACCACGCCGCAAGACGTGGCGCTGCTGGACGCGCGCAAGGGCTTGCGCATGTTCCAGAAGGTCGACGTGCCGATCCTGGGCGTGGTCGAGAACATGGCCATCCACATCTGCTCGCAATGCGGGCACGCCGAACACATCTTCGGCGAGGGTGGCGGCCAGCGCATGGCCGAGCAATACCACACGCCCTGGCTGGGCAGCCTGCCGCTGACCCTGGCGATCCGCGAGCAGACCGACGCCGGTTCGCCGACCGTGGTGTCCGACCCGGGCAGCGAGGCCGCGTCCCTTTACCGCGGCATCGCCCGCAAGCTGGCGGCTGGCGTGGCAGCGCTACCCCGCGACATGGCCGGAAAATTCCCGTCCATCGTCGTGCAGCAACCGACCTGACGCATGCGGTGGGCAGCCCGCGCCTTCTTGGCAGGACTTTTCATGGTGACGGGCGAGGCATTGGCCAAGCGCCCGGAAATCATCGTGGATCCCGGCGGCGTGCCGCCGGCGGCCCTGCAGGCGATCACCGAGGCCGTCGACGCCATTGCGCGGCTGGCGGAGGACCAGGACGGCGGTGAAATCAACCGCCTGCGCCGCCGTGCGCGCGACGCGACGCTGGCGGCCCTGGCCACCCAAGGCTATTTCTCGCCCACGGTGAAGCTCGAGGCCGGCACCGATATCGGCGGAGAAACCTGGGACATCAGCATCGTCTCCGGCAAGCGCACCACCGTCACGTCCGTGGACCTCAGTTTCACCGGCCGCATCACCCGGCCCGAGTTCGCCTCGCGGGTGCAGAAACTGCGCGACGACTGGCAGTTGAAGGCGGGCCAGCCCTTCATCAACAGCGACTGGAACAAGGCCAAGTCGACCCTGCTGGATGAAGTCTCCTCGCGCGATTTCATGCTGGCGCGCATGACCGCATCGCAGGCCGAGATCGAGGCCGATACGGCGTCGGCCGCCTTGCGCGTCACGATAGACAGCGGCCCGCAGGTCCGCATGGGCGAGCTGACCACCGAGGGCCTGAAACGGGTGCCCGAGAAGCTGGTCGAGCGCTATGTGCGCTATTCGCCCGGGGCCGCCTATGACCAGAACAAGCTGGACACCTGGCAGCAGGACCTGCAATCCACCGCGTTCTTCCGCGGCGCGTTCGTGTCGCTGGAGCAGCCGGGCAAGGCGCAGCAGACTCCCGCGCCCAACGCCGATCGCGCGCGCGCGCCGGGTTCGACCGACCTGGCGGCCTCCACGCCGGCAGGTGATCCCTCCGTGTCCGGCGCCATGCCGCCGCCGCCGCCCGCTTACGACTCGAACGGCGAGGTGACCCTGCCGGTGCAGGTGCGGGTGGTGGAAGCGCCGCCCAAACGGTTCACCGGGTCGATCGGCGTGGATGACGAGGCCGGGGTGCGCGTCGAGTCGCTGTACCGGCAGAACGTGGTGTTCGGCCAACCGCTCACCCTGGAGACGGGCTTCAGCGTCGACCGTCTGCAGCAGCGCGCCTATGCGGACTTCCTGTTGCCGCCGAACCAGCGCGGCTACAAGGATTCCTTCGGCGTCCTGTACGACCACTCCGACATCCAGGGGCTGGACGTGACGCGTTACGCCTTGGGCGCGACGCGCCTGCAAGAGCGCAAGGGCGCGGGCGACAGCCGGGTCGAATACGAAACCCGCTGGGGCCTGCTGCTGGCGGAGGACCACGTGAAGATCGACGGCGGCGACCAGTACAAGCTGCCGACCCTGACCGCGACGGCCGAATGGCTGCGCCGCGACGTGGACAACAAGTACGACCCGCGCGAAGGCAACCTGATCGCGGTCGGCGGCGGCGTCGGCGTGACGCTGGACACCGGCGAACCCTATACCCGCGCCCGGCTGCGGGCCCAGAAATGGTGGCCCATCGGCAAGCTGGACGTGCTGACCGTGCGCGGCGAAGTCGGCCGGGTGTGGTCCAACAGCAAGGTGCGGGTGCCGGACGACTTTGGCTTTCGCACGGGCGGCGCGCGCTCGATCCGGGGCTACAAGTACCAGAGCATCGGCGTGAAGCAAGATGATGCCGTGGTGGGCGCGCCCACGCTGCTGGTCGGCAGCATCGAGTACGACCACTATTTCAATGAACGCTGGGGCATGGGCGTGTTCGTGGACGCCGGCGACGCCGCGGAATCGTTCGGCGACATGTCGTTGGCGGTGGGCTACGGCGTAGGCGCCCGCGTGCGCACGCCGGCCGGGCCCTTGTTCCTGGACGTGGCCTACGGCCAGCGCGACCGCGACCTGCGCCTGCACTTTTCCTTGGGGATCGCGTTTTGAAGGCCTTGCGCAAATTCCTGCGCCATGTGCTGGTGTGGTGGTTGCCGGGCCTGGCCATGCTGGCTGTGCTGGCAGGCGGCTTCCTGTTCTGGCTGGTCGGCTCGCAGAACGGCACGCGGCTGCTCCTGACCACGGCCGCCCAGCAATTGAACGGCCAGGCGCTGGACGTGAACGGATCGTTGCTGCGCGGCGTGTCCGTGGGCAAGCTGGACCTTGACGTAGGCGGCACCCGCGTCGACATCACGGACCTGCATCTGGACGTGAACTGGCGCGCCCTGGGCGACCGTCTGCTGCACGTGCGCGACGTATCGGCGGGCTCGGTGTACATCGGCCTGGTTTCGTCGCCCGAGACGGCGCCGGCGGAAGATGGCGACGAGCCGTTCTCGCTGCCTGAACTGCCGGTGGACATTGCCGTGGACCGGGTGGCGCTGGGCGACTTTCAGCTGGAACAGGACGGCGTACCCTTGCCCGTGACCCTGGGCAATCTCGACGCCACGTTCGCCGCGGGCAAGCAGGGCGCGCAATTGCGCATCGCCAGCCTGCGCGTGGGCCAGGAGCTTGGTCAGGCGGACGTCTCCGGCCAGGCCGAGCTGCAAGGCATGGCCGACCCCTGGCCGTTCACGGCGCGGCTGGACGTGACCGCGCGCGGAACCGGCCCCGACTCTCCGCTGTGCGAGGCCGACAAGCTGAGCGGCGTGTACGACCGCCCTGCGGGCGCGGCCAGGAAACCCGAGCCCAAGCCTGGCGCCAAGCCCGATGCCAAGGCCGATCCCAAGCGCGACGCCAAGGCTGCGGACGCGGCGCCCGCCATGCCGCCCGAACCGCCCCGGCCTGCCTGCCAGGTAGTGCTGCGCGCCGATGCCGCCGGTTCGCTGGATGGTATCCAGGCCAAGCTGGACGGCGAGGGCTCGGGCCTGCTGCTGGACCTGACCGCCGACTTGGCGCCGCGCACGGCGCTGGTGCTGCGCAGCGCCCGGGCGCAGGCGCAATTGCCCGACAAATCGACTCTGGCCGCACAGCTCGACCTGCAATCCGATACTGCTCAGGGCGCGGGCCGCGAGCGCATCGCGGGCACGATCAGCGCCCAGCGCCTGGATCTCTCGCCCTGGCTGGGCAAGGACATACCGCCCGCGCTGCTGACCGTGCGCGGCGACGTGCAAGCCGACATCGAGAACCTGAGCCAGCTGCGTCATGCCGCGGTGGACCTGCGCTTCGAAGAGGGCACGCGTTGGAACAAGCAGCCCCTGACCGGCGCGCTCAAGGCCCAGGTGGATATTGCTGCGCCAGCGAACACCCCGGCTAGTACGCCGGCCTCCGCCGCCGTGCCGACCGATGTCGCTCCCGATGCCGATCCCCTCGCCGGGCTGCGCATCCACGGCCTGGACGTGGACCTGAAACTGGGCCGCAACCGGATCCAGGCCAAGGGCGAGCTGGACGCCAAGGATGGCGCGCTATCGCTGGACGCTCAGGCGCCCCAGTTGGACGCATTCTGGCCCGGCATCCCCGGTGGGGCGGAATTGAAGGGCAAGCTGGCGGGCACGCTGGCCGCGCACCGCGGCGAGCTGGCGGCCGGCTACACGCCGCCCAAGCCGCGTCCGGGCGTGCTGGGCGAGGCGCCCGCCAAGGCCAACATCGTCTTTGCCGGTTCCTGGGGCAAGGGGCCGGCCGGCACGCCGGACGCCGCCCTGCCGGGATGGCGCGGCACGTTTTCGCGGCTGACGGCAGAGACCGCCGGCTTCACCGTGGCCGTGGACCGGCCGGTCACGCTGGCCTTCCTGCCGTCCGCCGTGGAGCCGCAATGGCAGTGGCAGGTGGGGCAGACGGCGCTGAGCCTGACCCTGCCCGGCAAGGAGCGCGTGGTCCTGACGCATCGGGGATCGCGGGGCGGCGGCAAGCGCTGGGAAACCGCTGGCCAGGCCGACAACCTGGTGATCACCGCCGCGATGGCGCGCCAGGTGGTCGGCGCGGTCGATCCCGAGGCCGCGGCCAAGCTGGGCAAGCGGCCCAGCCGCGTGAACGCGATGGTGCCGGAGGGCCAGCGCCGCATCTCGCTGGACGTGCTGTGGGACCTGAAGTTCGATGGCCGGCTGGGCGGCAAGGCGCGCATTGCGCGCCGCGAGGGCGACCTGCTGATACCGGGCGATCCTCCCATTCCGCTGGGCTTGAGGGCGCTGGTGCTGGACCTGACCGCCACGCCGACCTCCGCCAATGCCAGCCGCCTGGACGCCAAGGTCAATCTGGCCACCGACAAGATGGGCGTCATCAACGGCACCGGTACCGCCGTGCTGGTGGTGGACGCCAAGGGCGGCATGGCCTTGGATCCGCGCCAGCCGCTGCGCGCCAAGCTGGACGCAGACATTGCCGACCTGGCCTGGGTCAGCCTGTTCGTGGGCGATTCGATGGAAGTCGGCGGCTCGGTCAAGGCCAATCTGGAAGCGCAGGGTACCCTGGCGGGCAAATGGTCGGCCAGCGGCAACATCCGGGGCGACAAGCTGCGCGTGGTGCGCATCGACGACGGCGTGCGGCTGATCGACGGAACCTTGTCCGCGCGGCTGGACGGCGACCGGGTGGTGCTGGAGAGCCTGCGCTTCCCGGCTTCGCTGCGCGTGATGCCGGCCGAATGGCGCACCAAGGAGTGGATCACCACCAATCCCGAGGCCAAGGGCGGCTACGCCGAGGCCAAGGGACAGTGGAACTTCATCGACGGCGGCGGCGACATCCGGCTGACCCTGTACCGCTTCCCGGCGCTGCAGCGCTCGGACCGCTACGCCATGGTGTCCGGCGTCATCGACCTGAAGGCGGCCATGCCGCGCATCGACATCGTTGGCGACCTGAAGGCGGACGCGGGCTGGTTCAGCCTGGAGATCCTGCAGGGCGTGCCCTCGCTGGACGATGACGTCAAGGTGCGCCGCCCGGGTGATGACCCCGGAACGGTCTCCACGCCGCTGCAGACCAGCATGAACCTGAAGTTCGACATGGGGCCGCGCTTCTACATCACCGGCATGGGACTGGACGCGGGCCTGCTGGGCTCCATCCAGATCATGTTGAACGACGGGCGCCTGACCGGCGTGGGCGCCTTGCGCACCCGCGGCGGCGGCATCGAGGCCTATGGCCAGAAGCTGCGCCTGAGCCGCGGCACGCTGACCTTCCAGGGCCGCCTGGACAACCCGCTGCTGGACATCGAGGCGCTGCGCACGGGCGAACAGGTCGAGGCGGGCGTCAAGGTGGTCGGCACCGCGCAGCGGCCGCGCATCGATCTGGTGTCCTACCCGGATGTCAGCGACGTGGAAAAGCTCTCCTGGCTGCTGCTGGGCCGCGGCCCCGACGAAAGCGGCGGCGACGCCGCGCTGCTGATGTCGGTGGGCACGGCGCTGCTGGGCGGCGGGCAGCCGTTCTACAAGCAGTTCGGCCTGGACGACGTCAGCATCAAGACCGGCAACATCGGCAGCTCGGGCAGCATCCTGCCGGACCGCACGGTGGCCGGCGACGTCAACCGGGACAGCGACAGCCAGCTGGCCACGCAATTCCTGGTGGCCAGCAAGACCTTCGCCAACGGCATCACCCTGAGCGTCGAGCAGGCGCTCTCGGGCACCGATACCGTGGGCCGGGCCAGCTACCGTCTGGCGCGCGGCCTGTCGGTGGACCTGAAGGGCGGGGCGGTCAACGGCATCGCGCTGGTCTACCGGACCTTCTGGGGGAACTGAGGCGAACGGGCGGGGCGGCATCGGCCCGCCCGGCCCCTCGCCGGCGGCGCATCCGCGCTCGGGATAAAATGGCGTCCATTCCATTCCCTAGCACCATTCCCACCATGAGCATCAAAAGCGACCGCTGGATCCGCCGCCAGGCCGAAGCCGGCATGATCGAACCCTTCGAAGCAGGGCAGGTCCGCACGGCCAATGGCGGGCGTATCGTCAGCTACGGCACCAGCAGCTACGGCTACGACGTGCGCTGCGCCGATGAGTTCAAGATCTTCACGAACATCAATTCCACCATCGTCGATCCCAAGAACTTCGACGAAGGTTCGTTCGTGGATTTCAAGGGCGACGTCTGCATCATCCCGCCCAATTCCTTCGCGCTGGCCCGCACGGTCGAGTATTTCCGCATTCCGCGCAGCGTCTTGACGGTCTGCCTGGGCAAGAGCACCTACGCGCGCTGCGGCATCATCGTCAACGTCACGCCGCTGGAACCCGAATGGGAAGGCCACGTCACGCTGGAGTTCTCGAACACCACGCCGTTGCCGGCCAAGATCTACGCCGGCGAAGGCTGCGCGCAGATGCTGTTCCTGGAAAGCGACGAAGTCTGCGAGACCTCCTATCGCGACCGCGGCGGCAAATATCAGGGCCAGCGCGGCGTGACGCTGCCGCGCACCTGAAGTCTCAGTCCGCGCGCTGCGGCGCCGGCCGCAGGTAGTCGATGTCCCACTCGCTTTCGCCGGTCTGCACGAACCCGTGCCGGCGGTAGTAGCGGTTCGAGTCGCTGCCGCGCAGCGCGCTCAGGCTTACCGGCAGTCCAAGGCTGTCGGCCTCCCGCAGGATCTTGCGCATGACCTGTCCGCCCAGCCCCGCGCCCTGTGCGGCGGGGCGGATGTACAGATGGTCCAGGCGCAGGCCGTCGCCATCCGGGATCAGCGCGTAAAACCCTATCCGTTGCCCGTCCTGCTCGATGGACCAGGTATGTTCCGGCCGGAACGTGCTGCGCAGGCGCGAGCGCGCGCGCTGCGGATCGAAGCGCCCCAGGCGTTCCAGGCTTTCGCGCATGGCTTCGATGCGCAGCGCCAGCAGAGCCTCGAAATCGGCTTCCGAGACGGGTGAATATTGCAGTTGCGGCGTGGCGAACTCGTCGTAGCCCCGGCCCAGGAACTGCAGGATGCAGATGCCGTGCCCGTAGGGATCGCTCAGGTGGGCGATCCGGCCCCAGTCGTGCGAGACGGCCGGGTCTTCCAGGCGCGCGCCGGCGGCCACCGCCTGTTCGACCGCGCGGTCGGCGTCCTCCACCACCACGTCCAGATGCACGGGCGTCCAGTGCCGCGCGTAGTCGCGCGGCTGGCGCGTGGCGCCGGCGGCGGGCGTGCCCGCGGCCTTTTCCAGCAGATAGATGGGCGCCTCGGCCCCCAGCATCTCGGCCGCCTTCGGTCCCAGCCGGCGTCGCAGCGTCAGGCCGAAAGCGCGGTGATAGAAGTCGATGGCGTGTTCGAGATCGGGCACGTCGATGTTGACCAGGATGCGCATTTGGAGTCCGTCTGCGGGTTGGAGGCGAAAAACATATCATGGCCGCCGCGCCCAGTGTTACCAGCGTATGCGTTAAAGAACGCTGCCGCGGCGTCCGTAAAAGACAGTACATGTGTTTGCCGATTTGGCGACGTCATTTCCGCAAGCGTTAAAAAGCCCCGATCCGTGCGTTACCCCCATATCCCCTGGCTGCCTCTGTTGTTCTATCCCGCGCTGCCGGTGGCCGCCGCGGTGGGGCTGCTGTTGTGGCGCGAATGGCCGCCGGCCCTGACGCAGATCGTGCCGTTCGTGCCCTGGGTGATGGCGCTGATCGGCGTCGCCGTGTGCCTGATGTACCAGCGCGCGCAGACCATGGTGCTGATGCTCAGCGTGTTGGCCGCCACGGCGGCCTGGCCGACGCTGGCCACGGAAGCGCCCTGGGCCGTCGGGCCGGCGCTGGCGTGGTGGTCCCTGGCTTACACCATCAACGCCCTGTGGTCCGAGCGTTCCAGCATGCTGCTGGACACGGCCGCACGGATAGGCCTGATCGCCGCCGGCGCGGCCGCGATCGCGTTGGCCGGCAAGGACGGCGTGTCCGATCTGCTCGGCATGCTGTCCGTGCAAGGCAGGTTGGCGCACCTGAGCGTGCCGATCGAAGGGCTGATTGCGCTGCTGGCCACGGGCTTGACGCTGACCCTGCTGCTGTTGCGCTATGGGCGTCCGCAGCAGGCGGGGCAATGGTTGGGCTTCGTGTGCATGGCCTGGGCCTTGCCGCGCGGGGCGCAGCACCCCGTCGAATTGGCGCTGATGTCCACCGCCGCGCTGACGGCGCTGTGCATCTCGCTGGCGCACGAAGGTTTCCACATGGCGTTCCGCGACGAGCTGACCGGCCTGCCGGGCCGGCGCGCGCTGAATGAGCGGCTGCAGCGCATGGGCCGCGTCTACACGCTGGCGATGGCCGACGTCGACCATTTCAAGGCCTTCAACGACACCCATGGCCACGACGTGGGCGACCAGGTGCTGCGCATGGTGGCGGCGCAGTTGCGGCGCGTGCCTGGCGGCGGCCACGCCTACCGCTACGGCGGCGAGGAATTCACGCTGGTGTTCCCGGGCAAGACCGCGGCGGAAAGCATGCCGCACCTGGAAAGCGTCAGACGCGCCATCGAGGCCTACCAGATGCGGCTGCGCGACAAGCCGGCGCGTCCCAAGGCCGACCAGATCGGCC
Organism: Achromobacter pestifer; assembly: GCF_013267355.1. Lineage (NCBI taxonomy): Bacteria > Pseudomonadati > Pseudomonadota > Betaproteobacteria > Burkholderiales > Alcaligenaceae > Achromobacter > Achromobacter pestifer. The sequence continues at coordinate 3,662,869 of NZ_CP053985.1, forward strand.
TGCGCCGCCGCAGCGGGCGTGACGCGCGCAATGCGCGGCCGCTGCGCGTGACGGTCAGCATAGGCGTGGCCGAACGCAGCGACGCCTTGCGTGCGCCGGAGGCGGTGATCAAGGCAGCGGATCAGGCGCTCTACAAGGCCAAGGACGAAGGCCGCAATCTGGTGCGGGCCTACAGCACGCGGCGCCGGGCGGGCGCGGCCTGAGGCCGGAGGCTACTTGCCGGCCAGCGGCAGCGCCATCAGCGCCTCGTCGTAGAGTTCACCGTTCACACATAGCGCTTCGCGCTCGCGTCCGTACTCGGTAAAGCCCAGGCTGAGGTACAGCGCGGTCGCGGCCAGGTTGTTGGCGGTCACGCTCAACTGCACCTGGCGGATGCCGCGCATGCCCGCGGCATGGGCGATCGCCGCCTGCATCAACTGCCGGGCCAGTCCCTGGCCGCGCTGCGCCGGCGCCACGTACATGCTCCAGATATGCGCCTTGTGGCGCATCTTCAGTTTGCGCTGCCGGCCCACGCCGACCATGCCGGCCAGGGCCTCGCCCTGGAACACGCCGAACATCGCGCTGTCGTCCGAAGGCTGGATCCAGCCGCGGATGTCCTCCAATGTCAGCGTGTGTTCCTCTTCGTAACTCGATCCGAACGATTCGGGGGTTTCCACCAGTGCATCCAGGCGCAATTGGCGCAGCGGCGCGGCGTCGGCGGGAACAAGGCGTCGGACGATGACAGGGAGCATGGCAGGCAAGTGTTGGGATTAGGGAACGTTAGGCTGCGGTTTGGGCAGTATAGGGGGACACGCTGCCTATAATGGTCCTAACGCCGCTTGCGGTTTTCACAAAGGAGCCAATGATGTTCGGTTTCCTCAAGACAAACCAGGACGCCAAGCGCGACGAAGTCCAGGAAGAGTTCGTGGCGCGCGTGGCAGGGGCCGCGCAGGACTTTGTCCAGGCTGCCGGTTCGACCGGGGCCGTGCTGGACTACACGCCGTCCAGCGTCCATGCGCTGGACGAGGCGTTGGAGGCCGCCCACCTCGGGACCTTGCCTCTCACCCCCATGCAGACCGTCGGCGCCGCCGCCTACCTCTACGAGGTGGGACGCCGCGCGCATGGCGGGCTCTACGAAGTGTGCGATGACGAGGATCCGGTGGTGCTGGTCTGCGGCGAACCCGGCGTCGAGGTCTGCTTCGGCGCCATCGCCAAGGTCGAAAGACGCATCCGCTACGGGTCGGCCGAGGCCATCCCGCCCTATTTCGAACAGTTCCTGACGGCCTTGCAGGCAGGCGAGGCCCGCACCATCCGCTAGCGTCCCGGCGCTTCAGGCGCCAGGTTTGCTCCCCCGCGCAGCCCGGGTCTCTGTGCTGAAAACGTCCGCTTTTGGCGCGATGACAACGGCTGTTCGGGCCATTCCGGGATTTCCCTTAGGACTGTAAGAAAAACAGCCCTACAATTCGGCCATTCCCGCCGCCCTGGCGGGTGCTCGCGCCGTCTGTCATCAGGCGGATTTTTCCTAGAAGTACACTCGCGCCGCGTTACGCGTCCGAACCCGCCTTGCCCCAGGAGCGCCTGCATGAAATTCCGCTTCCCCATTTTCATCATCGACGAAGACTACCGTTCCGAGAACGCGTCCGGTCTGGGTATCCGCGCCTTGTCCGCGGCGATCGAGGCCGAGGGCGTCGAGGTGATCGGGGTGACCAGTTACGGCGACCTGAGTTCGTTCGCCCAGCAGCAGAGCCGGGCCAGCGCCTTCATCCTGTCGATCGACGATGAAGAATTCGACGTGGATTCGCCCGAGGACGTGGCCAGCGCCATCAAGAACCTGCGCTCCTTCATCGGCGAGCTGCGCTTTCGCAACGCCGACATCCCCATCTACCTGTACGGCGAGACGCGCACCTCCGAGCACATCCCGAACGACATCCTGCGCGAACTGCACGGCTTCATCCACATGTTCGAGGACACCCCCGAATTCGTGGCGCGCCACATCATCCGCGAAGCCCGCAGCTACGTCGACGGCCTGCCGCCGCCGTTCTTCCGCGAACTGGTCAAGTACGCGCAGGACGGCTCGTATTCCTGGCACTGCCCCGGCCACTCGGGCGGCGTGGCGTTCCTGAAGAGCCCCGTGGGACGGATGTTCCACCAGTTCTTCGGCGAGAACATGCTGCGCGCCGACGTCTGCAACGCGGTGGACGAACTGGGCCAGCTGCTGGACCATACCGGCCCCGTGGCCGAATCCGAACTGAACGCCGCGCGCATCTTCCACGCCGACCACTGCTTCTTCGTAACCAACGGCACCTCGACCTCGAACAAGGTGGTGTGGCATGCCAACGTCGCCGCGGGCGACGTGGTGGTGGTGGACCGCAACTGCCACAAGTCGATCCTGCACGCCATCACGATGACCGGCGCGATCCCGGTGTTCCTGCGCCCCACGCGCAATCACCTGGGCATCATCGGCCCGATCCCGCTGGAAGAATTCCATCCGGACAACATCCGCAAGAAGATCGAGGCCAACCCCTTCGCGCGCGAAGCGGTGAACAAGAACCCGCGCATCCTGACGCTGACGCAGAGCACCTACGACGGCGTCATCTACAACGTCGAAATGATCAAGAAGCAGCTGGGCAGCTATGTTGACACGCTGCACTTCGACGAAGCCTGGCTGCCGCACGCCTCGTTCCACGAGTACTACCAAGACATGCACGCCATCGGCGTGGATCGCCCGCGCAGCCAGGACGCGATGGTGTTCGCCACTCACTCCACGCACAAGCTGCTGGCCGGCATCTCGCAGGCCTCGCAGATCATCGTGCAGGAGTCCGAGACCCGCAAGCTGGACCGCAACGTCTTCAACGAAGCCTACCTGATGCACACGTCCACCTCGCCCCAGTACGCGATCATCGCGTCCTGCGACGTGGCCGCCGCCATGATGGAACCGCCGGGAGGCACCGCGCTGGTCGAGGAAAGCATCCGCGAAGCCCTGGACTTCCGCCGCGCCATGCGCAAGGTGGAGTCCGAGTTCGGCAAGAACGACTGGTGGTTCAAGGTCTGGGGCCCGAACCGCCTGGTTTCCGAAGGCATCGGCAACCGCGACGAATGGATCCTGGAATCCAACGACCACTGGCATGGCTTCGGCGAAATGGCTGAAGGCTTCAACATGCTGGACCCGATCAAGGCCACGGTCATTACCCCGGGCCTGGACATGTCGGGCAGCTTCGGCGAAACCGGCATTCCGGCCGCGCTGGTGTCCAAGTACCTGACGGAACACGGCGTGGTGGTCGAGAAGACCGGCCTGTATTCATTCTTCATCCTGTTCACCATCGGCATCACCAAGGGCCGCTGGAACACGCTGCTGACCGCCTTGCAGCAGTTCAAGGACGACTACGACCGCAACCAGCCGCTGTGGCGCATCCTGCCGGAATTCTGCCGTGACCATCGCCGCTACGAGCGCATGGGCCTGCGCGATCTGTGCCAGCAGATCCACGAGGCCTACCGCGAGCGCGACGTGGCCCGTCTGACCACCGAGATGTACCTGAGCGACATGGTCCCGGCGCTGAAACCGTCGGACGCGTTTGCCCGCATGGCGCACCGCGAGGTCGAGCGCGTCGACATCGACAAGCTGGAAGGCCGCGTCACCGGCGTGCTGCTGACGCCGTATCCCCCGGGCATTCCGCTCTTGATCCCGGGCGAACGCTTCAACCGCACCATCGTCCAGTACCTGCAGTTCGCGCGTGAGTTCAACGAGCGCTTCCCCGGTTTCGAAACCTACATCCACGGCCTGGCCGACGAAGTGGGTCCGGATGGCGAAAAGCGCTACTACGTCGACTGCCTGATCGAAGACTGATGTTCGATGTAGCAGTACTCGGCGCCGGCGCCGCGGGCATGATGTGTGCCGCGGTCGCCGGCCAGCGCGGCTTGCGCGTGGTGCTGGTCGACCACGCCGAGCGCCTGGCGGAGAAGATCCGTATTTCCGGCGGCGGCCGCTGCAACTTCACCAACATCGGCGCCGGCCCCGCCAACTTCCTCTCCGACAACCCGCATTTCTGCCGTTCGGCCTTGGCGGGCTACACGCCGCAGGATTTCCTGGCGCTGATGAAGCGCCACCACATCGCCTGGCATGAGAAGCATCGCGGGCAGCTGTTCTGTGACGATTCCAGCGAATCCATCATCGAGATGCTGCGCGCCGAATGCGACGCGGGCAGGGTGCAGTGGCGCATGGGCTGCTCGGTGTCCGAGATCGGCCATGGCGAGCAGGGCTTCGAGCTGCGCTCCAGCCAGGGTCCGATCCGCGCCGCGAAACTGGTGGTCGCCACCGGCGGCATGGCCATTCCGCAACTGGGCGCCACCGATTTCGGCCTGAAGATCGCGCGGCAATTCGGCCTGAAAGTGGTGGAGCCGCGGCCCGCCCTGGTGCCGCTGACCTTCGATGCCGAGCAGTGGCGGTCCTTGTCCGAATTGTCCGGCGTGGCGCTGGAGGTCAATCTGCAAACAGGGCAAGGCAAGGCGCGCGGCGAGTTCCTCGAGGATCTGCTCTTCACTCACCGGGGCCTGTCCGGTCCGGCCATCCTGCAGATTTCCAGCTACTGGCAACCCGGCGAGCCCATCGTGATCGATCTGGCGCCCGGCCGCGATCTGGCGGAAGAACTGCTGGCGTCGAAGTCAGGCAACCGGCAGCAGCTGCATACCGTGCTGGCGGGCCTCTGGCCCAAACGCCTGGCCGACCGCTGGCTGCACCTGGCGGAGCAGGGCGGCAAGCCCGGCCTGGCGGCGCTACGCCTGGCGGACGCGCCGGACAAGACCTTGCGTGCGCTGGCGCAGGACATCCACCAGTGGACCCTGGTGCCCAGCGGCACGGCCGGCTACAAAAAGGCCGAAGTCATGCGCGGCGGCGTGGACACGCGCGGGCTGGACCAGAAATCCATGCAGGCCAAGACCACCGCCGGCCTCTATTTCATCGGCGAAGCCGTGGACGTTACGGGTTGGCTGGGCGGCTACAACTTCCAATGGGCCTGGGCTTCGGGCGTCGCCTGCGGCAAGGCGCTGTAGTTTCCACCTAGGGCCATGGCGTCGATAGGCCGGCGCTATGGCAAGAATTGGAAGCTTGCCGTTGTGATATTAAATAAAAATACTTATCATTTATGTTTTCGATATTGATCTAGCCTCGAACAAGGGGGCGGATCTCACGGAGACATGCATGGCTTACACCCTTCCGCCCCTGCCGTACGCCTACGATGCGCTGGAACCCCACATCGACGCGATGACGATGGAGATCCACTACAGCAAGCACCATCAGACCTACGTCAACAGCCTGAACGCCGCGCTGGAAGGCGCGGGCATCGTCACCAATGAGCCGGTCGAGTCCCTGGTGGCGCGGCTGGAGCAGTTGCCCGAAACCGTCCGCGGCGCCGTGCGCAACCATGGCGGTGGCCATGCGAACCACAGCCTGTTCTGGTCGGTCATGTCGCCCGAGGGCGGGGGCGAGCCGGACGGCGCGCTGGCGGCGGCCATCGAAGCCGAGCTGGGCGGGCAAGCCGCATTCCGCGACGCCTTCACCAAGGCCGCGCTGACCCGCTTCGGCAGCGGTTGGGCCTGGCTTTCGGTCACGCCGGCCGGCAAGCTCACGGTGGAAAGCAGCGCCAACCAGGACAGCCCGCTGATGCATGGCAACACGCCCATCCTGGGGCTGGACGTGTGGGAGCACGCCTACTACCTTAAGTACCAGAACCGCAGGCCCGAGTACATCGGCGCCTTTTACAATGTTGTGAACTGGCCTGAAGTGGCGCGCCGTTACGCGGCGACGCAGCGCTGAGCGCATCCCTGGCAAGGAGGGCAGCGGCACATGAATACCTTCAGCCGTCATCGCGTGCGGCCAGCAGCCACCAGCATCAGCGTGTGGACCCTGGCCGTATTGGTGGCCTGCCTGGGCCTGCACCAGCTGTGGGCCTATCTGGACGTGCGCGCGCCGCACGTGGCCGATGCCCTGCTGGGCGGGCTGGTGGCGGCAGCCGCCACGGCGCTGGGCACCCTGCCCATCCTGTTCGCCCGCAGCATTCCGCAAAAAATGCAGGACAGCATGTTCGGCTTCGGGGCCGGCGTCATGCTGGCGGCCAGCGCTTTTTCGCTGGTGGCGCCGGGCATCGCGGCGGGCCGCGACCTGGGCTACGGTCCCTGGGGCGCAGGGCTGACGGTGGGCGCCGCCGTGCTGCTGGGGGCGGCCGTGCTGCTGCTGATGGACCGCACCCTGCCGCACGAGCATTTCATCAAGGGCAGGGAAGGGATCGAGGCGCACCGCCTGCGCCGCACTTGGCTGTTCGTCTTCGCCATCACCCTGCACAACCTGCCCGAGGGCCTGGCCATCGGCGTGGGCTATGCGGGCAACGACGCCATGCGCGGCACCGCGCTGGCTACTGGCATTGCGATCCAGGACGTCCCCGAGGGGCTGGTGGTGGCGGTGGCGCTGCTGGCGGCGGGCTACCAGCGCGCGTTCGCCGTGGCGCTGGGCATGCTGTCCGGCTTGGTCGAGCCGCTGGGCGCGGTGCTGGGCGCCGCGGTGGTGGGTTGGTCCGAGCCGCTCTTGCCCTGGGGCCTGGGTTTCGCCGCGGGCGCCATGCTGTTCGTGATCAGTCACGAGATCATCCCGGAATCGCACCGCAAGGGGCATGAGGTCTACGCGACTTGCGGGCTGATGTTGGGCTTCGTGCTCATGATGCTGCTGGACACGGCGCTGGGTTGAGGCCGCCGCAGGCATTCCCTGGCCGCGGCTTTCGTTGTATGCTTTCGGCGCTGTCACGCATGTTGCGGGAGAGAGCGGCCTGTATGTCCGGCCGCCGCCGAAGGCGCAATTCGCCCAGAATCGCTCAGGTAACCCATACCGCCCATGCTTGCCCCGTCCCGGTTTTCTTACCGCATGGACGCGGCAAAACAGTACTCTGGAGAGACCTGGCGCCGCCCCTGAACTAGGGACATAGCGAGCAGCCCAGGCGCCGAAGGTGCAAACCCGCCACGCGGGGCAACTCTCAGGCAAAAGGACAGAGGGGCGGAAGATTCAGCCGTTGTGCCAGCGCAGTCCGCTTGGCGCCACCGGCATTCCGTAACCCTGGCAACACTGCCGTCCCGGAGTTTCCGCGCATGTCCGCAACCCTCAAACGCACCCCGCTGGCCGAAGAACACGTCGCCTCTGGCGCCCGCATGGTCGACTTCGGCGGCTGGGACATGCCGCTGGCCTACGGTTCGCAGCTGGAAGAGCACCATGTCGTGCGCCAGGACGCCGGCATGTTCGACGTGTCGCACATGCTGAACGTCGACGTCGCCGGCCCGGACGCTTTTGCGTTCCTGCAACGCCTGGTCGCCAACGACGTGTCCAAGCTGACCGTGCCCGGCAAGGCGCTGTACAGCTGCATGCTGAATCCGCAGGGCGGCGTGATCGACGATCTGATCATCTATTTCTTCGCCGCCGACGAATGGCGCGTGGTGGTCAACGCCGGCACGGCCGACAAGGACGTCGCCTGGATGCAGCGCGTCAAGCAGGCCGGCCAGTTCGACGTCGCCATCACCCCGCGCCGCGACCTGGCCATGGTGGCGGTGCAGGGGCCGAACGCCCGCGCCAAGGTCTGGGCCGCGCGCCCGGCCTGGCAGGCCGCCAGCGAACCGCTGACCCCTTTCGTGGCCGCCCGCGTGGGCGACGACACCCTGGTGGCCCGCACCGGCTACACCGGTGAAGACGGTTTTGAAATCGTGCTGCCCGCCGCCGAGGTGGTGCAGCTGTGGCGCGATCTGGTTGCCCAAGGCGTGCGCCCTTGCGGCCTGGGCGCGCGCGACACGCTGCGCCTGGAAGCCGGCATGAACCTCTACGGCCAGGACATGGACGAGCTGACCCAGCCCGACCAGGCCGGCCTGACCTGGACCGTGTCCCTGAAGAACGCCGAGCGCCGTTTCATCGGCCGCGACGCCCTGGAACAATTCGCCACCCCGGCCAGCTTTATCGGCCTGAAGCTGCAAGAGCGCGGCGTCATGCGCGCGCACATGGCCGTGCGCACCAAGGATGGCATGGGCGAGCTCACCAGCGGCACCATGTCGCCCACGCTGGGCGTGTCGATCGGCTTCGCCCGCCTGCCGCAAGGCGTCAAGCCGGGCGACACGGTCGAAGTCGACATCCGCGGCAAATGGGTGCCCGCCCTGGCCTGCAAATTGCCGTTCGTGCGTAACGGCAAAGCGGTCGAACACTCGTAAACTCGAAGCTTCGCGCGAGCCGCCGGCCCCTGGGGCGATGGCCGCCCGCGCGAGGCGCGCAACACCATTCATCTACCCGCATTCCCTCAGGAGTTCCCATGAGTCTGCCCACCGATCGCAAGTACACCGAGTCCCATGAATGGGTCAAAGCCGAAGGCGACGTGTTCGTCGTCGGCATCACCGATACCGCCCAGGACCAATTGGGCGACCTGGTCTTCGTCGGCGACGTGAAGGTCGGCGCCAAGCTGAACGCCGGTGAGACCGCTGGCGTGGTCGAGTCGGTCAAGGCCGCTTCCGACATCTACGCGCCCGTGGCCGGCGAGATCGTCGCGTTCAACGAAGAACTGGAAAACAACCCCAACCTGATCAACGAATCGGCTTTCACCGCCTGGATCTTCAAGATCAAGCCGGTCAATGCCGCCGACGCCGACAAGCTGCTCGACGCCGCCGGCTACGAAGCCGTCGCCAACGGCTAAGCCGCTGGTCCGGACCGGGCGCGCAAGCACTAGCTCCGCGCCCGATCCGCAAGATGCAATACCGTCCGTCCTCCGACGACACCCGCTATCCCGAGACCTCTCCATGTCGCGCGCCCTAGACACCCATACCGACTTCATCCCCCGCCACATCGGCCCTTCCGACGCCGACCAGGCCGCCATGCTCGCCGTCATCGGCAGCGCCAGCCTGGACGCCCTGCTCGAGGAAGTCGTGCCGCCCAAGATCCGCAGCCAGGCCCCGCTGGCGCTGCCCGCCTCGCGCAGCGAAACCGACGTGCTGGCCGAACTGAAGCAGATCGCCGGCCGCAACAAGGTCTACCGCAACTACATCGGCCAGGGGTACTACGGCACGCAGACGCCCAACGTGGTGTTGCGCAACATTCTTGAGAATCCCGCCTGGTACACGGCCTACACGCCTTACCAGCCCGAGATCTCCCAGGGCCGCCTCGAAGCCCTGCTGAACTACCAGACCATGGTCGCCGACCTGACCGGGCTGGACATCTCCAACGCCTCGCTGCTGGATGAAAGCACCGCCGCCGCCGAAGCCATGACGCTGGCGCGCCGCAGCGCCAAGTCGAAGAGCCCGGTGTTCTTCATTTCGCGCCACGTGCATCCCCAGACCATCGAAGTCGTGCGCACGCGCGCCGAAGGCCTGGACATCGAGATCGCCATCGGCGACGAGGCCGAGGGCCTGCCGGAGTGCTTCGGCGTGCTGCTGCAGTATCCGCACAGCACCGGCTCGGTGGCCGACTACCGCAAGCTGGCCGAGGCCGCGCACGCGCAAGGCGCCATCGTGGCCGTCGCGACCGACCTGCTGGCGCTGGCCCTGCTGGCCGCGCCCGGCGAATGGGGCGCGGACATCGCCATCGGTTCGGCCCAGCGCTTCGGCGTGCCGTTCGGTTTCGGCGGCCCGCATGCCGGCTTCATGGCCTGCAAGGACGCCTTCAAGCGCAACATGGCCGGCCGCCTGGTCGGCGTGTCCAAGGACGCGCAGGGCAATCCGGCGATGCGCCTGGCGCTGCAGACGCGCGAACAGCACATCCGCCGCGAGAAAGCCACTTCCAACATCTGCACCGCGCAAGTGCTGCTGGCCGTGATGGCCGGCATGTACGCCGTGTGGCACGGCCCGGCCGGCATCCGCCGCATCGCCGAGCGCGTGCAGCGCAGCACCGCCATCCTGCGTGCCGAGCTGGTCAAGCTGGGCGTGAAGGTCGCCAACGACACCTTCTTCGATACGCTGCTGCTGGAAACCGGCGCGGCCACCCCGGCCATCCTGACCGCGGCCGATTGCGCGCACATCAACCTGCGCCGCGTCGACGGCGCCCGCCTGGCGGTTTCGCTGGACGAGACCGTCACCGTCGCTGACCTGCAGGCGCTGGTCAACGTCTTCGCCGCCGGCCTGGAGCGCGACGACGTCGAACTCGACATCGACGCGCTGGACGCGGCCGCCGCCAGCGGCATTCCCGCCGGCGTGGCGCGCGAAAGCGCGATCCTGACGCATCCGGTGTTCTCCAGCGTGCAGTCTGAAACCGACATGCTGCGCTACCTGCGCAAGCTGGCCGACAAGGACCTGGCGCTGGACCGCACCATGATCCCGCTGGGTTCGTGCACCATGAAGCTCAACGCCACCGCCGAGATGATCCCCATCACCTGGCCCGAGTTCGCGCTGATCCACCCGTTCGCACCGGCTTCGCAAAGCCAGGGCTACAACGAACTGATCGACCGCCTGTCGGCGGCGCTGTGCGAGATCACCGGCTACGACAACATCAGCCTGCAGCCCAACTCGGGCGCGCAGGGCGAGTACGCCGGCCTGTTGGCCATCCGCGGCTACCACCAGGCCAACGGCCAGCATCAGCGCAACATCTGCCTGATCCCGTCGTCCGCGCACGGCACCAACCCGGCCTCGGCGCAACTGGCCGGCATGGACGTGGTGGTGGTGGCTTCCGATTCCAACGGCAACGTCGATCTGGCCGATCTGCGCGCCAAGATCGAGCAGGTCGGCGACAAGCTGGCCGCGCTGATGATCACGTATCCGTCCACCCACGGCGTGTTCGAGGAAGCTGTCACCGAGATCTGCGATCTGGTGCACCAGGCCGGCGGCCAGGTCTACCTGGACGGCGCCAACATGAATGCGATGGTGGGCGTGGCCCAGCCGGGCAAGTTCGGTTCGGACGTGTCCCACCTGAACCTGCACAAGACCTTCTGCATCCCGCACGGCGGCGGCGGTCCCGGCGTGGGTCCGGTGGCGGTGCGCGCGCACCTGGCGCCTTACCTGCCTGGCGTGGTGAACGAACAGGGCAAGCTGCCTGGCGACGCCAAGGTCGGTCCGGTCTCGGCCGCGCCGTTCGGCTCGGCAGGCATCCTGCCGATCCCGTTCGTGTACATCTCGCTGATGGGCGCCGACGGCCTGCGCCGCGCCACCGAAGTCGCCATCCTGAACGCCAACTACATCGCCACCCGCCTGCGCGACCACTATCCGGTCCTGTACGCGGGCCGCAATGGCCGCGTGGCGCACGAGTGCATTCTCGATGTGCGTCCGCTCAAGGAAACCAGCGGCATCAGCGCCGAAGACATCGCCAAGCGCCTGATGGACTACGGCTTCCATGCGCCCACCATGAGCTTCCCGGTGGCCGGCACGCTGATGGTCGAGCCGACCGAATCGGAAGGCGTCGCCGAACTGGATCGTTTCATCGACGCGATGATCTCGATCCGCGAGGAAATCGCCCAAGTCGAGCGCGGCGAGCGCGATGCCGAGGACAACGTCCTGAAGAACGCGCCGCACACCGCGCAGATGCTGCTGGCCGAGGAATGGCTGCACGACTATCCGCGCCAGCAGGCCGCCTATCCGGTGGCTTCGTTGCGCGACGCCAAGTACTGGCCGCCGGTTGCCCGCGTGGACAACGCCTACGGTGACCGCAACCTGGTGTGCGCCTGCCTGCCGATCGAAGCCTACGCATAAGCGCAGTCGGCGCGGCCCGGCGGCAAAAAAAATCCCCCATCCGAAAAGATGGGGGATTTTTTCGTCTTGCTTCGGCCGAGGCTTACTTCGCCGGCGCGGCCTTGCTGGCCACGGAGAAGTCTTCGGCGATGCTGAAGAACGTGTTCAGCATGATCTGCAGGTTTTCCTTGCCGATGCCGCCTTCCGAGTTCATGTCCATCTGCAGCACGGCCCGGTTCTTGTCGTCCAGGTAGGCGCGCGTCCAGCGGTATTCCTGGTTCCAGGCATTGATGGCCTTGAGCGAGACCGGCTTCTTGCTGCTGTAGGTCGCGGTCACGACCAGGTCATGGCACTTCTCGGTGAAGTCGTTGCACAGGAAGTCGACGCGCAGCTCGCTGGCGCCCGTGTCGCGGGGATCCAGGATCAGGACGGGACCCTCGTCGCCATCCTGCTTGCGGGGGTTGTAGACCATGTCGTCCAGCATGGTCGTCACGGTGTCCAGGTCGAAGTCCTGCATGTAGCCGGCCGCGGACGCGGTGTCGGAGGCTGCGGCCAGTTCCGTGCCTTCGGCCGGTTCGCCTTCCTCTTCCATGCCGTCCATGTCGTCGTCCATGCCGGTCGCGCCCAGCAGGCCCGCGAACAGTTCGTCGGCGGGGATCTTCTGGCCGTTCAGGTCGCCCATGCCATCGGCGAAGTGGAACTTGCCGATGATGTTGTCGCCGTCGTTCTTGCCGACGTTGAGCATTTCAGCCATGCCGGACATCGAGCGCATCTGGTCGTCGGCTTCCTCGGCAGCTTTTTCCGCGGTCAAGCCTTGCTTCTTGACGGCGTACTGCACGATCAGGTCGCGCACCATGGGCTTGGAGATAACCAGGGTCGCATCGATCTGCTTGATGGCCTTGACCATGATCTCCTGTGGCGTCAGATCCTTGACGTTGGGCGGATTGGTCAGGTCCAGGGCGAAGGTCAGCTTGCTTTCGCCCTTGTCGGTCTTCCAGCTGATCGGGTCGATGCTGAACGTGGGGTTGCCGTTGAGCAGCTTGCCGGCATTTTCCAGCACGGCGTCGAACTGTTCGTCCTTCAGGCCTTCGTCGCTGGCGCCCAGCATGTACTGGCGCACGATCTGGTTGTAGGTGTCCGACAGCTGCTTGATGGCGGCGCCGTCCAGCTTGGCGAGCTTGATCACAGCCTGGCCGTTGCCCAGGGCCACGTCGTTGAACGTGATGTTGCCGGTCTGGTAGGTGGCTTCGACGTTGACGTTCTTGTCGTCTTCGGCCAGCTTGACGCCATAGCCCAGGTTGTCCAGCGAGACCTTGACGTCGTCACCGGGGCGGGTGACGTCGATGCGCTTGAGCTTGACGCTGGAGTCGCCAATGGACAGGCCGAACTTGCCCATGCGGCTGTTGACGTCCATCGTCAGGCCGGACACCAACATCTTGATGGGGTCGTCCGATTTTTCGCCATCCACCGACAGCGTTTCCATCAGGGCGTGCGCCGTGACGGCTTGCTGCGCGCGGTCGAAGGTGCCGTTGATCGCCATGCCGCTGAAGTTGACGGCGTTGCCTTCGTGCGTGATCTGCACGGGGGCGATATTGGCGGTCGAGGTGGCGAAGCCGCCGAAATTGATGATCGTGTCCGCGCTCAGGGGCACCACGCCCTTGGTCAGCTCGAACAGTTCCTTGATGTTGTCGGTCTTGGCGAGCTCGGCGTGCGTGAACGCCAGCTTGGGCGCGATGGCGCCGCGCGCCAGGGCGCTCTTGGGGAAGGGACCGTGTTCGATGGATGCGTCGAACTCGATCATGCCTTTGGGCAGGTCTTCGGCGATCTTGTCGCCCTTGACCAGCGACACGCCATAACGCGCCTGCGTCGAGAACAGGCCGCGCTCGTACTTCAGCTGATCGATGCGCAGACCGAACAGAGGCGTGATCTTGGCCAGTTTTTCGTTGGCTTCCGCCAGATGGCGCTGCGAGCTTTCCTCGATGCGCTTGCCGGTGTACCACGTGGCCCCGACCCAGCTTCCCGCTCCCACTATGACCACGCCCAGGGTGATCGCTACGCTCTTTTTCATCGTTCTGCTTGTATCGTTGATTATCGAGTCATATCCGGTGACACGCGGCTGCTTCTGGCCGCCGGACCCTGTTATTGGCGTCCGCCATCGGAATACACGTATTCATCGGCTTGTAAGGCCCGCGGCGAGTATACCGAGGCCGATGGTCATGTGACCACGCCCACCGTTACAGAAGATTTCAAAATGAAAGCCGGCGCGTTCGCGCCGGCTTTTCAGGACTAAATACCGCGACCGGAGATTACATCGGGTCCAGGGGATAGATCGGACGGCGCACGTGCTTGAATTCAAGCTGGCCGTAGTCCGAGGTGGTAACCCCCACGCCGGTGCATTCGATGACCTGTGTCGCCATGTCGGAGAAGCCCGCGCGCCAGTGGACTCGGCTCTTGAGCACGACGTAGCGCTTTTGCAGCGGATCGATGCCGGCCGACAGCAGGCAATTGATGTCGAAGGGCTCCTGGTGGCGGGACACCACCACGATTTCCACGCGGCCCGTGTCGATCACGACCGTCAGGCCGGTGTCGTTGCGCACGCCACGGTACATCGGTCCGCGGTTCAGATAGACGCCGTCGAACACCAGTTTGACGCGGCCGGTAACTTCCAGCGGTTCGCTGGGCTCCTTGATGGCGGGCATGGCCATCTTGCCGCCAAGCTTGATCGTGATGGTCTGCCCCACGCCCGCGGCCGCCGCCTGCTGTGCCGCCTCCGGGTCGCAGATGGCGTAGAAAACCACGTTCTCCAGTTCCTGGCGCAGCACCTCGGCCAGCACGGCGGTGGTGTCCATGGTGCCGCCGGAACCGGTGTTGTCGTAGTGGTCCAGCAGCACGACCGGGCCTTGTTCGATGGCCTTGGCGCGCGCGATGGTGGGAGCCAGCGGTTCCGGCTGGAACACCCAGTCGGCGCGGTCGCTCCAGGCGCGATCCAGCAGTTCATCGCGGTGGCGCTGCGCCTCGGCCAGATTGCCGTCGGTACAGACCACGGCGCTCAGGCCGGCTTCGCGGATGTCGGCGTGCGGGAATCCCACGAAGACCGAGGCGGCCAGCACGCCGCCGGCTTCCAGTTCCTTGCAGCGTTCCTGCAGCGGCTTGTTGGGCGCGGCATGGGTGCCCTGGCACATGATGTGCGGCAGCATGGGCTTGTTGGCCCAGGACATGACGGGCTTGATCTCGCCCTTCAGGGTGCGCGCGATCACGTTCGCGGCGCGCAGGCCCGCGGCGCGGATGTCCACGTGCGGATAGGTGTGGAAGCCGCTGATGACCGTGGCGTTCTTGACGATGTCGTCATAGACGTTGGCATGCATGTCCAGCGTCACCGCCACGGGCGTATGCGGATCGATCTCGCGCAGGCGGCGCAGCAGGTCGCCTTCGGCATCCTCCACGCCCTCGGCGACCATGGCGCCGTGCAGGTCCAGCAGGATGGCGTCGTAGCCGCCGCGCTGGACCTCGTCCAGGACCAGCTTGCACAGCCGTTCGTGGGTTTCGGCGCTGGCGGGGCCGCTGGGCCAGGACTCGGCCGCCACGGGCACGACGATTTCGGCGCCTTCGCGGCGCGCCACTTCGATATAGCCGCCCAGGCCGCTGTCGGTGTTCTCGTAGGCCTTGATGGCGCGTTCGCCGGCCAGGACCTCGGGATTGCCGCGGAAGAAGCGTTCAAGCGGAGTGGGCACGGGCGAAAACGTATTCGTCTCGTGCTTGATCATTGCCAAAAGCCAACGCATGGGAATTCCTGTGGGTTTGCTGTTGAGGATGGTTCAGGCGGCCTGGGGAGGCTGGGGCCAGGGGTGTTGCTCGGGCCGCATGGTTTCCCAGGCGCGCGCGATGCGCAGCACGCCCAGGTCGTCGAAGCGCGCGCCGGCGATCTGCAGGCCGATCGGCAGGCCCGCCTTGGTGTAGCCGCAATTGACGGATGCCGCGGGCTGCTCGCTCATGTTGTAGGGGAGCGTGTAGCCGATGTGGTGCATGGTGGTCGCGACTTCGTTGGTCGGCGACGGCCATTCGGCGTTGTAGGCGACCACCGGGGCCACGGGCGAGAGCACGTAGTCGTAGGGCGCGCAGGCCGCGACCGTCTTGGCGCGCACGTTCATGGTTTCGTAGTAGCTGCGGAACACGGCTTCGCCCGATTGGCCTCCGCCGCTTTCCGCCCAGGTGCGGATGAAGGGCAGGATCTTGTCGCGGCGCTCTTGCGGCAGGGCCGCCAGGTCGATGGCCGAGCGGGTGCGCCAGAAGCGGTCCACGCCCTCCAGCATGGCGGGCGTCATCCAGGGCCGCATCGGCGTCACGATGGCGCCGGCGGCCTCGAAGGCGCGGGCCGCGGCTTCCACCGCAGCGCGGATCTCAGGGTCCAGGGGCAGGCCGCAGCCCGCGTCCATCAGCAGGCCGATGCGCACGCCGCGCAGGTCGAGTTCCAGGTCCAGCCAGTCGAAGTCCTGGTAGGGCAGGCTCATGTGGTCGCGCGCGTCGGGCTGCGACAGCACGCCCATCATGAGCGCCGAGTCGGCGACGGTGCGCGTCATGGGGCCGGCGCAGCGGCCCATGAACGGCGGATCGATGGGAATGCGGCCCAGGCTGGGCTTGAGCGTGGCGATGCCGCACCAGGCCGCCGGCAGGCGCACGGAGCCGCCGATGTCGGTGCCGATGTGCAGCGGGCCGTAGCCGGCCGCCGCCGCGGCGCCCGCGCCGGCGCTGGAGCCGCCGGGGTTCTTGGACAGGTCCCAGGGGTTGCGGGTCAGTTCGTGAAAGCTGGACAGGCCCGAGGACAGCATGCCGAAGTCGGGCATGGTGGTCTTGCCCAGCAGCACGGCGCCGGCTTCGCGCATGCGGGCGGCCGGCGGCGCGTCGGCGGCGGCGGGCTTCAGTTCCGTGGCTGCCGTGCCCAGCGGCACCGGCACGCCGCGCGTGGCGATGTTTTCCTTGATGGTGGCGGGCACGCCGTCCAGCGTGTGGCCTCCGGTTGCCAGCGGTTCACCCTTCATCCAGCGGGCTTCGGAGGCGCGGGCCTGCGCCAGCGCGCCGTCCGGATCCAGGGCGTAGGTGGCCTTGAGCTGCGGTTCCCAGCGCGCGATGTGATCCAGCACCGAACGGGTGACCTCGACGGGCGACAGCGTCTTGTCGCGGTAGGCCTGGAGCAGCTCCACGGCGGACAGTTCATGCGGTTGCGGCATTTCGGTTCCAGTGTGTGTACAGGCGGCGCGCGCCTCAGGGCGCGGCGGCGTGGCCCAGGCCGGCGGCGACCGGCCGGAAGTTGCGGAAGTCCCAGTCGCGTCCGGGGGCGGCGTCGATCAGGGCCCGCGTGTATTCGTGGCGCGGTTCGGTCAGCACGGTTTCGGCGGAGCCGGTCTCGACGACCTTGCCGCGCTGCATCACCATGATGGTGTCGCAGATCTGCGCGGCAACGCGCAAGTCGTGGGTGATGAACAGCACGCCCACGCCGGTGCGCTGGCGCACCTGCTCCAGCAGTTCCAGTACCTGGGCCTGTACCGACACGTCCAGGGCGGACACGGCCTCGTCGGCCACCAGGATCTCCGGGTCCATGACCAGGGCGCGCGCGATGCAGATGCGCTGGCGCTGGCCGCCGGAGAACTGGTGCGGGTAGCGGCGCATCGCGTCCGGGCTCAGGCCCACCACGCTCAGCGTTTCGCCGGCGCGCTTCAATGCCTGCTCGCGGGCCACGCCGAAGTTCAGCAGGCCCTCGATGATGGATTCGCCGACGGTGCGGCGCGGATTCAGCGAACGGTACGGATCCTGGAACACGATCTGTATGCGACGGCGCACGGGGCGCAGCGCCGAGCCGGACAGGGTGCTGAGGTCTTCGCCGCCCATCATCATGTGGCCCGCGGTGGGTTCGATCAGGCGCACGATGCAGCGCGCCACGGTGGACTTGCCCGAACCGGATTCGCCCACGATGCCCAGGATTTCACCCTTGCGCAGCGTCAGGTTGACGTCGGTGGCCGCGATCACGCTGCGCGCCGTCTGGCGCGAGAACAGCGAACTCTTGGTTCCATAGGTGCGGCCCAGTCCCTTGACGTGCAGCACCGGCATGCCGGAGGGCGCTTCGCGGCGCGAGGGCACCAGGCTGGGCACGGACGACACCAGGCGGCGCGTGTAGGACTGCTTGGGTTCGGCCAGGATCTCGTTGCGCGTGCCGCTTTCGATCAGGTCGCCGCGGTTCATCACCACGATGCGGTCGGAGATCTCGGCCACCACGCCGAAGTCGTGCGTGATGAACAGCACGGCGGTCTGGTGCTTTACCTGCAGCTCCTTGATGAGCGCCAGGATCTGCTTCTGCGTGGTGACGTCCAGCGCCGTGGTCGGTTCGTCCGCGATCAGCAGCTTGGGTTCCAGGATCAGCGCCATCGCGATGACGATGCGCTGGCGCTGGCCGCCCGACAATTGGTGGGGATAGGCCTCGAAGATGCGCTCGACGTCGGGCAGGTGCACGGACTGGAACATGTCCAGCACCTTGGCGCGGCGTTCCGCTGCCGACATCTGCTTGCGGTGCAGGCGCAGCACTTCGTCGACCTGCTTGCCCACGGTATGCACGGGGTTCAGCGCGGTCATGGGCTCTTGGAACACCATGGCCATGCGGGTGGCGCGCATCTCGCGCAGGCGGCGCTGCGTCGCGCTGACCACGTCTTCGCCTTCCACGCGGATGGAGCCGGCGCTGACGCCCAGCACGCCGGGAGGCAGCAGGCCCATGACGGCCAGCGAGGTGACGGACTTGCCCGAGCCGGACTCGCCGACCACGCATACCGTTTCGCCGGCGTGCACGTCCAGGCTCAGGTTGCGCACGACGCGGTTGCCCGCGCCGGCAACTTCCACCGAGAGGTTGCGGATGGCCAGGATGGCGGACGAGGTGTCGCCCGCGGGGGGAGTGGGAGAGTAGGTCATCGGCATCAGATCCTGCGCACCATTTTCGGGTCCAGCGCGTCGCGCAGGGCGTCGCCCAGGATGTTCACGCTGAGCACGGTCAGCGACAGGAACAGGCCGGGGAACAGGATCAGCCCGGGCAGCATGCGGAAGTACATGCGTCCTTCGGACATGATGTTGCCCCAGGAGGCGATCTCGGGCGGGATGCCCGCGCCCAGGAAGCTCAGGATGGCCTCGGTGAGCATGGCGGACGCGAACACGTAGGTGCCCTGCACCGTCAGCGGCGCGATCGTGCTGGGCACCATGTGGCGCCACAGCAGCAGCGGCAGCGGCGTGCCCAGGGCCAGCGCCGCCTCGACGTAGGGTTCGCCGCGCACGGTCAGGATCTGGCCGCGCACCAGCCGCACCACCCGCGGGATTTCGGGGATGGTGATGGCCACCAGCACGGTCGTGATGCTGGCGCCCGTGACGGACACCAGGGCGATCGCCAGCAGGATGCCGGGAATCGCCATGATGGCGTCCATGGTGCGCATGATCAGCCCGTCCAGCGAGCGGAACCAGCCGGCGATCACGCCGATGACCAGCCCGATGGCCACGCTGACGACCGCCGCGCCCAGGCCCGCGATCAGCGAGATGCGGGCGCCATAGGCCACGCGCGACCAGACGTCGCGGCCGAAGGCGTCGGTGCCCAGCAGGTAGTCGGAGAAGGGCGGTTTGAGGCGCGAGCCGGGGTTGAGCAGGGTGGGGTCGACGGTGCCCAGCAGCGGCGCGAACAGCGCGATGGCGACGATCGCCACCAGCACCACCAGCGCCAGCATCACGGGCCAGCTTTTGAGTCCCAGGCGGATCTGGCGCCAGGCGGTGGCCTGGGGCGTGCCGCCTCCAGGGAGATCGGCGGCCGCTTGCGCGGCGGCATCGGTAGGCGTTTGCATGGTTAGGGCCTGTTCACACTACATGGAGCCTTGCACAGGCCAGCTATCGGGCGTCTGGCTAGGCGCGGGCGCCGCCGCGTGGCTGTGCCACGCAAGGTGACTGCAACGACGCCAGACGCCCGATAGCTGGCCTGCCCGCAGGGTGAGTACCCAAAAGAGCACCTCTCTGCGTTGCGAATGCTCGCCGTGGTCCCGCCACGTCTGCGCTTCGCGCCTTGATAGGCGCTCTTTTGGGTACTCATGCAAGGCTCCATGTAGTGTGAACAGGCCCTAGTACCTGATCCGCGGGTCGAACACCGTGTAGGCGCAATCGACAACTAGATTGATGAACACGTAGACGAACGCGAAGAAGAGCGTCAGGCCCTGGATGACCGGGTAGTCGCGCGCCAGCACGGCTTCCACCACCAGCCGGCCCAGGCCGGGGATGTTGAACACCGATTCGGTCACGACCACGCCGCTGATCAGCAGCGCGATGCCCAGGCCCACTACCGTGGCGATGGGCACGGCGGCATTGCGCAGGGCGTGGCCCAGCAGCACGCCGGTTTCACCCAGGCCCTTGGAGCGCGCCGTGCGGATGAAGTCCTCGCCCATGACCTCGATGACGCTGGTGCGCGTGATGCGCGCAATCAGCGCCACGTAGACCGTGGACAAGGCCAGCGACGGCAGGATGAGGCGGTGCAGGTAAGGCCAGAAGCCCTTGGCCAGCGGCGCGTAGCCCTGCACGTTGAACCAGCCCAGCTTGATGGCGAAGAGCCAGATCAGTAGGTACCCCGTGACGAAGACGGGCACCGAGAAGCCCAGCACCGAGAACCCCATCACGGCGCGGTCCAGCAGCTTGCCTTGCCGCCACGCGGCCAGCACGCCCAGCGGAATGGCGACGAGCAGGGTGAACACCAGGGTCAGCACCGCCAGGCTCAGCGAAGGCTCCAGCCGCTGCCCGATGAGCTTGGTGACCGGCACGCCCGACATGAGCGAAGTGCCCAGGTCGCCTTGCAGGAGCTTGCCGCCCCAGATGAAGAACTGTTTGATGACCGGTTGGTCCAGGCCCATCGTCTGGCGTATCTGGACGATACGCTCGGGCGTGGCGCCGTCGCCCGCCATGATGATGGCCGGGTCTCCCGGGCTGAAACGCAATATCGCGAAGACCACCACCGCGACCATCACCAGAACGGGGATGGTCGCGAGGAGCCGGCGTGAGACAAATGCCAGCATGTATTTCCCCCTAACTGCAGCCCGTCAAGGGGCTTTCTTGACGTTCCAGAACGCGAACACCGGCGCATGCACCAGGCCCGAGAGCTTGGTCGAGTAGACGGTGGGCACGGACATCTGGCCCAGCGGCACGTACAGGCCTTCATCGATGCCGATGCGCTGCACTTCCTCGGCGATCTTCTTCTGTTCCGCGGGGTCGGAGGTCAGCGCCATCTTGGTGCGCAGTTCTTCGATTTGCGGGAAGTCGGGCCAGCCGAACCAGGCGTTGTCGCCGTTGGCCGCGGCCGGGGCGGAGCGGACCGGGTCCATCACGTCGGTGGCGTACCAGTTGGTGTTGTGGATGTTCCAGCCGCCTTCCGCCGGCGCGGCCTTCGAGGCGCGGCGCGTGGCCACGCTCTGCCAGTCCATCGCGGCCAGGTTGACGTTGAAGCCGGCCTTGCGCAGCGCCTGGGCCATCACCACCGGCTGGGCCGACAGGGTGCCGACATCGGTCGCGTGCATGACCAGGATGGGCGTGTTGTCGTAGCCCGCTTCCTTCAGCAGCGCCTTGGCCTTCTCGATGTTGGACGGCACCACCATGTCCTTGCCGATGTCGCTTTCCAGCGGCGTGCCGCAGCCCCACAGCGAGGCGCAGGTCTTCCAGTACTTCGGATTGCCGACCAGCGCCTTCATCACGTCTTCCTGGCCGATGGCGTACATCGCGGCCTGGCGCACCTTCTTGTTGTTGAAGGGCGGGTACTTGAAGTTGAAGCGGTACATCGTGAAGTAGCCGACCGGGCTGAGCGACTCTTCCTTCAGGTCCTTGTTGCCTTCGATCATCGGCAGCAGGTCATAGGGGAACTGCTCAACGAAGTCGATCTCGCCGCCCAGCAAGGCGTTGGCGGTGGTCAGCGCATCCGGCATGACGTCCCATTCGACCTTGTCGATGTTGACGACCTTGCCGCCGGCCAGGCCGCTCGCGGGCTCCTTGCGCGGCACGTAGTCGGCGTTCTTGGCGTAGACAGTCTTCACGCCCGGCTTGAATTCGACGATCTTGAACGGACCCGAGCCGGTCATGTCGGTGATGGGCTGGCCGATGGCCTGTTCGGCGATGCGCTTGGGCATCATGAACGGCGCGGTGCCGGTGGGCTTGGACAGGGCGCGCAACGCCAGGTCCGTGGGTTCCTTCATGACGATGCGGAAGCTCTTGTCGTCGATGACTTCGATCTTGTCGGTGAACTTCAGCAGTGTGCGGCCCATGCCGTCGCCGGCGGCCCAGCGCTTGATCGAGGCGACGCAGTCCTCGGAGGTCACCGGCTTGCCGTCATGCCACTTCTGGCCGTCGCGCAAGGTCATGGTGTAGGTCTTGCCGTCGGGCGAGACTTCCCACTTTTCCAGCATCTGCGGCTGGATCTTGTTGTCGGCATCGGTGGCCAGCAGGGTGTCATAAATCATGTAGCCGTGCCACGTCGTGATGTACGCGGTGGTGGCATGCGGGTCGGTCAGGCGCAGAGGCGAGTGCATCACCGACTTGATGACGGTCTCGGCGTAGGCGCCGTGAGCCATCATCATGGTGGCGCCGGCCAGCGCGGCCGCTCGGACGTACTTCAGCATGAATGTTCCCCTTGATGCGTAGTGAGCGGCGCCATCGCGCCGCTGCGTCGTTGGTCCGCCGCGCGGGGGCGGCGTGCGAGCTTCAGGCGGTAGCAGGCCTGCCGGAAAAGACAGGTCCGCAAGGCGCCATTCTGATGCCGGGACGCAACCGTGTCCATGGTTGTTTTGCCGCATCCATCAGCATGGAACCCGGGGCCGCGCACACCAGGATCTTCTCCGCAATGTCGGTGAAATCCGCGCGGAAGTGCGCGGAGCTCTTGACCACCAGGATCGCCGCGCGTTGCGGTTCCACGCCGGCAAAGCGGAACATCTCCTGGTCGGCCATCTGCACCTTGTTGGACGCCACGATGATGCGCACGCCGCCTATGCGCAGACAGGCGCTGGGCCCCAGGTCCATATGGAAGCCGCGATAGAAGGCGCCGTGCGTATCGAAGCGTCCATCCGAGGTTTTCTCGACGATGAACTCGCTGTCCAGCGGTTCATCGTCGGGAATACCCGAGTGTCCACCCAATGCAATCCGGACCTTGTTTCCGGCGCCCGCGCGATGAGCAGCCAGCGCGGCCGCGGGATCGACGATCAGGCCGATGGCGGTATCGCGGGCATCGTGCCGGATCAGCGCGCGCAGCACGCCGGTGGTGTCCGAGCTGCCGCCGGCGCCGGGATTGTCCTGTGCGTCGGCGATGACCACGGGCTTGTTGGCGTCGTGCGCCAGGCGCATGGCCTCCTGCACGGCTTCATCCGGGGTGTAGAGCCTGCCGCCGAAGTCGCGTTCCGCGTTGAGCACGGCGCGCGCCATTTCGTCGGCGGCGTCGTCGGCTTCGGCCTGGGTTGCGCCGTAGGCCCACACCGTGGGGGCGCACTCGGGGAAGTCGGCCGCGGGAAAACCCGTGGCGAACGACAGGCTGAGCGCGCCGCGTGTTTCGATGTCACCCACCAACTGGTACAGGCTGCGCGAGGGCTCGATATCGGTGGATTGCCAGCACAGCGAAATCAGGTAGGGCAGCGCACGCAGGGCGACGCAGGGCCTGGGCATGCCGGCCAGCCGCGAGGACAGCAGTTCGGCTGCGCGCTGCCCGGTTTCCGCCATGTCGATGTGAGGATAGGTGCGGTAGCAGACCAGCGCGTCGGCGTGGCGCACCATGGCGCGGGTGACGTTGGCGTGCAGGTCCAGGCTGGCCACGACGGGCACGTCCGGCCCCACCAGCTCGCGCACGCGACGCAGCAGTTCGCCTTCGCCGTCATCCAGGTGTTCCGTGACCATGGCGCCATGCAAATCCAGATAGACGCCGTCCAGCGGCAGCGCCAGCGACAGCCCCTGCAGGATCATTGCGCTGATGCGTTCGAACGCATCCTTGGTGACCGGCCCCGAGGGGCTGGCCGCCGCCCAGGTAGTGGGCAGCAAGGTGTGCCTTCCCATGGCTTCAATAAAGCCCGCTACCGGTATGTTGGCGCCCGCCACCGCCTGGAACATCGCGGACCCGCTGACCAGCTTGGGCCAGCCGCCGCCCTTCTCGGCAAAGTCCTCCCACGCCGCGCGCGAAGGCGCGAACGTATTGGTTTCATGCTGAAAGCCGCCTATCCCGATGCGCATCAGGATCCCCCTTGTCGTTTTGATATGAGGAAGGCGCGGCTAGGCCGCGCCCATTTCAGTTTCTACAGTGGCACTGCCACACCACCCGCGACTTACAAAACAGGCACAACACCACAATCCGGCAAAACCTTCCCAAGCGGGGTCGCGCGGAGCCGGCTTTGCCGGTCCGCAGCGACGCCCCCTTGAGGGGGAAGCGCGCAGCGCTTCGGGGGTGGGCTCATCCAGCCACGGGCATCGTGAATTCCGCGCCCTTGGCGATGCTGTCGGGCCAGCGCTGCATCACGCTCTTGTAGCGCGAATAGAAGCGGATGCCTTCTTCGCCGTAGGCGTGGTGGTCGCCGAACAGCGAACGCTTCCAGCCGCCGAAGGAGTGCCAGGCCATGGGCACCGGGATGGGCACGTTGATGCCGACCATGCCGACCTTGATCTGGCGCGCGAAGGTGCGCGCCACGCCGCCGTCGGACGTGAAGCAGGCCACGCCGTTGCCGAATTCATGGGCGTTGATCAGTTCCACCGCCGAGGCGAAGTCCGGCACGCGCACCACGCACAGCACCGGTCCGAAGATTTCTTCGCGATAGATGTTCATGGCGGGTTTTACGTTGTCGAACAGCGTGCCGCCCAGGAAGAAGCCCTTTTCGTTGCCGGGCACCTTCAGGCCGCGGCCGTCGACCACCATATCGGCGCCGGAAGCAATGCCGTCCTCGATATAGCCCATGACCTTGCTGCGATGCTGGGCGGTCACCAGCGGACCCATTTCGGCGTCCGGCTGCATGCCGTCCTTGACCACCAGCGCCTTCACGCGCGGGGCCAGGCGCTCGACCACTTTGTCGGCCACGTCGCCCACCGCCACGGCCACCGAGATGGCCATGCAGCGTTCGCCGGCCGAGCCATAGGCCGCGCCCATCAAGGCGTCGGTGACCTGGTCCAGGTCGGCGTCGGGCATGATCACCATGTGGTTCTTGGCGCCGCCCAGCGCCTGCACGCGCTTGCCGCGGCGGGTGCCTTCGGCATAGATGTATTCGGCGATGGGCGTCGAGCCGACGAAGGACAGGGCCTCGACGTCCGGATGCGCGATCAGCGCGTCCACCGCCTGCTTGTCGCCGTGGACGACGTTGAACACGCCCTCGGGCAGGCCGGCTTCGGCCAGCAGCTCGGCCAGGCGCAGCGAGGCCGACGGGTCGCGCTCGGAAGGCTTGAGCACGAAGGTGTTGCCGCAGGCGATGGCCACCGGGAACATCCAGCACGGCACCATCATGGGGAAGTTGAACGGTGTGATGCCGGCCACCACGCCCAGGGCCTGGCGCATGCTCCAGTTGTCGATGCCGCCGCCGATCTGGTCGGAGTATTGGCCCTTCATCAGCTGCGGAATGCCGCAGGCGAATTCGACGATTTCGATCCCGCGCGTGACTTCGCCCTTGGCGTCGGAGAAGACCTTGCCGTGTTCGCGCGTGATCAGCTCGGCCAGTTCATCCTGATGCTTGTCCAGCAGCGCCTTGAAGTTGAACAGGATGCGCGCGCGCTTGAGCGCGGGCGTTTCGGACCAGGCCGGAAAGGCAGCTCGGGCGGCGGCGACGGCCAGCGCCACTTCTTCGTTGGACGCCAGCGGAATGGAGGAAGTGACTTCGCCGGTGGCGGGGTTGAAGCCGTCGGCGTAGCGGTTGCTGCGGCCGTCGTAGTGCTGGCCGTTGATGAAATGCGGGATCTTCTTCATGGGGGGAACGCTCGAATCTGGGGCGTTGAAAAATGCCGGAGGGCGGCCAGAGGCCGCCCAGGCGAAAAGCCGCCCCTCGCGGGGCGGCGCACAATCAGGCGATTTCCTTCAGTACCTTGCCGATCTGTTCGAAGATCTGGCCGATCTGCGCGTCGTCGATGATGAGCGGGGGCGAGATCGCGATGATATCGCCGGTGTAGCGCACCATCAGGCCGCTGTCGAAGCACTTCTGGAACACTTCGGCGGCGCGCGCGCCGGGGGCGCCCGCGCGCGGCGCCAGCTCGATGCCGCAGACCAGGCCCAGGTTGCGCACGTCGATGACGTGCGGCGCATCCTTCAGGCCGTGGGCGGCTTCCTGGAAGGCGCCGGACAGCTTGCGGGCGCGGCCGAACAAGTCGTCGCGGCGGTAGATGTCCAGGGTGGCCAGGATGGCGGCGGCGGCGAGCGGGTGCGCCGAGTAGGTGTAGCCGTGGAAGAACTCGATGCCGCCGGCAGGGCCGTTGACGATGGCGTCATGCACTTCGCGCTTGACCGCGACGGCGCCGGCCGGCACGGCGGCGTTGCTCACGCCCTTGGCCATGGCGATGATGTCCGGCGTGACGCCGAAGAACTCGGATGCCGTGGCGGCGCCCAGACGGCCATAGGCGGTGATGACTTCGTCGAAAATCAGCAGGATGCCGTGCTTGGAGGTGATTTCGCGCAGCTTTTCCAGATAGCCCTTGGGCGGGATCAGCACGCCGGTCGAGCCCGCCATGGGTTCGACGATGACCGCGGCGATGGTGGACGGATCGTGCAGGGCAACGATGCGCTCCAGTTCGTCGGCCAGGTGCGCGCCCCAGGCCGGCTGGCCCTTGGAATAGGCGTTCTGCTCGATGTTGTGGGTGTGCGGCAGATGGTCCACGGCGGGCAGCAGCGCGCCGGAGAAGGTCTTGCGGTTGGTCGAGATGCCGCCGACCGAGATGCCGCCGAAGCCCACGCCGTGGTAGCCGCGTTCGCGGCCGATCAGGCGCGTGCGCTGGCCTTCGCCGCGGGCGCGGTGATAGGCCAGGGCGATCTTCAGGCAGGTATCGACGGATTCGGAACCCGAGTTCGTGAAGAAGACCCGGTCCAGGCCCTGCGGCATCATGCCGGCGACGGCGGTTGCGGCTTCGAAGGCCAGCGGGTGGCCCAGCTGGAAGCCCGGCGCGTAGTCCAGGATGCCCGCCTGGCGGGAGATCGCGGCGACGATTTCCTCGCGGCCGTGGCCGGCGTTGACGCACCACAGGCCGGCGGTGCCGTCCAGGATCTGGCGGCCATCGGTCGAGGTGTAGTACATGCCCTTGGCGGTCGCCAGCATGCGCGGGTGGGCCTTGAACTGCTTGTTGGCAGTGAAGGGCATCCAGAGGTGGGACAGGTCGGGCAGTTTTTCGGGGGCGTTCATGGCGGCTCCAGGGGACGGACAAGCGCTGGACTTGGGCGACGGTTGTGCAGCCAGCGGGATTGAAATGATTCTGGTGCGTCCGCAGGGGAATGAAAATATACGATCTGCGCAAATGCGGCTAACTGTATAGTTATAAGCGACACAACTGTACAGTTAATGCCGTGATCGATTTCCAGCCCAACCGCGCCCGTGGCCGCGGACAGGCGCCGACCCTGGTCGAGCAGCTGGTCGCCGCCATCCTGCGCGCCATCGAAGAACAGACCTTGCGTCCGGGTATGTCCCTACCCTCGGTGCGCGAGTTCGCGCGCCTGTACGAGGTCAGCACCTTCACGGTGGCCAGCGCGTACAGCCGGCTGGTATCGCTGGGCTGGCTGGCGGCGCGGCCGGGCGCGGGCTATCGGGTCGCGACGCCGGACGCTCCCGCGCGCCCGAGCCAGCCGCCGTCCTGGGAGCCGCCGCGCCTGAACGCCGGCTGGCTGCTGTCGGATATCTTCGCGGACCATTCCATCCCCATCAAATCGGGCTGCGGCTGGTTGCCGGGCGAATGGCTGAACGAAGAGGGGCTGCACATGGCCCTGCGCCACATGGGGCGGGTGCCGGCCATGCGCATCGCGAACTACGGGCATCCCTACGGCTATGCGCCGCTGCGCGAGACCATCGCGGCCAGCCTGAGCGCGCAGGGCATGGAGGTCGAGGCCTCGCAGGTCGTGCTGACCCAGGGCGTGACGCACGGGCTGGACATGGTGATACGCACCTTGCTGAGGCCGGGCGACACGGTGGTGGTGGAGCAGCCCGCCTATGCCAACCTGCTGCAGATGCTGCGCCTGGCGGGCCTGCGCGCGGTGCCCGTGCCCCGCACGCCGGACGGGCTGGACTGCGAGGCGCTGGAAGCGGCGGTGGCTCGCCACCGGCCGCGGGCCCTGGTCGTCAACACCGCCTTGCAGAATCCTTCGGGCGCCAGCATCAGCATGGCCAACGCCTTCCGCATCCTGCAGGCGGCCGAGCGGCACGGGTTGTGGGTGGTGGAAGACGATATCTCGCGCGAACTGGCGCCCGGCGTGACGCCCATGCTGGCCGCCCTGGACGGGGCGCGGCGCGTGGTCTACCTGGGCGGGTACTCCAAGGTCATCAGCCCGTCGGTGCGGGTGGGCTATGTGGTGGCGCACCGCGATCTGGCGCGTGACATCGCGCGCACCAAGATGGCGGTGGGCCTGACCTCGCCGGAGATCATGGAGCGCATCGTGCACCAGGTTATCCGCGAGGGCCGCTACCGCGCCCACATCGCCCGTACCCGCGAGCGCCTGGCAGAGGCTCATGCGGGCGTGGCCGAGCTGATGGCGCAGCATGGTTTCGAGATCTATGGGAGGCCGCAAGGCGGCCTGTTCCTGTGGGCCAAGGTGGCCGGACAGTGGCGCGAGCGCGGCGCCAACGGCCTGGCGGAACTGGCATTGAAGGACGGCATCTGGCTGGCGCCAGGCTCCTACTTCGAGGCGGACGAGGCCGATACGCCCTGGGTGCGCTTCAACGTGGCCTACTCGGAGGCGCCCGCCCTCTGGCGCTTCATGCGCAATGCGGGGGCGGCGGCTTGAGTCACTGCCGCTCGTAAGTCACGAAATCGTATTCGTAGCCGTTTTCGGCCGGCTGGGCTTCGCGCGCCGTTTCCTTCCATTGGAAGGCGGGCAGCAGCGGGAAGAAGGCGTCGCCTTCGACCTCGGCGCGGACTTCGGTGGCCAGCACGCGCTGGGCCAGCGGCAGGGCCTGCGCGTAGATCTGCGCGCCGCCGATCACGTAGGCCGCGTCGATGTCGCCGCAGGCCTGGATTGCCGCTGCAAGCGACGGCACCACGATGGCGCCCGCGGCGCCGAAATCGGGGTTGCGGCTGATCACGATGTTGCTGCGGCCGGGCAGCGGCCGTCCCAGCGAGTCCCAGGTCTTGCGGCCCATGATGATGGGGTGGCCCAGGGTGCTGCGCTTGAAATGCGCCAGATCGCCCGGCAGCTTCCAGGGCAGGGCGTTGTCGCGGCCGATGACGCGATTGGTGGAATAGGCGACGATGAGGGTAAGGCTGGCGGGCATGCGGGGTCGGGACGGTAGGGGTTCGGCCGGCTGGCTACGGCAAGCGTAGCAAATTTGCGCGGCGGCCTGCGCCGCGCCGGGTGCTCAGTCGACCGCGTGTGCCAGGAATTCGGTGGCGGGCATGGGTTTGCCCAGCAGGAAGCCCTGCAGCGAATCGCAGCCCAGGCCGGTCAGGAACTTCTGCTGCGCAGGTGTTTCCACGCCCTCGGCGACGATGCGCAGGTTGAGTTGCTGCGCCAGCGCGACGATGGCCGACACGATGGCTGCATCCTCGTTGTCGTTTTCCAGCTGATTGACGAAGCCGCGGTCGATCTTCAACTCGGTGGCCGGCAGCCGCTTGAGATAGAGCAGGCTGGAATAGCCGGTGCCGAAGTCGTCGATCGAAATCGTCACGCCCAGATTGGACAGGCGCTTGAGCACCGCCAGGCTGGCCTCGGCGTCGCGCATGGCGGTGGATTCGGTCACTTCCAGGGTCAGGCAGGCGGGCGGCACGCCATGGCGCTCCAGGGCCGAGCGCACCGTTTCCACCAGGCTGGCGTGGGCGAACTGCAGGGCAGAAATGTTGACGGCAACGGTCCAGTGGCCCTGGCCGGCGTTGATCCATTCGCGCATCTGGCGGCAGGCCTCGTTGATCACCCATTCGCCGATGGACAGGATCAGGCCGGTCTTTTCCGCCGTGGGGATGAACTGGTCCGGGCCGACCAGGCCGCGCGTCGGATGGTTCCAGCGCAGCAGGGCCTCGGCGCCGATGATGGGGCCGGCGGGCGCTTCGTACTTGGGTTGGTAATGCAGGACGAGCTGGTTGCGTTCCTGCGCCAGGCGCAGGTCGTGCAGCAGTTCGATCTGCTCGTGCGCGTCCGCGTTCATGGACGGCTCGAAGAAGCTGTAGCCGGTGCCGCCCAGGCGTTTGGCGTGATACATCGCCGCGTCGGCGTTGGTCAGCAGGGCGTGGGTATCCTGGCCGTCGTTGGGATAGATGGCGATGCCCACGCTGGAGGTCACCATCACTTCATGCCCATAGACCGTGACGGGGCGGGCGATGGCGTCGATCAGGCGGTCGGCCACGTTGGCCGCGTCGGTGGGCTCGATCACTTCGCTCAATACGATGAACTCGTCCCCGCCCAGGCGCGCCACGGTGTCCTGGGTGCGCAGGGTTTGGCGGATGCGCTGTGCAAGGTCGATCAGCAGGGCGTCGCCGGTGTGGTGTCCGTAGGCGTCGTTGACCGCCTTGAAGCCGTCCAGGTCGAAGAACAGCACGGCGAAGTAACCCTTGCGCCGGGTGGCGCTTTCGATCGCCTGCTCCAGCCGGTCTTCCAGCAGGATGCGGTTGGGCAGTTTGGTCAGGGTGTCGTGCAGCGCCAGCTGTACCAGTTCTTCATTGGCTTCGGCCAGCGAGGATGCCAGTGCCGAGGTGCGGGCCTCCAGCCGGTTGTCCAGCACCGCGACCAGCAGGGCGATGGCCAGCACGCTCAGGGTCACCGCGGTGACGGCGATGGCCAGCCAGCCGGCAGAGATGCCGCTGTTGGCCGCCATGCAGATGCTGCCCGCGGGGAACCCGGCGGCGGCCATGCCGGTGTAGTGCATGCCGACGATGGCGATGCCCATGATCACTGCCGCCAGCGGCCGCGACCAGGCCACGCGGGGCCCGCCATGGCGCAGGCGGTAGGTGATCCACAGCGCCGCGCCGGACGCGGCCACGGCAATCACGATGGATAGCGCGAACCACTTGGCGTCGTAGACGATGCCGGGTTCCATGAGCATGGCAGCCATGCCAAGGTAGTGCATCGCCGCGATGCCGGCTCCCATGAGCAGGGCGCCGATCACCAGGCGCCGCCGCGGCAGTTCGTCCTTGCTCACGGTCCACAGGGCGAAGGCGGAGCAGCCGATGGCGATGACCAGCGACAAGACGGTCAGGGGCAGGTCGTAGCCCATGGCGATGGGCAGGCTGAAGGCCAGCATGCCGACGAAATGCATGGACCAGATGCCCACGCCCATCGCGAAAGCGCCGCCCGCCAGCCAGTAGCGCGCGCTGGGCAAGCCGTTCGAGGCCCTGACGCGGTTGGCCATGCCCAACGCCGTGTACGACGCCAGGATGGCGACTCCTAGGGATACGAGGACGAGCGAAGGGTTATAAGTTCCGACGAGCATTTGTGGGGTCCTGTCCTTGGCGCATGCTGCCGCCGCGCGGGCTTCATATCAAATCAATTGGTAGTCTATGGTTGCATGTCGGTCGCAAGACAGAATTCCGCGGTCGACGCTGGTGACGCTCGTGCTCTCTTTTTCGGGAAGGGGGGCGGCAGAGCAACGCCGGCGGACGGCGCTGCCGGGCGGATTGCCCGGTTTCGCGGCGCGCGCAGGCACGGCGCGGCAGGTGCCGGTCGGAAGCAATGGCGCGCGCGCATTTCTGGACGCGCGTCCATGGCTAAGGGATGGGTTATACCGAAAACGCGCTTCCAGAAGCTCACCAATCTTCACCTGCGGCCACGGGCGCGCGGCCGCGGCGGTCTATACGGCCATGGCGGCGGTGAGGGGGGCGTGATGGGTGTAGCCAGACAGCGAGAAATCGCTCGGCTCCACCTTTTCCAGCCATTCGGGCTCGTAGCGCCCGGTGACGGCGAAATCTGGAATGCGGTCCGACAGCACCAGCCTGGGTGCCTCGTAGGGTTCGCGCGTGAGCTGCTCGCGCAGCATCGGCAGGTGGTTTTCGTAGATGTGCGCGTCGCCGATGAAATACGTGAACCAGCGCGGCGTGTAGCCGGTCAGGCGGCCGACCAGATGCAGCAGGGCCGCGCCTTCGGTGAGGTTGAACGGCGTGCCCAGGCCAACATCGTTGGAGCGGATGTACAGGCACAGCGATATTTCGCGGGTCGTCGCGTTCGGCAGGAATTGATAGAGCAGATGGCAGGGCGGCAGCGCCATTTCCTCGATCTGCGCCCAGTTCCAGCCATGGAACAGGATGCGGCGGTCGCCGGGGCGCTCATGGATGGTGTCCAGGCATTGCCGCAACTGGTCCACTGCCTTGTAGAGCAGCACCTTCGGCACGCCGCCTTCCTCCAGTTCGCCCACCTGGGCGTAGCCGCGCGACAGGGCGTCGGCGATCTGCGCCGGGCGGCTGGCGTCCAGCATCTTGTAGGCCGGCCACTGGCGCCATTGCACGCCGTAGACCGGGCCCAGGTCATCGGGCCCTTCGCGGTACGGGTTGGCCAGCCATTGGCTGTTCTCGTTGGCATTCTGGTCCCAGACCTTGCAGCCGAGCTCGCGGAATTCCGCCGCGCTGCGCGAGGCGCGCAGGAAACCCACCATTTCGCCTATGGCGGATTTGAATGCGAGCTTCTTCGTGGTCACTGCGGGAAAGCCCTTCTGAAGGTCGAAGCGCAGCGATGCGCCCGGCATGCTCAGGGTGCGTATGCCCGTGCGGTTTTCCTGCCACGCGCCGGTGTCCAGGATGGATTGAACGAGGTCCAGGTATTGTTTCATGGCGGTCCTTGCGCACGCTCGCCCGGCGGGTGACGCAGACGGCCGCCGCGAATGGATCGCGGCGGCTCGTATAAGTTAGGGATAGACGAATTACACCACGCGGGCGCGTTTCAAGCGGCGGCGGGCGTTTCCTGCGTGTCGACGATCTCGACCGAGAAGGTCAGCGCCGCGGTCTTCTCCAGCATGGCCGAGGCCGAGCAGTATTTCTCGTGCGACAACTGCACCGCGCGCTCGACCGCGGCGCGTGGCAGGTTGCGGCCGGTGACGGTGAAGGCGAAATGGATGCGGGTGAAGACCTTGGGGTCGGCATCGGCGCGGTCGGCCTGGAGCTTGACGCTGCAGCCGCTCACCGCGTGGCGTCCGCGCTTGAGGATCAGCACGACGTCGTAGGCGGTGCAGCCGCCGGTGCCGGCCAGCAGCATTTCCATGGGCCGGGGGGCGAGGTTGTGCCCGCCGCCGTCCACGGCGCCGTCCATGACGGCCACGTGGCCGCTACCGGTGCTGGCGGTAAAGAGCATGCCGTTCGGGCCGCCCCAGTCGATCGTGCATTCCATGTTGTCGTGTCCTTGAGCTTGAGCGCTGTCAATGGCTGATGATACCTGTTGCGTACAATTCCGGGCATGAGAGCCCCGCCCCGCATCAGGGGCGTGCGCGCCAGCCTTGCCCGAGGAGTTGCCCCATGTCCACCGCTCTGTCCCGCCCCAGCCCTGTTTCCTTCCTGCGCCGCATCAGCCCCGTCGATGCCCTGTTGGCCGAGGCCGATCGCGCGCTGCGGGTGCTGTCCGGCAGCGCCGTGGCCGGCCGTCCCTATCCGGCCACGGCCGAAGAGGCGCCCCAAGCCCTCTCGGCCCAGGAAAAGCGCCACGCGGCTGGGCTCATGCGCGTGAATCACGTGGGAGAGATCTGCGCCCAGGCCCTATACCGGGGACAGGCATCGGTATGCCGCGAGCCCGCGCCGCGGGCGCTGCTGCTGAATGCGGCCTCCGAGGAAGTGGATCACCTGGCCTGGTGCAATCAGCGGCTGACCGAACTGGGCAGCCGCCCCAGCCTGCTGAATCCGGTCTGGTATGCGGGCTCGTTCGCGCTCGGCGTGCTGGCCAGCTATGCCGGCGTGCCGCGCAACCTGGGTTTCATGGCGGAAACCGAAAAGCAGGTCGAAGCGCATCTGGAAGAACATCTGCGCACCTTGCCGGTGCAGGACGAGCGCTCGCGCCAGATCGTCCAGAAGATGAAAGAGGACGAGGCACAACATCGCGCCAGCGCGGAAGCGGCGGGCGGCGTACCTTTGCCGGCGCCCGTGAAGGCGGCGATGCGGGCCATGTCCAAGGTCATGACGACCACGGCCTATTGGGTCTGAAACACCTGGCAAGGGAAATGTTGCAGTGCGCAAAAATAGCTGCAGATTGGTGCCGAATGCACTGTTTTGGTGCGAAATCCAGGGCGGGATTACCCGATAAGGGCTAGGGTAAGCCCCGGTCGGGTTTACCCATTCGGCGAAAACCCGGTTTTTGAAGCAATCATTGATTGACGCGGGTTTCCGGGGAGGGGGCTGATGGTTTGCGGCAAAAACGCAACGCAAAAAATCTCTTGTGCGGCAGGCTAAAAAAATTCTTGCATCGCACAAAAAACCTCGGTACTATTCAGTCATCGGATGTTGAAACGCAGTCGGCGCGGTGCAAAACCCCGAAAGCGTAGCGAGCGGAAGGCCAGCTCCCAACATGCCACGGTTGTCTCCTCCACCCTCCTCCTTTGGTGGATTTAGCCCGAGATCTCACGATCTCGGGCTTTTTTTTCGACATTTTAAATCCGTCCCCATTTAAACCCGATAAGGCACAGTCCGCGGCCTTTCGCGGTGCTTGCGTCATAGGGCGTTCTTCGCGTTTTCCCTTGGATATTTCGCGTGCGCCTGGGCGGAAAGTTCTACAATCGTTCCATGAAACCTGTATTTCCGCGCCTGCGCGGTTTTGCCGTGCCGGCCTCGCCAGATGGCCGTGCCAGCCATGGATGGGCGGCATCGCGCGAGGCGTTACGTTCTGTGCCGGTGAATTGCACTTCCTTATCCCTCCCATATATGGGCGTTACACCTGCCTCCGATAATGGCGGGCTTGTCTCGATAGACCAACCAGAGGTGACTCGGTGACCTGGCTGTACATTTGCGTGGTCGCATTCATGGTGGGGGGACTCATCGTGGCGTCGGAGCGTTGGCATGGCGCCTTCACCGGCGACAGCGACCTCAACAAGCCCCAAGCCAACCATTCCCGCGCCACGCCTCGCGTCGGCGGGCTGGCCGTGCTGGCGGGCACGCTGGCGGGACTATTGGTCCTCGGACCCAGCAACATGACGCTGACCTGGCTGTGGCCCGCGCTGTTCGTCGCGGCGCTGCCCGTATTCGTGGCCGGCCTGCTCGAAGACATCACCAAGGACATCGGCGCCAGCAAGCGCCTGCTGGCAGCGTTTCTGTCGGCGGCGATCGCCTGGTGGCTGCTGGGCGGCGTCAGCCGCGTCGGCATGGCTCCCGTGGACTACGTGTTGTCTTTCTGGCCCGTGTCGCTGCTGTTCACCATGTTCGCGGTGGGCGGCTGTACGCATGCGCTGAATATCGTTGACGGCATGAACGGCCTGGCCGGCATGGTGGCCACGCTGATGGCGGTATCGATCAGCCTGGTTGCGCTGCAAGTGGGCGACGTGCCGATTTTCCTGGTGGCGGCAGCCCTGGCCTCGGCCACGCTGGGTTTCCTGGTCTGGAACTTTCCGTTCGGGCGCGTGTTCCTGGGCGATGGCGGCGCGTACTTCCTCGGCTTCATGCTGGCCGAGCTGGCCGTGCTGCTGGTGGTGCGCAATCCGTCCGTATCGCCGTTCTACGCCTTGGCGGTGCTGTTCTACCCCGTCTTCGAAACCGGGTTTTCGATCTGGCGCCGGCGCTTCAAGCGCGGCGTGCCAGTGGATCAGCCGGATGCCCTGCACTTGCACCAGCTGGTGTTCCGCCGTTTGGTCCGGGTTACGTTCAGCCGGGGCCGGCGGCATGCGGTGCCGGCGCTGTGCAATGCGCTGGCCTCGCCTTACATGTGGGTGCTGGCCCTGATCGGCTTGGTGCCCGCCACCATCTGGTGGGACAACGCGTGGGCGTTGTGCGCCAGTCTGGCGGTGTTCGCCGCCGTCTATATCTGGCTGTATTCGCGGCTTGTGTCCTGGCGCCGGCCGGGCTGGCTGCTGCTGCCTTCCGTTTTGCGGACTTCCGATTAGTTTAGGGCGCCCCGGCGATTGCCGCCGGGGGCTCGGTAATCTTCTTTTAATTACCCGACCATATTTTGAAATGCCGTAATCGTTCTACGGTGAAGGGAGAGTTATGTTGCGAATTCAGGATGTGAAACTCGCTGTTGTCGGCCTGGGCTATGTCGGCCTGCCCCTGGCGGTGGAGTTCGGCAAGAAGCGTTCGGTCATCGGCTTCGATATCAATACGCGCCGCATCGACGCGCTCAAGGCTGGCCACGACCACACGCTGGAAGTCAGCGACGAAGAGCTGAAGGAAGCAACCCAGCTGAGCTACACGGCCGATCGCGCCGTGCTGGGCCAGGCCAATGTGTTCATCGTGACGGTGCCGACCCCCATCGACGAGTACAAGCAGCCGGACCTGACTCCGCTGGTCAAGGCCAGCGAAACCATCGGCGCCGTGCTCAAGCGCGGCGACATCGTCATCTACGAATCCACCGTTTATCCGGGCGCCACGGAAGAAGACTGCGTGCCGGTGCTGGAGCGCGTGTCGGGCCTGAAGTTCAACGTGGACTTCTACGCGGGCTACAGCCCCGAGCGTATCAACCCGGGCGACAAGGATCACCGCGTCAGCACGATCAAGAAGGTCACGTCCGGCTCCACGCCCGAAGTGGCCGAGCTGGTTGATCAGCTGTACAAGCAGATCATCACCGCGGGCACGCACAAGGCGTCCAGCATCCGCGTGGCCGAAGCCGCCAAGGTGATCGAGAACACGCAGCGCGACGTGAACATCGCGCTGATCAATGAACTGGCCCTGATCTTCAACAAGATGGGCATCGACACCGAAGCCGTGTTGCAGGCGGCCGGCACTAAGTGGAACTTCCTGCCGTTCCGTCCGGGCCTGGTGGGCGGCCACTGCATCGGCGTGGATCCGTACTACCTGACCCACAAGGCGCAATCCATCGGCTACCACCCCGAGATCATCCTGGCGGGCCGCCGCCTGAACGACTCGATGGGCAGCTATGTGGTGTCGCAGCTGGTCAAGGCCATGACCAAGCGCCGCATCCACGTGCAGGGCGCCCGTGTGCTGGTCATGGGCCTGGCGTTCAAGGAAAACTGCCCCGACCTGCGCAACACGCGCATCGTGGACATCGTAAAGGAACTGGGCGACTACAACGTCGATGTCGATGTGTACGACCCATGGGTCGATCCCGAGGAGGCCATGCACGAATACGGCCTGACCCCGGTGGCCAAGCCCGAGGAAGGCAAGTACGACGCCGTGATCCTGGGCGTGGCGCATCATCAGTTCAAGGCGATGGGTGCGGAAGGCATCCGCAAGCTCGGCAAGTCGCAGCACATCCTGTACGACCTGAAGTACGTGCTCTCGCCTTCCGAATCCGACCTGCGACTGTAAGGATTGCCCATGACCACACGCTTTGAGAGCACCAAGAAGGAACTGTCGGCCGCGCCGCGCAAATGGTTGGTGACCGGTTGCGCCGGCTTCATCGGTTCGAACTTGCTGGAAACCCTGCTGAAGCTGGGCCAGACCGTGACCGGCCTGGACAATTTCGCGACGGGTTTTCAGCACAACCTGGACGAAGTACGTAATTCCGTCACGCCGGAGCAGTGGGCGCGCTTCTCCTTCATCGAAGGCGATATCCGCGACCTGGAAGCCTGCCGCCGCGCGGTGCAAGGCGTGGATTTCGTGCTGCACCAGGCCGCGCTGGGCTCGGTTCCGCGTTCGTTGAAGGATCCGATCACGACCAACGAGGTGAACATCGGCGGCTTCCTGAATATGCTGGTGGCGGCGCGCGATGAGGAAGTCAAATCCTTCGTCTACGCGGCCTCCAGCTCGACCTACGGCGACCATCCGGCCCTGCCCAAGGTCGAGGAAAACATCGGCAAGCCCCTGTCGCCCTATGCGGTC
Source organism: Achromobacter pestifer (assembly GCF_013267355.1). Lineage (NCBI taxonomy): Bacteria > Pseudomonadati > Pseudomonadota > Betaproteobacteria > Burkholderiales > Alcaligenaceae > Achromobacter > Achromobacter pestifer. The sequence goes on from NZ_CP053985.1 coordinate 3,700,585, forward strand.
ACCAAGTACGTCAACGAGCTGTACGCGGACGTGTTCGCGCGCTCCTACGGCTTCGAAACGGTGGGCCTGCGCTACTTCAACGTATTCGGCAAGCGTCAGAATCCCAATGGCGCTTACGCAGCCGTGATCCCCAAGTGGACGGCCGCGATGATCCAGAACGAGGACGTCACCATCAACGGCGACGGCGAGACCAGCCGTGATTTCTGCTTCGTGGAAAATGCCGTGCAGGCCAACATCCTCGCGGCCGTGGCCGCGCCGGAAGGCCGCAACCAGGTCTACAACGTTGCGGTCAGCGGCCGCAGCACCCTGAATCAGCTCTTCGGTTTCTTGGTGAAGACGCTGGGTACTCAGGGCGTGGCCTATGCCAAGCAGCCGGTTTACGCCGAATTCCGCGCGGGCGACGTGCGCCACTCGCAGGCGGATGTCAGCAAGGCGGGCCGGCTGCTGGGTTACGAGCCTACGCACACCGTGCTGCAAGGCCTGGAAGTGGCCATGCCTTGGTACACGCAATTCCTGCGTTGATTTGAAAGCACTCGTCAGAAAACTCGGCAGCATCCACCCGGACCACCAGCGCATCTTCAAGGGCGCCTTCCGGGTGGCGGTGTTCCTGCTGCTGGGCAAGGCCGCTGGCGCCATCAAGGAGATGGCGGTGGCGTACCGCTACGGCGTCAGCGACGCCGTGGACGCCTACCAGTTCACGATGACCATGGCCACTTGGCTGCCGGTGACCATCGTGGGCGTGCTGTCGGTGGTCCTGATTCCGGTGCTGGTGCGGCTGCGCCGCGCCGATGCCGCCGAAAGAAATCTGTTCATCAGTGAGTTGCAGGGCTGGGTGGCCGCGGCGGGCATTGCGCTGGCGCTGCTGACTTGGTTCGCCTGGCCGTACGTGCTGGGCGTCCTGGGGCAGGGATTGTCGGCCCGCGTGGGCGACATGACCGGCCAACTGCTAGGCGCTTTCGCGCCGGTGTCGACGCTGCTGCTCATTGCAGGCATCAGCGCCGCGCGGCTGCGGGCGCAGGAGCGGCACGTCAATACCTTGCTGGACAGCGTGCCCGCCGTGGCGACGCTGGCCTGGGTGATGCTGGCCGCCAGCGCCGACGGCGTCGGTCCGCTGCTGTGGGGCACCCTGGTGGGCTACGCGATCCAGACCGTCTGGCTCGCTTGGCTGGCGGCGCGCGCCGATGGCGGCTTCTGGGGCGCGCCACGGTTGACGTTGCAATCGCCGCATTGGCCCGAGTTGCTGAGCGCCGCGGGGGTAATGCTGATCGGCCAGGTCGCCATGAGCTTCGTCGGCCCGCTGGACCAGTACGCCGCCGCCAACCTGGGCGCGAATGCCAACGCCACGCTGGGCTACGCCAGCCGGCTGCTGTCGCTGGTGCTGGGGATCGGCGCCGTGTCGGTGGGGCGTGCGGCCTTGCCGGTGCTGGCCGATGTGCAAGCACGCGGCGATTCCGAGCGCGCGCGCGCCATGGCCCTTAAATGGTCAGTGCTGATGGTGGCCGCAGGCGCTGTTGCCGTCGCCGTGGGTTGGATGCTGGCGCCATGGGGTGTGTCGGTGCTGTTTCAGCGCGGCGCCTTCACCGCCGAGAACACCCAGGCCGTGGCGCACGTGTTTCGCTGGGGACTGCTGCAATTGCCGTTTTACTTTGGCGTGCTGATCCTGGTGCAATTGCTGGCCAGCCAGAACCGCTACCGCGTGATGGCCGCCATCGCCGTCGCCAATTTCGCGCTGAAGGCGGTGTTGAATACCGTGCTGGCGCCCAAGATGGGCGCGGCCGGCATCATGCTGGCCACCAGCCTCATGTATCTGTTGTCCTTCGCATGCTACCTCGCGGTGGCGATGCGCAAGGCTGAATCCAAAGAGGCCGATTGAATGCCCGTGACCGATACCCGCCCGGCGCCGCGCGTCCTGCTGTTCATCCATTCCCTGCATGGCGGCGGCGCGGAGCGCGTGGCCGCCGATCTGAGCGCGCATTGGGCCGATATGGGCCGCGAAGTGATGGTGGTGACGCAGGCCAGCGCCGAGGGTGACGTCTATACCCTGCATCCCAAAGTGCGCCGCGAGGTGCTGCACACGGCGAGCGAGGGCGGCGGCCTGCGCGGCATCTGGAGCAATGTGCAACGAGTGCGCGCCTTGCGCCGCGTGGTCAAGTCGTTCCGCCCCGACATCGTGCTGGGCATGATGACGACCGCGTCGGTGCTGTCGGTGCTGGCTTGCACGGGCCTGTCCTGCCGGGTGATCGCGACCGAACATACGCATCCGCCCTCGCAGACCCTGTCGGGCTTCTGGCAGCGCCTGCGCAGGCTGACGTATCCGCGCGCGGCCAGCGTGGTCGCGCTGACCCGCGGTACCGCCGACTGGCTGGCGCAGCACGTGCCGGGCAGCAAACTGGCCGTCATTCCCAACCCCGTACACTTTCCCCTGCCGCGCGCCGAACCGGTCCTGGCCCCGGTGTCTGGCGACGGCCGCAAGCGCTTGCTGGCGGTGGGGCGCCTGCACGCCGACAAGGGGTTCGATCTGCTGATCCAGGCCTACGCGCAATTGGCCGTATCGCATCCCGGCTGGGATCTGGTTATCCTGGGCGAGGGCGACGAGCGTCGCGCCCTGGAGGCGCAGGTGCGCGAGGCCGGTCTGCAGGCGCGCATCCTCATGCCGGGGCGCGCGGGCAACGTCGGCGACTGGTATGAAAGCGCCGATCTGTACGTGCTGACTTCGCGCTTCGAAGGGCTGTCCAACACCCTGCTCGAATCCATGGCGAGCGGGCTGGCCGCCGTATCGTTCGATTGCGACACGGGGCCGCGCGAGATCATTCGAGAAGGCGTGGACGGCGTGCTGGTGCGCCCGAACGGCGACGTGCCTGCGCTGTGCAAGGCGCTGGACGCCGTCATGCGCAATGACACGGAGCGCCTGCGCATGGCGCAGGCGGCGACCGACGTGCGCGACCGTTTTTCGGCCGCGCGCGTACTGCGGAAATGGCAAGAACTTTTTGACGGCGTGAGCGCAACGGGCCGTTGAGGCCGCGCGTCGCGCTGTTGCTACAGTGACAACGAGAACTTCATCATGTGCGGAATAGTCGGGATTTGGGGCCCTGTCGGGAACAAGGCGCAGGTGTTGGCGGAAAGCTGCCGCCGCATCCGCCATCGCGGGCCGGACAGCAACGGTTTCTGGGAAGACCCCGAGGCCGACCTGGCGCTGGCGCACGTGCGCCTGGCGATCCTCGACCTGACCGAGGCAGGCCACCAACCCATGACGTCTGCCTGCGGCCGCTATGTCATGGTGTTCAACGGTGAAATCTACAACCACCTGGACATCCGCAAGCAGCTCGAGCAATCGGCGCTGGCGCCGTCCTGGCGCGGCCATTCCGACACGGAAACGCTGCTGGCGGGCTTCACTGCCCTGGGCATCGAGGCCACCCTGCAGGCCGCGGTGGGCATGTTCGCCATCGCGCTGTGGGACCGCGCCTCGCGCAAGCTTGTGCTCGCGCGCGACCGCATGGGCGAAAAGCCGCTGTACTACGGCTACTCAGGCGCCGAGCTGGTGTTCGCCTCCGAACTCAAGGGCCTGATGCCGATTCCGGGCTTCGGCCGCGAGCTCAACCGCAACGCGCTGGCGTCGTTCATGCGGCACAACTACATCCCGGCGCCGCAGTCCATTTACCAGGGCATCGCCAAGCTGCCGCCGGGCACTTGGGTCGAATTCACGGCCGACGACACCCGCAGCCGCCGCATGCCCGAGCCGCGCGTGTACTGGTCGGCCCGCGAAGCCGCGGATACCTCCGCGCAATCGCTGCTGTCGTTCGAGTCCGACGCGCAGGCCACCGACGCGTTGGAAGGCGTGCTGTCCAAGGCGGTCGGCGGCCAGATGTTGTCCGACGTGAGCCTGGGGGCCTTCCTGTCCGGTGGTATCGATTCGTCCACCATCGTGGCCCTGATGCAGGCGCAGAGTTCGCAGCCCGTGCGCACCTTCGCCATTGGTTTTCACGAGAAGGGCTACGACGAGGCACAGCACGCCAAGGCCGTGGCCACGCACCTCGGCACCGACCATACCGAACTGTACGTGACGGCGGAGGATGCGCTGGCCGTGGTGCCCACGCTGGCCGACATGTACGACGAACCGTTCGCGGATTCGTCGCAGATTCCGACCTCGCTGGTCACGCGCATGGCGCGCCAGCACGTCACGGTGGCGCTGTCCGGCGATGGCGGCGATGAGCTTTTCGGCGGCTATTCGCGTTATTTCCGCGTGAACAATTGGTGGCAGCAATGCGAGCGCGTCCCCGCGCTGCTGCGCAAGCCCGCCGGAGCGCTGTTGAGCGCGTCCACCCATCTGCCTGGGCGTGGTGCCTGGCGCGGCAAGGTCGGCAAGCTGGGCGAACTGCTGCGCACCGACACGCGCGGAGAGTTCTATCGCCATTTCGTGTCGTACTGGGCCGACCCTTCCCGCGTGGTGAAGGGCGGCGTGGAGCCTGTGTCCGAGTTCGCCCGGGCGATGCAGGGCTCCACTTTCGAAGCCATGATGAAGCTGGATACGGTGACCTACCTGCCGGACGACATCCTGGTCAAGGTGGACCGCGCCGCCATGGCCGTCAGCCTGGAAACGCGTGTGCCGCTGATCGACCATCGTGTGTATGAGTTTGCCTGGAGCCTGCCGCATCAATACAAGGTGCGCGGCAACACCGGCAAGTGGCTGCTGCGCCAGGTGTTGCACCGCCATGTGCCGCAGGCGTTGGTGGACCGTCCCAAGCGCGGTTTCGCCGTGCCGCTGGCCGCATGGCTGCGCGGCCCGCTGCGCGAATGGGCCGATGCGCTGCTGGACCCGGCGCGTTTGCGCCAGGAGGGGTGGTTCGAACCCGAGCCCATTTTGCGCAAATGGCGCGAGCACACGTCGGGCCATCGCAATTGGGACAGCCATCTGTGGGGCGTATTGATGATGCAGGCCTGGCTTGACCGCTACCGCGACGGCAAGGAGCAAGGAGGATCGGTTGGGAGTCTTTGACGCATGAAAATCTTGATGCTGGTCAGTTCCATGCACGCGGGCGGCGCCGAACGGGTCGCCGCCACGCTGGTCAATGCATGGGCCGAACGCGGGGATTCCGTCATCCTGACGCCCACCTACTCGTCCAAGGGCAGCTGCTTCTATCCGCTGTCGGACAAGGTCGAACTGGCGTGGCTGGCGGATCTGGCGGGTACGCGCGCGTCAGGGGCCATGGCGGCATTCAAGCGTCTGCTCGCGTTGCGCAGGCACATCCGCGATTCAAAGCCGGACGTGGTGGTGTCCTTCCTGACCAACGTCAACGTGGCCGCCATCCTGGCTTCCCTGGGACTGGGCGTGCCGCTCATCGTTTGCGAGCGCACCAATCCTGTGGCGGAAACCACGACCGGAACGGTATGGCGCCAACTGCGCCGCATCCTGTATCCCCGCGCCGACATGGTGACGGTCCAGGCGGAGGACACCGCCGGCCCGTTTGCCCGGCAGGTGCCTGGCATCAAGCGCCTGGCCGTGATTCCCAATCCTCTGCCGGCGCCCTTGCTGGATGCGCCGCGGGTGCCGCAGCGCGAAGATGGCGGCCCCCGCGAGTTGCTGGCGATGGGACGCCTGGTCACCGACAAGCAGTTCGACCTGCTGATCGACGTATTCGCGCAGCTGGCGCCCGATTTCCCGGACTGGAACCTGCGCATCTGGGGCGAAGGCCCCGAGCGCGGCGCGCTGGAGCAGCAGGTCGCGCGCCTGGGCCTGCAGTCGCGCATCAGTCTGCCCGGCCGTACCGAAGCGCCCTGGGATGAACTCGCGCGCGGCCAGGCTTTCGTGCTGAGTTCGCTGGTGGAAGGCTTTCCCAATGTGTTGCTGGAAGCCATGTCGCTGGGCCTGCCCTGCGTGGCGTTCGATTGCCCGAGCGGGCCGCGCGAGATGACGCGCAACGGCGAGGACGCCCTGCTGGTGCCTGCGGGCGATCGCGATGCCTTGCGCGAGGCCTTGCGCCGCCTGCTGGGCGACGCCTCCCTGCGCCAGCAGTTGGGTTTGCGGGGCGCGGCCGCGGTGCGGCAGCGCTATGCGTTGGCCAGCGTGCTGGCTGAGTGGGATGAATTGTTCGATGCCGTGCGGGAGGGACGATGAACGCCCGGCGGCTGCGTGTCCTGCACGTCATCACCGGCCTGGGGCAGGGGGGCGCGGAGTCCGTGCTGTTCCGCCTGGCCACCTACGCCGGGGCGGATGTGGAGCATATCGTCGTGTCGCTGACCGACGAAGGCATCTATGGCGAACGCCTGCGCGCGGCCGGTGTCGCCGTGCATGCGCTGGGCATGAAGCGCGGGCGCGTCAGCCTGGGCGGCTTCATGGCGCTACGTTCGCTGATCGCCGCGGCGCGTCCCGACGCGGTGCAGACCTGGATGTACCACGCCGACCTGATCGGCGGCCTGGCGGCGCGCCTGGCGGGCGTGCGCGCCATCGCCTGGGGCATCCGCAATTCCGGCGACCACCTGGAGCGCAGTAGCCGTTCGGCGCGCCTGGTGCTGCGTGCGTGCGCGCTGCTGTCGGGCCGCGTACCCAAGGCCATCGTGTGCGCCGCCCAGAAGTCGGCCGAGCGCCATGCCGATAAAGGCTATGACCGCGAACGCATGGTGGTGATCGCCAACGGCTATGACCTGTCGCGTTTTGCACCGAACGACGAGGCCCGGCAGCGCGTTCGCGTGCAATGGGGTTTGCCGCAGGATGTCCCTGCCATCGGCTGCGTGGCCCGCTGGGATCCGCTGAAGGACCACGCCAACCTGTTGCGCGCCGTCGCCGCGCTGGTGCGCGATGGACGCGACGCTGGACTGCGTTGCGTGCTGATAGGCCGCGGCATGGATACGACCAATGCGGAGCTGGCAGCCCTGATCGACCGGCTAGGCCTGCGCGACCGGCTGGTGCTGGCAGGTCCCAGCGACGATGTGCCCGCCGCGATGAACGGACTGGACCTGCATGTCCTGTCCAGCTGCGCGGAGGGCTTCCCCAATGTGGTGGCCGAGGCCATGGCTTGTGGCGTCTACTGCGTCGTGACGGACGTGGGCGACGCGGCCTATATCGTCGGCGATACCGGCGTGGTGGTGCCGCCGGAGCAGTCCGAGGCGCTGGCCCGCGGCATTGAGACGGCCTTGCGCGAGGTCGCGTCGCGTGGGCATGCGCGCGCGGGCGAGGCAGGCCGCGCCCGCGTGCTGGCAAATTTCGACCTTGCGCGCATGGTGCAAAGTTATATCGCGGTATGGCGCCGCATCTCAGGAGTGCAAGCATGAGCGCAGGGCGCCGTCTGCTGTTTGTCGTCAACAATCCGGCCTTCTTCATGTCGCACCGCGTGCCGGTGGCGCTGGCGGCGCAACAGGCGGGATACGAAGTGCATGTGGCTACGATGGACGGCCCGGCCGTGGCCGACATCGAGGCGCTGGGCATGACGCATCACGCCATACCCATGACGCGCAGCGGCAAGCATCCCTTGCAGGAGTTGGGCACGCTGCTGGCCCTGATACGGCTGTTCCGCCGCCTGCGCCCGCAAATCGTGCATCTGGTCACGATCAAGCCCGTGCTGTACGGCGGCATCGCCGCGCGCCTGACGCGCGTGCCGGGCATGGTCGCGGCGATTTCCGGACTGGGTTTCGTGTTCCTGTCCAATTCGCTGAAGATGAAGCTGGTGCGCGCCGTGGTGGCGCGGCTGTACCGGCTGGCGCTGGGCCATCCCAACAGCCGCGTGATCTTCCAGAACGCCAGCGACCGCGATCTGCTCAAGTCGCTGGGCGCGGTGCGCGACACCCAGGTCGTCATGATCCGGGGCGCGGGCGTGGACCTGAACGAGTATCGGGCCCAACCCGAACCACCGGCGCCGCCCGTCGTGGCGACCATGGTGGCGCGGCTATTGCGAGACAAGGGTGTGCAGGAATTCGTGCAGGCGGCAAGGCTGCTGCGCGAGCGCGGCCTGCCCATCACGATGCAGCTGGTCGGGGGCGTGGACGCTGGCAATCCCGCCTCGGCGACGCAGGACGATGTGGACGCCTGGCAGCGGGAAGGGTGCGTGCGCGCGCTGGGTGAACGCGCCGACGTGGCCGCGCTGTACGCGGCCTCGCATATCGCCGTGCTGCCTTCCTACCGCGAAGGCCTGCCCAAGTCGCTGATCGAGGCCGCGGCTTGCGCGCGCGCGGTCGTGACCACCGATGTACCTGGCTGCCGCGATGCGATCGAACCCGGCGAGACCGGGCTGTTGGTGCCGGTGCGCGATGCACAGGCGCTGGCGGACGCTATCGCCCGTCTGGCCGAGGATCCGGCCTTGCGGCAGTCCATGGGTGCTGCGGGCAGGGCGTTGGCTGAGCGCGAGTTCGACATCGAGCGCGTGGCGCGCATTCACGTGGAAATCTACGACGCGCTCAGCGCCTGAGCTGACGCGCCGGCGCCGCGCGGGCGCCGGCCAGGCCTCAAGGACGGCGCGTGATCGCGTCGATCCAGTAGCGGGTAGAGGGGTCCTGCCGGCTGGCCTGCTGCGAATTCAGCTCGTGCATGATGCCCTTGGCCAGCGCCTTGCCGAATTCCACGCCCCATTGGTCAAAGGGATTGATGCCCCACACCACGCCCTGGGTGAACACCTTGTGCTCGTACAGCGCCAGCAGCGCGCCCAGGGTATAGGCTTCCAGGTGCGGCAGCACGATGAGCGAAGACGGCCGCCCGCCCGGGTGGACGCGGTGCTGCGCAAGCAGCCGCGCGCGGCCGGGATCGCTTTCGATGGCGGAGGTTTCGGCCAGCGCTTCCTCGAAGGACTTGCCGCGCAGCAGCGCGGAACGCTGCGCCAGGCAGTTGGCGATCAGCAGCTCGTGATGCCGCGCGTAGGCGTGGTCAGGTTTTTCGCACAGGATGAAGTCGACGGGAGCGCCCCGGGTGTCCTGGTGCAGCCACTGGAAGAAGGTGTGCTGGCAGTCGGTCCCCGACATGCCCCAGACGGCCGGGCCGGTGGGCACGCCGGCCGGGCTGCCGTCGGCGGTGGCGACCTTGCCCAGCGATTCCATTTCCAGCTGCTGGGCCCAAGGCACGATGTGATAGAGCCGCGAATCATAGGGTGCGATCACCAGGGAGTCGTAGCCCAGCACGCTGCGGTTCACGACGCCGGCCAGCGCCAGCTGGACGGGCGCGTTTTCCTCGATGGGGGCGGTGCGGAAATGCTCGTCCATGGCGGCGGCGCCCGCCAGCAACTGGTCGAACGCGTCGGTGCCCAGCGCCAGCGCGACCGGCAGGCTGATCGCGGACCAGAGCGAATAGCGTCCGCCCACCCAGTCCCAGATCTGGAAGATGTGGTCGGGCAGGATGCCCAGATTCAGGGCCGCCTCGACGTTGGCGGTGACCGCCACGACCTGCTTGATCGGATCAGCCACGCCGGCGTCGCGCAGCCAGTTCATGGCGACCTCGGCGTTGGCCAGCGGTTCGGTCGTGGTGAACGACTTGGAGGCGACGATGACCAGGGTGTCATGGGGATCCAGCCGGCTCATCGCGTCCGCAACCGAATGCGAATCCACGTTGGACGCGAAACGCACTTCGCGCCGCGCGCCGCCGTGGCGCAGGGCGCGCGTGACCAGCCGCGGGCCCCAGTCGCTGCCGCCTATGCCCAGGTGCAGCACGCTGCCATAGCGTCCGGCCGCGTCGGCCTGGCGCACGAATTCGCGCATGCGCTCGCGTTCGGCCAGCACGGCCTTGGCTACCCGGGCGGGTGGTTGAGGCGCGCGCAGGGCCGTGTGCCAGGCGGCGCGTTGCTCGGTCCAGTTGGCGTTGCCGCCGTCGAACAGGCAAGCCCGGGCAGCATCGAAGCCCTGCTGTTCGAGCAGCGCGGCCTCGGCTTTCTGCAGGTCCGGGGAATAGGCCTGCGCGCTCAGGTCCAGGCGCAGCCCGGGAGCGTTGAGGACGCGCAATTGCTCGCCGCGCCGCGGGGCGGCGAGCGTGGCTGCGATGAACTGTTGCCAGGCTGGGCTGTTCGATAAGGGCATAGGCAAAACTAGAAAGGCAGATCGGCTTGCGGCGCGAGCTTGGTCAGCTCGCGGCGGAAGTCGGCTTGTATGCGTTCCAGCGCCGCCGGCGTCTGCGCCTCGAAGCGCAGCACGACGACGGGGGTAGTGTTCGAGGGGCGCGCCAGGCCGAAGCCGTCCGGATACTCCGCGCGCACGCCATCGATCGTGATCACGCGGTCCGCACCGGGGAACTGCCCCTGGTCCTGCAAGGCCTGGACCAGGGTGAAGGGCTGGCCTTCTTCCATTTCCAGCTTCAGTTCGGGGGTGGAAACGTCTTGCGGCAGGGCTTCCAGCACCGCGCAGGGGTCGGCGTCGCGCGACACGATCTCCAGCAAGCGGGCGCCCGTGTAGAGCCCGTCGTCAAAGCCGTACCAGCGCTCCTTGAAGAAGATATGGCCGCTCATCTCGCCGGCCAGCGGTGCGCCGGTTTCGGCCAGCTTGGCCTTCACCAGCGAATGGCCGGTCTTCCACATCAGCGGCACGCCGCCAGCGGCTTCGACCGACAGGCCGACGTGGCGGCTGCACTTCACGTCATAGATGATGGTGGCGCCCGGGTTGCGGTCCAGTACGTCGCGGGCGAACAGCACCAGTTGGCGGTCCGGCCAGACGATCTGGCCCGATTTTGTCACCACGCCCAGGCGGTCGCCGTCGCCGTCGAAGGCCAGGCCCAGTTCGCAATCGGTCTCGGCCACGCACTTGATCAGGTCCTGCAGGTTTTTGGGTTCGGCGGGGTCGGGGTGATGGTTGGGGAAGGTGCCGTCCACTTCGCAGAACAGTTCGGTGACTTCGCAGCCCAGGGCGCGGAACAGAGCCGGGGCGACTGCGCCGGCCACGCCGTTGCCGCAATCGATGGCGATCTTCATGGGCCGGGCCAACTTCACGCCCGATGCCACGCGCGCGATGTAGGCAGCCACCAGGTCCAGCTGGCGGCGCGCGCCGGGCCGTGCCGCCGGGGCGCTGGCGGGGCCGTTCATGCTGGCGGCCAGCGCCTGCACGTCCTCGCCGTAGAGCGCACGGCCGCCCATCATCATCTTGAAGCCGTTGTACTTGGGCGGGTTGTGGCTGCCGGTGATGGCGACGCCCGAGCCCGTCTGCATGACGTTGGCGGCGAAATAGACCAGGGGCGTGGGCACCATGCCGATGTCCAGGGTGTCGACGCCGCCTTCCAGCATGCCTTCCTGCAGCGCCACGGACAGCATTTCGCTGCTCAGGCGGCCGTCGCGGCCGACGACCAGGGTCTGCACGCCGTGTTCGCGCGCACGGGCGGCCAACGCCAGGCCCAGGGCGCGGGCGAAGCGGGCGTCGATCAGGTCGGGCACCGTGCCGCGGATGTCGTAGGCCTTGAAGACCGAGCCCGGAAATTGCGTGTTGTCGCCCACGGCGATTCCTTGGATGTTGGGTTGCAGTACAGGTTTAGGCGCGGATTCTGGTAAACCCGCGTATAAAAACGCGCCTGGCTAGGGGTTAAACCGGAATTATCCCCCATTGGCGCTCCCCCTTCATCCGACAGACGGCGTAGGGCTTTTTCCGTCTATGCACGGCGGCACGCGATCCGCCCAGATCTGGTGCGTGCCTGAGCGCTGGCGCCTTGTTCCGGTGCGGCGCGCGGCCGTGCGCCAGGGGCTTGCCCAGGGGGGGCGGCGCGTGGCATAAAACTTGCTCGTCGTCCGAAGGTGATACGCTTGCTATGCAAGCAGAAAGACCGGGAGGGGCCATGGGCGCCAAAGTTTCTACTGTCATGTCATCCAGAGGCGCCTCAAACCGGCGGGGTCCGCCCACGGATCACGCCGGACCGGCCGCAGGCCGTGAGCGCCGGCTCGACATCCACGTGTTCGTTTCCGAGGCGGGCGGCCTGGCCACGGGCCGGGCCTGGGAGCGCTGCGTATGGCGCGATGCCCGCGTCCTGATCGCCGAATCCCCGGCGCCGCATCTGCCGGTCTCCGTGGAAAGCGCGCTGCGCACGGTCGCCGCCGACGTGGCGCGGGACCGCGGCTGGCAGGGCATGGGCACTGTCGCTTTCGCGCTGGACGACCGCAGCGGCGTGTTCCGCGTGATCGACGCTCAGGCGCAGGCCCATTCGGGCGCGGCGGTGCATGACTGCGAGCCCGTCGCCGCCCATGCGCTGGAAGTGCGCATCGACGGCTGCGTGGACCGCCGCTTGCCATGCACGCGGTTGCTGGTGTGCGGCGCGACCCGGGGCGAGGTCCTGCGCCGTGCCTATCGCGCCTTGTCGGAAATGCCCGGACCCGCGGGCGTCGACCGCGCCTTCCTCATGAACCGCATTGCCTCGCGAGCCTATTGTTCGGGCCTGACGGGCGCGCGGCTCGACCAGGCGGTGGGCTGAATCGGTCTGCCGGCGGGCTGCGCAAGCCCGCCGTGCCGCGACCTGGGGCATTTCAACCCCTACAATAGGCCGCACATCCCTAGCCTGGGCGCGCCCGGGCGCTACTTGTGCCGCGCTATGACCTTGCTGAGCGATCTACAGTCCCTTCTGGGCGCTTCCCACGTGCTGACGGGCACGGATGCCGACACCTATGTGCTGGATTGGCGCCGCCGCTATCGAGGGGCCGCGTTGGCCGTGATCCGTCCCGGCTCGACCGCGGAAGTGGCGGCGGCCGTGCAGCTGTGCGCCAGGCACGGCGTGCCGGTGGTGCCGCAAGGCGGTAATACCGGCCTGTGCGGCGGCGCCACGCCCGACCCATCGGGCAGCGCGGTGATCCTGTCGACCACCCGCCTGACCGCGGTGCGCGCACTGGATACCGACAACGACACGATCACCGTGGAGGCCGGCTGCGTGCTGCAAGCGGTGCAGGAGGCCGCGGCTGCCGCCGGCCGGCTGTTTCCGCTGAGCCTGGCCGCCGAAGGCAGTTGCACCATAGGCGGCAACCTCGCCACCAATGCCGGCGGCACGCAGGTGCTGCGCTATGGCAACACGCGCGAGCTGACGCTGGGCCTGGAGGTCGTGACCGCCGAAGGCGAGATCTGGAACGGCCTGCGCGGCCTGCGCAAGGACAACACCGGTTACGACCTGCGCGACCTGTACATCGGCAGCGAAGGCACGCTGGGCATCATCACCGCCGCGACGCTGAAACTGTTTCCGAGGCCGGTGGCTTCGTGCACGGCGTTGCTGACGCTGGACGGCATCGACCAGGCCGTCGAGCTGCTGTCGCGCGCCCGCGCGGGCTTTGGCGCGGCGCTGACCGGCTTCGAACTGATGAGCGGCGCCTGCCTGCAGGCCGTCGTACGCCTGTTCCCGCAGCAGCGCCTGCCGTTCGAGGGAGATTCCGCCGCATCGCCGTGGTTCGCCCTGCTGGAACTGTCCGACAGCGAAAGCGAGGCGCACGCGCGTGAACGATTCGAAACCGTGCTGGGCGAGGCCATCGAAAGGGGCCTGGTGAACGATGCCGCCATCGCCGCGAACGTGGCGCAAAGCAAGGCGTTGTGGCATCTACGTGAAAGCATTCCGCTGGCGGAGGCGGAGTTGGGCAAGTCAGTCAAGCATGACGTGTCGATTCCGATTTCCGCCATCGGCGGTTTTGTGCACAAGACCAACGCCTTGCTGCAGGCGCGCTTTCCCGGCGTGCGCCACGTGATCTTTGGCCACCTGGGCGACGGCAACCTGCATTACAACGTGGCTCACGCGCCGGGGCAGACCGAGACCGAGCTGCTGGCGCTGCAAGGCGATATCTACGGCGTGGTGCACGACAGCGTGCACGCGCACAACGGTTCGATCAGCGCGGAACATGGCGTGGGCCAGCTCAAGCTCGACGAGCTGCCGCGCTACAAGAGCGCGGTCGAACTGGATCTGATGCGCAGAATAAAGCGAGCGCTGGACCCGCAAGGGCTGATGAATCCGGGCAAGGTGCTGCGGGCCTGAGGCGCCGCGCACGACAGGAACCCCAATCATGGCAACCAGTCCCGCAGCGGGCGCGAATTACCGAGTGCTGATCGTGGAGGATGATCCCGTCATCTCCGGCAATCTGTACACCTTCCTGGAGGCGCGCGGCTTCCTGCCCGATGCCGCCTACTCGGGTCCGGCCGCGCTGCAGCGGCTGAAGGAGCAGCGCTTCGATGCCCTGATCCTGGACATCGGCCTGCCGGGCATGGACGGCAACGCGGTGCTGCACACGCTGCGCAACGACATGCGCGCGGACGTGCCGGTGCTGATGCTGACGGCGCGCGATAGCCTGGAAGACAAGCTGGCCGGATTCTCGCATGGCGCGGACGACTACCTGACCAAGCCTTTCGCGCTGCTTGAGGTGGAAGCGCGCCTGATCGCGCTGATCCAACGCGCCAAGGGCGCGACGGTGGACTCGGTGCGGGCCTTTGGCCCTCTGTCCTACGACACCCGCAACCGCGCCGTGTCGGTCAACGGCAACCCCGTGCACCTCACGCGCAAGGCCGGCCTCATCATCGAAGCGCTGTTGCGCGATCCGGGCAGGGTGGTGTCGCGCGAGGAGCTGGAGTCCACCTTGTGGGGCAACGAGCCGCCTTCGTCCGACGCCTTGCGCAGCCAGGTCCACCTGTTGCGGCGCGCATTGGCCGATGCCGGTTTCGACGGCATCGAAACCATCCACGGGACCGGTTGGCGGCTGACGCTGGAAGCCGGGGCTGCGAGATGAGCAGCGTTTCCGCGGCGTCTGCCGGAGGCACCCTGACCCAGCGCGTGGTATGGGCGCTGACCGGAACCGTGGCGCTGTTCGTGACGGCGCTGGCCCTGCTGGCCTACCTGACCTTCGACCAGATGGAAGACGATCTGGTCAACGACATCCTGAATACCGAAATGGACCGGCTGGTGCAGCACGCTCGCACCAGCGACGGTTTCCTGCCGCGCGATGGCGTGCGTGAATTGGGCGGCTCCATGCGCGCCTGGGTCGGCGTGGACGGCAAGCGGCCCGCTGGCCTGCCGCAGGAAATCGAATCCCTGGATAGCGGCCTGCACCTGGTCGAGCCCGGCGCCTACACCTGGCACGTGATGGTGGCGGAAACGGCGCGGGGCAAGGTGTACCTGCTGTACGACGCCACCGAGAACGAAGGGCGGGTGCATGACTTCGGCTTGATTGTGCTGGGCGTGGGCGCCATTTGCGTGGTGGGCGCCTATGCGCTGTCGCGGCGCGTGGCCGCCATCGCGGTCGGTCCGCTGCTGGACCTGACCGACCGGCTGGCAACCTGGGCGCCCGGGTCGCCCGACATGGCGGTGACGCGCGACGACGAAGCGGGCCGGCTGATAGAGGCCTTCAACCGGGTGCAGAGCCAGGTGGACAGATCGATCGCGCGCGAGCGCGAATTCGCGGGCAATCTCAGCCACGAGGTGCGCACGCCCCTGGCCGCGATCCGCTCGGATAGCGAGTTGATGCTGCTGACCCAGGTGCTGACTCCGGACCAGCGCCAGCGCCTGACCCGCGTGGTGGACAACGTGGACGATGTGATTGTGTCGCTGGAGAGCGCGCGCTCCATGGCGCGGGATGAGCTGCGCCCGGCAGAGTCCGTCAATCTCGCCGAATGCATGGACAACGCCTGGCGCGGCTACGAAGCCCAGGCGGGGTTGGCCGGGCTGGGTTTCGAAAACCGGATCGCCGCCGGCCAGGTTCGTACGCTGGATCGCTATGCCTTGCTGACCGTGTTGCGCAATCTGATCCGCAATGCGGTGGAGCACGCCGCGCCGGCGACGCTGACGGCGAGCATCGCCGCCGACGGCGCGCTGGAGTTGCGCGACGACGGCAAGGGCATTGCCGCCGACGACCTGCCTTTCCTGTTTCGCCGCTATTACAGCGGCCGCATGCGGGATTCGGGCGCGGGAAGTCCCGACGAGACGGCGCGCGGCCTCGGGCTGGCGATCGCCAAGCGCGTCTGCGACATGCAGGGCTGGTCGCTGACGGTCGATTCCTCGCGGCAGGGCGAGCAACGCGGCACCTGCTTCACGCTGCGTTTCGAGGCCGACGCGGGCCTGGTGGTGGAGGCGGCCCGCGGCGCGCAAGGTCAAATTTGACGAAAGTTCGACTGTCGGCGACCTAAGCTGCCCGTTTGCCTGACGGACCTCCTGTCGCCCACCATGCCGCCTCTATCGCCGCCCGCGCCGCGCAAGCCGACGCCGGCCTCGTATCTGTTCAGCCATGTCTTTGCGATCACGCTCGCGCTGGCCTGTCTGGCGTGGTGGGCCAATGTCTCCGGCTTGGATTTGCGCATCGCCCGCGCGCTGTTCGATCCTGTGCTGGACGATTTTCCGCTGCGCCTGAACCGTGGGCTGGACCTGATCGGCCATCGCATGGTGCTGGCCTTGCCCATTGGGATAGGACTGGCCGCGGTGGGCGTGGCGGCGGCCAGCTATCGCATTCCGGCCTGGCGGCCGTGGCGCGGGCCTGCACTGGCCCTGGCGGCAACCTGCCTGACGGGGCAGGTGCTGGTGAATCAGTTGAAGCACTACACCACGCTGCCCCGACCCTACGATCTGGATTCCCTGGGCGGCTATACCCCCTATCCCTTGCACTGGTGGACCTGGGCGCGGGCCGGGGCGGGCGGCGCCTTGCCCAGCGGCCATGCCGGCGCGGGCTACTCGATGCTGACCCTGTATTTCTTGGGCTGGGCGCTGGGGCGTCCCGCCTGGCGCTGGTGGGGGCTGGCCGTGGGCATCGCGGCCGGAGTGGGTTTTTCCGTGGTGCGCATCCTGCAGGGCGCCCATTTCCTTAGCCAGACGCTCTGGTCCGCGGCCCTGCTGTGGTTCCTGGCGACCCTGTTTTTCTATCCCCTCATCGTGGCCCGGCCCCCCGCCAGGGACCTGAACCGCTAGTCGCGGGATTTTCCGGCCTGCGCCTGTGCCAACCCCGGGTGAATACGTCGGCATGCCGCGCGTCGCTGGCGCCATGCTGATGTGCAGGCGCGCGGCCGGCCCAAAGTACAATGGGCGCCGACGTTCGGCCCTGGGCCGTGCTCAACTGCTTTCGGATAATTCCCAATGACCGTTCCCGCCGATACTTCCGTCACGCCGCGGCGCCGTCCCCGGAACCTGGCCCAGGGGCTGGTCGAGAGCATTACGGAGCGCATCCGTGCCGGGGACATCCGGCCCGGCGACAAGTTGCCGACGGAATCCGAGATCATGCGCCAGTTCGGCGTCAGCCGTACGGTGGTGCGCGAGGCCTTGTCCCGGCTGCAGGCATCTGGCCTGGTCGAGACGCATCATGGCGTGGGCACGTACGCGCTTGAACCCAGCGGCGGCGGGGATTTTCGCGTGGACCCGGCCGATATCGGCACGGTGCGCGACATACTGGTCCTGCTAGAGCTGCGCATCTGCCTGGAAAGCGAGGCTGCCGGCCTGGCCGCGGCCCGTCGCAGCCCGGAGCAACTGCTTGAGATGAAACGCGCGCTGGATGCCTTCAAGAGTGCGCTGGACAGCGGCGGGGACACTGTCACGCCGGATTTCAAGTTCCATCTGCTGGTCGCGCAATCCACGGACAACCGCTACTTCGCGGACCTGATGTCGCATCTGGGCTCGGCCATCATTCCGCGCACCCGCATCAATTCGGCGAAGTTCGCGCACGAGGACCGCGCCGCCTATCTGGCGCGCGTGAATCTCGAACACGAGGACATCTACGGCGCGATTCAGCGCCAGGATGCGGAGGCCGCGCGCGCGGCCATGCGCACGCATCTGAGCAACAGCCGCGAGCGGCTGCGGCGCGCCCAGTAAGGGCGGCCGCTGGCTCGCGCAAAACCGCGTTAATCTTTGCGCGTTTTCAAATTTCGGACCACGAGGCGGCATGGCTCTGCTCGGCATACACGGCGGCATTTCATCATCTGAGCGGGCGTTCCTGCGCCAGCGGAGGGCAGCCGCATGCGCCGCCTGACGCTACGGTTCATCGTCGCCATCCTGGCACTATTGACGCTGTCGCGTCTGGGCCTGGCCTTCTGGATGTGGGACCGGGTCGAGGCCGCTGGCGGGCTGGGGCCGTTGCTGCTGGGGGGGCTGCGCATCGACGTCTGCCTGATGTCCATGGTGATCGCGCTGCCGGCGGTGCTGTCACCCTGGTTTGGGCACCGGCCGCTGGCGATCCGCATCACCGCCTGGTGGTTCCGCGTCTGGTGGATGCTGTATGTGCTGCTGGAAGTTTCCACGCCGCCGTTCATCGCGGAATACGACACGCGGCCCAACCGGCTTTATTTCATCTACCTGCTGAATCCGAAGGAAGTCGGTTCGATGCTGTGGCAGGGCTACAAGGGCGTGCTGCTGGCGGCCTTCGTGGTGCTGGTGCTGGCCGCCTGGTTGTCGGTCCGGCTGTTTCCCACCCGTGTGCGCGATCCGTTCATGGCGTGGTGGAAGCGGCCGGTGGCTTCGTTCCTGATTCTCGCCCTGGTGTTCCTGGGGGCGCGGGGCACGCTGGAGCATCGTCCGATCAATCCGGCCAAGGTCGCCTACAGTTCGGACGCCATGGTCAATGCGTTGGCGTTGAATTCGCTGTACAGCGTGTTTGACGCCGCCTACCGCATGCGCGATGAGCGATCGTCGGCGGCCATGTATCCCAAGATGGCGGTGGATGAGATGAACGCCATCGTGCGCGAGAAGGCCGGACTGACGGGTGCGCCGCTGGATGCGCGCTATCCCAGCCTGCACGAGCAGAAGGCGACGGTGCGCCGGGACAAGCCGCTGAACCTGGTGATCATCCTGCAGGAAAGCCTGGGTGCGCAGTATGTGGGCAGCCTGGGCGGCCGGGATCTGACGCCCAACATCGACCGCTTGGGGCAGGAAGGCTGGATGTTCCATCGGGCCTATGCGACGGGCACGCGCTCGGTGCGGGGCATCGAGGCGGTCACGGCGGGCTTCCTGCCCAGCGTGGCCGATGCCGTGGTGAAGCTGCCGCGGTCGCAGACGGGCTTTTTCACGCTGGCGCAGCTGTTGGGCAAGCATGGCTACCATTCGCGCTTCGTGTACGGGGGCGAGTCGCACTTCGACAATATGCGGGCCTTTTTCCTGGGCAACGGTTTCGACGAGATCGTGGATCGTCCGAAGTTCGTGAATCCGGTGTTCGAGGGATCCTGGGGGGCGTCGGACGAGGACATGTTCAATCAGGTGGACCGGCTGCTGCGCGCGGATGGCGACAAGCCGGTGTTCACGCTGGCGTTCTCGGTGTCCAATCATTCGCCTTGGGAGTATCCGGAAGGTCGCATCAAGCCGGTGGGCGATCCGGCCACGGTGGACAACACGGTGCGCTATGCGGATTGGGCGCTGGGGCAGTTTTTCGACAAGGCGCGCAAGGCGCCATACTGGGACAACACGGTGTTCCTGGTGATCGCGGATCACGATTCGCGCGTCTATGGCTCCATTCCGGTGCCGGTGCGGCATTTCCAGATTCCTGCGCTGATTCTGGGGGCGGGGATTGCGCCTCGGCAGGATGAGCGGCTGGTGAGCCAGATCGACATGGCGCCTACCATGCTGTCCTTGATGGGCCTGGACAACGTGAATCCCATGCTGGGCGTGGATCTGACGCAGCGGGATCCGAATCGGGCGATGATGCAGTACGCGGATAATTTCGGGTATCTGCGGGGGGATCAGTTGCTGGTGCTGGAGCCTTCGAAGCCGCCGCGGCAGTTCAGGTATGAGGCGGCGCCTGTGGGGCGTGACGAGGTCTATGCGCCGGTGGAGCCTTTGGATCCTCAGCTCTCGGAAGAGGCCTTGGCGCATGCCTTGTGGGCTAGCTGGGCTTATCGGGAAGAGCGGTATCGGTTGCCTTGATGGTGGCTTTCTTTATGCGGGATGTTGCTGGTTCTTAAGACGCTTGGGGCGTTGGGGGCCTGGGGCGCGCGGGGCAACGATTGCGGTCCGGAGCCTTCGCTCCGGACTTCCCCTGCGTCATCCTCGTACGCCTTCGGCTCCCTACGGATTCCCTCGGGCTTATCGACGCCCCGCGCGCCCCAGGCCCCCAACGCCCCAAGCTCCGGTGGTTAATTGCCAGAAATCGCGGGGGAGAATGTTGTTCTTGGGATAATTGGCACCGTCATTTTGTGGCGGAAGATCTTGCGGTGCCCGCTCGATGAGGCCGCCCGGGCGGCCTCATCGAGCATACGCTCTGTCTTGCGGTGAGTGCTGACGCTGCGCGCTGATGGTAGGCTTGATTCTGCGCAAGTCGGATTTTTCTTGAAGGTAGGAAACTGGCGCATGACTTTTCCTGAATCGTCTTCCGGGGCTGGCCGCGCTGCCGCGGCCCAATCGAATAAATCCGATGCCCGCGCGTCCGTGCGGCGTCGCGTGCTGCCGTTGCCGCGCGGGCGGTTCGCGTGGGTGACGGGTGTCGTCAGTACCGTCTGGCTGGCGTTCAACACGGTGTTCTGGTGCCTGCTGCTGTTCCCTCTGGCCTTGTTGAAGCTGCTGCTGCCGTTCGCGGCGGTCAGGCGGGGCGTCGATCCCGTGCTCAACGGCATCGCCACGGCCTGGGTGTCCTGCAACGCCGGGTGGCTGGCGCGGATCCAGGATGTGTCCTGGGATGTGCAGGGCAATAGTGGGCTGCGCTATGCGGACTGGTATCTGGTGAACTGCAATCACCAGTCCTGGGTCGATATCTTCGTGCTGCAGCAGTCGTTGAACCGGCGCATTCCGCTGCTGAAGTTCTTCCTGAAGCAGCAGCTGATCTATGTGCCGGTAATCGGGCTGGCGTGGTGGGCGTTGGATTTTCCGTTCATGAAGCGCCACGGCAAGGCGGCGCTGCGCCGCAATCCGGATCTGGGGCGGCAGGATCAGGAGACTGCGCGGCGGGCCTGCGCGAAGTTTTCGCTGGTGCCGACCAGCGTGATGGTGTTTGCGGAGGGGACGCGTTTCAGTCCTGCCAAGCGCGATGCGCAGGGATCGCCGTACCGGCATCTGCTCAAGCCCAAGGCGGGCGGGCTGGCGGTGGCGTTGAATGCGATGGGCAAGCGGTTTCGCTCGATGATAGACGTGACGATCGCCTATCCGGAGGGGGCGCCCAGTTTCTGGGATCTGGCCTGCGGCCGCGCGGGGCAGGTGCTGGTGCGCATGCGGCAGTTGCCGGTGCCGCCGGAGTTCTGCGAGGGCAACTACTCCGGCGACAAGGCTTTCCGCACGACCTTCCACCACTGGCTGGGCCAGCAGTGGCAGGCCAAGGACGATGAGATCGAGGCCTTGACGGCGCCCGCCAGGACGGGCGCCGGCGCGGATCAGGCGCGGGCGGGCAGCACCGTGCCGGAGCATGCGCCGAAACCGATGCGCGGGTAGCCGGCTTTCACGCATTCGGCGCGGATGATGACCTGGTCGCCATCCTGCAGGAAGGTGCGCTTTTCGCCCCAGGGCAGGTCGATCGGGCTTTTGCCGCCGTTGCTCAGTTCCAGCAGGGAGCCTGCTTCCGAGGGTTGCGGGCCGGACAGGGTGCCGGTGCCCAGCATGTCGCCCGCTTGCAGGTTGCAGCCGTTGACGGTGTGGTGGGTGATCAGCTGCGCCACGTTCCAGTAGGCATCGCGGAAGTTGCTGCGCGACAGGAAGGCGGGCGGCTGCTGGTCGGCGCGCGACTTTTCGGTGGTCAGCAGGACTTCCATCTGCACGTCGAAGGCGCCCTTGGCGCGGTTCGCGTCGGATGCCAGGTAGGGCATGGGTTGCGGTTCGGACGGGCCGCGCAGCCACTGCGTGCGGAACGGCTCCAGTGCTTCCATGGTGACGATCCAGGGCGAGATCGTGGAGGCGAAGTTCTTCGACAGGAAGGGGCCCAGGGGCTGGTACTCCCAGGCCTGGATGTCGCGCGCCGACCAATCGTTCAGGATGCATAGGCCGAACACGTGCGATTCGGCGTCGGCCAGGGGGATGCGCTCGCCCTGGGCGTTGCCGGTGCCGACGAAGATGCCCAGTTCCAGTTCGTAGTCCAGGCGGGCGCAGGGGCCGAATTGCGGCGCTTCGCCTTCATTGGCGGGGCGGGTCTGGCCGACGGGGCGGGGGAATTTCTGGTCCACGCCGATGCTGGAGGCGCGGCCGTGGTAGCCGATGGGCACCCACTTGTAGTTCGGCAGCAGGGGATTGTCGGGGCGGAACTGCTTGCCCACGGCGGTGGCGTGGTGCACCGAGATGTAGAAGTCGGTGTAGTCGCCGATGCGGGCGGGCGTGGTGTATGCGGCGTCGGCCTGGGCGACCAGCAGGGGCTCGACCGTGCCGCGCAGGGCGGCGCCTTCGCGCAGCGCGCGGGACAGCGCCAGGCGCAGGGCGCTCCAGTGGGCTTGGCCCAGGGCCATCAGGGCGTTCAGGCTGTCCGTGGCGCACGCGGCCAGGGCCTCGGCCGCCAGACCTTCGAAGGGCTGTTTGGCGGCCAGCGCGGCCAGGTCCAGGATCTGGTCGCCGATGGCCACGCCAGGGCGGAACGATTCCGTCGTGCCCTGGCGGCGGAAGGCGGCGTAGGGCAGGTTCTGTACCGGGAAATCGGACTTGCCGGTGTTGGCGCTGGCAATCCAGCTCTTCAAGGACGGGTCGTGGGTTTCGTTGATGGTGGTCATGGCTGCGTGTCTCTTTCAGTGTGGTTATGCGGTGGCCGGGCGCCAGGCGCCGGAAAATACAAATGCCAAACGGCGATGAGCTTGCGCTCATCGCCGCGGGCGTGGAAAGCAGGAGGCCTGCGCGTCACGCCTTGCTGGGGTCGAAATGCTTGGCGATGCCCTGCCAGCACCGGTAGTAGTCGCCCTGCAATTCTACCGAGGCCAGCGCCTGTTCCGTGGGGCGGATGACGCGCCGCGTCTCGAACATGAACGCCATGGTGTCGCGGATGTAGTGGGCCTTGCTGGTGTCGGCATGGGAGGCCTTTTCGAAGGTCTCGGCATCGGGACCGTGGCCGCTCATGCAGTTGTGCAGGCTGGCGCCGCCCGGCGCGAAACCGTCGGCCTTGGCATCGTAGACGCCCTGGATCAGGCCCATGAACTCGCTGGCGATGTTGCGGTGGAACCAGGGCGGACGGAAGGTGTTCTCCATGGCCAGGATCCGCGGCGGGAAGATCGCGAAGTCCATGTTGGCCGTTCCCGGGGTGTCCGACGGCGCGGTCAACACGGTGAAGATCGAGGGATCCGGGTGGTCGTAGCTGATGGAGCCGACGGTGTTGAAGTTGCGCAGGTCGTACTTGTACGGCGCGTGCGTGCCATGCCAGGCCACCACGTTCAGCGGTGAATGGTCGATGGAGGCGCGCCAGAAGCCGCCCGTGAACTTGGCGATGAGTTCGAAGTCGCCCTCGATGTCTTCGTACCAGGCCACCGGGGTCTTGAAGTCGCGGGCGTTGGCCAGGCAGTTCGAGCCGATGGGGCCCAGTTCGGGCAGGCGCATGGCCGCGCCGAAGTTCTCCAGCATGTAACCGCGCGCGCTGCCGTCCAGCAGTTCCACGCGGAAGCGCACGCCGCGCGGGATGACCGCGATTTCCAGCGGCTCCAGGTCGATCAGGCCCAGTTCCGTGGCCAGGCGCAGGCGGCCTTCCTGCGGCACCAGCAGCAGTTCGCCGTCGGCGTTGTAGAAATAGCGGCCTTGCATCGAGCGGTTGGCGGCATACATGTGTATGGCCACGCCGCCCAGCTCGTCGGGGCTGCCGTTGCCGCCCCAGGTCTTCACGCCTTCCAGGAAGTCGGTGGGGGCGGCGGGAATGGGCAGCGGGCTCCAGCGCAGCTGGTTGGGCGTGACGGGGCCCTGGCCGAAGGTGCTTTGCCAGCCGGCGGCGCCGTCGAAGGCTTCGAACGGCTTGTGCTGCGCGCCGGGACGGATGCGGTAGAGCCAGGAGCGGCGGTTCTCGCTGCGCGGCGCGGTGAAGGCAGTACCGGAAAGTTGTTCGGCGTACAGGCCGTAGGGGCATTGCTGCGGCGAATTGCGGCCCAGCGGCAGCGCGCCGGGCAGGGCTTCGGTGGCGCAATTGTTGCCGAAGCCGGTCTGGTATTGCAGTTCCATGGAATCCTCCTGAGTGGCGGCGCGGTGCTTGGCTGCGCGGCCTGGTTGGGGGTGGCCGGTACGGAAAGGTGTCCGGGGGGCCGATATGCCATTGTCGGAAAAAACCCCCGCTGCGGCTACGGGAATGTAAAAATAGAGACTATAAATTTTGTGAATAGTAGGGGGTGCGCATGGCCGAGTTGCGCGATGTCGATCTGAATCTGCTGCTGCTGTTCCAGCACTTGTTGGAGGACCGCAATCTGTCAGCCGTGGCGCGGCGCATGGACCTGTCGCAACCCGCGGTCAGCAACGCGCTGCGGCGCTTGCGGGAAGCATTCGGCGACGACCTGTTCGTGCGCACGGCGCAGGGCATGCTGCCCACGCCGCGCGCGCAGCGCCTGGCGGGTCCGGTCAGCGAGGCGCTGACCATGCTGTCGCAGGCCCTGAAGGACCAGGACGTGTTCGACGCGGCCACCAGCACGCGCCGCTTCCGGGTGGCGATGACGGACGTGGGCGAAATCCACTTCATGCCGCGCCTGATGGAAGTGTGCGTGCAGGTGGCGCCGCTGGTGCGCATCGATTCGGTGCGGGTGCAAGGACCGGATCTGCCGCGGGAAATGGAGACCGGGCGGGTGGATCTGGCGATCGGCGCATTCGATGAAATGGGGGCGGGCACGTTGCAGCGCATGCTGTTCCGCCAGGGCTATGCGACCCTGTTCCGGCAGGCGCATCCGACGGCGCACGCCGGCATGGGCCTGAAGGCGTTCCGCGCCGAACGCCACCTCATCGTGTCGCGCGCCGCGCCCTATGGGCAGGTCAACCAGTCCATGGAGCGCGCGGGCGTGGATCTGGCCGAGCATTTCAGCGTGCCGCACTTTTCGGCCGTGCCGTACATCGTCAGCGCGACCGATCTGCTGGCTACCGTGCCCGAGAAACTCGCCGCCAGCGCGGCGCCGCCGTTTGGCCTGCGCTACATGGCGCCGCCGATAAGAGTGCCGGCGCTGCAGACCAATATGTACTGGCAGCGCCGGGTGGACCGGGACAGCGGCAACCAGTGGCTGCGCGCCTTGATCGTGAATACGTTCGCGGTGGGGGCGTGAACGGGTTTACGGCGCCACGGACGCGCGCGCCTGGCGCAGGGCCTCGCGCAGCACGTTCATGTCGCCCAGGTGGTTGGCCAGCAGCAGGATCAGCGCCGCGTTGAGTTCCTGGCTTTGCTCGTTGGTGAGATCGCGGTGGGTCTCGATCAGGGCTTCGTAGAAGTCATCCGGCGAGATCAGATTGGTTTCGGTAATCAGCATGATGGAGTGATCTCGAAGTTCAGGCGCGGCCCGTGGCGCGGCCGACTGCTGCGGCGACGGCGGCAGCGTTGAAGGCGCGCCAGCGGCCGCAGACGTGTTGGTCGGGGCGGATCAGGTAGGCGGTGCCGGCCTGTGCGTCGTAGCGCTTGCCCAGGCAGCCCTCGCGGTCCGTCACGGCAGGCAGTTCCTTGGGCAGCGCGGACAGATTGCACTGCGGGCTGGCCACCAGCACGGCCTTGACCGGCACCGGCGCCATGCGCAGGGCTTGCAGGGCAAGCAGCGTGTCGCGGTCGGGCAGGGCGTCGCCGCAGAACAGGGCCAGCACGAATTCGCCGTCCAGCTGCGCCAGCCACCAATCCTGCGCGTTCACGGGAGCATCCAGCGCGACCGCGCCCGGCACCATGCGGCCGCTGAAGGCGTCCGTGTCCGGCGTGTTCAGCGGCGAGCCGGCGTAGGTCGCGGGCAGCGACAGGCGGCCGCTGTTGACCAGCGAGCGCGCGAAGGGGTGGGTCTTGGCCAGGTTCAGCACCGCGTTGCGGAAGCTGCGGCTGATGTCGCTCTTGGGCGTGATGAAGTCGGTGGCGCGCGAGGAATTCAGGATGTTCTCGTCGGCGGCGTATTCGCGTTCGACGGCGTAGCTGTCGATCAGCGTCTCGGGCGCGTGGCCAGCCAGCACCAGTTTCAGCTTCCAGGCCAGGTTTTCCGCGTCCTGCACGCCGCTGTTGGCGCCGCGGGCGCCGAACGGCGACACGCGGTGCGCGGAATCGCCCGCGAACACGACGCGGCCGTGGCGGAACTTGTCCATGCGTTCGCACGCAAAGGTATAGACGCTGACCCATTCCAGCTCGAAGCGCGCGTCCGGGCCCAGCAGGGCGCGGATGCGCGGCAGCACGTTCTCGGGCTTGACGGCCTCGACCGGGTCGGCATTCCAGCCCAGTTGGAAGTCGATGCGCCAGACATTGTCCGGCTGGCGGTGCAGCAGGACGGACTGGTTGGGGTGGAAGGGCGGGTCGAACCAGAACCAGCGTTCGGTCGGAAAGTCCGCCTGCATCTTGACGTCGGCGATCAGGAAGCGGTCGCGGAAGATGCGGCCATGGCTTTCCTGGCCGATCAGCTTGCGCACCGGCGAACGCGCGCCGTCGCAGGCGATGAGCCAATCGGCATGCAACGCATAGGCGCCGTCGGGCGTTTCCACGCTGAGGACGACGCCGTCGTCGCACTGCTCCACGCCGGCGACCTTGTTCTTCCAGCGCAGATCGATATTGGGTTCCTGCCGCGCCTGCTCGTACAGATAGCCTTCGGCGTAGTACTGCTGCAGGTTGATGAAGGCGGGGCGGCGATGGCCGGGCTCGGGCAGCAGGTCGAAGCGCCAGACTTCCTGCTCGCGGAAGAAGACCTTGCCCACGTTCCAGGACACGCCTTTGTCTATCATGCGCTGACCCACGCCCAGGCGGTCCCAGATTTCCAGCGTGCGCTTGGAGAAACAGATGGCGCGGGAACCGGTCGACAGGCGGAAGTCGTCGTCCAGCACCACCACGCGCACGCCCTGGCGGGCAAGATCCAGCGCGGTGGTCAGGCCGACCGGGCCGGCTCCCACCACCACCACCTGATGCCTTGCCTGCGCGCTGGCGGCCTGGTCGGCGTGCTTTTCATAGGCGAATTCCATCGCCTGAAAGTCGATGTCTCCCACGGTTGTCTCCTGTGTGGGTCATATTGTTTTTATGTCACGAAGCCGCGCGCCGCCTTGCGGCGCGCGATTCCGGTTCCAGCGGGGAAGGGCCGCCGGCGGGCGGCCCGCCGGGATCAGCCTTCCAGCTGCGCCCACATCTCCAGGTCGCGCTTGTCGGTCCAGATGCGCGGGTCGGTGTAGCCGGTGGCCTCGTCATAGGCGCGCGATACGTCGAACGGCATGCAGTGGTCGAAGATCACCCAGTCGCTGTAGCGCGGCTTCATGAAGTCGTAGACCTCGCGGTAGATGGTCTTCAGGTCCTTGCCTTCGGCCACGCCGCGGTTCACCGCGCCGTACAGGTCGGTCAGGAAGGCGCGCGTGCCGGCCAGGCCCTGGCGGACCTCGGTGGCGTTCTTCAGCGCGGGGCCGCGGCCCGGGACCATTTTTTCGGCTTCGAAACTGGACAGCGCGTCCAGCGTGCTGGGCCAGTCGCGGAAATAGGCGTCGCCGCAGTAGGGGGTGGATTGGTACTCGACCAGGTCGCCGGCGAACAGGATCTTCTGCTCGGGCAGCCAGGCGATGGTGTCGCCCTTGGTGTGGCCGCGGCCCACTTGCAGCAGCTTGACTTCCAGGTTGCCCAGGTTGACGGTCATCTCGCCCTTGAACGTCATGGTCGGCCAGACCAGGCCGGCCGGAATCGATTCGGCGTTGCGGAACAGGCGGGGGAAGCGGCCGATTTCGCTGGCCTTGTCCTGTTCGCCGCGCTCGACGATCAGGTCGTAGGTGTCGCGGCTGGCCAGGATTTCCTGGGCGTTGTAGGCCGACGCGCCGAACACGCGCACGGCGTGGTAGTGCGACAGCAGGATGTACTTGATGGGCTTGTCCGTGACTTCGCGGATGCGGCGGATCACGTCCTGCGCCATGACCGGGGTGGCCTGGGTGTCGACCACCATGACGGCCTCGTCGCCGATGATCACGCCCGTGTTGGGGTCGCCTTCGGCCGTGTAGGCATAGGCGTTGTCGGACAGTTTTTCGAACGAGACGACCTTGTCGTCCAGGTCGGCGTGCGAGGCGAATTGCTTGCTCATGGAGGCTCCTTCCACTTTTCTAGGAATAGGGTGTGTGGAAGGAATATAGCTCGGCGTTAGTGTTTGTGCAATACGTTTGCTATAAACAAATGTCCTTGTTTTTACAGGGATTTCCCGCAGATTTTCGGAGTGGAATAGGTCAGTTCCGTTGGCATTTCGGGCAGTAATAGGTAGCGCGCTGCCCCTGGACGATGCGCCGTATCGGGGTGCCGCAGACCCGGCAGGGCTGGCCCTCGCGTTCATAGACCGCCGCGTGGATCTCGAAGTAGGCGCCCGGCTCGCCGGTGGCCCCGACATAGTCCCGAAGCGTGCTGCCGCCCGAGGTCAGGGCGTCGGCCAGGGTGGCGCGCACCATGTCGGCCAGGCGCTCGCAGCGGGCCGGCGACAGTTTGTTGGCCGGCGTCTTGGGATTGATGCGGGCGCGGAACAGACTTTCCGATGCATAGATATTGCCCACGCCCACCACGGCCATGCCCGCCAACAGCACCTGCTTGATGGCGGCGCCGTGATTCTTGAAGTGGCGGTGCAGCCAGGCGCCGTCGAAACGCGGGTCGAAGGGTTCGATGCCTAGCTTGGCCAGCAGGGGATGGGCTTCGATGGGGCCGTCGGACTCCGGGTGCCACAGCACCGCGCCGAAGCGCCGCGGGTCATGCAGGCGCAGCACCGCTTCCTCGAAGATCCATTCGACATGGTCATGCTTGCGCAGGAATTCGCCGGGGGCGACGCTGCGCAGAGACCCCGACATGCCCAGATGCACGATCTGGGTGCCGTGTTCGAACCGCAGCAGCAGATACTTGCCCCGTCGCGCGCACTCCAGCACGGCGCGGCCAGCGATCACGGCCGGCAGATCCGGCGGGATGGGCCAGCGCATGCGGGATTCATGGATGACCAGCCGCGTCAGCGTCCGGCCGGTGATGACGGCGTCGATTCCCCGACGCGTGGTTTCGACTTCAGGCAGTTCCGGCATGAGCCAGTGTAAGATCATTAATTGCGTGTACGAAGATTGTGCCATCAACCGGACGGGCCGCGTGAAGTCGTCTTTCAAACCTATAAACATCGGGATCGCCGCGCTAGCGCTTGCGCTGGCAGCAATACTGACCCCACCGGCCCAGGCCGCCGACAGCCGGACGCGCGACGCGACCGGGCCTCGGATGGCGCCCCAGAGCCGCCACCCTGAAACCGAAGTCATCCGGCTGCGCCCCGGGCAGTTGCCCTATGTCTCGCTGACCGCCGACATCTTTTATCGCGTGCTCGCGTCCGAGATCGCCGCGCAGCGCGGCATGTACGGCTCGGCGGCTACCACCATGCTGGGCCTGGCGCGGGATACCGGCGATCCACGCCTGGCCCGCCGCGCCCTCGAGTTCCAACTGGCTGGCGGCAACCTGCCCGGCGCCCTGGACGCCGCCCGGGTCTGGGCGCGCCTGTCTCCCAACGACGTCGAGGCCAGCTCCACCGAGCTGGCGCTGGCCGCCGCCAACGGCCAGACCAAGGGCCTGTCGCAGGCTCTGCGCAACCGCATCGATTCCTCGCGCGACAAGCCGGCCGCCATCGGCCAGGCCCTGGCCGTGCTGAGCCGTCTGAACGACCGCCGCCTGGCCTTGCGCATCCTGGATGAATCGCTCAGCGACAGCGTGCGCAAGCTGCCGGCCGCGCACCTGGCGCTGGCGGACGTGGCCTCCGCCTCGGGCGACTACACCCGCGCCGCGCAGGAGTCGCGCGCGGCCCTGGCCGCGGATCCCAAGTCGGAACCCGCCGCCCTGCGCGTGCTGGAATACGGCTACAAGGTGGACCCGCAGCGCGCGCAGACCGAGGCGCGCGCCTACATCGCCCGCAATCCCAACGCCCGCAAGGTGCGCCTGATGCTGGCCGGCCAATTGGCCGACAGCGGCGACTACAACGGCGCGCTGGCTGAATTGCAGGCCATGTCGCGCCGCTCGCCGGAAGATTTCGACCTCTTGTTCATGCAGGCGCAACTGGCTTACAAGGCCGGACAGCTGCCGCAGGCCAAGAGCCTGTTGCAGCAATATCTGGACGTGCAGCAGCAGCGCCAACGTGCCACGGTGCCGGGCGCGACCGACGCCGGCGCCGCCGCAGCCGACGCCCATGTGCTGCTGGCCCGCATTGCCGAAGACCAGGGGCACTACGACGACGCCATCGCCGAACTGGGCCGCATCGACGATCCGACGCTGCGCTACTCGGTACGCATGCGCCAGGCCGCTTTGCGCGCCAAGAGCGGCCGCATCGACGACGCGCTGGCCATGATCGACGCCGCCGGTCCCCAGGACGAGGAAGAGCGCACCCTGGGCGTGTTGACCAAGGCCCAGATCCTGCGCGACGCCGACCGCGTGAAGCAGGCGGTGTCGGTGCTGGAGGCGGCCGATCAGGCGCTGCCCGACACGGTCGAGATCAAGTACGAACTGGCCATGCTGTACGAACGCCAGAACCGTCTGGCCGACCTGGAGCGCATGCTGCGCCAGGTCATCGCGCTGGACCCGGACCACGCGCACGCTTACAACGCGCTGGGCTACACGCTGGCCGATCACAACCAGCGTCTGCCCGAGGCCCTGGATCTGATCACGCAAGCGCTCGAACTCGCTCCCAACGACCCGTTCATTCTCGACAGCATGGGCTGGGTCAAGTACCGCATGGGCGATTCCGCGGCCGCGGCCGACTACCTGCGGCGCGCCTACAGCGTGCGTCCGGAGGCCGACATCGCGGCCCACCTGGCCGAAGTCCTCTGGACCCAGGGCAAGCGCGACCAGGCTATCGAGCTGCTGCGCGCCGCGGTGGCCAAGGATCCCAAGAACAAGACCGTTCAGGACGTGGCCAAGCGCCTGGGGATCAGCCTGTGACGGCAGTATTCCAACGTGTGTGCGGCGCCACCGCGCCGCTGCGCTGGTTCCTGATGGCAATGCTGGCGGCGACGCTGGCCGCCTGCACCACGCCCAAGCCGATCGAAGGCGCCAGCGCCGACGCCTTCTCGCGCATCGGCCGTTTCGCCATCACCGTCAACGAGGAAAGCGGCAAGCAGAATGCCGTGCAGGGCGGCTTCTCGTGGTCGGACGACGGCCGCCGCTATGTGCTGGACCTGACCAATCCCCTGGGCTCGACCGAGGCACGCGTGGAAGGTGGGCCAGGCGCGGCCAGCCTGACCAAGGCCGACGGCACCCGCCTGGTCGCCGACAATCCCGATGCGCTGGCAGCCGAGGCGCTGGGCAGCAGCATGCCGGTGTCCGGCCTGCGCGACTGGCTGCGCGGCAAGCTGGCCGCCACGCCTGAAGCCACCGAAGTATCACGCGACGAACTGGGCCGGCCGGCGGCGTTCGAGCAGGGCGGCTGGCGTGCGCGGCTGTCGCGCTACGACACGCTGGGTCCCCAATTGCTGGTGCTGGAGCGCCTGGAGCCGGGCCGCCGCATCATGCTGCGCCTGGTTGTCAACCAGCCTTGAACAATGGGCCGCCTCGGCCCGGAACAGGCGGCCGCCCGGTAAAATCGGGCGACCGCTTTTTTTTCGCCCAGCCGTGACTCTCTACGACGTACCCGCTCCCGCCAAGCTGAATCTGTTCCTGCACGTCGTGGGCCGCCGCGCCGACGGCTACCATCTGCTGCAGACCGTTTTCCGCTTCATCGACCTGTGCGACACCCTGCACTTCGACGTGCGCGCCGATGGCGTCATCAGCCGCGCCACGGAGCTGCCGGGCGTACCGGAGGAGCAGGACCTGACCTTGCGCGCCGCGCACGCGCTGCAGCGTGCCACAGGCACGAAGCAGGGCGTGCAGATCGGCCTGGAAAAGCGCATTCCCCAGGGCGGCGGCCTGGGCGGCGGCTCCAGCGATGCCGCCTCGGTGCTGATCGCGCTGAACCGGCTGTGGGGCACGGGGCTGTCGCGGCGCGAACTCATGGAGCTCGCCCTGCCGCTGGGAGCCGATGTGCCCGTCTTCGTCTTCGGGCAGTCCGCCTTTGCTCAGGGCGTGGGCGAAGATCTGACCGCGGTGACGCTGCCGGAGCGCGCTTATCTGGTGGCGCAGCCGGATGCCAGCGTGCCCACGCCTAGGATATTTTCGGCGCCCGATTTGACAAGGGATTCTTCTTACATCACAATAGCTGTCTTTCTTGCTTCGCCTACTTCCCGCTTCGGCAGGAATGATTTGGAGCCGGTGGTCTACCGTCTTTACCCAGAAGTGCTTGGGGCATCGCGGTGGCTTGCTGAACAGGGAATCCTTCGTGGAGCCCCGGTTCGCATGTCGGGATCTGGTGCGTGTTTATTCGCCGAATTTTCCGAACTCTCCGAAGCCGTTTTGGCAGAAGCAGAAATATCCGCTATAATGCGCGGCGCTGATAAAATATTCAGCCAAACGCATCCACGGTTTCGGTTAGTGCAGGCATGTACTGGGTTAGCTGAACATCCGTTGCGGAATTGGATTGCAAGATAGTTGGGGAGTCGCCAAGCTGGTTAAGGCACCGGATTTTGATTCCGGCATGCGAAGGTTCGAATCCTTCCTCCCCAGCCAACCGAATACATAAAAAAGCTGTTGAACACGCCTGTAAGACACTGGCCCGGGTTCAGCAGCTTTTTTATTTTCCGGGTCCGCTGGTGCATCACCTCGCATCACCTCGTTAGTGTCTTAAAACGACCATCGCATCATCCATCATGGCAAACGATAGCTTCATGATTTTCACGGGTACAGCCAACACTCGGCTGGCCGTGGACGTAGTCAACCACCTCGATATGTCCCTGGGCAAGATGACCGTCGGTCGCTTCTCGGACGGCGAAGTGATGGTCGAGATCAACGAGAATGTGCGCGGCAAGGACGTCTTCGTCCTGCAGCCCACCTGTGCCCCCACCAACGACAACCTGATGGAAATCATGGTGATGGTCGATGCCTTGCGCCGCGCTTCCGCTGGCCGCATCACCGCCGCCATTCCTTATTTCGGCTATGCCCGCCAGGACCGCCGCCCGCGCTCGGCGCGCGTGGCCATCTCGGCCAAGGTCGTGGCCAACATGCTGCAAGTGGCTGGCGTCGACCGCGTTCTGACGATGGACCTGCACGCCGACCAGATCCAGGGCTTCTTCGATATCCCCGTGGACAACATCTACGCCGGTCCGATCCTGCTGGGCGACATCTGGCGCCGCAATTTCTCGAACCTGGTTATCGTGTCTCCGGACATCGGCGGCGTGGTGCGAGCCCGCGCGCTGGCCAAGCAGCTGGAAGCCGATCTGGCCATCATCGACAAGCGCCGTCCGCGCGCCAACGTGTCGGAAGTGATGAACATCATCGGTGAAGTCGACGGCCGCACCTGCATCATCATGGACGATATGGTCGACACCGCCGGCACGCTGTGCAAGGCGGCGCAGGCCCTGAAGGACCGCGGCGCCGGCGCCGTTTACGCCTATTGCACGCACCCGGTGCTGTCGGGCGGCGCCATCGACCGCATCGAAGCGTCGCAACTGGACGAACTGGTCGTCACCGACACCATTCCGCTCTCCGAGCAAGGCCAGGCCAGCGGCAAGATCCGCCAGCTGTCGTGCGCCGCGCTGCTGGGCGAGACCATCCTGCGTATCTCGAACGCGGAATCGGTCAGCTCGCTGTTCGTCGACTAAGACGCGGCATCCCTCGGACGGGTAGTCCGGATACAGAGTTTTGCGCCTTGCTGGTCGCGGCAAGGCGCAACAAACGCGGCGCGTATTTCGCGTGCCGTGTACCAACCGGCGAAGTCTCTTCGCCCTTATTGTTTTTGGAGTTTTCCATGAAATTCAATGCAACTGCGCGTAGCGTCCAGGGTTCGAGTGCGAGCCGCCGCCTGCGCCGCGCGGGCCGCGTTCCCGCCATCGTTTATGGCGGTACGGCTGCCCCCCTGAACATCGAACTCGACCACAACGAGATCTACCACGCCCTGCGCAAGGAACAATTCCACGCGTCGATCCTGCAAATGGCGCTGGAAGGCGCAGCCAAGGAAGAACAAGTCCTGCTGCGTTCGGTTCAATGGCACGCCTACAAGCCGCAAGTCCTGCACGTGGACTTCCAGCGCGTGGACGCCAACCAGGCCCTGCACACCAAGGTCCCGTTCCACTTCATCAACGCTGAAGTCTCGCCGGCCGTGAAGCTGGGCGGCGCCATCATCAGCCACGTCCTGACCGAACTGGAAGTCACCTGCCTGCCGGCAGCGCTGCCCCAGTTCATCGAAGTGGACCTGAAGGATCTGCTGCCTGGCGCTTCGATCCACCTGGCCGACATCGCTCTGCCCAAGGGCGTGACCTACGTCCCGCACGGTGGCGACGCCAACCCGCTGCTGGCCGCCACTGCCGTGGTCAAGGGCGGCGCTGCCGCCGACGAAGGCGCTGCCGAAGCTCCGGCCGCCTAAGTCCCGCTGGGAAGCCCCCGGGCTTTCCGCGGCTGATGCCCGAAACCCTGCGTGTGCATTTGCATGCGCAGGGTTTTTTGGTTTAAACACCCCCATCATGTCTACTCCTATACGCCTCATCGTGGGGCTGGGTAATCCCGGCCCCGACTACGAAACCACCCGGCACAACGCCGGCTTCTGGCTGGCTGACCACCTGGCGGACGACTTGCGCGCTTCTTTTGCGCTGGAGAAGTCCTTTTTTGGCATGGTGGCCAAGTCCCGCCTGGGCGCGGACAACGTGCTGCTGCTAAAGCCCAACACCTACATGAACCGTTCCGGCCAGGCGGTCGGCGCGCTGGCCCGCTTCTATAAGCTGGTGCCGGAGCAGGTGCTGGTGCTGCACGACGAACTGGATCTGATGCCCGGCCAGGTGAAACTGAAGCAGGGTGGCGGCCATGCCGGCCACAACGGCTTGAAGGACATCCAGGCGGCCTTGGGTAGCCCCAACTTCTGGCGTCTGCGCATCGGCATCGGCCATCCCCGCACGCTGGGCCTGGCCCAGCAGGTGGCGGACTTCGTGCTGCATCCGCCGCGCCGTGAAGAGCAGAAAGAGATAGAAGCGGTGATCGACCGTTGCCGCGCCGTGGTGCCGGCGATGCTGGCCGGCGATTTTCCATTGGCGACGCGTCAACTCCATAGCGGCAACGAGGCCTGATGACAGACCAGCGGCAATCGGCGTCGGTGTCTGGCGGAAAACTGCGCTTTCGCAGCGAGATCGCGGACTTCTGGCGCTTCATCCGCCATCCGCATCCCGCTTCGCGCCTGCCGGGCCGTGCGGCCGCCAGCGGGCTGGTTGCCGACTGGTGGCCGGGCCTGGGGCCGGGACGCCTGCTGGCCTGGGCCGCGCTGCTGTGGGCAGTGAACCTGTTTGCGCTGGGGCCAGTGGCAGTGGCCGCCGCCGGGCTGGGCGGCGTCACGCACCGGCTTGATCCCGCCAACATCCCCTGGCTGACCGCCGTCATCTGGGCGCCGCTGGTGGAAGAGATACTGTTCCGCTACGGCTTGCGCCGCCCCAAGCAGGCGCTGTGGCTGATTCCGGCGATGGTGCCCGTGGTGCTGTGGGGGCCCAAGGTCTGGACCGGCCTGCTGCTGGCCGCATTCGTGATCCTGGCCTGCTGGGGCGCGCGCCAGCGCGCCGAACCGCTGCAAGGTTGGGACACCACCTGGCGGCGCTACTACCTGCGGCATTTCGGCCTGGTGTTCCACCTGGTCGCGCTGACCTTCGCCGCGGTGCACCTGACCAACTTCGTCTACAGCAAGACGCCGTACTGGCTGCTGCCCCTGCTGGTGCTGCCGCAATGGCTCACGGGCCTGGTGCTGGGCTGGATGCGCGTGCGCCGCGGAATCGGCGCGGCGATCCTGCTGCACTCCGTTTTCAACGCCGGCCCCATTTTGATGATCTGGGTCATCATGCGCTGGGTCCCTGCCGCCGCGGCTTAAGCGGGGCCGCAACGGCGGCCGGGCCGGCGGGGCTTGAGCGCCCAGCCGGGGTAAACTAGAACGTTAACGATCAATACCGTACTTACACAGGATTCCCATGGCTCTGCAATGCGGCATCGTCGGCCTGCCCAACGTAGGCAAATCGACACTCTTCAACGCTCTGACCCGCGCCGGCATCGCCGCCGAGAACTATCCGTTCTGCACCATCGAACCCAACGTCGGTGTGGTCGAAGTGCCGGATCCGCGCCTGCAGAAACTGGCTGAAATCGTCAAGCCCGAACGCATCCTGTCCGCCACCGTCGAATTCGTCGACATCGCGGGCCTGGTCGCCGGCGCGAGCAAGGGCGAAGGCCTGGGCAACCAGTTCCTCTCGCACATCCGCGAAACCGACGCCATCGTCAACGTGGTGCGCTGCTTTGAAGACCCCAACGTGATCCACGTGGCGGGAAAGATCGACCCCATCGCCGACATCGAAGTCATCGAAACCGAGCTGGCACTGGCCGACATGCAGACCGCCGAAAAGGCGCTGCATCGTCACCAGAAGACCGCGCGCTCCGGCGACAAGGAATCGCAGCGCATCGTGGCCGTGCTGGAAAAATGCGTGGCCCAGCTGAACGAAGCCAAGCCCATCCGCGCGCTGGATCTCTCGGCCGAAGAGCAGGCCGATATCGCCCAGCTCTGCTTCATCACCGCCAAGCGCGCGATGTACGTGGGCAACGTGGCCGACGACGGCTTCACCAACAATCCGCTGCTGGACCGCCTGACCGAATTCGCCGCCGCGCGCAACGCGCCCGTGGTCGCCATCTGCGCCTCCATCGAATCCGAAATCGTCGACCTCGACGATGCCGACCGCCTGGCCTTCCTGTCGGACATGGGCATGGAAGAACCCGGCCTGAACCGCCTGATCCGCGCCGCCTTCAAGCTGCTGGGCCTGCAGACCTACTTCACCGCCGGCGTGAAGGAAGTACGCGCCTGGACCGTGCCGATCGGCGCCACCGCGCCGCAAGCCGCTGGCGTCATCCACACCGACTTCGAACGCGGCTTCATCCGCGCCCAGACCATCGCCTACGAAGACTTCATCACCTACAAGGGTGAGCAGGGCGCCAAGGAAGCGGGCAAGATGCGCGCCGAAGGCAAGGAATACATCGTGCAGGATGGGGACGTGATGAACTTCCTGTTCAACGTCTGACGATTTTTGCTGGATCTCGGTGGCGCTCAGTAGCGTTTGGTGGACGGATTGACTCGTTTTAAATCAATGAGTTGCGGAAACAATACGGTCTGCTGAGCGTTCCTAATGTTCATCGAGGTCCGGAAAATTCGGGGTAGCGTTGGGGGTACTCGTGTTCAACCGTGGGGGTACTTTTCCCCGCAGTGGAGTCCAACGATGCCCGAAAACCTACTCACCGACCTCAAGGTCAGGTCGGCCAAATCGACTGATCGAGATTGGAAACTATCAGACGGCGGGGGCCTGTTCCTGCTGGTCAAGCCCGCCGGCGGAAAGCTCTGGCGGTGGAAGTACCGCCTGCAAGGCAAGGAGAACCTCTTTGCCATTGGCAGCTTTCCCCAGGTAAGTCTTGCGGAGGCTCGCGCTGCCCGCGAGAAAGCGCGTGCCTTGGTCAAGCAAGGTATCCACCCTGCGCATGAGCGGCAGCAGGTCAAGCAGCGCAACCTGGAAGTGCTGGAGGAACGCAAGCGTGCTCGTGAAAGCTCGTCTGCCAAGGTAGCGAAAGCGTACCTGGCGGAGATCAAACCGGTCTTCGGGCTCAGTTCCTACCGTACGAAAGAATCCCGCATCAGGAAGTACCTGTCGCCGAAGTTCGACGGGATGCCGATGAGTGACATTGGCGTTAAACAGATTCGCCCACTGCTGGAAGAGTGCAAGGCCCACGGTGCGTGGGCAGCCATTCATGTCAAAGGCGATCTGGCGGCGATCTTTGAGTTCGCGGTGGTGCGGGGGCTGGTCGAGGCCAATCCGATCCCCAGCCTGCGTGGGCTGCTGGGCATACCTGGGGTGGTTCCGCCTTGACGGGTCTGAGCTTACAGGAACCTGCGCTGTTGGGGTTGCCGATGTACGAAGCCCATTGGTCTTGGCAACTGCCCGGTCAGTGTAGGTCGGGCTTCATCATGTCTGCCGCACACAATGGGATCTGGTGTGCGCCCGCATTGTTGCTGGCGTGTGCGGGGCCGTCACTGCGGCGTGCAGTGACGGCCCGTTTCGCGGCAGCATTTATTACGCAGGATGCGGTTGCCATCCCCTGGTCTGCATTGCCTGCGCTGCGATGTCCCCTGCATTCGTCGAGGTGTTCATGATCTTGCGGATGTTGGCGATGTGCGCCAGGGCGGTTTCACGTGATGCCGGTTGCGCAGTCGGTTTTGGGCGGTCTGCGGTGCGCGGCGGAGCTGCCGGTCGATTCTCGGCAGGCCGTGGGGTGGTAGACGTCTCCTTGCGACCTGCCCACAAGCGGAACTCGCCCGCAACGACGCGCTTCACCAAGACGAAGAAGTAGGCCACGACATTGCGCACGGTGCCGCTCTGGCTGCGAGCCTGCAACTCGTCGAGCACTTCCCGGCGATGCTGCGGCGACAGCCGCCGCAAGGCGGCCTG
Source organism: Achromobacter pestifer (assembly GCF_013267355.1). Classification (NCBI taxonomy): domain Bacteria; kingdom Pseudomonadati; phylum Pseudomonadota; class Betaproteobacteria; order Burkholderiales; family Alcaligenaceae; genus Achromobacter; species Achromobacter pestifer. Next base: position 3,738,974 of record NZ_CP053985.1, read on the forward strand.
CACGTCGTTTTGCTGATGTGCCTGGGCATTGCTCAGGCAAGGCGGCAAGCTCACCGACTGCGATGCCGGATCGCCGTCGCCTTCGCGCGCGCGGTACGTACGTTCTTTTTTATACATATACGTCTTATACGTACTGCCCTGCTCAGCCGTCATGTGGCGAGCGTGTTCGGTCTGTTGCGGAACAGGCGTGCTGCCAGCGGAATCGCCAGACAATGGCAGCGGGTCGGCTGCCTCGCTCGCCTGCGACGGCGGCATAGGGGGCAAATCATCGTCATCGTGGCGCTGATCGTGGGTCGCAATGGAGGCGGCTTCAGGTGCCTGCGCCAGCACTGCCTGAATGTGGACGGCCACCCGATCTACCTGGTTGTTTTCATGGCCGATGGAGGCTTGCAAAAGCGCGGGTAGACTGGCATCGAGCGTGCGGGCCTGCTGGAAGTCCAGGGCACTTTCGTGAACCTGATACAGCTCGCTGAGCACATGGCCGGTCAGAGGATCGCGGTGCTGACCCACCAGACTGATCCACCCCGTCAGCCGAAGCACGACGAGAGCGCGCCGGGCCGTCTCGTATCCGGCCCGCTGCCCCAGCGGTGTAGAGGTGAGATAGCGGCGCAACTGCCCCAGGTTCGCCAGTGGGCTGATGCCTTCCGCAGAGCGCAGCATGCGCAGAACCTGCCAACCATTGCGCTCCAGCGGCGTGAGGCGGGCATCGAGCATGAGCGAGGCCGGCGTAGTGAACAGGGCATCTTGCCCCAGCGGATTGTGGCGGGTGTGACGGTTTGCCATGAGAGCTCTCCGAGGTATGGGCAACAGCGGCCCGTTCCCCTGCATCTCATCGCGTACCGTTCCATGCGTCAGCCAACAATGCGGTCTGCGCCATACCCGTTTTATCCGGCAGGCGCAGCGCTGGCACCGGCATCCAGACTGATCTATCATCCCGATACCCCTTATGGGGGTACAACTGGGGGTACTTCCAGCGATTCCCGCAAAGGCAGTGGCTTGATTTCCCCGCGAAACCTAGCATTCACGGCCCTTTGCAGACCGATCAACGTTTAAACGTGTGATCAACGTCTGATCCGTCTGACCGATTTCACGGCGTTTCGTGAAACTCGGTGAAATTGTGGAAGTACCTGAAAAGCCGCGCAAATGCGCGGTTTTTTGGTTTCAGCCGTTGGCAGCCAGTCGCTCGCCGCCTGCCGCCTTGGAAAATAGGGGGGCGCATGGTTCTGAACAGTACCGACGGCGAACCCAACACCGTCATCGCCCAGCGCTTGAGGTTGACCAAGGTCTCCGCGGAAAAGTGCGTGGTTCCGCGACTAGACACCTAGCGATGCCCGCCGTAGCATGCATTGAATCCAACGAACACGTACGGACCCACCCCGTGAGGTCTTTGAGATGGATACCCAAGGCACTACCCGATCATGGCTCGACCGCATCGTTGCGGGCGTGGGTGTCTTGGGGACGCTTGTAACCATCGTACTGACGATCTGGAATGCGCAGACCAAGCAACTGATTGACCAGCGCGAGGCGGATTTGAAGATTCAGAGTGCGGCGCTGGATGCCGAGCTTCGGCGACGCAGCACCAGCGTTGAAGAGTCCAAGGAACGCGTGGAGCGTTACAAGTGGGTCTACAGTCTTGTTCCCGAGCTGAGCGTTCAGGATGGGGCCAAGCGCAATGCTGCGCTCGCCATGGTCCGGCTTGCACTTTCCAAAGAAGAGGCGGACGGCTTGCTCGCAGGGCTGCAGCAGTCACCCAACGAGGAGGTCCGCAAAGCCGCCGCGCAAAGTGTCGCAACCATCGCCAAGATTGAAAATGCGGAAATTGTTCGCCTTGTTTCTCAGATGAATGCGCCTGGCGTGGACGAACGCCGCCGCGCCACGGGCAGGTTGCAGAGAGACTTCAATGATTCAGCGGACGCCATTGTCGAGGCCTTGAAGTTGCTGAATAGCGATCAGATCGACAAGCTCTCTCCGAGCGGCTTGATCAATGTGCTTTATTTTCTTTCTCGCACGGACCCCCGTGCCTGGACTCAAGACGCGCGCTCTTTGGCTGGGCAGGTCCTGCCGCTTGTCCGCGCGCGCAATGCCGGCCCTCAGACGCAAGCAGAGTTGTCCAGAGTAGAGGAAACGCTCAAGGCTGCTGCACGGCAGTAGCCGATTCGAGCTTCCAAGCAAAATCCGACGATTGGACTGTAGCCGGCAACGCTGGCGATGGGCGGTGCGCGCTGCCTCCACCCGTTGCTGGACCGCACCCAGTGCCCGTGGTTTGACGGTCATCCTCTGGGGCAGAACCTCGCTCCGTCCAGGCGGCTTTCCTGCTCCAGGGTCAGGGGCCCAATATCCTGGGGCCCAATAACCTATGACAAGCTCTGACTGTGCGCCATACCCAATTGAAGGGATATGCAATGTGAAAGCGCATGACTAGCATCGGACGCAAAGATCCACTGACGATAGATGCTGGCCGAGGAAGAGACGAACATGCTGACTGATGTCCAACTCGCGCAGATCATGCGCCACGCATCCCGGCTTCGCCGTGCGCAGTGCCTGGAGCCTCTCAACGATGCCATGGCGGCTCACCAGATCGACGCCAACCTGCGGCGGGCGGCCGCCTTTGTGGCGCAGTTGGGCCATGAGTCGGGGGAATTGCAGTTCCTGGAGGAGCTCTGGGGGCCGACGGCAGCGCAGCGGCGTTATGAACCTCCCAGCGATCTGGCGCGCAGACTTGGCAACGCGCATCCGGGCGACGGTCGCCGCTTCAAAGGCCGTGGACCGATCCAGATCACCGGTCGTGCCAACTATGCGCGCTATGGGGAACTGCTGGGCCTGGATCTGGTCGGTCAGCCTGAACAAGCAGCCGACCCCGTGGTGGGTTTCCGGATTGCGGGGCTGTTTTGGGAACGTAATGGGCTCAATGCGCTGGCCGATGCAGGCCAGTTTGACGAGATCACGCGCCGCATCAACGGAGGCCAGAATGGTGCCGATGACCGGCGGCGCCTCTATGCCCTGGCACTTGACGTCCTGCGCGGCAGCCTGCCCGACATGGCTGCTGGTCCGGTACAAGCCACTCGGCGCGGGGGAAAGGCAGGCGCGCGGCGCGCCGCGCCCGCGATGGCGGCGGAGGCGTTGACACGCGGCTGGGAGTTCATCGCGGAGGCCGCGCCCGATGATGAGCCGACCGATCAGAAAGCAAGCGGCAAACGCCGCCGCGGCCAGGCGAACGCCGCGACCAAAAAGGAGGCGGCAGGCGCAGGTCCTGCGCGGCGGCTCGATGCTCGGCCGGATACCCTGGACTTCCGCGATCAGATGTATACCCCCACGCTGATCGAAGTGCCCTTGCACGTACCGCTGGGTGACTATCTTGAGTGCAACGTGCCTATCCTCGATCAAGGTGCCGAAGGGGCATGTACCGGCTATGGCCTGGCCACCGTGGCTCACTACCTGCTGCTGCGCCGGCGCGTGGTACCCGATGCAACGCCGGTAAGTCCACGCATGATGTACGAGCTGGCCCGTCGCTATGACGAATGGCCGGGCGAGGACTATTCCGGCTCCAGCGCACGTGGAGCCATGAAAGGATGGCACAAGCATGGCGTTTGCTCCGAATCGCTCTACCCCAGCGGCGTGGTCAAAGTGGGTAAGAAGGCCGTCAAGTCTGCCTCCAAGGGTTCCCCTGCCGAGGGCGGCCTGAACGACGAGCGCGTGGTCGACGCGCTGCGTCGTCCGCTGGGGGCATATTTCCGGGTCAACCACAAGGATCTGGTGGCCATGCATTCGGCGATCGCCGAGGTGGGCGTCTTGTACGCGACCTGCACCGTCCATGAAGGATGGTCACATGTGGGTGCGGATGGGGAGATCCAGCAGTCGTCCGCAATCCTGGGCGGACATGCTTTCGCCATCGTCGCCTACGACGAGCGCGGTTTCTGGATTCAGAATTCCTGGGGACCCGCCTGGGGCCGTAGCGGCTTCGGTCTGCTGAGCTACGACGACTGGCTGGAGAACGGCACCGACGTGTGGGTGGCCCGCCTGGGCGCGCCAGTCACGCTGCGGCGGCCGGAATCTACCGCGACGGTGCATGCCACCACGGCAGCTCAGTCCGTCAGCTATTCCTACGCCGACTTGCGGCCACACATCATCAGCGTGGGCAACAATGGCGCGCTCAAAGCCGGTGGCGATTACGGCAGCACGACTGACGAACTCCAGCGTGTTTTCGACGAGGATATCCCGCGCGTTACCGGTGGCTGGGCGGTGCCGCGGATCCTTCTTTATGCCCACGGCGGTTTGGTGGGTGAACAGGCCGCCGTGCAGCGGCTGGCCGAGTATCGTCCGTTGCTATTGGATGGCGAGGTTTATCCATTGGCCTTTATCTGGCGTTCGGACTACTGGACCACCATCACCAACATCCTGCGCGATGCCGTCAATCGCCGAAAGCCCGAGGGGGGGCTGGATGCCGCCAAGGACTTCATGCTGGACCGCCTGGACGATGCGCTGGAGCCGCTGGCGCGCACGCTCACCGGAAAATCCGCTTGGAGCGAAATGAAGCAGAACGCCCTGGCTGCCAGCGACAATGGTGGTGCGGCCGAACAAGTCGCCGACCTGCTGGTGGCTTTGCGTAAACGCCTGCCCGCGCTGGAAGTGCACATGGTCGGTCACAGCGCCGGTTCCATCCTGCTGGCGCCGTTGGTCAGCCTGCTGGGCGCGCGGAAGATCCCCGTAAAGAGTTGCACCTTGTGGGCGCCCGCCTGCCAGGTAGAGCTGTTCAAAGAGCATTACGCGTCCGCGCTGGAGAAGAAAAAGGTCGAAAAGATGGCCATCTTTGCCCTCACGGATAAGGCCGAGCGAGATGACAACTGCGGCCGCATCTACAACAAGTCGCTGCTTTACCTGGTTTCCAACGCCTTCGAAGACCCGGCGCGCATTCCACTGTTTCGCGATGGCTGCCCCATCCTGGGCATGGAGCGCTTCATTGACCGGACGCTGATGCAGCAATTGGGCGTGGATCTGGTGCTGGCGCCCAACACCGAGCCGGATGACTCTCTTTCCGCCTCAGGCGCCACCCATCATGGCGACTTCGACGACGACAAACGCACCGTGATGGCCACGTTCCGCCGCATTGCGCAGGCAAGTGCCAAGAAGGCAGCTTCAAAGGCGGCGGCTGCGGCGCGGGTAAAGACAAAACGCATCAAGGATGGCGAGCAGCCGACGGTGACGGTGGCGCCCACCTTCAATCGTTCGGAATCGTCCATGCGCGACCAACGTCAACTCATTGATCTCCGTACAAAGGCACTCTAGCTAGGGGGCTTGCCAGCTGATCCGTGGGCAAAGTCGATGTCATTTCTCGACGATCGAATCTGCGGTGGCGGTCCACTGAAATGTTCGGCACGGGCCAGCGGATCTCTGTCAGCCCACGATGGCCGTCTCATCCCTGCGCCTGAGCTTCCTGGCCGCATGCACGCAAGTTTTCAAGCGGCACCCAGCCCGTCTCGCCATCCACGAGCCTGACCGCCCACACCCATCCATTCAATTCGCGTTCGCCGCGCAGCATTTCGCCTTCCGCGACATCCAGTTCCTTGTTGGTGAAATCCTCCAGCATCGTGGCGCTGCCGTCGGCGTGGCGATCCAGGAATTGCGCCGGCACGAAGCCGGCTTCCTGGTTCGCTGGCGTGCAGAGATACCAGTCGGGCCAGCCCTCGGGGCCATCGTACCGCTCGCCGACGGTGACGCGATCTCCCTTGCGTACCAGCATGGGCTCGGGAAACTCGCTGGCGTGGGCCTGGACGACGAGGTAGCGGCGATCGGGATTCATGGGTGTTGTACCTGTCCGTGTTGCTGTCAGGGGCGGAACTATGCCACGCGTTCAAGCAGCCGCGGCACTGCCGATGCCAGCAAGGCGACGCCGGACGCCGTCAGCAGCCCCAACACGATCTGCCGGAAGCGCGCCTCGCTGATGCCTATGTAAAGCTTCGCGCCCAGCAGCACCGGCACCAGCATGGCGGCGGCGACGATGGCGAACATGGGCAGCATGGCGCGCGTGACGATGCCGCTTGCCAGATACGTGCCCATGGTCACCAGCAGCATGGACAGGTTGAAGTTCTGGATGATGGCGCGTTGCGCGTCCTTGTCCAATCCGCGCAGCGTGCACCACAAGGTGGGCAGCGTGCCCGTGAAGCCGCCGATGCCGCCCAGCACGCCGCCGGCCATGCCGACGGCCGCGTCGGCCGCGCGGCCGCCTGCGGAGATCTTCGGCAGGTTCTTGGCGTACAGCATGGCGGGGCACCAGATCACCAGCAGGGCGCCGAGTATGGCCTTGAACCAGTCCATGTCCAGGCGCGGCAGCAGCGCCACGCCCAGCGGAATGCCGAACAGGCCGCCGATCACGAAAGGCAGCAATCGTCCCAGGTCGAAGCCGCGGCGCACGGTGATGGCGGCGAGGACCTGCCCCACCAAGGCGCCGAAGACCGCGAGCGCCGCAGCCAGGCGCGGGTCCAGCACCCAGGCCCAGAACGACATCGCCACCAGGCCGAACGCAAAGCCCGACAGGCCTTGCACGAAGCCCGCGATGACCGCGCCCAGGGTGACCACCAGATATACGGAATCCATTGCCGTGCTCTTTGCGCCTTGTACGGAAGGGATTTGCATTATGGGCGATTCCCGTGCCTCGAAAATCGCATTTTCCTATGGTCCGATAACAAGGGTCTTATGGTTGCGGGTGTCAGGAAGAAGATCCATGATTAACGAGAGCTCTGGGTGCCAAGAAGGCGCGGATGCATTATCTCGAATTAATCATTTTCTGGAGATTGATTCATGCTTTGTCTGTGGTCATACGAAAATGTAGCCCGATACTCGGCATTAGTCCGTTTATAGAGCTTCCATGGAGTTCGTTCTTCGTGCGGTTTACTTTTGCATAGAGGTTTTCAAGTCAAGTAGCAGAGTATCGTCAGTCTCGCTGATTTTCTACGGTTGACGGGATTTCTTAGGAATTCCAGTTATTTAACCCTGTTATTTTGAATAGGGATGGATTAAAAGAGCTAAATTTTTGGGTCGCTAAATCGTTAAGAAATCGCAGGAAATGGAAAGTGAATCTCTTAACAATGCCAACGTGTCGACGCTCGTCGATGGATAGGTTGCGCGACAGCACATTTGAATAGGCTGTGCTTGGCGGATGTGCCGCAACCAGGGCTGACTCGACACAAAAGCGCCCAGATGGGAGTTCGTGCGATGCAAATCAAGAAAGCCATGGTTGTAGCAACACTTGCCGCCACTACGATGTGCGCTGCCGGAGCGGCTGTTTCAGGGCCTGCGGTAACGGTTACGTTCAAGAATCTGGGGGCGCAGCCGGCTACGTATACGCCCGTGACCAATAACGAAACCAGCACCTTTGTCGATGCGAGGCCAAAACCTAAGAAACTCGTCAGAGCGGGCGATTCAGACTCGTATCAAGTGCAGAACCTGATCAGTCCCGACGCCAACGCAGCCGTCGTGCGCTACACGATGGACGGCAAGACATGCGTCTTCGGCACCACATTTGTGTATGCCATTGGCGGGGGATCACTGATTACGGGTGGTCTCACCAAGATACCGAAGTGGAACAAGACGGCCACGGGCACCGGAGGGGCGGATTGCAATGCCGCGTTCACCTTGCAGAACCCCGTAACCCACGAGTGGTCGGTTGAGTTCACCATGAGGTAGCAAGGCGGGGCAGCCTCGCGCTGCCTCCTTGCTGCCGCATACAGTCTAAATCCTATCAACGATGGACCGGCATATGAATCACATCAATCAATTCAGTTATTCCGCGGTACGCAGCCAGCAGCCCGCGCGGCAGGACCTCGCCGGTAAAACCGCCGTCAGCCATGCGTCTCCGGCGTCCGGCGCGTCTGGCTCACTGCCCGCCAGCAAGACCGGCGTTTCGTCGCTCGCGCGTTTGCTGAGCGAAGCGGGCACGCGGGCGGCCGCTAGGGATGCCAGCACCAGCCGCGAGGGCCTGGTCAAGATTGTCGACGCCACTGTCGATAAGCTGATAGGCGACGGTTACCGGATGAACAAGTCCAAGGCTGATGCCGAAGTGCCCAAGTCGGACGATCCACAACGGCTCGCCCTGGCCAAGCAGGCTACCGACTTCGCCAACGGCGCGGGTCCCAATCCCTTCAAAGGGATGTCGCGCGAGCAATTGGCATTGATCACCTACGACGATAGCGGAGCCTTCACCGTCAATGAGCGTCAAGCGGCTTGGCGGGAAGACTATGACCAGGATCAGGTATGGAGGCGGGGCATCATCGCGAAGCTGAACGATGACTCCCGTCGGATAGGTCGGGATTCGCCCCAAACCCTGCAGGAAATGCTGGATTACCACAGATCGTTGCCGCCCATTCTAAGAGCCCAGGAGCCCCAGGACTACGAGGCCAAGCTGGAGGTAGCGATTACTCAGTCGAAGCGTACGGAGTCGACGCCGCAGAAGGACGAATTCCAATCCTTGCTGACGCTGTTGCTAAAGCGCTTGAGCGACGATCAGGGCAAGCGACGCCACACCGTGGCTCCCGCGCATGTGGCGGGAGCATTGAGGATGAGATCGGCTTCTTGATATATCGCGCGTCGCGAGGCGGCTGAGTCGCCGTGTTCGGTTGCCGCTGATGCCAACGAACATCTGTCGGGGCGATGCTTGTGTTTGCGGATGGAAGGGGGAGGAGTGCCTGGAATATACGACACGGACATGCTCCGCCTGGAGGGAATCACACATGCCTATGCTGCGGGCGCTTCCAGGCAAGCAATATTGCACGACGTGTCGCTTTCCATCCCCGCGGGCCAAAGCTGCGCCATCGTCGGTGCATCGGGATCCGGCAAGAGCACACTGCTCAACCTCATGGGGCTATTGGATGCGCCCACCGCCGGGCGTGTGTTGCTCGCCGGTGTGGATATGACGCGCGCCGGCTCCGGCGAGTGCGCGCGGGTGCGCAATCGGAGTATTGGATTCGTTTTTCAGAGCTTCCATCTACTGCCGCGCCTCGATGCGCTGGACAATGTCGCGTTGCCCTTGCTGTATCGCGGCCTGTCGCGGCCGGCAGCGAGACAGGCTGCCCTGGCGCAACTGGCGAAGGTGGGATTGGAAGAACGCACCTGGTACCTCCCCGCGGATCTGTCGGGCGGCCAGCGTCAGCGCGTGGCCATTGCCCGGGCCTTGGTGGGCGAGCCGGCCCTGTTGCTGGCCGATGAACCTACCGGCAATCTCGATGGCCAGACCGCACAGGACACTATTGATCTGCTGCTTTCCTTGAATCGGGAGCAAGGCGCCACGCTGATCCTGGTGACTCATGACCATGGAATTGCCAATCGCATGGAACGCCGCATCGAAGTGTGCGATGGCCGAATCCGGGAGGCACATGGTTAGGGCGCGGGCGCCACATGTTGGGCGTCATGTCCTGCAATCCGGTTATGGCCCGTCCTGGTCGCAACTGCTGCGAGAATCGATCGAGAACCTCCGCTTGCAGGGGCGGCGGGCCATCTTGTCCATGTTGGGGATCGCGGTGGGCTGCATGGCCGTCGTGGCGCTGTTGAACATCGGGCACAACGCCCAGCTTGAAGCCATGCGCGTCTTCCAAGGCATGGGCACTGATCTATTGGTGGCCAGCGTGAAGAATCGCATCGAGGGTCGCAGTGCCGCGGTGCCCGCCGTCGCTCACCTGGATGTCGGCTCGTTGCGCGCAGCGCTGCCCGATATTGCGGCGGCGGCCGTGTTGATTCCAACGGGCGCGGAAGCACGGTTGCGGGGACGTTCCCTGAGCGTCACGGTATTGGGCAGTAATACCGAGCTGCGGAACGTTCTGGATCTGCGGCTGGCGCGAGGCCGATTCCTGAGCGAGTTCGACGCTGGAGCCACCCATGCGGTTTTGGGGGCGAATGTCGCGGCTGAGTGGGAACGCGCAGGCGTTGCCGTTTCATTGGGTGACCAGATGCGGCTTGGCGGCTACTTGTTTGAAGTGGTCGGCATTCTATGGCCGAACGGACAGAATCCATTGCTACCCGTTTCCCCGGACGATGCGGTTCTTTTGCCCGTCGAAGGGATGCGGCGTGTCATGCCGCTTCCGCAAATTTCCAGCATCCTGGCTCGTAACGCCGATAGCGGTACGCTCGGGCATACCTCACCCCAGCTACAGGCCTGGCTGACGGAAAGGTTGCCCGGATTCGAGATCGATGTGCAGATCCCCCAGCAATTGCTGGACGGCATGGCGCAGCAGTCACGCCTGTTTTCATGGTTCCTGACGGGTCTGGGGGGCATCTCCCTGCTGGTGGGCGGGATAGGCGTGATGAATGTCATGGTGATGAGCGTCGCGGAGCGGCGCCGGGAAATCGGCGTACGCATGGCGCTGGGCGCGCGTCCCATGGATATTGCGCGCCTCTTTCTGCTGGAGGCAATCCTGCTGTCGGCCGCTGGTTCGCTGGTTGGCGCGGCATGCGGCTTCGCGGCGGCCAGGCTCTTCGTGCATCTCTCCGGCTGGTCGTCGTTTTCAGCATCGGTGGCGGCGTTGCCATTGGGTGTCGGCAGCGCCATTGCGATTGGCTTGTTCTTTGGATTGTCACCGGCGTTGGCGGCGGCGCGCCTGGCGCCTGTAGAGGCGCTGCGCGATGTGTAGGCTGCACGCCATTGTTGCTGCGCTGCTTGCCGCAGCACTCTTCATCACTTCTGAAAGAGCCGCGGCGCGGACGGCACCGATGCAGGCAGGTCGGCAAGGCCAGGGGGCACCTGCCGCTACCGGGAAGTCGTTGAATGCCTCAACCATCGATCTGACATTGAGCGACGCAATCTATCTGGGGTTGCGGGAAAACCGTGCCATTCGCAGCGCCTATCTGGATCGCGTGGCTCAAAAGTTCGACCTGCGTGTGGCCGAGGATCGTTTTACGCCAAAGCTGACGCTCCGCGGCAGCTACCTTTCTCTGCGGAATCAGGCGGATCCCTACCGACAGGGGACCCTGGCCCCCACCGCGAGTCTGCAGACGCCTTATGGCAGTCGTGTCAGCCTGGGCTGGAACTACAGCCACATGCGGGCCAGCGAGGGCGGCCTGTCGCGCAATGACGGCGCCAACATCGCTGTGATCCAGCCTTTGTTGCGCGGCGCCGGGAAGGACATCGCGACGGCCCCCGTGCGCCTCGCGCGCCTGAATGAACTGATAAACCGGCTCAACCTTAAGCTCATTGTCGCGCAGACCATCACGCAGGTCGTTGTTTCCTACCGAGCACTGCTGCAAGCGCAGGGGCAGTTGGCGATTGCGCAGGAATCGCTGGAGCGCGCGCGTCAGTTGGTTGACGTCAATCGCGCCATGATCGCTGCCGGGCGCATGGCCGAATTTGAAATTGTGCAAACGGAAGCCGAGGTGGCCACGCAGGAACTGGCCTATGAAGACACGCGCAATCAGGTGGAGAGCGCTCGCCTGGCCCTGCTGCAGTTGCTGACCCTGAACCTGAACACGCCGATTGTCGCGACCGAGGCCTTGCAGGCGCAGCGCCTGGACGTCAATGCTGTCGAAGCGCTACGGCAGGCCGAAGCTTCTCAACCTGCTTATCTGACACAGATCATTGCCAGCGAGCAAGCTACCGTCAATCTTGCCGTCGCGCGCAACGATCGCCTCTGGAATGTATCGCTCGTGGGTGGCGCCAGTCAGGCGCGCGAGCGCAGCGCCTTGAGCGGCGCCTCGCGCAACTGGGAAAACTATGTTGGGCTTCAGGTGGAAATTCCCATTGGCGACTTGAGCACGCGCCAGACCGAAGTACAGGCCGAGGTCAACGTGCGCAGCCAGGAACTTCAGTTGGCGGAGGCTCGCCAACAATTGGAGCGTGATGTGGTCAACGCCGTGCGCGATATCGGAACGCGGTGGCGCCAATACGAAATTTCCCAGCGTGCACGCGATCTTTCTCGCCGAAAACTGGAAATAGAACGTGAAAAGCTCACCGTGGGCCGCTCCAGCAACTTTCAGGTCCTGAGCTTCGAGAATGATCTGCGCAATGCGGAAAACGCGAGGCTCAACGCGCTTGTCAGCTATCTCAATGCGCAGGCCGAACTGGACCAGAAGCTGGGGACCACGCTGCAAAGCTGGGACATCGCGCTCGATGACTAGCTTCCGTCTTGCGAGCCAAGCTCTCTTCTTCATCGGCCGCAGGCCACTCTTGCTGATGTTGCTGTCGCTGGCTGGCGGCATGCTGCTTTGGCGGCCATGGAAGACAGATGCCGCGGAGACAGAGCCGGCAACGAGCGAGTGGGTGGCCGTGGAGCCCCGGCTTCTCGAACAGCGGCTTGGCTTGGTCGGACGTATTCAGCCGAGCCGTCAGGAGACGCTGGGGGCTCCATTCGAAGGTGTCATCCGCGAAGTGCTGGCGCGCGAAGGACAGTCCGTTGATGCGGGGCAAGTTCTGATACGACTTGACCCTGGGAAGATCGATATTCAGCTGCGTCAGGCACAGGCTGAGCTGCTCAAGGCACAGCGGGAAGCCAATCAGCTGCGCAACTGGGACAGCAGTTCCGACGTTTTTCGCGCTCGACGAGCCGTGCAGACCGCTCGCACTACCCTGGAAAATACAGAGACGAACCTGCGCGATACCCGGATGCTCTTTGCGCGCGGCATCGTCGCCCGCATGGAAGTCGACACCATGGCGCAACTGGTGCGCACGCAGCAGCAGGATCTGCTCGCCGCGCAGGAGGAGCTGCACATCGTTGAGACTCGCGGGCAGGGCGTGGACCGGGAGATCGTCGAGATGGAGCTGGTCAATGCTCAGGCTCGCCATCAGGCGTTGCTTGCACAACGCGATCGTCAGGCGGTCACGGCTCCATTTGCGGGGTTCGTCGCGCGCCCCTCGGTTCCCGACGGAGGGAAGGCGCTGAGCGTGCAGCCTGGCGTGCTGGTCAGCCAGGGTACGCCCTTGTTGAGCGTGACTGGGCGGGAACACATCCAGGTGCTCTCCAGGGTGGAGGAGATGGATCTGCACCGGTTGCGCGTAGGCATGCCGGTGCAGATCGCGGGCGACGGCTTTGCCGGGCAGGTGCTGGGCGGGCACATCGAGTCCATTGCGGTGCAAGGCAACGCAATGGACGTGCAAGGGGCTGCCGCATACTACGACGTAGTGGCATCGGTCGACGCCTCGCTCACCGATCTCAGCAAGCACGTCCGGTTAGGGATGAGCGCTCGCTTGACGGTCATTCTGTATCGCAATGAACAGGGCATCGCGGTGCCGCCCGACGCGTTGCGGATTGATGCCGACGGAGCATCCTACGTCCTCTATCGCGCAACACTGGATGCCTTGCCGTCGAAGATCGTCGTGAAACCCGGCCAGGCGATAGCGCAGGGCGTGGAGGTGCAGGGATTGGATGTGGGATATGTGCAGACAGGTTATGGGCAGTCCAGGGCGCGGGCGCGGTGACTGCTCGGAGGTTTTCCGCCAACGCCGCATTCGGCCTGGCGTCTTCAACCTTGAGGCGTCTTATCCGCCTTCCGCAGGAAATTCGCTTCCAGCACGCTCAGCACGCGGTTCAATGTATCGATATCCGCGGCCGACAAACCCTTGAGCGACTCTTCGAAGAAGGCCGCCCGCTTGGGCAGGGCCTCGTCCACCACGGCCTGGCCGGCGGGCGTGAGGCTGGCGTTGGTCAGGCGGTTGTCTTGCGGGTCCATCGCGCGCGCGATCCAGCCCAGTTTCTGCATGGCCTGCAACTGGCGCGTGAGCGATGCGGGATCGAGCCGGCAGCGTTCGGCCAGGTGCTTCTGCGAGCATTGGCCGCATTCGTGCAGCGCCAGCAGGATGCGCCAGCGGGGCAGGGCGTGGCCGACCGTGCCGCTGAACGCGCTCTGCATGCCGCGGTAGGTCTGCCCCATGTGCTGGATGACCTGCAAGCCTTGTTGTTGTTTGGGCAAAAGCTATTCTCCGACGCCGGCCGGCTCCGGTTTGGAGGGGCGGATCAACTGGACCGGCGGCACGCGCCGCACACACCAGAGCGCGAACACGGCAACCACCAGGGCGATGAGCTGTCCTTCGTGGATGGCGCCGACAAGCGCGACGCGCGCGATCTCGATCAGCGAGGTTCCGTCCTGGCCTTGATGCGCCAATTGTGCCAGGAACTGCGTCTGGGCCGCGGGATTGACCAGCATCTGGGGATCGTTCAGCTCGGGCAGCCAGCGGGCGGAAGCGCCGCGCAGGGTGGACTCGACGCCGCTGAAATAGCTGTGGCTGACCATGGTGCCGACGATCGCCGTGCCCAGCATGCCGCCTATCATGCGCAGGGATTGCAGCAGTGCGGTGGCGATGCCCAGATGGCTGCGGCCGGCGGTCTGCTGGGCGAAGACCGTCAGGTTGGGCATGATGAAGCCCATGCCCAGGCCGGCCATCAGCATGTATGCGGCGATGAGCGCATGTGACGTATAGCTATGGGTGGTAACAATTCCCAGGCACGAGAGCGCCATCAGGATGAAGCCCGCATACAGCATCCGGTTGGGATTGCGGATGCGGGTGATGATGCGGCCGTTGATGATGCTGCCCACGGTGATGAAGACCACCATGGGGGTGATGAGCAGGCCGGCATCCTGGGGCGACAGCCCGAAGCCGCCCTGCAGCAGCAGCGGCGCGTAGAACAGCAGCGAGTACATGGTCACGCCCACCAGCAGGGCCAGCGTGAAGAGCATGGCCAGGCCGCGGTTGCGGAACATGTCCAGCGGCAGCAGCGGGTGCGGGCAGCGCCGTTCCCACCAGAGCAGGACGGCGAAGGCGACCGCGCTGCCCACGCCCAGCAGCATGATGGGCCCGCTCAGCCCTTCCTTGGGCAGCAATTCGACCAGCAGTTGCAGGCTGCCCAGCGCCAGCGCGATGAGCACCGCGCCCTGCCAATCCAGCCGCACGCGGCCGGTCGTGTGGTTGCGCAGGTGCGGCAGATAGCGTCCGACGAACCAGAGGCCGAGGATGCCGATGGGCAGGTTGACGTAGAACACCGAGCGCCAGCCGTAGTGCTCCGTCAGCGCGCCGCCCAGGGTCGGGCCCACGGCGTTGGCGATGCCGAAGGCGGAGCTGAGCATGACCTGCCAGCGCAGCCGTACATGGGGATCAGGGAACAGGTCGGGGATGGAGGCGAACGCGGTGCCCACCAGCATGCCGCCGCCTATGCCTTGCAGCGCGCGAGCCAGGACCAGCGTGAACATGCTGTCGGCCGCGCCGCAGAGCACCGAGGCGAGGGTGAACAGCACGATCGCCGCCACCACGAACGGCTTGCGCCCGTAGTAGTCGCCCAGCCGGCCGAAGATGGGAACGGTGATGACGGAGGTCAGCAGGTAAGACGTCGCTACCCATGCATACAGTTCGAAGCCCTTGAGTTCGGCCACAATGGTCGGAAGCGCGGTGCCGACCACGGTCTGATCGATGGCGACCATCATCATGACGAAGCACATGCCCAGCATGGCGAGCAGGGTCTGGCGGAAAGGAAGCACCTGGCCGGGCGAGTGCGGGGTGCCTGTAGCGGGGGCGGACATTGTTGGATCTATCAATGATTGATGTATCAATCATTCTAGCCCTACAATCCGCGAGACAGAAAGTTGTCAGGTCCGAGGCTGGATTTCGAAGCACGGAGCCCGGGGCAAGAGTGCTGAATTTGCGCGGTTTTGCCTGGCTTTCCGCGCGAAGCCGGCTTGATTTGTTACGATAGCGCTATCTGTACGCTGGTCTAGCTGGCGTCTTCATCAGGCTTTCCTTGGCAGATCCCCATTTTTGGCGCCGCAGCCCCAGGCTCGGCAAGAGAGCGGGCACGCCCTGAAAGGCCGTGGCTACATGGGCCGGGCGGTTTTTCCGCCGCTAAAGCACCTTCCGCGCGCCTGGCGCTGCGGACGGCATTCAAGGATTTCCAGTCGAGGTACCGACGGGGCAGCAATGAAAACGTGGTTCAAGCGCATTTTGATAGGCCTGGTAGTGTTGGTTGTCGTGGCCGTCGTTGGCCTGGCCATCTTCTTGCTGACATTCGACCCCAACGCGTACAAGTACAAGCTGGAAGAGCTTGTCCAGCAACGCTACCAACGCACGTTGACGATCGACGGCGAGATCGAGCTGTCGCTCTTCCCGCGCATCGGGCTGTCGGTCCAGGGCGTGTCGCTGTCCGAGCCGAACAGCGCCGAAACCTTCGCCTCCATCGATAGCACCAGGCTGGCGGTTGCCGTGTGGCCGCTGCTGTCCAATAGCTTCGTCGTCGATCACGTGGCCATCACCGGTTTCAAGGCCCGGGTGGTGCGGGACAAGCAAGGCCATTTCAATTTCAGCAATCTCGTGGGCGGCATCGCGCCGGTCACGGCGGCGCCGGCCAATCCCGCCGAAGCCTTGGCGGGCGCGGCGCAGAGCGCGGTGCAGGCCATCGCCAACGGCAACCTGCCGCAGCCGCGCAACAACATGCAGATCGACATCGCCGGGCTGGACCTGAAGGACGGCCAGGTGCAGCTGCAGGACGCCATCACGGGCATGGCGGTGGCGGTGACCAAGATCAACGCCAACACCGGCCGCGTTACCTTCAATCAGCCGTTCGATGTGCGCATGACCGCGCGCGTCGAGGGCGGCAATCCGCGCGTGGACGCCAATCTGACCGGCCAGGCGCTGCTGACGCTGGACCCGTCGGCCAAGCGTTACGCCGCGCAGAAGCTGGACCTGCGCATGGACGGCAAGCTGCCGGGCGCCGAGGCCAAGAGCCTGGCCATGCGCGGCAATCTGGCCTTCAACGGCCAGAAGTCTGCGCTGGACATCGCCGGCCTGGAAGTCGTGTTCCAGGGCGACGTCACGGATCCCGCTGCGCGCGCGACCAATGTGGATGCCAGCGTGGCCATCCCCAAGCTGGCGATCGACCCGCACAAGAGCCAGCTGCAGATCGAGAAGCTGGCGATACGCGCCAAGGGCGGCGTGGCCGATGGTCCCTTCGAATTCGCCGTGGACGCGCCCGCGCTCAATATCTCTCCGGCGTCGGCCACGGGTGAAGCGCTGACGGGCCGCGTGCGCATCAGCGGCCTGGACGCGAGCTTCGGCCTGAACGGCATCAGCGGCAACGCCGGTGAGCTGGACATCAAGGAAGCCAAGCTGGACAGCACCTCCAAGAACGGCGAAAGGATCGTCAAGCTGAACTTCGCCTCGCCGCTGTCCTTGAACCTGCTGCAGCGCAGCGGCGGCCTGTCCGGCCTGCGCGGCGACGTCAACATCACCGATCCCGGGCTGCCCAAGGGCAGCCTGCAGATTCCCGTGATCGGCAGCGTGACCGCGGACCTGCTGAAGGATCAGGCCACCAGCAAGATCAACGCGGTGCTGGAAGGCGGCAAGTTCGACCTGAGCGCGGACATTACCAAGCTGAGCGATTCACCGAAGGTGAGTTTCGCGCTGGTGGTGGATACGCTGGACCTGGACAAGCTGGTGCCGCCCGCGGCGGCAACGCCCGCGCAGCCCGCTTCCAAGCAGCCTGCCGAAGCCAAGAAGGAAGACGGCAAGCCGGCGCAGCCGGCCGCTGCTCCGGCTCCCCCCGCTCCCGCCAAGCCCGCCGACGATACGATCGACCTGTCGGCGCTGATCGGCCCCAGCGTCAACGGCACCATCAAGGTCGGCAAGCTGGTCGTGCGCGGCCTGAAGGCCGACGACGTCGGCGCCGCCATCAAGCTGGACAAGGGCAAGCTGGACATCTCCAGCCTGACGGCTGGCCTCTACGGCGGCAAGCTGGCGGGCACCTTGTCGGTGGACGCCGCGCAGGGCAACCAGCTGGCCACCAAGATGTCGCTGGCCGGCATCGCCATCGAACCGTTCCTGATGGACCTGGCGCGCCAGAACGTGCTGAGCGGAACGGGCAGCCTTGCGCTGGACCTGAAGACGGCCGGCGCCAACGCCTACGCCATGAAGAGCGGCCTGGGCGGCACCCTGCAACTGCGCCTGCGCGACGGCGCGGTCAAGGGCATCAACCTGACGCAGACGCTGCGCGAACTGAAGGCCGCCTTCAAACCGGAATCGCAGAACGAGACCGTGGCCTCCGACACCAGCAAGCAGACGGCATTCTCCGAGATGGACGCCGACCTGGCCTTCACCAAGGGCGTGGCCGCGGTCAAGCGCCTGAACGTGGTGTCGCCCCTGCTGCGCGTGACACAGGGCGAACCGGCCACCATCGACTTCGTCAAGAGCGAGCTGGACCTGGTGGCGCGCGCCCGCGTCGTCAATCCGGCTGCCGATCCGGAAGGCAAGGAACTGATAGACCTGAAGGACGTGACCATCCCCGTGCACGTCAAGGGGCCGTTCGACAAGCCTACCTACACCGTGCTCTGGAAGGACGCCATCGGCGGCATTCTCCAGCGCAGCCTGGAAAACAAGCTGCGCGAAGCGGTGACAGGCAAGGGCAAGGGCGGCGCGGCCGTCGACAAGGCTTTGAAGGGACTGCTGGGCAAATGAACGCCGAGAACTTCCAACCCGTGGCCGAGTGCGGCGCCACCACGCAGGCCCAGGCCGCTGGCTATCACCGGCAATGGCTGGTCGCCAACGATTCCGGGCAGTGGTTGAACCGCGCCCTGTGTCCTCGGTTGGCCGAGGTCGCGGTCGAGCTGCGGCTGGGTTATCTGGTGCTGAAGGCGCCGGGCATGCTGCGCATGGATATTCCGCTGGACGTCATCGAAGACGACGACAGCGTGCGCTACAGCATGAAGGTGGGCGAGCAGGTGATCGACGTGATCGACGAAGGGGAGCTGGCCGCAGCCTGGATTTCCAACTTCGTGCAAGTGCCTTGCCGCATCATGAAGGTGCATCCCGACACGCCCGTGGCTGCCTGGCCGGCCTGAACGGGCCGGGCGCAAGGGCCGCTCAGGCCTGCGTGCCCGAGCGCTTGAACTCGAATGCCGCGTGGGCCAGCAGGCCCGCCATCAGGCCCCAGAAGGCCGAACCGATACCCCAGAAACTGAAGCCCGATGCCGTGGCCAGCAGCGTGATGAGCGCGGCTTCGCGGCGTTGCGGGTTGGCCATGGCCGCGGCCATGCCGCCCATGATGGTGCCCAGCAGCGCCAGCCCGGCCAGCGCGGCCAGCAAGGCGGCGGGCAGGGCCTGGAAGAACACGGCCACGGCGCCGGCAACGACGCTCAGCACAACATAGCCCAGGCCGTAGGTGGCGGCGGCGATGTATCGCTTGGACGGGTCCGCGTGCGCTTCGGGGCCGGTGCAGATGGCCGCGCTGATGGCGCCCATCGTGACGCTGTGCGCGCCGAAGGGCGCGGCCAGCAGGCCCAGCAGGCCGGTGGCCGCCACCAGGCGCGAGGCGGGCGGCTGGTAGCCGGCGGCTTGCAGGATGGCCAGGCCGGGCAGATTCTGCGAGGCCATCGCGACGACGAATAGCGGAATGCCCAGGCTGACCGCGGCCTGCGCGCTGAAGGCGGGCGTGGTCCAGACGAATTCGGTGAGGCGCCAGTCCAGCAGGTCCAGCTGGATCAGGTTCAAGCCGAAGGCAATGGCGATGGCCACCAGCATGACGACCAGCACCGCGTAGCGCGGCGCCCAGCGCCGGCACAGCAGATAGGCGGCGCACATCGCCAGCACCAGCGCGGGCTGCTGCTTGATGTTGCTGAAGACGCCCATGCCGAAATTGAGCAGCACGCCCGCCAGCATGGCCGCGGCGATTTCGCCGGGGATGCGGCGCAGGATGGGATCGATCCAGCCGAACAGGCCGCAGGCCAGCGTCAGCGCGGCGGCAAGGATGAAGGCGCCGATGGCTTCATTGAAGGGAACCCCTGCCAGCGCGGTGACCAGCAGGGCCGCGCCGGGGGTGGACCAGGCCATGACGATGGGCAGGCCCGTGCGCAGGCTGTACACGGCGCCGCCCAGGCCGAACGCCAGGCTCAGCGAGCCGATCCAGGAACCGATGTGCGCGGAATCCAGGCCCGCGGTATGGCCTGCCTGCACCATCAGCACGGCGGTGCCGCCGAAGCTGACCAGTACGGCGACCAGGCCGGCGGCGATGGCCGATGCGGACAGATCACGGCGAGCGTGGTGGCGGGCAGGAGGGAGGTTGATGCTGGACTGCGCGGCGTCGCTCATGCCGCACCGGTCAGGCGGCGGTACTTGGCCATGAGCTGTTCCTGGCCTTCCTTCCATTGCGGGTGCAGCTCGATGCACTCCACGGGGCACACCACCTTGCATTGCGGCTCGTCGTGGTGGCCCACGCATTCGGTGCACCGGTCAGGGTCGATGATGTAATAGTCCTCGCCCATGGAGATTGCTTCGTTCGGGCACTGGGGCTCGCAAACGTCGCAATTGATGCATTCTTCGGTGATGGTCAGGGCCATGGCGGGCTACGGTATGGGGCGGGTAGGGCTACGCGCATTGTACCGCCGTCGCCCGCCCGGGCCGCGCAGCGCAAGAAGGGCGCTCTGCGCGCCCTTCGAGGGTGGAGCAATACCTGCGGCGGGGCTCAGCCCGGCCAGGACTGTTCGCGGCGTTCCTTGGCCTTTTCCTGGAGCCAGCGCTCGACCGACGGGAACACGAACTTGCTCACGTCGCCGCCCAGTTGCGCGATTTCGCGCACGATGGTGCCGGAGATGAACTGGTACTGGTCCGAGGGCGTCATGAACAGCGTTTCGACGTCGGGCAGCAGATGGCGGTTCATGCCGGCCATCTGGAATTCGTACTCGAAGTCGGACACGGCGCGCAGGCCGCGCACGATGACGCGGCCGTTCTGGTCGCGCACGAAGTCCTTGAGCAGGCCGGCGAAGCTTTGCACTTCCACGTTGGGATAGTGGCCCAGCACTTCGCGCGCGATTTCCACGCGTTCGTCGATGCTGAAGAAGGGCTTCTTGTTGCGGCTGATGGCGATACCCACCACGACCTTGTCGAAAAGCGTGGCGGCACGGCGGACCAGGTCTTCGTGGCCTCTGGTCAGCGGGTCGAAAGTGCCAGGATATACAGCGATGATCATGCGAGCTCCGTACCGTTATTAGTGGTGTACACCATCCTCCGAAGCTCGGATTATTGACCTATTTGCGCAATGCAGCAAATTCCAGCAGGTGGTAGTGGACCGCGCCTGCCTTGTCCTGCCGCAAGATCGTGAATCCTTCGGGGGCTTCGATGGGGTTTTCCGCCTCTACGTAGACTAGCCCATGCTCGGTCAGAATGCCCGGCAGAATGGGCCACAGGCGCGGCAGCCAGCCTTGGCCGAAGGGCGGATCCAGCAGAATCAGGTCAAATCGGGACGCATCCATGCGTTCGGCGACCTGCATGGCGTCGCCCACGTGGATGCGTATCATGTCGGCTTTGAGCTTGTCGCGTAGTGTCCGCAGCGCGGACGCGGCGGTCTTGTCCCGCTCGACCATCTGCACATGCGCCACGCCGCGCGAGGCTGCCTCGAAGCCCAGGGCGCCGCTGCCGGCGAACAGATCCAGTACCTGCTTGTCGGCGAAGTCGCCGCCCCACAGGTGATTGAGCCAGTTGAACAGCGTCTCGCGCACCCGGTCGGGCGTGGGGCGCAGCGTCTCCACGTCGGGCACGGCAATGGGGGTGCGTCTGTATTGGCCCCCGACGATACGAATATACTTGTTACCCATGTTTAGCCGCTTCTTCAAGAAAAAATCCCCTCCGCCCGCCGCGCCGGTCCAGCCCGCGCCGCCGCCGGAGGCCGCAGACGCCGTTGTTGCGCCTGCCGAGCCCGTTCCGGTCATTCCTGCGCCGCCGGCGCCGGTTGCCGCCGAACCGCGAATCGAACCGAGCATCGAACCGCCCGCCGCCACCGCGCCGGCTGCGACGCCGGCCGCCGCGCCAGTTGCTGCACCGCATGAGACGCCGGCCGCAACGCCTGCGCCGGTTGCGCCTGCAACGTTTGCGCCCGTACATGCTCCAGCTCCGGCAGCCACTCTGGCACCGGTACATGCTCCAGCTCCGGCACCGGTACCCGCTCCGGTAGTGGCTCCGGCGCCCGTCGCGGCTCCCGCGCCGTTGGCACCCACTCCCACGCCGCCCTCTGCTCCCGCTCCGGTTGCGGCTCCGGTGGCGGCGCCGGCTCCCGTGGCTGCCGTCGAGCCTGCCGCCGAAGCCCCCAAGAAGGCTTCCTGGCTGTCCCGCCTGAAGCAAGGCCTGTCGCGCACGGGCCAGAGCATAGGCGGCATCTTCGTCGGCGTGAAGGTCGACGAGAACCTGTTCGAGGAACTCGAATCGGCGCTCATTATGGCCGATGCGGGCCTGGAGGCCACCGAAAAGCTCCTGACCGCGCTGCGCGCCCGCGTAAAGAAGGAACGCATCGAGGATCCGGCCAAGGTGAAGGCGGCCTTGCGCCAACTGCTGGCCGATCACCTGCGCCCGCTGGAGCGCGCCTTCGACCTGAAGCGCACGCAGCCCCTGGTCGTCATGATCGCTGGCGTCAACGGCGCCGGCAAGACCACGTCCATCGGCAAGCTGGCCCATACCTTCCAGCGCCAGGGCGCCAGCGTGCTGCTGGCTGCCGGCGACACGTTCCGCGCGGCCGCGCGCGAGCAGCTCATCGAATGGGGCAGCCGCAACAACGTGACCGTGATTTCGCAGGAAGGCGGGGATCCGGCGGCGGTGGCGTTCGACGCCGTCAACGCGGGCCGCGCGCGCGGCATGGGCGTGGTGATGGTGGATACCGCGGGCCGCCTGCCCACGCAATTGCACCTGATGGAAGAACTGAAGAAGATCCGCCGCGTCATCGGCAAGGCGGATGCCGCCGCGCCGCACGAGGTGCTGCTGGTGGTGGACGGCAATACCGGTCAGAACGCCTTGGCGCAGATCCGCGCTTTCGATGCCGCCATCAATCTGACCGGCCTGGTCGTGACCAAGCTGGACGGCACCGCCAAGGGCGGCACGCTGGCCGCCGTGGCCGCGGGCAGCCAGGGCGTGCGCCCGATCCCGGTGTACTGGATCGGCGTGGGCGAGAGCCTGGAAGACCTGCAGCCCTTCGTGGCCGACGAGTTCGCCGGGGCTTTGCTGGCGGATTGAGGCCCATGGGTCCGGCGCGCAGGCGCCGGAAAAAACAAAGGGACGGCGCATGCCGTCCCTTTTGTATTCAAGCCCGCGTCACTTCCAGAACGGCTTGCTGGCGGCCAGGTCGTCGAACGCTTTCTGTGCGTCGTCGGCCAGTTCTTCCAGGCGGGCGCTGATCCAGCCCAGCGCAAACCAGGCTTGCGGGTGGGTGGCGGTGCACGACTCGTAGTAGTCCTTGGCCACCGCCAGGTCGTTGATTTCGCCCAGCACGTCCTGCACGCGCGACAAGAGCTTGCGATAGCCGCGCAGCTTGCCGGCAGGCAGCAGCGATTCGGCGAACGCCAGGCTGTAGCGCAGGCGCTTGCCGCGCTTGCGCAATTCGTGGCGCGTGGGAATGTCCAGCGTCGCGAATTGCGTGCCCTGGTCGGCCACCTTGCTGTGCCAGCGATGCAGCCGCCGCGCGAGCTGCTTGTGCAGGCGCTGCGGATCGGGTGCGGGCGCCAGCATCGGAATGATGGTGGGTTTGACGCTGGGCGTCGCCACGCCGCCTTCCAGCCGGATGGCGGGCTCGGGCGCGGTGTCGCTGGGCGTGCCGTTGGCAATAGTCTGGCCTTCGGTGGAAGGCAGGGCCGGCGGCACGTCCAGGCTCCATTCCAGCAGCTCCAGCAGCCAGGCCTGGAAAGCCTTGCCGCCGGCGATGCTGCGGGCGTCCTGATCCGGGGGCGCGGCTTCCATCGGGATGACAGGCATGCCCGCGCGCATCAGCGCGGGCGCCACGGTTTCGTTCAGCACGTCCTGGTCGCGGTTGGCGCCGAAGGCGGCGAAGTGCGTGCGCACGCCTTGCAGCAGAGCGTCCGGAATCGGCGCGATCCAGCCGTCGAACAGCTTCCAGGCCGAACGCAGCCGGCGCACGCCCACGCGCAACTGGTGCACGTGTTCGGAGTTGCCCGCGCGGTATACGCCTTCGGTGTCGACCTCGGCCAGCACCGCGGCGTTGCGCGCAATCTGGTCCAGGCATTCGGCGGCGATGCGCGCCATGGCCTGAGGCGCCGTCATGTCCTCGCGCAGCTTGACCGATGTGGCGCCGCGCGGCGCCCAAAATTGCGCGATGGCTTGTGCGCGGCGGGCTTCGAGGTCATCGCCGGGAATGGCGTCAGCGTCGGCCAGGCGCTGCGCCAGCTGGGCCAGCGCATCACCGCGTTCCGACTTGCTGCGCGGGTCCAGCACCAGGCTGTGGCGCTGCTGCCAGCCGCGAGCCGCCGCGAAGATGGCGGCGGGGCGGCCCGATACCAATTCGAATTCCAGTTCGGAGATGGGCAGCTCCAGCGCGCCGGCGCGCAGGATGCCGGTGTCGTAGGCCAGTTCCACCGTGCCGTAGCGCGTGCGGACCTTGCGCAGCAGGCGCTGCACATCGGTTTCGTAGCGCAGGCCCAGTTCGCCCTTGACGGCCGCCAGCGCGGCTTCGACTTCGGTGCCGGCATACACCGACAGGTCCAGCACCGGACCGGGCCGCGGGTGATTGAGTTCGATGCGCGTGATGGCATTGATGCCGGGCATCTTCAGCGTCTGCACCCAGTCGCGGCCTTCCTGGCGCAGCCGGATGGCGATGCGCGCCCGCGCAAGTTCGCGTTCCGGCGTATCGAAATACATGGCGTGCAGGCGGATGCGGGTCGCCTCGCGCTGCTTGACCTCTCGCTGCACCGCCTGGCGCGAAGCCGCGGGCACGTGCAGTTTCAATTCCTGTTCCGACATGGCGACGAGCGTCCAACGGCAAAAGCCGAGATCTTAATCAAACAAGGGGGGCGATTTGATGACCGGTCATATTTATTTCACATGGAGCATAGACGTGTTTGCGGCGCATCAACAACTGGCTGAGCGGGCTGATCGCCTGACGCTTGCTGGAGCATCCAAGGGCCGGTAGCCATATGGCCCGGAGCCGGCGGGGCCGCTGAAATTACCCAGTTTCAGTGATATGCAATGTTACGGATCGCTTTTCTAATTGTAATCGGCGGGTAACGCGACCCGCACGTTGCCATTTCCACTCGCGTCCGCTGGGCGCCAGTCTGCGCGGGCCAAGATTACAGAAGAGCCCCATGAACCGCACGTATCGCATAGTCTTCAACCGCAGCGCGGGATTGTGGCAGGTTGTAAGTGAGCATGCCCGCGGGCAAGGCAAGGGCGGTCGCCGTGAAAGCAGATCCGCGCGCGCGCGCCTGCCGTTGATGGCGATATTGCTGGCGGCCCTGGGTACGGCCGGCGCAGTACAGGCAGGGCCGATGGTCACCCTCACCGGCGATACCACTTTCGGAGCTTATTCAGATCCATACCTCACGGTCGTCGGCCCGCTTCACGTGGGCATGACCGGTGTAGGAACATTGACCGTTGCCGATGGCGGCCAGGTGACGATACTGCCCGGCCACATGGTGATTCTGGCCGACTCGGCCTCGGCTCAGGGCACGATCAACATCGGCGCGGCTCCCGGCGCTGCGCCCGCGGGCGCCGGTGTCCTGGCGACGGGGCTACTCGAGTTCGGCGCGGGCGCGGGCACGCTGAACTTCAACACCAACGACCTCCACAACTTCGGCGCGGCGCTGGTCAGCCGCGGGTCGGGCACGCATAAACTCAATCACTATGCCGGCGAGACGCTGCTGCGCGGTGATAGTTCGGCCTTCGCGGGCGCGGTCAAGGTCATGGGCGGAAGGCTGACCATTCTCAACACACTGGGCGCGTCCGAAGGACGGCTCGATGCCGGAATTGCGGCGGGCGCCAGGGCCAGGGTCGACGTGGGCCGCGGCGGGGCCTGGAACATTGCGGGCAACTTGTTTGTCGGCGAAGTCGGCTCCGGCGAGCTCAGAATTCTTGACGGGGGCACGGTATCGAACCAGTTTGGCACGGTCAACGCCAAGATGGGTTCCGCCGCTCAAGTAACGGTTTTCGGTGCGAATTCCCGCTGGGTGAACAGCCATGCCCTGTTGATCGGCACGGACGGTGCGCGGGGGGCGATGACGGTCGAGCAGGGCGGCTACGTGAGCAGCAACGACGCCTATGTCGGCCGCATGCAGGACGGCCATGGGACCGTCTTGGTGACGGGGAGCGGATCGGCCTGGGCCAGCGGCGGCAGACTCCTGGTGGGAGACATGTCAGCCCAGGGCTTATTGAGCATCGAGACGGGCGCTGTCGTCACGACTGTCGACAGCGTGGTGGGCAGCATGGGCGGCAGCGGCAGTGTGGTCGTCAGCGGAGCCGGCGCCTCCTGGAACAATACCGGTGCGCTCAATCTGGGCTTCGGCCAGGCTCTCCTCTTTGGCACCGGCAGCGTGACGATCGCGAATGCGGGCGCCGTCAATGTCGGTGCGAACGGAACAGGGGTGGTTGCCTTGGCCAAGGATGGCCTGTTCCCCGGGTTCGGCACGACCGGCACGATCAATATCGGCGCGCAGGCCAACCAGGCCGCCGTCGCGGCCGGTACGCTCAACGCCTCGGCGATCGAATTCGGCAAGGGCAATGCCACGCTCAATTTCAACCATGCCGATGCGGGCTATCGATTCCTGGCGCAGCTCAAAAGCACGGGCAATGGCACACACCAGCTGAACCAGATCGCCGGCTCCACCATCATGGAGGGAGACAGCTCCGGCTTCAGGGGCGCGATGAAGGTGTCGGGCGGCAAGTTGACCGTGATGGGAAAACTGGGTGGATCCGCGGAGGTGACGGGCGGCGTGCTGCAGTATGGCGATGGCGCCACGGGCGCGGCCAACAGCCTGAGCGGCAACCTGAAAGTCTCCGGCGTCGGCAGCATGCTGGCGCTGCGAGGGGGCGCCACGCTCGGGGTCGCAGGCGACGTCGATCTGGCCGACGCCACCGTGTTGGACATCGCGGCCGGCGCGGGCAGTCCGTCATTGCAGGCAAACAAGGTCAAGCTGGGCGACGGCGTGGTGTTCAAGCTGAGCGGCATTGCCGACAGGAGCCAGCTTGACAAGGTACTGATCCAGAGCACGAACGGCATCGATGGTGATTTCAGCGGCGTGAGCGTGGGCGGTTTCACGGGCGCCGTCGATTACCTTACCGTCCACACGCGCAAATCCGCGGACGGCCTGCAGTACCGCGCCACCTACGATTTGAGCTGGACCGCCAACAACAATCTGGGCCATGGCACCTTCACGCTGGCCAACCCTGCGGACCGTTTCGACGTGGGCGTGGCGCTGTCGGACCAGGCCGCCAATGCCGCGGCCGGCTGGGATGGCAACACGCTGACGAAGGCAGGAGCGGGCACGCTGGTGCTGAGCGGCAACAACACCTACAGCGGCGGCACGGTGATCGCCGGCGGCACGCTGCAGGTCGCAAACAATGCGAATCTGGGTTCCGGCACGCTGACCTTCAGCGGCGGGACATTGGCGGTCACGCACTCTTTCGACACCTCGCGCGCCGTCGCGCTGGCGCAGCCTGGCAGGTTCGACGTGGCTGACGGCGCCGTGCTGGGCCTGACCGGCAGCGTGACGGGGAGCAGCGACCTGATCAAGAGCGGCGCGGGCACGCTGCGCCTGGACAAGGCGGGCAATGCCTACGGCAACACCTGGATCCAGTCGGGGACGCTGATCGGCAATGCCGCTTCGATCTCCGGCACCGTCAACAACGGCGGCAAGCTGGTGTTCGACCAGGCGATCAATGGCAACTTCTCGGGCAGCATCTTCGGGGCTGGCGCGCTCGTCAAGCAGGGCGCAGGTACGCTGGTGCTGTCCGGGGACCATGTTGCTTTCTCTGGCAAGACGACGGTGTCGGCGGGCACGCTGGCCGTGCAGGGCGTGTTGGGCGGCTCGGCGGAGGTCACGGGCGGCACCTTGCAGTATGGCAATGGCGTTGTCGGCGCGGCCAACCGCTTGAGTGGCGACCTGAAGGTGAGGGCTGCGGGTAGCACGCTGTCGGTGCAGGGCGCCGCCACCTTGTCGGTCGCGGGCGATGTCGGCCTGGCTGATGACACTGTGCTGGACGTCGACACCAGCGCGAACGGGCCGGTCTTGCAGGCGGGCAGCGTCACGCTTGGCGACGGTGTTGCTTTCCGGATCAACGGCATCACCGGCGCGGGGATGGCGGAAAAGGTCCTGATCGATACCCGTACCGGCATCAGCGGGGACTTCGGGTCCGTGAGCGTCGGCGGCTATTCGGGCGCGGTGGACTACCTTGCCGTCAACACGCGCAAATCGGCGGATCAACTGCAGTATCTGGCCAGCTATGGTCTGAGCTGGATGGCCAACAACGATCAGGCAGGCGGCACGTTCACGCTGACCGGCGCCACGGACCGGTTCGAGGCCGGCGCGGCGCTGAGCGATCAGGCGCCCAATGCCGCGAAAGGCTGGAACGGCCGCAGCCTGACCAAGGCGGGCGCGGGCACGCTGGTGCTGAGCGGGAACAACCGCTACACCGGCGGCACCGAGATCCTGGGTGGCACGCTGCAAGTGGCGCGCGATGAGAACCTGGGCGCAGCCTCGGGCGGGCTGGCTTTCAACGGCGGCACGCTGGCCGCCACGGGCTCCTTCGACACCGCGCGCGCCGTCACGCTGTCGAACTCAGGAACCTTCGACGTGGCAGACGGTGCCAGGCTGGGGCTGAATGGGCAAATCTCGGGCGGCGGTTCCCTCGTCAAGACGGGGGCGGGTACCTTGGCCCTGGGCCCAAGCAACAGCTACATCGGCGACACGACGATTGCCGGCGGCACCTTGCAGATCGGGAGCGATGCCAGCCTGGGGGCGCTGGTCAACCGTCTGTACATCACCGGCGGCAGGCTGGCGACGACGTCGTCCTTTGATTTGTCGCGCGCCGTGACGTTGGGGGGCGCGGCGGCGGGGTTCGACGTGGCAGCTGGCACGTCGCTGGGCGTGACGGGTCCGGTATCGGGCTCGGGCATGCTGGCGAAATCCGGAGCCGGCACGCTGGTGTTGAGCGGCAGCAATAGCTACACCGGCGGCACGCGTATCGATGGCGGCAGGCTGAAAATCTCCAATGATTCGAACCTGGGCGCCGCGGCTGGCGGACTGGCGCTCGATGGCGGCACGCTGGCCACCACCGGCATCTTTGACATGGCGCGCGCGATCGCGCTGACACGGCAAGGCAGTTTCGACGTGGCTGCCGGCACGACGCTGGGCCTGACGGGCAAGGTGTCGGGCAACGGAGACCTGCTCAAGGCCGGAGCAGGCACCTTGCGCCTGGACAACGGAGCCAATGCCTACGGCAATACGTGGATTCAGGCAGGTACGCTGGTCGGACATGCCGGTTCGGTCTCGGGAAATGTCGGCAACAACGGAACGCTGGTGTTCGAGCAGGCCGCCGATGCGAGCTTTGGCGGCGCCATTTCCGGCAGCGGCAATTTGATCAAGACCGGCGCAGGCACGCTGGACCTGGCCGGCAATCACGCTTCGTACACAGGCAAGACGACCGTGTCGCAGGGGCGGCTGATCGTGCAAGGCGTGCTGGGCGGTTCGGCCGCGGTGACGGGCGGCACATTGCAATACGGCAATGGCGTCGCGGGCGAGGCAAACCACCTGAGCGGCGATCTGAAGGTTGCCGGCGGCACGCTGTCGGTGCAGGGGACGGCCGTGCTGTCGGTGGCGGGTGATACCGATCTGGCCGACGGTACGGCCCTGGAGATTGCGGCAGCGACTGGCCGCCCCGCCTTGCAGTCCGATCGCGTCTTGCTGGGCGATGGCGTGACGTTCCGGCTGGCAGGCATCTCCGACACGAGCCGGCTCGACCAGGTGTTGATCGATACCCGCCACGGCATCAGCGGAGACTTCGCGTCGGTGAGCGTAGGCGGCTTCACGGGCGCCGTGGACTACATGACCGTCAATACGCGCAAGTCGGCGGACAATATGCAGTATCTGGCGACTTATGGCTTGTCCTGGAGCGCCGGCAACAACCTGGCGCACGGCACGTTCACGCTGACCAACGCCACGGACAGCTTCCTGGTGGGAGCGGCGTTGACGGATCAAGCCGGCAGTGCCGCCAGCGGTTGGGACGGCAGGACCCTGACCAAGGCCGGCGCGGGCACGCTCGTGTTGAGCGGCGACAACAGCTATGGCGGCGGTACGACCATCTCGGGCGGCGTGCTGCAGGTTGGCCGCGACGCGAACCTGGGGGCGGCCACGGGCGGGCTGAGCTTCAACGGCGGCACGCTGGCGACTACCGGGACTTTCGACACCGCGCGCGCGATCACGCTGGCGCAGGCGGGCGGCTTCGACGTGGCGGCCGGTACTGCCTTGGGCCTGGCCGGCACGGTATCGGGTAACGGCATGCTCATCAAGGCGGGGGCCGGCACGCTGGTGCTGAGCGGCAATAACACCTATGGCGGCGGCACGCGCATCGTTGGCGGCAGCGTGCAGATCGCGCAGGACGCGAGCCTGGGCGCGGCTTCAGGCGCGCTGACGTTCGACGGCGGCGCGCTGGCGAGCACGGGGTCGTTCGACACCTCGCGCGCTGTCCTGCTGGCGCAGTCGGGCAGCTTCGACGTCGCCGCAGGCACGGTCTTGGGCCTGAACGGCACGGTGTCGGGAGGCGGCATGTTCGCCAAAACCGGGGCTGGCACGCTGGTGCTGGGCGGCAGCAATACCCACGCCGGTGGCACGCGGGTCGATGGCGGCACCTTGCAGGTCGCGCGGGACGCGAACCTGGGCGCAGCCGCTGGCGCGGTAACGTTCAATGGCGGCACGCTGGCGACTACTGCGTCATTCGATACCACGCGCCCGATGTCGCTGATGCAGTCGGGTCGCTTCGACGTGGCTGCAGGCACGGCGCTGGGCCTGAGCGGCACGGTTTCGGGCGCTGGCGCGTTTGCCAAGCTTGGCGCCGGCACGCTGATCCTGAGCGCAAGCAACAGCTATGCCGGCGGCACCGCGATCGCCGGCGGCGTCTTGCAGGTCGCGCAGGACGCGAACCTGGGCGCGGCCGCTGGCGCGTTGACGTTCAATGGCGGCACGCTGGCGGCCACGGGCAGCTTCGATACCGCGCGCACGGTCGCGCTGGCGCAGACAGGGACCTTCGACGTCGCCGCCAGCACGACGCTGGGCCTGACCGGCATGGTCTCGGGTAGCGGCAATCTGATCAAGACCGGGTCCGGCACGCTGCGTCTGGACAACTCGGCCAATGCCTACGGCAACACGCTGATCCGGGACGGCATCTTGGTCGGCAATGCCGCTTCGATCCTCGGCAACGTCGACAACAACGGCACGCTGGTGTTCGATCAGGGCGCGAATGCGTCGTTCGGCGGCGCCATTTCCGGCAACGGTGCCCTGGTCAAGAGCGGCGCCGGCACGCTGGGGCTGACCGGCGACAGCTCGGGCTTTACCGGCAGCACCACGGTCCAGGGCGGCAGGCTGGCCCTGAACGGCAAGCTGGGCGGCGGCTTGAATATCGGTGCG
Source organism: Achromobacter pestifer (assembly GCF_013267355.1). Taxonomy (NCBI): domain Bacteria; kingdom Pseudomonadati; phylum Pseudomonadota; class Betaproteobacteria; order Burkholderiales; family Alcaligenaceae; genus Achromobacter; species Achromobacter pestifer. Next base: position 3,770,309 of record NZ_CP053985.1, read on the forward strand.
GGCGGCGTGCTTGCAGGCGCGGGCACCGTGGGCTCGGGAGCCGGCTCGACGGTGACGGTGGCGGCCGGCGCCACGCTGGCGCCGGGCAATTCCATAGGCACGCTGACCGTCGATGGCGATCTCGTCATCGAGAGCGGCGCGCGCTACGCCGTGGAAACCAATCCGCGCGGCGCCGATGCCGACCTCATCCATGTCACTGGCAATGCCACGATCAATGGCGGCTCCGTCGCGCATATCGGCATCGATGGCGACTACGGACTGCGTTCCGTGTACACGCTACTGGCCGCTGACGGCGCCTTGTCCGGCCGGTTCGACACGGTGACTTCCGACTATGCCTTCCTGACGCCGCAACTTGGGTACGACTATGGCGCGGGCCGGGTGTCGCTGGAATTGACGCGCAACGGCACGGCCATGGCCACCGCCGCTGCCACGCGCAACCAGCGCGCGGCGGCGGGCGCCATCGACAGCATCGGCATGGCGGCGGGCAACGGGCTCTACGATGCGATCGTGGCGCTGCCCGACGACAAGGGTTTGCTGCGTTCCAGTTTCGACCAACTGTCCGGCGAAATCCACGCGTCGGCCAAGACCGTGCTGCTCGAGGACAGCCGCTATGTGCGCGACGCGGCCAGCGAGCGCCTGCGCTCGGCCGCAGGCGCGGTCGGCGCATCGGCGGCGCCAGTCCTGGCGTCCGCCGGGGACGGCGCCCGGCTGGCTCCGGCGGGCGCCATGGGGCCAGCCAGCTGGATACAGGGTCTGGGTTCCTGGCGCCAGACCGATGGCGACGGCAACGCCGCTCAGGTCAAGAGCTCGACCGGCGGCTTTCTGCTGGGTGTGGACGCGCCGGTGTCCGACGCCTGGCGGCTGGGTCTGATGGCGGGCTACACCCGCACGGATTTCGATCTGCGCGACCGGGCCTCCTCCGGCGACAGCGACAACTACCATCTTGGCGCCTACGGCGGCGGCCAATGGGGTGCGTTGGGTCTGCGCGGCGGGCTGGCCTACAGCTGGCACGACATCGCGACTCGGCGCTCGGTTGCCATGCCCGGCTACTCCGACCGCCTCAAGGCCAACTACGATGGCCGCACCGTCCAGGCCTTTGCCGACCTCAGCTACCGCATCGACACGCGCATCGCCGCGCTTGAGCCGTTCGCCAACCTGGCCTATGTCAACCTCAAGACCGACGGCTACAGCGAGAGCGGCGGCGCCGCGGCGCTGCGCGCCAACAGCCAGACCAACGAGACCACGTACACGACACTGGGCTCGCGGCTCATGTCCAGCTTCGAACTGGGCGGCGCGCAAGCCACGGCCCGGGGATCGCTGGGCTGGCGCTACGCCTTTGGCGATTTGAAACCCGCCGCCACCCAGGCCTTCGCGGCGGGCGATGCCTTTACCGTGGCCGGCGTGCCCATCGCGAAGAACAGCGCGGTACTGGAAGCGGGGCTGGATGTGCAGGTATCCCGCAAGGTCTCCTTCGATCTGTCGTATCAGGGGCAGCTCGCCAGCGGAGCCCAGGATCACGGCGTCAGGGCGGGGCTGAACGTGCGGTTCTGAGTCGTCGCCCCAAAAAAAAACGCCCGTTTCCGGGCGGAGCAAAGGAACGCTGCAGGGATCCGCGGACGCGTCAGAGGATGCGTTTGCGGACCTGGGTGATGATGATTTCAGCCACGACGACCACCGCGAAGATGGCGGCCAGCACCAGCGCCACGCGGTCCCACTGGAACAGGTTCAGCGCGGTGTCCAGCGCCATGCCGATGCCGCCGGCGCCAACCAGGCCCAGCACGGCCGATTCGCGCACGTTGATGTCCCAGCGCAGCAGCACGATGGACCAGAAGGCCGGGCGGATCTGCGGCCAGTAGGCGTACCAGATCACCGAGGCCTTGCTGGCGCCGGTGGCGGTGACGGCCTCGATGGGGCCGCGCTGCGCTTCCTCGATGGCTTCGCCCACCAGCTTGCCGACGAAACCGATGGAGCGGAACGCGATGGCCAGCGTGCCGGCCAGGGCGCCCGGCCCGAAGATGGCGATGAACAGCAGCGCCCACACCAGTGAATTGACCGAACGGCTGGACACCAGGATCAGCCTGGCCAGCATGTTGACGGTCTTGCTGGGCGTGAGGTTGTTGGCCGCGAGCAACCCGACAGGCACCGCCATCACCACGGACAGGATGGTGCCCAGCGTGGCGATGTGCAGCGTTTCGATCAGCGCGCCGTGCACGCCTTCCGGGTAGTAGGCCCAGTCTATCGGCCACATGCGCCGGAACAGGTCGGCCATCTGCTCGGGCGCGTCGTACAGGAACTCCGGAATGACCTCGACGCCGCGGATCGCCTGCACGATGGCCGCGACCAGCAGCAGGTAGAGCGCGAAGCGCAACAGGCGCTGGCCCATGCTGTAGCGTTGCCAGACGCGCGGCGTGCCCGCCGGATTCAGGATGGAGGCATGGGCGTTCATTCGTCCACCTCCGCCCGGCGCTTGACCGGCGTTGTGCTGCTGCCGATGCCGCGCGCGCCGGCGAAGCGGCCTTGCAGGATGCGGTCGAAGCCCAGGTTGTCCAGGAACACGGCGCGCACGAAGCCCGCCAGGATTTCGCCCAGCATGATGATGGCGATCAGGGTCAGCAGGATGGCGCTGACGAAGTCGTAGTCGAAGCGCTGGAACGCCGAGAACAAGGTGCCGCCCACGCCGCCCGCGCCCACGATCCCCACCATGGTGGAATTGCGCAGGTTGGAGTCGAACTGGTAGGTCGCAAAGCCGATGAAGCGGGCGAACACCTGCGGCAGCACGCCGAAGATGATCACGTTGGCGAACGACGCGCCCGTGGCGCGCACCGCTTCGACCTGCTTGAGCGATATTTCCTCGATGGCCTCGGTGAACAGCTTGCCGATGAAGCCGACGGAGGCGACCGTCAGCGCCAGGATGCCGGCCAGCGCGCCGAAGCCCACGGCCTTGACGAACAGGATGGCGACGATGACGGGATGCAGCGCGCGGCACAGCGCCACGATGGCGCGGGCGGGCCACGATACCCAGGTGGGCATCATGTTGCGCGCGCCCAGCAAGCCGATGGGCAGGGCGATGATGATGCCCAGCACCGAAGCCAGCACCGCGATTTCCAGGCTCTCCGCGATGCCCTTCCACAAGGTGGCAGGCTTTTCGAAGTTGGGCGGGAACATGCGCGCCAGAAACGTGGACGCGTGGCCCATGCCGGTTTCGAAGCGCGCCCAGCTGAAGTCCAGCTGCGCGCCGGCGTACAGCGTGTAGGCCAGCAGCAACAGCAGGCCCGCCTTGGCGCGTCCGGACATGGCGAAGGGGCGGGCCCCTTTGGGTGCGATCATTCCAGCCAAGACTCGCCTCCGTAGATGGTCTTGAGCATGGTGGCGTCCAGCCCCTGGCCGTCGCCGTCATAGACCACATGCCCGCCGGACATGCCGACGATGCGGGTGGCGTAGCGGCGGGCGAGTTCGACGTCGTGGATGTTGACGATGACGGGAATGCCCGTGGCGCTGCCCTGTTCGGACAGCAGTTCCATGATCTCGACGGAGGTCTTGGGATCGAGCGAGGAGGTGGGTTCGTCCGCCAGCAGCAGCTGCGGACGCTGCATCAGCGCGCGGGCGATGCCCACGCGCTGGCGCTGGCCGCCCGACAGCGCATCGGCGCGCTGGTCGGCAAAGCCCGCCAGGCCCACGGTGTCCAGCAGCTTGTAGGCATGCTGGATGTCCTCGGGCTCGAAGCGGCGCATCCACGCCTTCACGGCGGAGGTGTAGCCCAGCCGTCCAGTCAGCAGGTTCTCCATGACCGTCAGGCGTTCCACCAGGTTGTATTCCTGGAACACCATGCCGATGCGCCGGCGCGCGCGGCGCAGCGACGCGCCGCGCACGCGGGCCAGGTCCACGGTGCCATCCTGGGACTGCAGCACGATCTCGCCCTTGGTGGGTTCGATCAGCCGGTTGATGCAACGCAGAAGCGTGCTCTTGCCGGTGCCCGAGGGGCCAATGATGGCGGTCAGCCCCTGTCCCGCGATCTGCAGGTCGATGCCGTTGAGTACCGGCCGGCCGGCCCGGTATTCCTTCACCAGGCCGGAAATGCGTAGCGACGTCGTCATACGGAATTACTTCTTGCTCTTGGCGGATTCGCGGTCGTAGGCAGCGCGGTTGAAGCTCTCGCCGCCGGATTCGGCGACTTGGCGCACGATGGCCCAGTCCTTCTCGTAGGTCACCGGATAGAAGCGGTCGGCGCCGTCGAAGGCCTTCGACATTTCTGCCGGGAAGCGGTAGTCGTAGAAGCACTTGAGCATCTGGTCGCGGAACTTCGGCTCCAGGTCATGCGCATAGGCGAACGACGAGGTCGGGAACTTCTCGCTCTTGTAGATCACGCGGAAGTCGGCTTCCTTGACCTGGCCGCGCTCGACCATGCGCTTGAACACGTCCGAGGCCACGGCCGCGGCGTCGTAGTCGCCGGAGTTCACGCCCATGACGGATTGGTCGTGCTTGCCGGAGAAGATGACTTTGTAGTCCTTGTCGGGGGTCAGGCCTTCCTTGGGGAACAGCGCGACCGGCGCCATGTGGCCCGAGTTCGACGAGGGCGCGGTGTGCGCGAGCTTCTTGCCCTTCAGGTCGGCCAGCTTCTGGTAGGGGCTGTCCTTCTTGACGATGACGATCAGGTTGTAGCCCTGGAAGCCGTCGGCGTAGCCCTTGACGGCGAACGGCACGGCGCCGGCGATATTCACGGCGAAGGCGGTGGGGCCGGTCGAGAAACCACCCACATGCAGGCGGCCCGAGCGCATGGCTTCGATTTCCGCGGCATTGCTTTGCACCTGATAGAACACCACGCGCTTGCCCGTGCATTCGGACAGGTGCTTGGTGAAGGGCTTGAAGATGTCTTCGTAGACCGCCGGGTCTTCCACCGGGGTGTAGGTGAATACCAGCGTGGACGGGGTCTTCAGCTTGGCCGGATCGGTGGGCGTGTCGGCCACCAGGTCCTTGTTGGCGTCGCAGTACATCTGGTCCAGATCGCCGCGGTTGGTGCAGGCATCGGCGGCCTGCGCGGCGGACGTACCCAGGGCGAAGGCGGCCAGCGTGGCCGCTTGAAGCAGGCGCAGAGCTTGCATCTTGTGTCTCCTCTTTCTTTGTTTGTGTGACGTGTCACTTAATTCAACCTGAATTCAAACATGGAAGAGGAGGGGCTGCACTCGGGAAAGTCCCTGCCTTTCTTTTCGGCTTTTGTTCGTTTTGTTCGATTTATATTCGTTTTTGCGCGAATTTGGCCCGTTCAGCTTCGGTAGCCGAGCTTGCGCGAGATTTCCTGCGCGCAGGCCAGCAGCGGCCGGGCGATGGCGCCGTCCCAGGCCACGTCGAACAGCCCCGTGGGACCCAGGCTGGTCAGGGCCAGGACGATATTGCCGGTGTTGTCGAAGACCGGCACCGACAGCGCGTCCACGCCCGGCAGCGGGTTGCCCAGCGCGCGTGCCATGCCGTGCACGCGGATGTCCGCCAGTTGCGCCTCAATGTTGGCGCGGGAGGCCTTGCGCGGGGGCGGCACGCTGGCGATGACGGCCGTGTCGCCTTCCTCGCGCGCGATGTAGTGCTCGCTGACCTTGGGCGGCAGCCAGGCGGCGAACACCAGGCCGGTCGCCGTATGCAGCATGGACATCACCGTGCCCTTGCGCATGTTCACGTGTACCGGGTAGCTGGCTTCGGTCATGTGGATCATGGTGGGGCCGTGCGAGCCGAGCACGGCGATGCCCAGCGTGTGGCCGATTTCCGATTGCAGCTTGGCGATTTCCGGCATGGCGACGCGCACGGGGTCCAGGCGCTGCAGGCTGACCAGGCCCATCTGCAGGGCGAAGGGGCCGAGCTCGTACTGGCCGGTGATGGCGTCCTGCTGCACCAGGCCGACGCGGATGAAGCTGACCAGGTACGGGTGCGCCTTGGCCGAGGTCATGCCAGCGCCTGCCGCCAGGTCGCGCAGGGTCAGGGGCTTGCCGGCGTCGACCAGGGCGGCCAGCAGCGGCACGCCCACCTCGATCGACTGGATGCTGCGGCGGCCATCGTTGGCGGCCGGGGATGAAACGGGATGGGATGTCGCCACGGTGTGCGGACCTCAGGCCGGCTGTGCTTGGGTGGACCGCGCGGCCAGCAGCCGGTCGGCCATTTCCACGAAACCCGCGCCGCCGTGGAAGGCGGCGACGAAGGCGGGGCGGTGCGTCAGGCGGTGCAACTGAGCCTGGATGTTGGCCACGCCGACCGAAATCGGGAAGTAGGCGAACATGGGCTCGTCGTTGGGGGAGTCGCCAATGAATAGGGTGCTGTCCAGGGCGTTCGCCACGTCCGCGCCGAATTCGCGCTGGAACATGGTGCGCGTCATGGTGAGCTTGTCGTAGTCGCCGAACCAGCCATTGACGTGGATGGAACTGACCTTGGCCTGGGCGCCGGCTTCCTCGAAGATCTGGACGATCCGGGTGATCGCCGTATCGGGCAGGGCGGGTACGTCCTCGCAGAAATCGATGGCCAGGTCGGCCACGCGGTAGTCCTGATCGCTGGCCACGGCGGCGCCGGGCACTTCGGCCAGGACGCGGTCGCGGATGGCGTCCAGCTTTCTGCGGCTGGCCTGGCGCGAGGCGGCGTCCGTCCAGTAGTGGGTGGTCATGCGGCGGGCCTGGCGGTCATAGGCGTAGTAGAACGCGCCGTTTTCGCCGACCACGGCGCGCACCGGCCACATGCGGGCGATATGGTCGCACCAGCCGGCCGGGCGGCCGGTGATGGGCACGACCTGGATGCCAGCCAGTTCCAGGCGTTCCAGCGCCGCGTAGGCGTCCGCCGGCAGGCGGCCTTCGGTGGTCAGCGTGTCGTCGATGTCGGTCAGCACGACGCGGACGGCCGCCGCGACGGTCAAAGGCATGGCCGCAAGGGCTTGCATGTGAGGTTTCCTTGGCTCGGTTTTTAAGGGTTGGTCTCCGGGCGAAAGTTTACCGGACACCCCCGGCTGGCGGGGCTGGCAGGGCCAGATAGGGGTTCCGCCTCCAGGGGCGGTAAAATCCGGGCTTTCCCGCCTGGTTTACGTGCCCGCCATGTCCGTCCAGTTGTCCCCTTTGCCCGGCTCCGAGCCGGAATCCTTCGGCATCGCCTCGGTCGCCGAAATCATCGCCGAGCTGCGCGCCGGCCGCATCGTCATCCTGGTTGACGAGGAAGACCGTGAAAACGAGGGCGACCTGGTCATGGCCGCCGAATTCGTCACGCCAGAAGCCATCAACTTCATGGTGACGCACGGCCGCGGCCTGGTGTGCCTGACCCTGACCGAAGAGCGTTGCCGCCAGCTGGACCTGCCCCTGATGGCGGCCCGCAACGGCACGCGCTACGGCACCAACTTCACTCAGTCGATCGAGGCCGCCGAAGGCGTCGAGACCGGCATTTCGGCCGCCGACCGCGCCCGCACCATCCAGGTGGCGGTGGCGCGCGACGCCAAGCCCGCGGACCTGGTCCAGCCCGGCCACATCTTCCCGGTGCGTGCGGTGCCCGGCGGCGTGCTGGTGCGCGCCGGCCACACCGAGGCGGGCTGCGACCTGACCGCCATGGCCGGCCTGACGCCCGCCGCCGTCATCTGCGAAATCCTCAAGCCCGACGGCACCATGGCCCGCCTGCCGGACCTGGTGCAGTTCGCCCGCGAGCACGGCCTGAAGATCGGCACCATCGCCGACCTGATCCAGTACCGCAGCGAACACGAATCCATCGTCAAGCGCGTGGGCAAGCGCACCATGCAGACGGCCTGGGGCGAATTCGAGGCCGTGGCCTATGAAGACGCCGCCACCGGCTCCGCCCATTTGGCGCTGGTGCATGGTAACGTGACTCCCGACGCCGAGACGCTGGTGCGGGTGCACGAACCGGCCTCCGTGCTGGACGTGCTGGACACCGGCGCCAGCCCGCACAGCTGGGGCGTGGCGCAGGCCCTGCAGGCCATCGCGGCCGCGCCCGCGGGGGTGCTGGTACTGATGAATTGCCAATCGTCCACGGAACACCTGTTTGGCCAGATCGCCGGCTGGAATGACCCGAAGGCCCAGGCCAACTCCGCCAACGCCGACCGTTACGGCCTGCGTACCTACGGGATTGGCGCCCAGATTCTGCGTGACCTGCACGTGGGCCAGATGAAGCTGCTGGCCCGGCCGCGCAAGATGCCCAGCATGGCGGGCTTCTCGCTCACCATTACGGGTTACGATTGCGACCCTCCGAATACTCCCGCAACACACTGAAGGCCGACACATGAACCCTTACATCCTTACCCCCGACCTGAACGGCGAAGGGCTGCACATCGGCATCGTACGCGCCCGCTTCAGCGAGGAAATCGGTCAGGCCGAACTCGAAGCGTGCCTGAAGGAACTGGCCGAACTGGGCGTGGACGAGCGCGACGTCATGGTCGTCACCGTTCCCGGCGCCCTGGAACTGGGCGTGGCCCTGTCCCATATGGCCGAAACGTTTGAATTCGACGCCCTGATCGCGCTGGGCGCGGTCATTCGCGGCGAGACCTATCACTTTGAAGTGGTCAGCAATGAAATGGCCACTGCAATCACCCGTATTTCCCTGGAAACCGGCATCCCCGTCGCCAATGGCGTGCTGACCGTCGACACCGACGAGCAGGCGCAGGCGCGCGCCGCCGGCAAGGGCCGCGATTGCGCCCAGGTGGCCGTTGAAATGGCCAACCTGGTGGCAGCCCTGGAACCCGAGGAAGAAGACGAAGACGACGAAGACGAGGACGAAGATTTTGACGACGAAGAAGACGACGACCAGCGCTGATAGCGCGGCGCAAGCCCGCGCCAACGCGCGCAGCGCGCGCCGCCGCGCCCGCGAATTTGCCCTGCAGGGCGTGTACGCGTGGCTGCTGCGCGGCGGCGAAGGCACGCAGGACGCCGGCGAGATCGACGCCCATCTGCGCGACACCGAGGATTTTTCCGAGGCCGACGCGCAGTGGTTCAAGACCTTGCTGCATGGCGTGCTGCGCGAAGCGCCTGCGCTGCGCGAGCGTTTCACGCCCTACGTCGACCGTCCGCTGGCCGAACTGTCGCCTGTCGAGCATGGCATCCTGCTGATCGGCAGCTTCGAACTGATCCATCATGTCGAAGTGCCGTACAAGGTTGCCATCAATGAAGCCGTCGAACTGGCCAAGTCATTCGGCGGCACCGACGGTTTCAAGTTCGTCAACGGCGTGCTCGACAAGCTGGCGGCCGACGTGCGCGCGAACGAAGTCCAGGCTGCGGCTAGAAGGTAGGCCCCCCCCCGAAGCGCTGCGCGCTTCCCCCCCAAGGGGGCGCCGCTGCGGACCGGCGGAGCCGGATCCGCGCGGCCCGGATTGGGAGGCACCTGTTTTTTGCGACGCGCGGGTTTATCTTCGGTTGTGTATGGCGCGGCGCATGATTGATGTTGGCTGTCGTGCCGTGTGGGTTTCAACGCCGGCCGGCTGCGCCGGACTGCGGAGTTGCCTTGGCGTCCGAATTTGATTTGATCGCGCGCTATTTCACCCGCGCGGCCCCTGCCGGCCTGCTGGGCGTGGGCGATGATTGCGCCCTGTTCCCGGTCCCGCCCGGCGAACAGGTGGCCACCAGCACGGACTTGCTGCTGGAAGGCCGCCACTTCTTTCCCGATGTGGATCCGCAAGCGCTGGGGCACAAGGCCCTGGCGGTGAATCTGTCCGACCTGGCCGCCATGGGCGCGCGCCCCATCGGCTGCGTGCTGGGCCTGGCCTTGCCGCGGCTGGACGAGCCCTGGCTGGCGGCTTTCGCCGCAGGCTTCCATGCGCTGGCCGCCGCTCACGGCTGCCCGTTGATCGGTGGCGACACCACGCGCAGCGCGCACGACCTTGCCATCAGTGTCACCGTGTTCGGCGCCGTGCCGGCCGGACTGGCCTTGCGCCGGGACGGCGCCCAGGCTGGCGACGACATCTGGGTATCGGGCGAGCTGGGGGCGGCCGACGTGGCCTACCGCCTGCTGGACGGGCAGTACCCTGCCGATGCGGCGCTGCTCGCGGCGACGCGCGGCGCGCTGGAGTGGCCAGAACCTCAGGTGGCGCTGGGCCTGGCGCTGCGCGGCATTGCCCATGCCGCCATCGATATCTCCGACGGCCTGCTGCAGGACCTGGGCCACATCCTGGCCGCCAGCCGCGTGGGCGCCACGCTGCACTACGCCGAGCTGCCCGCGGCAGCCGCCCTGGCTGCCCTGGAAGATGCGCCGCTGCGCCGCGCGGTGCTGGGTGGGGGCGACGTCTACCAGCTATGCTTCACCGCGCCCGCCTCGCGGCGCGAGGCCGTGCTTGCCGCGGCGGCTGAGGCCGGCGTCCGCGTGACCCGCGTGGGGCAGATCCAGGCGCAGCACGGCCTGTCCGTGCTGGACGGCCAGGGTCAGCCCCTGGGCGACTTGCCTGCCGGTTTCGATCACTTTCCCGCGGCCTGATCCGCCGCGCCCCAACCCGCACACCCATGCCGTCCACCGACAACCGTCCCACCTCCATGCGCGACCGCGCCCGGACCGCCTACCCGCCGCTGTCCTGGGTCTGCCGGGATCCGGGACGGCTCATCGCCTTCGGCTTCGGCAGCGGCCTGATCCGGCCGGCCTCGGGCACCTGGGGCACGCTGCTGGCCTGGGCGATCTGGGTCGCGGCCGCGCCCGCCGCGTCGGACTGGGCGATCGGCGCATTCCTGGCCCTGGCTTTTTTGTACGGATGCTGGGCCTGCCATCGCGTCGGCCGTGAACTCCAGCAGTCGGATCATGTCGGAATGGTCTGGGACGAGATGGTGGCGTTCTGGCTGGTGCTCTGGCTGACGCCCGCGGGCTGGTTGCCGCAGGCGCTGGCGTTCGTGCTGTTCCGCACGTTCGACATCGTCAAGCCGCCTCCCATCAAGTTCTTCGACGCCCACATCAAGGGCGGTTTCGGCGTGATGTGGGACGATATCGTGGCGGCTGGATACGCCCTGCTGGTCATGGCGCTGGTCGTGCGCACAGGAGTCTTGGGATGAGCGGACAACAAGAAGGCACCCGGCCCAATCTGTCGGCCGAACAGCTGGCGCAGGCCACCTCGCTGGCGCTGGCCGAACGGCTGGGCGAAACGCTGCGGCGCAAGGGCTGGATGCTGGGCACGGCCGAGTCGTGCACCGGCGGCCTCCTGGCCGGGGCCATGACAGCGGTGGCCGGTTCCAGCGATTGGTTCGAGCGCGGCTTCGTGACCTACAGCAACGAGGCCAAGGTTTCTGAACTGGACGTGTCGCCCGACGCCTTGCACCACTTCGGCGCCGTCAGCGAGCCGGTGGCGCTGGAGATGGCCAACGGCGTGCTGCTGGCGTCCCCCGCCGCGCATGTGGCGGTGTCCACGACCGGCATTGCCGGTCCCGGCGGCGCGACGCCCGGCAAGCCGGTGGGCATGGTGTGCTTCGGTTTCGCGCTGCGCGCGGGCGAAGGCATCAGCAGCCGCGCCGTCACGCACGTGTTCCCCGGCGATCGCGCGCAAGTGCGCAACGCGGCGGTGGATTACGCGCTGCGCGGGGTGCTGGAATTGTTGGGAGCGCCGGTCAACCGGCGCTGAAGGACGAGGCTCGCGCGGCTGGGGGCGCGAGGCCCCCGTGCCGGATCAGCGCACCGCGTTGATTGCGTCGCGCAGGCCCTTGGCCGCCGTGCCGGCGGCTTCGCGCCAGTCGTCGCCGCCGCTGGCGTAGATGATGGCGCGGGACGAGTTGATCATCATGCCGCTGCGGGCGGCGTTGGCGCCGGCATTGACCGTGGCGGTGATGTCGCCGCCCTGGGCGCCGATGCCCGGTACCAGCAGGGGCACCGCATCGCCGATGCGTTCGCGCACCGCGGCTAGCTCATTCGGGAAGGTCGCGCCTACCACCAGGCCGCACTGGCCATTGGCGTTCCATTTGTCGGCAACCAGGCCCGCGACGTGCAGGTACAGCGGCTCGCCATTGTCCATCTTCAGGAACTGCAGGTCCGAGCCGCCAGGATTGGAGGTGCGGCACAGCACGATCACGCCGCGGTCGCGCCACGCCAGGTAGGGCTCGACCGAGTCCAGGCCCATGTAGGGGCTGACCGTCAGCGCATGCGCCTGGTAGCGTTCGTAGGCTTCGCGGGCATAGTTCTCGGCGGTGGAGCCGATGTCGCCGCGCTTGGCGTCCAGCACGATGGGCAGGTCAGGATGCTTTTCGCGGATGTGCTGGCACAGCGCTTCCAGCTGGTCTTCGGCGCGGTGGGCGGCGAAGTAGGCGATCTGCGGCTTGAAGCTGCAGGCATAGGGCGCGGTGGCGTCCACGATGTCGCGGCAGAACTGGAAGATGGCGTCCGGCTTGTCCTGCAGTTCGCGGGGAAAGCGCTGCGGATCGGGATCCAGCCCGACTTGCAGGAGCGAGTTGCTGGTGGTCCAGGCGTGTTCGAGTTTTTGCAGGAAATTCATGGGAGTTCAGTGCAGTTTGACCCGCGGGCGCGTGCGCCGCATGAGCAGGCGGGCCAGGGCAAGGGAGGCGGTACGAGAGATGCCTAGCACCGCTTTGTGGTGCATCAGGTGCAGGCTCATGTACATCAGGCGTGCCAGTGTACCGCTTACGAACAGCCCCCGTCCGGCGAGCTTGCCCATCAGGCTGCCGACGCCGGCGTCCTGGCCCAGCGACACCAGCGAGCCGTGGTCCTCGTAAACGTAGGGCGCGGTGGGCTCGGGCGCGTGGCGCAGGCGCGCGGTGAGCTTCTTGGCCAGATAGTCGGCTTCCTGGTGTGCGGCCTGGGCGCGGGCCGGCACGCTGCGGCCGTCGCGCCACGGCGCCGCGCAGCAGTCGCCCAGCGCCAGGATGTGCGGATCGGCGGTTTCCAGCCGTTCGTTGACTTCCAGTTGGCCCACCTTGTTCAGCGGCAGGTCCAGGTCGGCCAGCAGGGCCGGGCCCTGGATGCCCGCCGCCCACATGCAGAGCTGGGCGGGGAATTCACGTCCGTCGGCCGTCCTGACGCTGTCGGCGGTGACTTCCGAGACCCGGCAGGACGTTTCCACCCGTATGCCCATCTCGGTCAGCCGCTTGGTGGCCGCCACCGAGATCTTCTCGGGCAGGGCCGACAGGATGCGCGGCGCGCCCTCGACCAGGGTGATGGCCAGGTCGCGTTCGGCGCGGAAGTTGGGCAGGCCGTAGGCGCTGACCACGTGGCTGGCCTCGACCAGTTCCACGGCCAATTCGACGCCGGTGGCGCCGCCGCCCACGATCACCAGATCCAGGCGGGCCGAGGGATTGCGCACCTTGGCCTGGTCCACCAGGGCCATGGCCTTGAGCATGGTCAGCCGGAATTGCTCTGCGTTTTCGGTGGAGTCCAGCGTGACCGCGTGCTCGGCCGCGCCCGGCGTATTGAAGAAATTGGAGGTGCTGCCCAGGGCCAGCACCAGGGTGTCGTAGGCCAGTTCGCGGCGCGGCAGGACTTCCTGGCCCTGCGCGTCGCTCACCGCGCCCACCGTGATCCGGCGCTGCTCGCGGTCGACCTGTTCCAGGCGGCCCTGCGCGAACGAAAACCCGTTCATGTGGGCCAGCATCAGGTAGGACAGGCCTTCCTGGTGGATGTCCAGCGTGCCCGCGGCCGCTTCGTGCAGCGAGGGCTTCCAGATATGGAAGGGGCGGCTGTCGACCAGCGTGATGTGCTGCCGGCCATGCAGGCGGCCCAGCTTGGCGGCCAATTCCAGGCCGCCGGCGCCGCCGCCGACGATGACAATGCGCTCGGAGGAGTCGGGCGTCGATCTAGGCATCATGGCTCCCAGTATAAATAGCGGCGCATCTCCGCGGAGATGACTAGCCGCGTCAATGCATGACGAATCGGCTGATGGCCACGCCGATCCAGACTGCCCCGGCGAAGATCAGCAGCAGCATCACGGCGGCGCTGCCCAGGTCCTTCGCGCGTCCCAGGAGCGGGTGCGATTCGACGGATAGCGCGTCGGCCAGCGCCTCGATGGCGGAATTCAGCAGCTCCGCCGCCAGCACCATGATCACCGTGCCCACCAGGAAAAACACCTCGACGGTGGTCCGGCCGAGGAAGAACGCGGCCGGGATCATCAACACGGCCAGCGCCAGCTCCTGGCGGAATGCCGCCTCGTACTTGATGGCAGCCTGCAGGCCCTGCAGCGAGTAGCGCAGCGCATTCAGGATGCGGCGCAGGCCGCCTGTGCTCTTGAAGGGCGAATGATGCGGATTGTGTGACATGGGTACGGAAAGTGGGCTGGGTGTGGCGGCTTTTTAACAGATAAGCATTGCCCGCGAGGCCATCGCAAGCATCTTTGGGCAAACCCTAATTGTGACGCATCCGGGACCGGCGCAATATTTGGTCAATTGGTAAGGCCACTTTACCTTTTGGCCTAAATTTCCTACCCGAGTCTCCGCAGTCCATGCCCATCCAGACCATCGAACCCCGCCGCCTGTATCGCCAGATCGCCGACCAGCTTCGCCTGCTGATCGAGTCGGGCGAGTTCCCGGTCGGCGCGCGCCTGCCGCCCGAGCGCGATCTGGCGCTCAAGCTGGGCGTGTCGCGTCCGTCGGTGCGCGAAGCGCTGATCGCCCTGGAGGTCGAGGGCTGGGTGGAAGTCCGCATGGGCTCGGGCGTCTATGTGCAAAGCCTGGCCGGGGGGCCGCGCGCCAGCCTGACGGCGGAAAGCCCGCTGGAAACCATACGAGCCCGCCAGGTGATCGAAGGCGAGCTGGCCGCGCAGGCCGCGTTGCGCAACACCCCCGCGCTGGTGGACGGGCTGGCCGAAGCCGTCGGCACCATGGAAGACGAGGCGCAGGCCGGCAACGTGCCCATCCGCGGAGACCGCTTGTTCCACCTGCGCGTGGCCGAGATGGCGAACAACGCCGTGCTGGTGCGTGTGGTGAGCGAGCTGTTCGACGAGCGCCACAACCCGCTGTCCGTGAAGCTGGGCGACTACTTCGAGAATCCCTCCAGCTGGGCTGCCGCCATCGCTGAACACCGCAAGGTGATCGATGCCATCCGCGCCGGCGACGACCGCGGCGCGCGCGCCGCCATGCATCACCATCTGGCCTGCTCGCACGATCGCCTCACCGCAAGCTGGCCCGGCGCGGACGCGTCCGGCCAGCCCTTGGACAGCCGGGAGCAGGCCGAACCATGAACATCGCACGCAGGCGCCCGCCGTCCGCCATGCCAAGGAGCAAGTCGCCATGACGCTGGCCTGTCGCATCCACGGGGCGCGCGACCTGCGCCTGGAACCGGACGAAGTCGCGCCGCTGGCGCCGCACGAGGTGGAACTGAGGCTGGGGGCCGCGGGCATCTGCGGATCCGACCTGCACTATTTCCTGCATGGCCGCGTGGGCGCCTTCGTCATCCGCGAGCCCCTCATCCCCGGCCATGAGGCTTCGGGCGTGGTGCTGCGGACGGGCGATGCCGTGCGGTCGGTGGCCCCGGGCATGAAGGTCGCCATCAATCCCTCCCACCCTTGCGGCGGCTGCGATTACTGCCGCGCCGGCCGCGACAATCTTTGCCGCAACATGCGCTTTCTCGGCAGCGCCAGCATTTATCCGCACGTGCAAGGCATGTTCCGCGAGCGTTTCGTGATGGGCGAGCGGCAGCTCACGCCAGTGCCGGAAGCAGACGTCACGCTGGGCGAGATCGCCTGTGCCGAGCCCTTGTCCATCGGCCTGCACGGCGTCAACAGGGCGGGTCCCATGATGGGCAAGCGCGTGCTGGTCACGGGCGGCGGCACCATAGGCTGCATGACCGTGCTGGCCGCCAGGCTGGCGGGCGCGGCCCACGTGACGGTCGTGGACGTGGCCGACCGGCCGCTGGACATGGCGCGCCAGGTCGGCGCCGACGAGGCCGTGCGCAGCGACCGGCTCGCGCCCGCCGATCTGGCCGATATCGCCGACATCAGCATCGAAGCCGCCGGCAGCCCCGCGGCGCTGGCGACCTGCCTGACGGCGACGCGGCGCGGCGGCCGCATCGTGCAAGTGGGAACGCTGCCCGCCGAGGGCATCGCGTTTCCGGCCAACAACATCATGGCGCGGGAGCTCGACTATGTCGGCGCGTTCCGCGCCGGCGTGGAGTTCGATTGGGCCGTCTCCTACCTGCGCGCGCGCAAGGTGGACGTGCGGCCCCTGATGAGCGCGCAGTTGCCGTTGTCGCAGGCGTTCGAGGCCTTCGAGCTGGCGGCGGATCGCAGTCGCAGTACCAAGGTGCAACTTGTAGTTGAAGCGTGACCCGCTGGCGGCTCGCCATGGGCCGCCAGGCCGGGCATTCAAAAAACAACGAGGAGACGACATGAACCTAGGCAACGCCGTCAAGGCGCTGGTTGCCGCCCTGGCGCTCGCCGCCAGCGGCAGCGCAATGGCGCAGACCAAGCTCAAGTGGGCCCACGTGTACGAGACATCCGAACCCTTCCATACCGCTTCCGTCTGGGCGGCGCAGGAGATCGGCAAGCGCACCAACGGCCGCTACCAGATCGACGTATACCCGGCCTCGCAGCTGGGCAAGGAAAACGACATCAACCAGGGCCTGACCCTGGGCACGGTCGACATGATCATCTCGGGTTCCAGCTTCGCGGCCAAGAGCTTCCCCCGCATCGGCGTCACCTACTACCCCTATATCTTCCGCAACCCGGAGCACCTGATCGCCTACACCAAGAGCGACATCTACAAGGAGCTCACGCGCGGCTACGACGAGAAGAGCGGCAACCACATCGTCGCCACCACCTACTACGGCACGCGCCAGACCACGTCCAACCGCGCCTTCACCAAGTGCTCCGAAATGAAGGGCCTGAAGATCCGCGTGCCCGACGTGGCCGCCTACCTGGCCATGCCGCGCGCCTGCGGCGCCAATACCGCGCCGATCGCCTTCGCCGAGGTCTACCTGGCCTTGCAGAACGGCACGGTGGAGGCGCAGGAGAACCCGCTTACCACCATCGAGGCCAAGAAGTTCTACGAGGTGCAGAAGAACATCATCCTCACCGGCCACATCGTCGATCACCTGAACACGGTCATCTCCGGCAAGCTGTGGAAGAGCCTGTCCGATGAGGACAAGAAGATCTTCTCCGAAGTCGCGCAGCAGGCCGCCGAGAAGGCCTCCGCCGAGGTCGCCGAAAGCGAGAAGAAGATGGTTGAAGTGTTCCGCAAGCGGGGGCTGAGCGTGGCGGAGGTGAACGTCCAGGATTTCCGCGAAACCGTGCTGGAAAAAGTGCCGTTCAAGCAATACGGCTACGAAAAATCGGATTGGGAACGGATCCAGGCCGTGAAGTAAACGCATGCGGAGCCGCCGCGGCGGCTCCGCGCCGACCTGTCCGATTCCGCACAAGGGGAACGCCATGCATTCCGATGCCAAGGCCGCCGTCATGGCGGCCGCCAGCAACAACCCTGTCCATCCCGCCGGGCACCAGCCGCCCGCCACGGCGCAGGAGATCGTCCACAGCTTCGAGGAAGCCGACCACCACGAGGTCAGCCTGGCAGGCTACCAGCCCGAGGACTGGATCTGCCTGGGCATTTTCTGGGCCATGGCGCTGCTGGTCTTCCTGCAGTTCTTTTCGCGCTACGTGCTTAACGATTCCTACGCCTGGACCGAGGAACTGGCCGTCTACTGCCTGATCGGCGTGGTGTTCATCGGCTCGGCCATGTGCGTGCGCGCCTGCCGCCACATCCAGGTGGACTTCCTGTACCGCTATCTGCCGCGTCCCGCCGGCCGCGCGCTGGCTACCGTCATCGACCTGCTGCGCACGGCATTCTTCGGTTATGCGGTGTGGCTCACGTACCGCTACATCACCCTGGTCGGAGACGAGCCCATGACCACGCTGTTCTGGAACAAGGCCTACGTCTACTGGATGGCGCTGGCGGGATTCGCGTTGATGTTCCTGCGCTCGGTGCAGGTGTCGATGAGCAATTGGCGCCAGGGCTACTCCATCCTGGAAAACCCCGCGGCCTACGAGTCGCAGGACTAGCCGGGGCGGCCCCGGAATCCGACAACGACAACCGGAAGCGAGACATGGGCATACTGATCGGAACCTTTCTGCTGTTGATGATCTTTGGCCTGCCGGTGGCGGTGGCCATGGCGGGCGCGTCGCTGCTGTTCGTGCTGATTTCGGGCAGCGTGCCCGACGTAGTGGTGGCGCAGCGCATGATCGCGGGCGTGGAATCCTTCCCGCTGCTGGCCGTGCCGTTCTTCATCCTGGCCGGCAACCTGATGAACATCGCCGGCATCACCGGCCGCATCTACAACTTCGCCGTGGCGTTGGTGGGTTGGATGCGAGGCGGGCTGGGGCAGGTGAACATCATCGGCTCGGTGGTGTTCGCCGGCATGTCGGGCACCGCCATCGCCGACGCCGCGGGCCTGGGCACCATCGAAATCAAGGCCATGAAGGACCACGGCTACGAGACCGAGTTCGCGGTGGGCGTGACGGCCGCCTCGGCCACGCTGGGTCCCATCATCCCGCCGTCGCTGCCCTTCGTCATCTACGGCATGATGGCCAACGTGTCCATCGGTTCGCTGTTCCTGGCCGGCCTGATTCCAGGCGCGGTCCTGACCGTGCTGATGATGCTGACCGTGGCCTACTACGCGCGCCGCAACAACTGGGGCGGCGATGTGTCCTTCGACTGGAAGCGGCTGGGCGCCGCCGGGTTGGAAGTCGGCATCGTGCTGGCGTTTCCGCTGGCGATCTGGCTCATGACCGAGGCCGGCATGTCGGCCAACCTGGCCGCGGGCGTCGCCTTTGCCGTGTTGCTGGCGCTGGACTGGCGCTACAACTTCTCGGCGGTGATGGCGTTGATGGCGCCCGTCATCCTGATCGGCGGCATGACGCTGGGCTGGTTCACGCCCACGGAGGCCGCCGTGGCCGCGGTGATCTGGGCGTTGTTCCTGGGGCTGGTGCGCTATCGCTCCATGACCTTGCGGACCCTGGCCAAGGCCACGTTCGACACCATCGAGACCACGGCTTCGGTGCTGTTCATCGTCACCGCTGCGTCGGTGTTTGCCTGGCTGCTGACCACCACCCAGGCGGCCCAGGCGCTGACCGACGGCATTCTCAGCGTGACCCAGAACAAATGGGTGTTCCTGCTGATGGCCAACGTGCTGATCCTGATCGTGGGCTGCTTCATCGACACCATCGCAGCCATCACCATCCTGGTGCCTATCCTGCTGCCCATCGTGCTCAAGCTTGGCATCGACCCGATCCATTTCGGCCTGATCATGACGCTGAACCTGATGATAGGCCTGCTGCATCCGCCCATGGGCATGGTGCTGTTCGTGCTGGCGCGGGTATCCAAGCTGTCGGTGGAACGGACCACGGTCGCCATCCTGCCCTGGCTGGTGCCGCTGTTCCTGGCGCTGATCGCGATTACCTACATCCCCCAGATCACCCTCTGGTTGCCCACCGTCATGGGCATGGCCAAGTAAAAAGGAAAACGTCATGACCGGAAGGCTGCAAGGCAAGACCGCCATCGTCACCGCCGCGGGCCAGGGCATAGGCCGCGCCGTGGCCGAGGCCTATGTCCGCGAAGGCGCCGAGGTGCTGGCGCTGGACCTCAACGGCGGGGCGCTCGAGACGCTGGCGGGATGCCGGCGCCGCATGCTGGATGTGACCGACGCCGCCGCCATCGGCGCGCTGGCCGCCGAGGCCGGGCCGGTGGACGTGCTGTTCAACGGCGCCGGCTTTGTGCATGCCGGGACCATCCTGGACTGCGACGAACAGGCTTGGGATTTTTCGTTCGAACTGAACGTGAAGTCCATGTATCGCATGATCCGCGCCTGCCTGCCCGGCATGCTGGCGCGCGGCGGCGGCTCCATCGTCAACATGGCCTCGGTCGCGTCCAGCATCAAGGGCGCGCCCAACCGCTGCGTCTACGGCGCCACCAAGGCGGCGGTGATCGGACTGACCAAGTCCGTGGCCGCGGACTACGTGGGCCAGGGCATACGCTGCAACGCCATCTGCCCGGGAACGGTGGAATCGCCTTCGCTGCGCCAGCGCATCGAAGCGCAGGCCAGCGTCGGCGGGCAGACGCTGGCCGCCGTGGAGGCCGCCTTCGTCGCCCGCCAGCCCATGGGCCGCATCGGCAGCGCCAGCGAAATCGCCCTGCTGGCGGTGTACCTGGCCAGCGACGAGTCCGCCTTCACCACCGGCACCGCCCAGGTCATCGACGGCGGCTGGTCAAACTGAATATCCACTACACACTCAAGAGGAACATGCGATGAAACTGTTGCGCCATGGCGCGAAAGGCGCGGAGAAACCCGGAATGCTGGACGCCCGCGGGCAGGTGCGGGACCTGTCGGCCGTCCTGCCGGACATAGCCGCCGCCACGCTCACGCGCGCCGGCCTGGCGCCGCTGCGCGCGCTGGACCCGGCCAGCCTGCCGCTGGTGGATCGCCCGGGCCGTCTGGCCCCACCCTGGAGCGGCATGGGCAAGTTCATCTGCATCGGCCTGAACTATGCCGATCATGCGGCGGAGTCGGGCCTGCCGGTGCCGGCCGAGCCTGTGATCTTCATGAAACCCACCTCGGCCGTGGTTGGCTGCAACGATCCGGTGGTGCTGCCGCAAGAGTCCGTCAAGACCGACTGGGAGGTCGAGCTGGGCGTGGTGATCGGCGAGCGGGCCCGCTACGTCAGCGTCGCCGACGCCATGAACCACGTGGCTGGCTTTTGCGTGGTGAACGACGTGTCCGAGCGCGAATACCAGATCGAGCGCGGCGGCACTTGGGACAAGGGCAAGGGCTGCGACACCTTCGGCCCGGTGGGCCCGTGGCTGGTCACCGCCGACGAGATCGCCGACCCGCAGGCGCTGGACATGTGGCTGGACGTCAACGGCAAGCGCTATCAGAACGGCAGCACGCGCACCATGGTGTTCGGCGTGGCGCAACTGGTGTCCTACGTCAGCCGCTTCATGACCCTGTATCCGGGCGACCTGATCAGTACCGGCACGCCACCGGGCGTGGGCATGGGCCAGAAGCCAGCGCCCGTCTATCTGAGGGCGGGCGACGAGATGCGGCTAGGCATTGCCGGCCTGGGCGAACAGCGGCAGCGCGTCCACGCCTGGGATCCCTCGCTGATCGACGGTTAGCGGCGCACGCACGCCAGGAGTCTCCTCATGTCAGAAACCGATACCGCGGTCATACGCATCCATCCGGCGGACAACGTGGTGATCGCCAGGCGCCAGCTGGCCGGCGGCACGCGTCTGGCCGGCGAAGACGTCGTCGTGCGCGGGCTGGTGCCGCCTGGGCACAAGGTGGCGACATGCGCCATCGCCGCCGGCGAGCCGGTGCGGCGCTACAACCAGGTCATCGGCGTGGCCCGGTGCGACATCGAGCCCGGCTCGCACGTCCACACCCAGAACCTGGAGTTCTCCGACTTCGAGCGCGACTACGCGGTGGGCGCCGATGCGCGCGCCACCGACTATGTCGACGCGCCCGCGCAGTTCGACGGCATCGTGCGGGCCGACGGCCGCGTCGCCACGCGCAACTACATCGGCATCCTCACCAGCGTGAACTGTTCCGCCACGGCCGCGCGCGCCATCGCCGACCATTTCCGCCGCGACATCCATCCGGAAGCGCTGGCCGGATATCCCAACGTGGACGGGGTGGTGGCGCTGACGCATGGCGCGGGTTGCGCCACCGGCAGCGAAGGCGAGCCGCTGCGCCTCTTGCGCCGCACGCTGGGCGGCTACGCCCGCCATCCCAATTTCGCGGGCCTGCTGGTGCTGGGCCTGGGCTGCGAGACCAATCAGATCGGCGGCCTGATGGAGCAGGAGGGGCTGCGCGAAAGCGGCCTGCTGCACACCTTCAACATCCAGGAGACCGGCGGCACGCGCAAGACGGTGGAGCATGGCATCGAGCTGGTGCGCGCCATGCTGGCGCAGGCCGACCGCGTCCGCCGCCAACCCGTGCCCGCAGGCAAGCTGACCGTGGGCCTGCAATGCGGCGGGTCCGACGGCTACTCGGGCATCAGCGCCAACCCCGCGCTGGGCGCCGCGGTGGACCTGCTGGTGCGCCACGGCGGCACCGCCATCCTGTCGGAGACGCCGGAGATCTACGGCGGCGAGCACCTGCTGACCCGGCGCGCGGCCACGCCCGAGGTCGCGGCCAAGCTGCTGGCGCGGCTGCGCTGGTGGGAGGACTACTGCGCCCGCAACGACGCCGAAATGGACAACAACCCTTCTGCCGGCAACAAGGCGGGCGGGCTGACCACCATCCTGGAAAAGTCCCTGGGCGCCATCGCCAAGAGCGGCACGACCCGCCTGGCCGATGTGTATGAGTATGCCGAGACGGTCCGCGAACGCGGGTTGGTGTTCATGGATACGCCGGGCTATGACCCTGTGTCCGCCACCGGCCAGGTCGCCGGCGGCGCCAACCTGATCTGCTTCACCACCGGCCGCGGCTCGGCCTACGGCTGTGCGCCCGCGCCATCGTTGAAGTTGTCGACCAACACGGCGCTGTGGCAGCGGCAATCCGACGACATCGACATCAATTGCGGCGAAGTGGTTGACGGCGCGCAAAGCGTGGCCGGGATGGGTGAGCGCATATTCCGTCTGATGCTGGAGACTGCCTCGGGCCGGCGCACGCGCAGCGAGGAACACGGCTACGGCCAGAATGAGTTCGTGCCTTGGCAGTTGGGCGCGGTGATGTAGGCGCCCGGCGTCGGCCAGGGGTTTCCAGCATTCCACAGGACCATACATGAAGATTACTCAAGCGCGCGTCATCGTCTGCAGCCCCGGCCGCAACTTCGTCACCTTGAAGATCGAAACCGATGAAGGCTTGTACGGCATCGGCGACGCCACGCTCAACGGCCGCGAGCTGGCCGTGGCGGCCTATCTGACCGAGCACGTGATTCCTTGCCTCATCGGCCGCGACCCGCAGCAGATCGAGGACATCTGGCAATACCTGTACCGCGGCGCGTACTGGCGGCGCGGCCCGGTCACCATGTCCGCGATCGCCGCCGTGGACACGGCGCTGTGGGACATCAAGGCCAAGGCCGCGGGCATGCCGCTATATCAGCTGCTGGGCGGCAAGAGCCGCTCGGGCGTCATGGTCTACGGCCACGCCAATGGCCGCGACATCGACGAAACCGTGGACGAGGTGCTGCGCTACCGGGAGATGGGCTATCTGGCCATCCGCGCGCAGAGCGGAGTGCCGGGGCTGAACTCGGTCTATGGCGTGGGACGCGGCCGCATGTTCTACGAGCCGGCCGACGGCTCGCTGCCGTCCGAGCACGACTGGTCCACGGAAAAGTACCTGGACCATGCGCCGCGCCTGTTCCAGCGGGTGCGCGACGCGGTGGGCTGGGACACCCATCTGCTGCACGATGTGCATCACCGGCTCACGCCCATCGAGGCAGGCCGCCTGGGCAAGTCGCTGGAGCCCTACCGCCTGTTCTGGATGGAGGACGCCACGCCCGCCGAAAACCAGGAAGCCTTCCGGCTGATCCGCCAACACACCGTCACGCCGCTGGCCGTGGGCGAAGTGTTCAACACCATCTGGGACTGCAAGGACCTGATCGAAAACCAGCTGATCGACTACATCCGCGCCACGGTGGTGCACGCAGGCGGCATCACGCATCTGCGCCGCATTGCCGATCTGGCCGCGCTCTATCAGGTGCGGACCGGCTGCCACGGCGCCACCGACTTGTCACCGGCCTGCATGGGAGCCGCCCTGCATTTCGACCTGTGGGTGCCGAATTTCGGCATCCAGGAGTACATGCGGCATACCGACGAAACGGACGCAGTGTTTCCCCATGCTTACAGCTTCAACCAGGGCATGCTATACCCTGGCGACGCGCCGGGCCATGGTGTCGACATCGACGAAAAGCTCGCCGCCAGATATCCCTACCAACGCGCCTACCTGCCGGTCAACCGGCAGGCGCATGACGGCGCACTATGGCACTGGTAATCCATGCTCGAACGCTTGAACTCGGAGTCCCTGGCGCATCTGCCCGAGGATGTGGAATCTCCCGCCTATGACCGCGGCAGGGTCACGCCCGGCATCGTGCATCTGGGCATCGGCGCCTTCCACCGCGCCCATCAGGCGGCCGTGACCGACCTGGCCATGGCCGCCAGCGGGGACCTGAGCTGGGGCATCGTGGGCGTTTCGCTGCGCAGCCCGGCCACGCGCGACGCGCTGACGCCGCAGGATGGCTTGTACATGCTGGCGCTGCGCGACGCCGGCCCGGACGGGCAGCTGCGGGAACAGCTGCGGGTGATCGGATCGGTGCTGCGCATCGTGGTGGCCGAGGAAGATCCCCAGGCAGTGCTGGAGCGCATCGCTTCCGCCCAGACCCGCATCGTCAGCCTGACCGTCACCGAGAAGGGCTACAGCCACGAACCGGCCACCGGCCATCTGCGCTGGGACGATCCGGACATCGAGCACGACCTCGCGCATCCGGTCAGGCCGCGCAGCGCCATCGGCATGCTGGTGTACGGCCTGGCGCTGCGGCGCGAACGCAGCCTGCCTCCCGTCACGCTGCTGTCCTGCGACAACCTGCACGCCAACGGCGACACGCTGCGCAGCCTGGTGCTGGCCTTTGCGCTGCGGGTCGACGTGGGCCTGACCGCGTGGATCGATAACCACTGCACCTTTCCGAACTCCATGGTGGACCGCATCGTGCCGGCTACGCAGGACGAAGACCGCGCACGCGTGGCGCAGCGCCTGGGATTCGAGGACGCCTGGCCGGTGGTGGGCGAGCCCTTCCTGAACTGGGTCATCGAAGACAAGTTCGCGGCCGGCAGGCCCGCCTGGGACGCCGCCGGCGCGAGCTTTGTGCGCAACGCCGCGCCGTATGAACGCCTCAAGCTGCGCATGGTCAACGCGCCGCATTCCGCATTCGCGTACCTGGGTTCGATGCTGGGCCTGCGCACCAATAGCGAGGCCGCCGCCACGCCGGCGCTGCGCCGCTATGTCGACGACATGATGCGGCTGGAGCTCGGGCCCACGCTGCGCGGCGTTCCGGAGTCGGGGCTGGATGAGTATCGCCTGCGCTTCCTGGCGCGTGTGGCCAATCCGGCGCTGCCGCACCGCACCCGGCAGGTCGCGATGGACGGTTCGCAGAAAGTGCCGCAGCGCCTGCTCGCCGCCATCCGCGACCGCAAGCAGCGGGGCGACGATTTCAGCCGGCTGGCCATGTCGGTGGCCGCCTGGCTGCACTACCTGCGCGGATACGACGAACTGGGCAACGCCTATGCCATTCAGGATCCGCTGGCCGGGGCGCTCGCCAAACTGCTGGCGCGCGCGGAGGTGGCCGCCACGGCTTCGGCCCCCTCGCAGGCGGCGCATCGGCGCGCCACGGTGATGGCGGGATTCCGGCCTGTTTTCGGCGACCTGGGCAGCAAGCCCGCCTTTGTCGAGGCGCTGGCCTTACACCTGGAGCGCCTGCGGACGCTCGGCGTGCTGGGCGCCCTGGAGGCCCTGGAGCGGGACGCCGCCCGGCAAGGCTCGGCGCAGTCCGTGCCGGCCGCTTGACCGCTGGCGGCGCGCCGCCAGCATCCACAAGGAGCGCAGCATGGCAAGGCTGGAAAGCGTGGATGCGGAGCAGTGGCGGCATTGGGGCGAGGGATGCTTGAGGGCCCTGGACTTCAACCAGGACGACGCCCGCTGCCTGGCTTCCAGCCTGGCGCAGACCAGTCTGTGGGGCATCGATTCGCATGGCATTGCGCGGCTGCCGCACTATCTGAACCGGGTCGTCCATGGATCCATCCTGGCGCGGCCCGACATCCGTATCGAGCAGAGCGGGCCCGCAAGCGCACAGGCGCATGGCGGCAGGGGCCACGGCATCGTGGTGGCGCACCGCGCCAACGAAGCGGCCATGGCGCTGGCGCGCGAGGCGGGCGTGGGCGCCGTCGGCGTCAGCGACTCTTCGCACTGCGGGGCCATCGGCCTGTACACGCGCGCGGCCGCCCGGCAAGGCCTGATAGGCATGGCCTTCACGCATTCCGACGCCATCGCTGCGCCATTCGGCGGCTGGCTGCCGTACTTCGGCACCAATCCCGTGTCCTTCGCTTTTCCCAGGCAGGGCGGCGAGCCGCTGTGCCTGGACATGGCGACGACTTCGATCCCGTGGAATCGCGTCATGAACGCGCGTCGCGACGGCGCGGAACTGCCCGCGGGCGTGGCGCTGGATGGCGAGGGACTGGGCGTGACCGACGCGGCGCATGCCCGCGCCCTGACACCGCTGGGCGGCGAGTACGGCCACAAGGGCTACGGCCTGGCGATGATGGTCGAATTGCTGTGCGGGCCGCTCAACGGCAATCCCCACGGGCCGCACATCGGTCCCATGTACGAGCAGCTGGATCGTCCGCGCGAACTCGGGGCGTTCTTCATCGTCATCGATCCCGCCCGGTTTGCGGGCGGCGCGGCGCTGGCTGCGGTGGCGGCGGGCATGGCGGCGGAATTGGCTGCACAGCCCGGATCGCCACGCATGCCCGGCGATCCCGAACTGGCCTCGCAGGCGCAGCGCCAGGTCACGGGGATTCCGGTGCCGTCGGCGCTGAAGGCTGAAATGGCCGAATGGAGCGGCAGGCTGGGGCTGCCATTGCCGCCATTCGCGCCGTTGGACGTCCAGGCCTGATCGCAGCCGTCTTGCGTCGCAAAGCGTGTCAGGAATTCAGGCCGAAGAACGTCATGGTGTTGCGGCACAGGATCTTCTGCTGCACATCGGGCAGCAGGCCGGCATGGGTCACCAGCTTGCCCACTTCCTGCTCCCCCAGCGGATAGGGGTAGTCCGAACCCAGCAGCACGCGGTCTTCGCCCATCACGTCGATCAGCAGGCGCAGCGCGCGCGGGTCGAACACCGCGCTGTCGGTGTAGAAGCGGTCGGTGTAGGAAGAGGGCAGCTGCGGACAGTCCTGGCGGATGATGTCGCGGTGGCGCCAAGCGTTGTCGACGCGGCCCAGCAGGAAGGCGAAGCTGCCGCCGCCATGCGCGAAGCAGAGCTTCAGGCTGCGCGGGATGCGCTCGAATGCGCCGGACAGGATCAGCGACAGAATGCCTAGCTGCGTTTCCGCCGGCATGGCGACCAGCCATGGCAGCATCCATTTCTTCATGCGGCCGTCGGTCATCATGTCCCAGGGATGCACCAGCACCGGGATGTCGTTGTTGGCGCAGTGGACCAGGAACTGCACCAGGGTCTCGTCGTCCAGGTCGCGCGGGCCGACGTGGTTGCCGATCTGCACGCCCAGGTGGCCGGCGGCGCGGGCGCGCGACGCTTCCTTGCAGGCCAGCTCCAGATCCTGCAGCGGCACCTGCGCCAGCGCCTTCAGGCGCGCCGGCGCATGGGCGCAATGCTCCAGCGCCAGGTCGTTCATGCGGGCGGCCCAGTCGGCCGCGGCCTGCGCGGGATAGGAGTAGCCGAACATGATGGGCGTCGCGCACAGGATCTGCAGGTCCACGCCGTTGCGGTCCATCTGCTCCAGGCGCAGGGCCGGGTCCCACAAGGTGGCGTCCACCGGGCGGAAGGGGCGTTCGCCCGCCATGATCTGGCCGCTTGAGCCATCGCCGTCCAGCCGCAGCCAGGGCGCGTTGACGGGGTCCAGCGCCGCCGCTTCCTGCCGGGTGATCGGCGGGAAGAAGTGCGCGTGCATATCGATTTTCTGGGTCATGTGCAGAACAAGATGGGTCGGTCGGACGCCTGGCCGATCGCGGCAAGGCAAGACAGGAGGAGAGCGGGCCTAGGCCGGCGCCGCTTGAGCGGAAGGCGCATGCCCCTTGCCGGGATGGATCTCGCCGCAACCGGGACAGGTGCGTTTCTCGGTGCTGGAATAAAAGGCCTGGAACAGCGGCGGCAGGTCGGTCACGATGCTCTTGAGCTGCACCTCCACGCGATGCACCAAGTTGCCGCATTGCGGGCAATACCACTCGAAGCCGTCCAGCAGGCCCAGCGGGCGCTGGCGTTCTATGACCAGGCAGGCGCTGTCGGTTTCGGGCCGTTGCGGCGAATGCCGCACGTGCGGCGGCAGCAGGAAGATATCGCCTTCCTTGAGGTCCACGCGCTCGGGCTTGCCGTCCACCCACAGCGACAGCCAAGCGTTGCCGCGCAGCTGGTAGAAAAACTCTTCCAACGGATCGTCGTGGTAGTCGGTGCGATGGTTCGGGCCGCCGACCACGGTGACGATGAAGTCGGCGTCCTGCCAGATCTGCTGGTTGCCGACCGGCGGCTTGAGCAGGTGCGCGTGGTCGTCTATCCAGCGCTGGAAATTCAACGGCGGGCCATAGGCAGGCATGAGGATCTCCGGAAGTCTGGGGGCGGACCGGGGCTGCCCCATAGCCTGCAGTCTAGGCGGGACCTTGCGGGCCTGCACAATAGAAATTACGCCGCCGGGTATGCGGCTTGTCTATGGCGGGATAACCCTGATCAGCCTGTCAGCCGTTAGTTTCAGCGCGCTGCGCCGCAATCTGCTTCAGATAGTCCACCAGGCGCTGGCAGGCCGGCGTCAGCGGACGGTCCGCGCGCACCGAGTAGCCGACGTCGCCAAATGCGCCGAAGGCATTGGTGGGCAGGCGGGCCAGCATGCCCGTGGCCAGGAACGGCGCTGCCGCGTCGTAGGGCAGCAGGGCCAGCGCGTCGCTGTGCATGAGCACGCCGATGTTGGTCAAGAGGGATAGCGATTCGACATGCCGGGCCGGCAGGCGCTGGCCGGCGTCCAGGAAGCTGCGCTCGATCGATGCGCGTAGCGGCGAACTGGGGGCGGGCAGGATCCAGATATGGCCGGCCAGGTCGGCCAACGCCGCGGCCGGCGCGCCGGCCAGCGGATGGGCGGCGCGGGCCACCAGGCACAACTCTTCCCGGTACAGTTTGTGATGGTCCACCGCCACGCCGGAGATGGACGCCATGTCGGCGCCGGGCAGGCGGCCGACCACGATGTCCAGGTCGCCCGTGGCCAGCGCCGGCAACAACTGGGAGGTCGGTCCTTCGCGCACGCTGACCTGGATGCCGGGGTGCGCGGTCATCAGCCGCGCAATCGCCTCGGGCAGCAGCTTGGCCGATGCGGCGATGAGCGTGCCCACCACCACGTGGCCGCTGGCCCCGCCCAGCACTGCGTCGATGTCGTCGGCCATATAGCGGATCTCGGCCATCATGGCGTGGACCCGGCGGCCCAGCACCACGGCCAGTTCCGTCGGCGTGACGCCACGGTTGGAACGGTCGAACAGCGGTGCGCCGAAGAAGGTCTCCAGTTCGTGGATGGCCTTGGTGACCGTCGGCTGGGTCAGGTGCAGTTCGCTGGCGGCGCGCGACAGCGAGCGGCATGCCAGCACGCGTTCGAAGATCTGCAACTGGTGCAGCTTCAGCTTGCGGCTGAGCGCATTGGGCGTGATGCGGAAGTCCGACATGCGCCGCTAGCGCGCCTGCGGCTTGTAGGCGACCGCCTTGATCTCGATCAGCAGCTGCGGGTGCGGCAGCTGATGCACGGCAACGGTGGTGCGGGCCGGGCCATCGGAGTCGAAGTACTCGCCATACACCTGGTTGTAGCCGCCGAAATCGTTCATGTTGACCAGGAACGTGCTGATCTCCACCAGGTCGGCCAGCGTGGCGCCGGCCGTGGCCAGGATGTCGCGGATGTTCTCGATGACGGCGCGGGTCTGCACCCGGATGTCCAGCGTGGCGGTGCCCATCGCGTCGACCTCGGCGCCCGCGATGCGGTTGTCGGGCAGGCGCGAGCTGGTGCCAGAGACATACAGGAAATCGCCGGCGCGCTTGATGTGCGGATACTTGCCGCGCGGCGTGGCCTTGCCGGCGACGACGGTGGCGCTGACGCCGGGCTGGCCGGGTTGACTTGTCTGGGACGGGTTCATCGCGTCCTCCTTTGCGTGGGGTGGGTCAGAGCTTAATGCAGACGTTGGTGGGTTCGGTATAGAAATGCAGCGAATGGCGTCCGCCTTCGCGGCCGATGCCCGACAGGCCGCTGCCGCCGAACGGCGTGCGCAGGTCGCGCAGGAACCAGCAATTGACCCAGGCCAGGCCGACCTTCATGGCTTGCGCCACCCGGTGGCCGCGCGTGAGGTTCTGGGTCCAGACGGCCGCGGCCAGGCCGTAGCGCGTGTCGTTGGCCAGGCGGATGGCTTCTTCTTCGGTATCGAAGGGCGCCACGTGGCAGACCGGGCCGAAGACTTCCTCCTTGATGCAGCGGGCGGTCTCGGGCAGGCCGGTCCAGATGGTGGGTTGCACGTAGGCGCCTTCGTCGCGTGCGTCGCCGAACACCGGCACGCCGCCGCCCGCCGCCACCGTCGCCCCTTCCTCGCGCGCCAGGGCGAAGTACGACAGCACCTTTTCGCGATGCTCGCGCGACACCAGCGGTCCCATCTCGGTGGTGGGATCCATGGGCCAGCCTATGCGCAAGGCGTCGGCACGAGCGGCCAGCGCCGCGACGAAGCGTTCGTAGATCGGGCGCTCGACATAGACGCGCTCGGTGCACAGGCAGACCTGCCCGCAATTGGCGAACACCGATTGCGTCACGCCATCCACGGCCGCATCGAAGTCGGCGTCGGCGAACACCAGCGCCGCGTTCTTGCCGCCCAGCTCGAAGGACACCGGCTTCACGCCCGGCGCCACGGCCCGCATGATGGCGGCGCCCGTGGCGGATTCGCCGGTGAAGGTAATGCCGTCGATGTCCGGGTGCGTGGTCATGAATTCGCCCGCCGAGTTCGGCCCGAAGCCATGCGCCAGGTTCAGCACGCCGGCAGGCAGTCCGGCCTCGTGGGCGACCTCTGCCAGCAGCGTGGCCGTGGAGGGCGTGACTTCCGACGGCTTCATGATCACCGTATTGCCGAACGCCAGCGCGGGCGCCACCTTCCAGGTCAGTAACAGGAGCGGCAGGTTCCAGGGCGAAATCACGCCCACCACGCCCAGCGGCTTGCGGTAGGCGTAGTTCAGCGCCTGCCTGCCGTCCGGGGTGTCCGTCATATAGCTTTCCATGTCCAGCGTGCGCGCCAGCTCCGCGAAGGCGCGGAAATTGGCCGCGCCGCGCGGAATGTCGATCTTGCCGGCCCAGCCCACCGGCTTGCCGGTGTCGCCGATCTCGGCCTGCAGGAAATCGTCGAACCGTCGCGTGATGCCGTCGGCCAGCGCCAGCAGGTGGTCGGTGCGCGCGGCAACCGGCAGTCCGGCCCAGGCGGGCAGAGCGCGATGCGCCGCCACTACCGCGCGGTTGACCTGGTCGCGGCTGGCTTCGTGGACCTGGGCGATCAGGCGCCCGTCCACCGGGCTGTGCTTGTCGAAGGTGGCCGCGCCGTCTTCGAAACGGCCGTCGATGTAGTTGCGCAATTGTCGGATCGTCATGTGCAGGGCTCGCTCGGGATGCAAAATAAATACGTATACGTACTATATTTTGGATCATAGACAGCGGCCCGCCTCAAGTCAATGCGATTTCGAAGCCGCCAGCGCCTGCCATTCCTTCTTGCCGATGCGGCTGACATGCTCCGTTCGGTAGTCGTTCATGAACGGGTTGAACTTGTTTTCCTCGGTGTGATGGTGCTTGAAGCCGCACTTTTCCTGGGCCTTGCGCGAATTCTCGTTGTCGGCGAAGTAGCCGCACCACAGGGCGTTGAAGTCCAACTCATCAAACGCGTGGCGCATCAGTTCCTTGACGGCTTCAGGAATCAGTCCCTGGCCCCAGAACGGCACGCCGATCCAATACGCGATTTCGGCTTCATCATCGGCAATATCGAAATTGCTGTCCTTCCCCATGAGCAACGCCGCCAGGCCTATGGCGGTGTTGTCTTGCTTCAGTGTCACGGCATAGGCCAGTGGTCGCGAAAAAACCGTCTGGATGATCTCCTGGCTATGTTCGACGCTTGTATGCGGAGGCCAGCCCGCGGCGGGGCCGATCCGCTCGTCGCTCGCATACTCAAATAAGCTCGGCGCGTCGTCGGTGTGCCAGGGCCGCAAGATGAGGCGTTCAGTGCGCAGCATGATTTCCCTTCCTTTCAGCAATGAAAACAGCAGCTGGAATTCTAGGATCAGAGGGCGCAACTGATAACAGACAAGTTTGAGTAGATTAGGTAATTATGAAAACAAAAATACGGAATTTACAGAGGCCAATTTAAAATTTCCGCACAAATGAAAACACTCTCTCAGCTCTCGGATACAGGCATCTCAGACCTCGCCATCGGCCTCAATAGGTTCGACGCACAGGTGGGGCACCCCTTGGCGTTGGCGTATGTGGTGGTGCTGATCTGCCGCGAGGGCAGCGCCGAGTGGGAAGTGAACTTCAAGCCGCACAGGATGAAGAAGAACGATCTGCTGGTCCTGGCGGAAGACTCCATCGCGCTCATCAAACGCAAGTCGGATGACTTTTCGTGCGCCTGCTATTTGATGAACCGGTCCATCGCCGCGGAGGTTGCGCACGCCCTGCCCAACAGCCTGTTTTCCTTCTTGAGCCGTTCGCCGTTCTTCGCCGCCGAAACGCTGTCGCCACAGTATTCAAGGGCCTGGGAGAGCCAGGCCGCGCTGATCCATGAGCAGTGTGTCACCTACCAGCGAACCATGATCGTCAACCATGTCCAGAACCTGTTCTTGTGGATCTGCGAAAAGACGGACGGCCTTGGGGCCGGCACGAGGAATGACTTCAGCAGATCGGAAGCGGTCTGCTGGAAATTCTGGGAGTTGATCTCGGTGCACTGCGTGCAACAGCGCGGGGTGGCATTCTATGCAGGGCTGCTGCATATCACTCCATACTATCTGTCGCAGCTGAGCAGGAGGTTCTTCAACGACGCGCCCAAGACGCTGATCGACAGGCAGGTCGTGCTGGAGATAAAAAAGCGCCTTAGCCAGCCCAGGAAATCCGTGCAGCAGATTGCGGAGGAACTGCATTTCGCCGACGCCTCCTATCTGGGCAAGTTCTTCAAGCGCCATACCGGCATGGGGTTGACCGACTACCGGAAAGGCAGGGCATGATGAAGTCTGAAAGAGGCGTGAGCTATCTTATAGGACTGCGGAGCAATGCCATGACCGCCGACATCCATCCCTTGGAAGCCCGATGACCGCTACACCCCGACGTGTCCCCGCCGACCAGGCCGCTCCCCAGGCCTTGCAGGCGTTCGATCTGACCCTGGTCGCGTCCCATCTGCTGCGCCGGGCTCATTTCCGGGCCGAAGCCCTGTTCGCGCAGGCCTTTCCCGACGAAGACCTGACCCCGCGCCAGAAGGCGCTGCTGATCACCGTCTACCAGAATCCCGGCGCGACCCAGAACCGCATCGCCGAACTGATCGCATTGGACCGCAACTCCTTCGCCGAAATGATCGCGCGCATGACCAAGAAAGGCTATGTGCGCCGCAAGCGCTCAACCCAGGACGGGCGCGCCTACGCGCTGGAGATCACGGAAGAGGGCATCGCCCTGCTGGCCCGCATCCTGCCGCAGGACGCCGCCGTGGAGGCGCAGGTGCTGGCGCCCATACCCGAGGATCTGCGCCCCGTGTTCCTGAAATGCCTGCGCCTGATGGCCGGGCTGGAGCAGCAGGACGACACCGCCGCCTGATGGCGCCGGGCTCAGGCGTCCGTTGCGGGCGTCGAGTCCGCCGGGGCCGGCGTGGGCGGGTTTTTCCTGCCGAAGCGCAGCGCGAACTGGCGCGTGAACACGGCGCCAAAGAAGAAGATTTGCGCCGAATAGTAGATCCACAGCAGCAGCGCGATCAGCGATCCCGCCGCGCCGTAGGCGGACACCGCCGCGCCCCGGCTGAGATAGACGCCGATGCCCCACTTGCCGACCAGGAACAGCGCCGCGGTCACGATCGCGCCGGGTATCACGTCCGGCCATGAAATCTTCGCGCTGGGCAGCAGCTTGTAGATGACCGCGAACAGCGCTACCACGATGGAGAAGGAAAACAGGCTGGAGATCCACTCCGCCACCAGGGCGAAGGACGAAGCCGTCCACAAGTCGCCGTAATAGCCGCGCGCCGCCCCCAGTGCGGCGTTCACCGTCAGCGATATCAAGAGGAACAGCGCCAGCACCAGCACCAGCCCGAACGACAGCATGCGGCTGCGGACCATGCCGTGCAGCCCGCCTTTCTGGTTCGCGGAGACTTCCCACAATTCGTCCAGGCTGGCCTTCAGTTCCGCGAAGGCCGTGGTGGCGCTGAAGATCAGCACGAAAATCGAGATCAGCGCCGCGATCCAGCCCTTGCCCGACTCATGGGCGCTGGCCAGCACCGTCTGGATGACTTCAGCGCCCCGCTCGCCGGTCAGCTCACGCAACTGCGAGAACAACTCCGAGCGCACCGCGTCTTCGCCGAAGAATGCGCCCGCCACCGCGATCACCAGGATCAGCATGGGGGCCAGCGAAAACACCATGTACAGCGCCAGCGCCGCGCCCTTGCTCGACGCGCGATGGGTGGACCACTGTTTGGCGGAGTCCATCAACAGCCCGCCGATTTCGGAGGGACGCAGGGCACGCAACAGGGTCGGGGGCAAACGCATGGGACTCGGCTCGTTCTAAGGGAGCCTTCATTGTAGGGACGCATGCTCTGCCGCGAAACCCGCAGATTGTGCGCAAACGTGTTCTTTGGCGAGGCTGCGTTGCCTGAAAAAAGAAAAACCCCCGGGGCGAAGGTCCGGGGGTTTCTCGGGATACTGCGTTCCCCGGCCGAAGCCGGGGAGGCCTTGCAAGGGTGGCGGGACTTAGAAGTCCATGCCGCCCATGCCGCCCATGCCGCCGGGCATGGCCGGAGCAGCGGGCTTGTCTTCGACCAGTTCCACAACGGCGGCTTCAGCCGTCAGCAGCAGGCTGGCGACGGAGGCAGCGTTTTGCAGGGCGGTGCGGGTCACCTTGGTGGGATCCAGCACGCCTTGCTCGACCAGGTCGGTGTACTCGCCGGTCGCGGCGTTGTAGCCGTAGTTGCCCTTGCCGTTCAGCACGTTGCTGACCACGACGCTGGCTTCTTCGCCGGCGTTGGTGACGATGGTGCGCAGGGGCTCTTCCACAGCGCGCAGGATCAGCTTGATGCCGGCGTTCTGGTCAGGCGTGTCGCCCTTCAGGTCGGTGATGGCTTGCTTGGCGCGCAGCAGTGCAACGCCGCCGCCAGCCACAACGCCTTCTTCCACTGCGGCGCGGGTGGCGTGCAGGGCATCTTCGACGCGAGCCTTCTTTTCCTTCATTTCGACTTCGGTGGCAGCGCCAACGCGAATCACGGCAACGCCGCCGGCCAGCTTGGCCACGCGTTCTTGCAGCTTTTCACGGTCGTAGTCGGAAGTGGCTTCTTCGATCTGGATGCGGACTTGCTTGACGCGAGCCTCGATCGACTTGCTGTCGCCAGCGCCGTCGATGATGGTCGTGTTTTCCTTGCCCACTTCGATGCGCTTGGCTTGGCCCAGTTCAGCCAGGCCGGCCTTTTCCAGCGACATGCCGGTTTCTTCGGAGATCACCGTGCCGCCCGTCAGGATGGCGATGTCTTCCAGCATGGCCTTGCGGCGGTCGCCGAAGCCAGGAGCCTTGACGGCGGTCGTCTTCAGGATGCCGCGGATGTTGTTCACAACCAGGGTGGCCAGGGCTTCGCCTTCGACGTCTTCCGCGATGATCAGCAGCGGACGGCTCGACTTGGCAACTTGTTCCAGCACGGGCAGCAGGTCACGGATGTTGCTGATCTTCTTGTCGAAAATCAGGACATACGGATCTTCCAGAGCGGCAACTTGCTTGTCCGGGTTGTTGATGAAGTAGGGCGACAGGTAGCCGCGGTC
Source organism: Achromobacter pestifer (assembly GCF_013267355.1). Lineage (NCBI taxonomy): Bacteria > Pseudomonadati > Pseudomonadota > Betaproteobacteria > Burkholderiales > Alcaligenaceae > Achromobacter > Achromobacter pestifer. The sequence continues at coordinate 3,805,926 of NZ_CP053985.1, forward strand.
GAATTGCATGCCTTCGACGACGTCCAGCTCGTTTTCCAGCGACTTGCCGTCTTCGACGGTGATGACGCCTTCCTTGCCGACCTTGTCCATCGCGTCAGCGATGATCTGGCCGATGGAGGTGTCGCTGTTGGCGGAGATCGAGCCGACCTGGGCGATTTCCTTGCTGGTCGTGACCGGCTTGGATTGCTTCTTCAGTTCAGCGACGGCGGCGGCGACAGCCTTGTCGATGCCGCGCTTCAGGTCGATCGGGTTGAAACCGGCGGCAACGTACTTCAGGCCTTCCATGACGATGGCTTGAGCCAGCACCGTGGCGGTGGTGGTGCCGTCGCCGGCGTTGTCGGAGGTCTTCGAGGCAACGTCCTTGACCAGTTGCGCGCCGATGTTTTCGAACTTGTCCTTCAGTTCGATTTCCTTGGCGACGGACACGCCGTCCTTGGTCACGGTCGGGGCGCCGAACGAGCGCTCCAGCACGACGTTGCGACCCTTGGGGCCCAGGGTGGTCTTGACAGCGTTGGCGAGAACATTCACGCCGCGGACGATGCGCACGCGGGCGTCGTCACCGAACAATACTTGCTTGGCAGCCATTTCTTAGCTTCCTTCGAAAATTCGTTTGAGGCGGGGTTTACTGGACCACGGCGAGGATTTCGTCCTCGCGGATGACGAGCAGCTCTTCGCCGTCAACCTTCACGGACTGGCCGGCATACTTGCCGAACAGCACCTTGTCGCCAGCCTTCAGGTCGACCGGCAGGATCTTGCCGTCTTCGGTCTTCTTGCCGGGGCCGACGGCCACGACTTCACCCTGGTCGGGCTTTTCAGCGGCGCTGTCGGGGATAACGATGCCCGATGCAGTCTTGCGCTCGTTTTCGAGGCGTTTGACGATCACGCGATCGCCCAGGGGACGCAAGGCCATGAGGAACTCCTGTTGCTAAAAGAGAAGGGAATGATCGGTTAGGCCCGGGAACGCTTGTTAGCACTCACCGGTGTCGAGTGCTAATTATAGGGATGATGTTCTAGGGTTCAAGGGGGAGGGGGCGGGTTGTTACATATTGGGGGAAGCTGGCGAGCGTCGAACCTCACTGAGGTCGAAGTTCATGTCGAATTTCATTCAACTGGAGATTTGGTTCATTGAACTTGGCATGTAACAGGTAGATCGCGCTGGCGTGCGGCTTCTAGCGGAGTGCTGCCCCTTTCAGCCCAAAAGTTGCTCGCCCTGCGCATTTCGGCACAGGAGCGCTATGGCGAACTTCTGGTTCATTGAAGTTGGAAAAAACGAAAGAAATGGTTCATTCAACTTGGGAATCGGCCGAAAAAGTTCGCTAAGGATGGCGCGGAAGCAGCGAGGATTTGAGTCCGTCACAAATGGACCGCGATGGGTCGGAAACGGGGCTAAACAAGATTCGGTTCGGGAAATAGATTCTCTGCCATGAAATCTACAAATGCCCGGACCCGGGGGGATAGCTGCCGATTGGACGGCCATAAAACCCAAAACGTGCTGGAACTACCCGCCCACCGATCCAGCACACTCTGAAGCGCGCCACTTTCCAATGCCGGTTGAACGGCAAAGTCCGGCAGGCAGGCAATGCCGTGGCCCTGCACAGCCATATGCAGAAGCGTCTCGACATGGTTGCTGGTCATGCTGGCCGTCAGACGAATCACCGTTTCCGACGGGGGGCGGATCAATGGCCATTTCTCTAGCGTGCCGGTAGTCGGAAATCGGTGCATCAGGCAGGCGTGTTGCGTCAGTTCTTCCGGATGCAGCGGAGTACCTCGTTGTGCGAAGTAACCAGGCGCACCGACATACACGAAGCGGCTGCTGCCCAGGCGCTTGCTCAACAAACGGGAGTCGCTGAGTTCGCCCGTACGCACCACGGCATCGAAGCCTTCGGCTATGACATCCACTAGCCGGTCGCTGAAGTCCAGATCCAGCTCAATCTGGGGGTAGCGATGAGCAAAGGCCGATAGCGCCGGCAGCATCAGACCGCTGACCAATGGCAGACTCACCCGCAGGCGGCCTCTAGGACTGGCGGTTGTGCTGGCCAATTCATTCTCCGCCGCGGCGATTTCAGCCAGGATTCGTCGACAGCGGTCAAGGAACAGTGTGCCTTCTGGTGTCAAGCTGACGCTGCGGGTACTGCGCTGAAACAGGCGCACGCCGAGCTTTTCCTCAAGCCGGGCTACCCCCTTGCTGATTGCCGACGCGGAGACGCCCAATTGGCGCCCAGCAGTCGCGAAGCTATGCACCTCAGCGACCAGAACAAAAATTGTCATACCACTCAGGCTATCCATTTCGCCTCCAATAAGTGACAAATTAGTCATGTTAGCGATGAATTTACCCATATTTTTGGCAAATTGATTCCCATGTAGCATTAATTGGGAGTGCCACAGCGGAACTCCGCCCACGCCTTGGCCTGCGGCGGCGTGAGGATTCTGCGTGGCTTTAGCCTATTGCCTGGATACCCGATGACAGCCAGCACTTCAGCCGCAGGCTCGACAGCCTACAAAGCACCACTAATCTTGACTGGCTGCCTGACAGCAGCGGTCATCCCATTGAGCATCGCCGGCCCCGCCGTGGTGGTGCCCTCAATCAATCAGGCTCTTGGGGGGAGCGCCGCGGAACTTACTTGGATCATCAACGCCTACATCCTTACCTACGGCAGCGCGACTCTAGCTGCAGGGAGTCTAGCGGACACGTATGGGCGCAAGCGGCTGTGGTTGGCTGGCATGGTTCTGTTCGCGCTCGTAACGGCTGCAATTCCTTTTATGCCATCCGTTCTGTGGATCGACATCTTGAGGCTGATCCAGGGGCTAGGGGCAGCTGCAGCGTTCGCGGGCGCAATGGCCGCATTGACACAGGAGTTCGACGGCCACGCGCGCACTCGTGTTTTCAGTTTGATCGGGACGACCTTTGGCGCGGGAGCTGCATTTGGTCCGTTCCTAGCCGGACTCTTGATCGATACCGTGGGTTGGCATTGGGTGTTTCTACTGCCGGCATGGGTTGCATTGCTTGCTTCCGTCCTGATCTCGCTATTCGCACGTGAAACACGTGATCCCGAAGCCACAGGGTTGGATTGGCCTGGAGCTATCACCTTCACTATCGGGCTCGCTGTACTCACCTACGGCCTCATTCTCGCCCCCGAGAAGGGCTGGGGCCACACGTCGGTACTTACTTCCTTGGCGAGTGCCGTTGGACTGTTGATGGCCTTCGCCTTCATTGAACTGCGGCGAGCCAAGCCTATGCTCGACCTCTCCCTATTTGACAACGCGCGGTTTGTAGGAGTGCAGGTGTTGGCGGTTGCGCCGGCCTATGCGTATATCGTGCTGCTCATCATATTGCCCGCCCGATTCATCGGGATGGAAGGCTATAGCGCGTTGGCGGCGGGGAAGATGATGATTGCGTTATCTGCGCCATTACTGGTGGTTCCTTTCATCGCAGGCCAACTGGCGCGCTGGATCAATGTTGGCGTGTTATCAAGTATTGGTCTTGCCATCGCTGCGGCCGGTTTGTCCTGGTTGGGTTACGGCATCGCTGGCGATGTCCAAAGTAACCGCTTGGCCGCGATGCTGCTGATCGGCGCGGGTATCGGTTTGCCATGGGGCCTTATGGACGGTCTGGCGGTCAGCGTGGTACCCAAAGAGCGGGCCGGCATGGCGGCGGGGATCTTCAACGCGATTCGTCTGGCTGGGGATGGCATCGCTATCGCAGCGGTCGGGGCCATCCTGTCTGCTCGGATTCTATCGGGCTTGGCAGCTGCAGCGGAGGATAGCGCGTCAGGTCACATGAAAACGAGCGAGTTGGTGAAGGCTTCGAATCGGCTGGCAATGAGCGACCTGCAAAACGCCATGGCCCAGCTACCGATGATGGAGAAAAATTCTTTGCTGCGGGTGTATGAGAGCGCCTTTCAGTTCCAGCTCCTTGTGTTGGCAGCGGCTGCGGCAGCGACAGCAGTTTTGGTATTTCTACTGTTGGGAAAAACGAAGATGCATAACTGAGTCGCGCAGGCTCAGGGCAGAGCCTTGCAACGCGTAGGGCCTACGAAGATGCCATGATCGAAGAACAGCTTGACCAGCGCCCGATAGCACGCGTCCGCACGACCGGCAGACCCTGCACTAAGAACGGGAGGCTCGAATTGGAGTCATCCCGTTTTTTTTGTTCGGACTAAAGCCGTCTCGATAAGCCGCGCTTGTCGCCGGAAAATTAGGGTTATCCGGGATTCTTTATGCTTAAACTTTTGTGAAGAATGAGCGGCAGATGCAGGGCCGCCGCCGCGATGAGGCATCAAGGCGGTTCACCGTGGTGCGGCAAGTGACGCACACGCGCGGGATAGCGGGGTGACCCCCCATAAGGAGAATCGCATGCTGTTGCGTAGACGTTGTCTGGCCATGATGATGCTGGCGTTGACTGGCTGGGTGACGGGCAGCCATGCGCAAACGCCGTCTCAGGCCTGGCCCGCCAAGCCCGTGCGCCTGGTCGTGGGGCTGGCGCCCGGAGGGCTGGTCGACGTGCTGGCGCGCACGGTGCAGCCGCACTTGGCCGAGGCCTTGAAGCAGACCGTTATCGTGGAGAATCGGGGCGGCGCGGGCGGCAACGTGGCGGGAGCCGAGGTTGTGCGCAATGGTGGAGACAACCATACCTTCTTGCTCAATCCATCGACGACCGAATCGGTCAACCCGCTGATGTTCGCCAGCATGCCGTTCGATCCGCAGCGGGACCTGCGGCCGGTTGCCTTGCTGGCCAACAGCCAGTTGTTCCTGTTTGTCCGGTCATCGCTTGGCGTCGATACGCTCGAGGAGTTCGTGGCATACGCGCGCAAGCGGCCCGATCCTCTCAATTACGGTTCGGCCGGAAACGGCACGACGCCGCATCTGGCCGGCGAGCTGCTCAAGCAGGCTACTGGCATGCAGGCCACCCATGCGCCGTATCGCGGCGTGGCGCCGGCGATACAAGACCTGGCAGCGGGCCAGATCGACTTCGCGTTTGGACCTGCCACGGTCTTTCCCATGGTGCAATCGGGCAAACTGAAGGTACTGGCGGTGGCGAGCCGGCAACGCGCTGCCGTGGCGCCCGACATACGGACCTTTTCCGAGGTCGGCATCGACGGTGTTTTCGCGGACAGCCTGTTCGGCGTGTATGCCGCCGCTGGCACCCGCGATGAGGTGGTCGATCGCATGAACACCGAAATTAACAAAGTGCTTGCGCGGCCGGAGATCCAGGCGCGCTTTCTGGATGCGGGCGCCGAGGCGCTACCGCTGCGCGTGGCCGACTATGCCGCGCGCGTGCAGGACGAAAAGAAATTGTTCGCCCCGTTGATGCGTTCGTTGGGGCTAAAGGAACAATAGATAGAACAACGATCCAAAAATAGGGTGTCAGACTATATTTACGCAACGCCGACATGGCGAAATCGTAGTCTGACACCATATTCGAAATATGCTCCTGATGTAGTCCATCTGGCCGACACCCGCGCCGCAAGCCTGCCACTACAGTTCGGGCTATGAATACGAACACCCCCGAAGAACAACCCCGCGGACCGCTCCGCGACCACCCCGGCCCAGCATCGTTCCTGGATCCGGTCGGCGAGCAGCCGGCAAGCAAGGCGACAAGGCACAGGCCTGAAACAGGGGGGATTCAACAGCCCCAGTGCGCTGCGATATCAGCCATAATCAATTCAACCTGGCCCGAGTGACGGCAGGAGTTCAGTTTTCGTTCCCACATGAACCGGTAGCGGGTGGGCCGTAGCGTACTCAGTGCGGAATATCTCAATGATGACACCGGAAACGCCAGACGACGACTTGGTACGGACCCGCAGCCACAGGCCTCGCGACCTGCCCCAGGGCTTTCGGGCTGGATTGATTACGGCCATCACGGTATTGCTTGGCTTTTCGCTGGGTTTCCTGCGCTACTGGGGCTTCGACGCGCCGGGCGATTGGAGCGCGCTGTCCGTGCTGCCGGGCGTGTCCCTGTTGCTCGCCAGCCTGCTGCAGATAATTGCTCTTTACCGCGCCTTGCGTTTGGAGGATGAAGCCGAGGATGAATACCGGAAAACCGTGCGATGGTTCATCGCGTCGGCGATACTGCTGTTGCTGGGTGTGACAGCGGCGTTGTGGGAGGCGGCGTGATAAGAGAGGGATTGGAGCGGATGAAGGGAATCGAACTTTCGCATGAAGCTTGGGAAGCCACCGTTCTACCGTTGAACTACACCCGCTCGGGTGTTGTGCGCCGGGACAAAACCCGGGCAGAGGCGGCGTTGTAGACCGGGTTTCCGGCTGTCAGCCAAGCGCCAGGGAGCTACCGCTACACTTTCGGCATCCCGCGCCGATGGCCGCCGGACCGGCCCCGTGCGCAGAGGCAAGGCGGCGGGCAGGCGGTTGATCTCTCATTCTCTCGTCATGTCGCAACCCGATTCGTTCAATCTGAAACAGATCGCCGTGCCGGCGTTCGGCCCGTCGCTGCTCTATGGCATCAGCAACGGCGCCATCCTTCCCGTGATCGCGCTCACCGCGCGCGATCAGGGCGCATCGATGGCCGCCGCCGGCCTGATAGCCGCCCTCATCGGGGTCGGCTCGCTGCTTTCCAATATTCCGTCCGCGCTGATCACCGACCGCTTCGGCGAGAAGCGGGCCATGGCCGGTGCGGCTGTGCTGAGCGTGGTCGGTCTTCTGCTCGTGATCGGCGTGCCCAACCTCTGGGTGATGGCGCTGGCCATGCTGATGCAGGGATGCGCGCAGTCGGTGTTTCAGCTGGCGCGCCAGAGCTACATGATTGAAGTCGTGCCGCTGGCGTACAGGGCGCGCGCCCTGTCCACGCTTGGCGGTACGACGCGGATCGGCACCTTCTTCGGCCCCTTTGCGGGGGCGGCGCTGATCCATTTCGTCGGGCTCGACGGCGCCTATTGGGTTGCCGTCTGCGCCATGCTCGGCGCGGGATTCATCGCCATCAAGGCGCCCGACATCGAGCCCTCGGCTGGTGGACACGCGGGCGCTCCGCGGGCGCGCATCGGCGAGGTCGCGCGCGACCATCGCGGCGTGTACGCCACGCTCGGCGTGGGTGTGATGCTGGTCAGCGCGCTGCGTGCGTCGCGCCAGGTGGTGATTCCCCTGTGGGCAGACCATCTGGGACTCGATGCCACTACTACCTCGCTTATCTACGGACTGGTCGCCGCAGTCGATATGTCAGTGTTCTATCCGGCGGGCAAGGTGATGGACCAGCGTGGCCGCTTGTGGGTGGCGCTGCCGTGCACGCTGCTGATGGGGCTGAGCCTGATGGCGATCCCGCTCACCGAAGGGGTGGCGAGCTTCATCCTGGCGTCGGCGCTGCTGGGTTTCGGCAACGGCATCGGATCGGGCATCGTGATGACACTGGGCGCCGACGCCGCGCCGGCGGGCGCGCGCACGCAGTTCCTCGGCATCTGGCGCTTCATGGCCGACCTGGGCGCAAGCGGCGGCCCAGTGGCGCTGTCGATGCTGACCGCCCTGGTGTCGCTCGGCGGCGCATCGTTCGGCGTCGGCACCTTGGGCCTGGTGGCGGCCGGCGTATTCTGGCGCTGGCTGCCGCGCCGCGCGCAGGCTTGAGCGCCGCGGCGTGCCATCCCAGGCCTGGGTTGCATATCGGCAGCTAACCTCGCTGCCCGCTTCTCGGCCGCCGGCGCGCCTGCCGCTGCCAGCTAAAATCCCGCATGCGCATTGAGGGCTGCCACGGTTGGACAACCTCGATGCCTTGCGTTTGCACCGTCGCCTCGCGCGACCACCACGCCTCACCTTCGAAGCACAGATGAAAAATACGTTGATGGCCACGCACCTGCGCCTGGTCGGCATGGCAGCGCTCTGGGGCGCGTCGTGGTCTTGGGGCAAGGTCGTCGCCCAGTCCATGGCTCCACTGGCCGCGGCCAGCCTGCGGTTCCTGTTTGCCAGTGTGGTGTTGGTCCTGTGGATGCATCGCGTCTCGGCGCTGCGCGGCCTGAAGTCCCTGACGCTCAACCAATGGCTCGGCCTGGCCGCCGCCGCGCTGGCGGGCGTCTTCGGCTACGCCAGCTTCTTCATGTTGAGCCTGCAGCTGGTGCCGGCCGGCAAGGCGGCGATCGTGGTGACGCTGAACCCCGGCGCGACGCTGTTGCTGGCGGCGATCCTGTTCCGCGAACACCTCAACTTCGCCATCCTGGCCGGCATGGTCCTGTCGGCCATCGGTGCGTATATCGCCATCGGCGGCGGGGGTTCACAAGCCGCTGTCGGCTCCGGCGTAGGCATCGGCGAACTGCTGCTGCTCGGTTGCGTGGCCTGCTGGGTGGCCTACACCCTGATCGGACGGCTGGTGCTCAAGGGCGTGGACGCCCTGACCACCACCACGGTGACCACCATGATCGGCGCGCTGATGCTGTTGCTCGCCAGCCTGATCGTGGAAGGCATTCCCGCCTGGGCGAAATTGGGACAGGCCCCTGCCAGCGCCTGGGGCAGTTTGCTGGCCCTGGCGTTCGGTGCGACCGCGATCGCCTATGCCTGGTATTTCGAAGGTGTGAAGATGCTGGGCGCTGGCGCGGCCTCCGGCTACATCACGCTGGTGCCCGTATTCGGTGTGCTGTTCTCCAGCCTTTGGCTGGGCGAAGCCACCACCGCGAATCTGTTCATCGGCGCCGCCCTTGCGATCTCGGGCATGGCCATCATGCACGTTGGCCGGCGTCGCGCCGAGGCGCGGCAGCGCCGATAAGCGGTGCATCAGTCCCGAGGAAATCGATACGCAATTGGCTCAGACATGACTAGCAACGAGGGCATCCAGGCGTCGGTCTATACCCGATGGCACCAGTTGTCGGTGCCGTTGGCCTTCGCCTTGGCGGCGGGAAGTTTCATGCTGGTGGTGTTCAACCGCGGGCCGATCGCCTTGGCGGCCGTGCTGGCGGTGCTGGGGTTGCTTGTGCCGCCTCTGGTGGCGTTCAAGGGCTTTCCCACACGCAATACCGTCAAGGTGACACCCGAGGGGCTGGAGTTTTCGCGCCGTTCTCCCGTCGCCTTCGCCCAGTTGTCCAGCTGGGGCACTGACGACTATCTCAAGCTGGTTCGCCCCGGCCTGCCGACGCTACTGGTCAGCGCAGTGGACCTGCCCAGGCGTGAACGTCTGTTGCGCGAGTTCGAGCAGTCGTTGGCGGCGTGGCAAAAGCGCCAGCCCGCCGCTACGCAGGCGGCACGCCGCACGCATTTCTATGGCTCCACGGCGGGGCGCCTGGTGGGCTTGTTGATTACCGCCCTGGGGGCGGGCTCGGCGATCATGGCGCTGAGCTTGCGCGAGCCATCGATGCCACTGGCTATCGTTGGCGGGCTGGGAGCGCTATTCGGATTGACGATGCTGTTTGGCCGGCGGGGCTGAATGGCAAGGGCGGCGAGTCGCTGCCCGAGGGGCCTGTGCTGGTGGGGAGACGGGGCCAGCGGCCGCTCCAAGGCTGCCGGATCGAGTTGACGGCCCGCATGGAAATGCACTGTTCCCCACAATTTTCTCCAAGGATTTTCAGTACCTGCCAATAGTATGTCGGCAACCTCTACTCGGTGCTGCTGCGCGCTAATTTCGGGCGTCGCATCAGCGCGGCAATTGCTGCGACCATAAGGATGGAAACCGCGACCAGCATCGTCGCCACCGCGGTAATGGTGGGATCGATGCGTTCGAGAAGCTGAGTGAACATGCGCTTGGGTATCGTGTCGTGCGTCCCGGCCAGAAAAACTGTGACAGTGATTTCGTCAAAGCTGATCATGAAAGCGAATAGCCATGCCGCGAACAGATGGGGGGCCATGTTCGGCGCGACCACCCGCCAAAGTACAGTTGTGCGCGATGCGCCAAGCGTGTACGCGACCTGCTCGACACGGACATCGAGCGTGGCAAGACCGGTTGATATCACTAGTACAACGTAAGGCGCGGCCAGGACTGCGTGTGCCAGAATGAGCCCGCCCATGGTTCCGAGCAGGCCTATGTTGGCAAAGAAGATATAGAGTGCAACGCCGGTGATCACGTGCGGAACCACCATGGGCGCCGCAAAATTCAACTCGAGCAGAGACCGGCCACGGAACCTGCCGCGAACCAGTCCGTATGCGGCGACGCTGCCGAGGCAAAGAGCGATAAGGCTGGAAAGCAGCGCAATGAATACGGAGTTCCGGAGTGCTTCGATCCATCGCGGATCGCCGAAGAATGCTTCGTACCATCGCAACGAGTAGCCAGGCGGAGGGAACTCCAGGGTGCTGGAACTGGAGAAGGACATCGGCACCACGATGACGACGGGAATGCAAATGAAGAAAAGGACAAGAGATGCATATACGGCCAGTATGGCGGGGCCTAGTTTGCGGACCTTCTTGATGTCCTGCACAGCCTGGGATTCTTCCACTAGAAGCCTTGACGACATGGGAGACCTTATGACGAACGTGGATTGAGCCGCCCAAGCCTTCTGCTTGTGGCGTACAAAACAAGGCAGGCAAGCAGCAGGGCGATGGAAATGGCGGATGCCAGGTTCCAGTCGGGCATGCGGTTGATCAGCAAATCAAGCATGTTGACTAGCATCGGCACGCGTCCGCCGCCCAGAATCATGGGCGTTACGTAGAAGCCTAGAGCCATCAGGAACACCAACAGCCCTCCCGCTGCGAGCGCGGGTAGCGTCAGCGGCAAGAAGATTCGCCAAAATACCGTCCGTTCCGTCGCTCCCAGGGAGCGCGCGGCATGCAGGAGTCTCGGATCGACGTTGCGCATTGCCGCGTATAGGGGCAATACCAGAAAGGGCAGCAGGGCATTGACCACGCCGAGGGTTACGCCGCCGCGGTTGTACAAGAAAGCGATCGGGCCGTCGACGAGCCCCCCGGATTGCAACAGGCCGTTGACGATGCCGGCATTGCCCAACAGGATGATCCACGCGTAGGTACGGATGAGCACGCTCACCCAGAATGGGATGACCACGAGCGCAAGGGCGAAGAGTTGCGCCCTGGGAGTCAGGCCGCTGATCCAGTATGCCAACGGATAGCCTAGCGCCATGCAGGCCAGCGTGGCGAGCGCGGAGATGATGAAGGTATTGGCAATGACCTTTATATACAGCGGCGAGCCGAGTAGCTCGCCATAGTGTGCCAGCGTCGGATGCGGCCAGCCAAAGCTGCGGATCAGTGTGTCGAGTAGCGGCAGGTTGAAAGCCAATACCATCAGCATGAGTAGCGGAGCGACCAGCTTTAGCTCCGCTCGGCTGTTGCGCTGCCGTGCCGCGCTTTTCTTCGTCGGGTGCATTTTCAAAGCCCCAGCTTGAAGAGTTGCCAACGCTTTTCGACCACGGAGGCATGGGCGGCCCAGAATGCTTCATTGGGCAGGATCTGTACCTCCCGATTGGCGCGGCTCGTCGGGAACTGCGCCAGCTTGTCCTGCGGGAGCAGCTTGTCCAGGTAGGGACTATTGCCGGTGTAGGGGATAATCTTCGCCGCCTCCGCCTGGGAAGCTGGCAGCGTCATCTGATGGAGCAGGCCAAAGGCGGCGCTGGCTTGGGCTGGTGCGGCGCCTCGCGGCATGACGAAGTAACCGATATTGAGCAGCCCCTGATTGAATTCCAGCCGCAGCTTTGGGTTCCCCGCAACGCGGCCCGAATAGGAGGCGGCGTAGCGGACTTCGTTATCCAACAGCAATTGCGCGGGCTGGGCGCCACTGGACCACCATACCGGTACGTGCGATTTGATCCTCTCCAGGCTGGCAAAGGCTCGATCGAAGTCGATGGGATAGAGGTTCTCGGGCGCCACGCCATCGGCAAGCAGTGCGATGGGCAGGGAGTAGTACGGGATATCGGGCAATGAGCGCCAGCCCGGAAACTTCGCGGTATCCCAGAAATCCTTCCAGTTGGCCAACGGAGCGGCATCGGCCCGTCCAGATAGCGTGACCGAGAAATACTGATATCCCATGCCATGTGTGTGCCGGGCTTCGGGGAACATCGCGGCGGGATCGATCTGTGCCCAGTCCAAAGGCGCAAGCAGGTTGAGCGCCATGGCTTGGGCCAGGGCGGGGCCGCCGATTTCGTGCAGCACGGAGTCGATGCGCCCGGATTCAACCATCGCCCGCAGTTTTCCCAGGGGCGTTCCGGTCGTGTCTTCCCGTTGCACCGTGATGCCGGTGCGCGCGGTGTAGGCATCGATGTAACCTCTTTGGAGAGCCTCGCCGGACTGGCCCCCGGCCGCGATGATGCGTATGGACTTGACCGTTGCCGACGCTGATGCTGCGGCACGCACCAGTGTGGGTGTGGCGCATGCGCCCATGGTAGCCAGCGACGACTTGATGAAAGTACGACGTTCCATGAAGGACTCCGTTAGTGCAGGTGGGTGACAGTGGCGGGGGGATGCGCCAATTTGGCGGGTTGTTTCTCCGGAAGCAGCCAGACGGCGTTTTCAGGCCATGAGAGAACCACCTGGTCTCCGATAGCGAACCGGACTTTTTCGTCGCTGGCGGCGACTATGAACGGACGCGCCTGGCTGGTTTGGACGTGATAGCGTATGGACTGCCCCAGATAGACAATTTCCAGGACGCGCCCTCTGAGGCCTGTGTGCCCGGCAGATGGGGCGGATAGTGTGGTCCGTTCGGGCCGGACGATCGCCTGCACGAGATCGCCGTCCGTTGGTGGCTGTGATAGTCCCGAGGGATGGACTACCAGCCTCTCGCCTTTTCCAAGGTCAAGAATGAGCTTGGAATCTGCCGTCGCAAGACGGCCGCGCAGGAAATTGGCGGTACCCAGAAAGCCGGCCACAAACGAATTGCTTGGCCGCGAGTAGATTTCCTGCGGCGACCCGACCTGTTGCATCATGCCTTCAGCCAGGAGCATTACCCGGTCAGACATGGACAATGCTTCTTCCTGGTCGTGGGTAACAAGGATGGTCGTCGTACCCAGAGAACGCTGCAGGCGCCGCAATTCCACCTGCACCTCTTCGCGCAGTTGTTTGTCCAACGCTCCCATGGGTTCATCCAGCAACAGGATGTCGGGCTGGAAAACCAAGGCTCGTGCGAGCGCCACACGCTGTTGTTGGCCGCCGGATAGCTGCCCAGGCCGACGGTTGTGCAGACCATCCAGGCGCAGCAACGCGAGCACGTCCTTCACCTTTTTGTCTATTGCGCCGGCATCGTTGCGCCGGATTCGCAAAGGAAACGCGATGTTCTCGCGCACCGACAAATGGGGAAAGAGTGCATAGCTTTGGAAGACGAGGCCGATGTTGCGCTGTGCAGGGGGGAGTCGGGTGACGTCGCGCGGGCCGAGGAGGATCGCTCCTTCGCTGGGCAGCGTAAGCCCGGCGATCAAGGCCAGCGTAGTGCTCTTGCCGGAGCCGCTTGGGCCGAGGATGGTTAGGAACTCCCCTTGTTCCACGTGCAGGTTCAGATCGCGCAAGGCTGCCGTGCCATCGTAGTGCTTGGACAGTTTGGCAATGGTGATTGCTGTCATATCGACTCCCCTATTCTTGGTGGCGCTACAGTGCTTGGGTGCTCAGTAGGTATGGGCGTTGGTTTGCGCCGTCAGCTTGTTGTCACGTACGTTTTTGACGGCTGCGCGCAGGTCGTCGAGGTACCTTTCCATGATGGATTGGTGCACCGGATTCACCATGAAGTGGATTGCCACGGGATCCACGCCGACGCCGACGAACCATCCCTTTTTGTCCAGTTCCTGGGCGACAGCGTTGATGTCGACCGATGGATCTTGCGATCGATAAAGCACGAAAGAGAGCTCGCTATGAGGACGGAGCACTTCCAGGCCCTCGATGTCCTCTATCCCTTGGATCATGCGATTGCGCGTATCGGCCACGATCTTGGCAATACCCCGATATCCCTCGGTGCCCAAGTAGTTCAAGACCGCCCAAGCCGAGGCGACGGGGCTGGCCGGGCGTGTACCCAGAAAGGTGTCCGTCTCGTAGTGGCCACGCGGCCAATCGTCGAATTCGAAGCGTTGGTGTTGTTTGAAGATTTCGTTGCGGTACAGAATCAGCGAGGCGCCTTTCGCGGCGAATCCGTACTTATGGATGTCGGCCGAAATGCTCGTGACGCCAGGCAGCGAGAAATCAAAGTCAGGAATGGGTTCGCCATTGAGCTTCATGAACGGGCCGAGAAAGCCGCCCACGCACGCGTCCACATGCAGTGGAACTTGGTGCTTCAACGCGACCTCTGAAAGTGCGGCGATCGGATCGTAGACTCCATGCGGGTATGCAGGAGCGGAACCCACTATGAGTGCCGTGCGCTCGTCAACGGCAGCATTCAGCGCCTGGACGTCGACCCGGAAATCGTCGCCGATGGCAATGCGCTGTACGTCCATGTCCAGGTAATACGCGGCCTTGTTAAACGCCGGGTGTGCTGAACGCGGGACCACGATCTTGAGCCGTTCATGGCTGGCGGCAACCCGAGTCGCCCTTTTCAGGCTACGCGCCGATTTCACCGCCTGGAAAATGCTCTCGGTACCCCCCGAAGTGAAGCTGCCTGCGGCGCCAGCCGGAGCATTGAACAGGGAAAGCGCCATGTCGATGACTTCCGATTCAAGGCGCTGGACACTGGGGAACGCCTTGCGGCCCAGGCCGTTCTCCATGAAGTACTTAGCCGAGGCGTTCTTCGATACGGCGCCGAGCGCGTCATCCAGCCAATAGACATAGAGCGCCATTCTGCCTTCGTCCCAGCGGTAGTCCCCATTTTTGGCGTCATCCAGGCGCTTCTCCAGCGCGCGCCAGGGCGTGCCGGTGGCTGGAAATTCGATTCGCGGGGATAGAGGGGAATGAGGCGTGATCATGGCAGGTGCTTTATGTGAAGGTGAATGAGAAGTTAAGATATCACGAACGATTAAATTTGTGATCACAAAAATGGATCGGGAATTCCCGTATGAGGCCAGGACGATCCAGGGGATCCGCGAAATTTCCGTGAGAACGCCCAGTTCCATGGGCGCGCGTATGCCCGCCGGAAGGTCGACGTTCTATGCGATTGGATCTTTTGCGAGAAGGCCTATCGGCGAGGCATGAAAGATGCCGCGTTCCGACAGCGCGGGGCGGCAAGACGGACTGCCGTGCCGAGCGCTTCCGTCGATGCGCCGGGCCGCAGTGACAATAGCCGGCCCGATACGGGCGCGTCATGCGCCGCGATACGCCACGCCGGCTTAGGCGAAACGATCGATCGAGTACCACGGCCCTAGGAGGGGCGCCGCCGTCACGTCGTGCTCGGGCCAAATCCGACTGTCATTCCAGGCAAAACGGCGGGGAGCATAAATGCTAAGCCCTGGGCTGGCGACAGCGAGCGCTGTCCCGATGCCCGCAAAGTTCAGCTTGAAGTGGTAGCCCGACTTGATGCCGACAAAATCGAATTCGCCCGGTTCGACGCCATGGCTGCGGAACCCCTGCGGATCGTGAATCAGTCCAGGCTGGCTGGTGGCGATGACGACGGAACCATCGGGTATGCGCAAGGTCGCTGTCAGGCCAAGTTGAATCAACGTTCCCTGCTTGTATGGCCCGCTCACGACGTAGCTGCCCGGTCCCAACGCGATGACCTCGACCTCGGTTTCCAGTGACGACAGGCCAGGCGTATCAAGGCCCCCAAGTCTGGCGACGAAGCGAGCGCCGACGCCAAGCGCATACGCATCCTGGACCGCGATTGCATCGGTCACCGTGACGGCGCAGCGCAGCGGCCGCTGGCGATGCTGGGCATGGCGCAGGATTTCAATGCTGTCGCCAGGCGCTCCAGCAAGCACGCGATCTCCCATATCAGCCAGAAGAAACGGGCGTTCATTGGGACTTTCCTGAACCTTGTCGAGAGCTGCTTCCGTGGTCGGTAGCGTATCTGGAAATTCATCACGCCGAAGCCAGAAATCGCCCGCCAGCTTTGCGGACAGCTTGGCGGCGAGCACGGCATCGCCATCGGCGATGACCAGTGCGCCTTGGCCCATGGCCTGGCCGTTGGCGTAGGGAAAAACGTTGAGTAGGGAAATATCCAGTACCGCTGGGTGTTGGTGCTGCATCTGGCGGGCTTGCTCGTGCAGCGCCTGGAGCGGGCCTGAACTGGTGTCGGCATTCCCTGGCAGAATCATGCGAGCCTTGGTGAGCACCGAAACCGGCCTGATCTTCCTTCGGATTGCAGCCTCCAGCAGTTGGACGCAGCGGCGGCCGCAGTCCATGACGTCGCGATGCGGGTTTTCCTTGCAGGCGCTGACAATGTCTGCCGCCGTCAGCATGTCGGCCGTTATATGGCAATGGAGATCCAGGCCGACGGCAATTGGCACGTCCTCGCCCACCCAGGCGCGCAAGAGTTTAAGGAAGTGGCCTTCGACATCGCTAATCGACGCGGTGGCCATGGCGCCATGCAGCTCCAGCGCGATGCCGTCGATTCGTCCAAATCGGTCCAGAGTGCTTGCTATGCTTGTCTTGAACCGCGCCACGAGGTTCTCGTACACGTCTTCATCGACCGGGCCGCCAGGCGCAGCCTCGGCGAAGAGGGCCGGTATGGCCGTGTGTCCTCGCTGCGTCAGCTCCGAAACAATGCCTCCCAAGGTAGTGCCCGCGCCTTGCATCTTGGATATGAGCTCGGGGCCTTCGATCCATGTAAATGCGGTTGCAGTGGTCCGGCGAGGGCTGAACGCATGTGTCTCGTGGAAAAAGCCGCCAGCAACAATCTTCAAGGATTCGGTTTTCATGCCAGTTCAGACGCTCAGTTGACTCGCGGCATTTGCGTGTCGCGGATCATCTGCCCCATTTCCTGGAGGCCCTTTTTTAACTGTGCGGCATATTCGGCGCCGTTCAGCGGCATTGCGTCCATGCCCAACTTGTCGAATGACTCGAGCGTCTTGGCATCACGGACTGCCGCGATGGCTGCATCCTGCAAAATGGCAAGCACCTCGGGCGGAGTGCCGAGTGGCGCGGCAAGCCCGATCGAGGCGTCGATCTGTACTGGCCAGCCGCTCTCCCGAAGCGTTGGTATGTCTGGGTACTCGGGCCAGCGCATAGTACCCACTGACGCAATCATTCGCAGTTTGCCGGCTTGCATGTGCGGTAGAACGTCGGAGGGGTTCGCGACGGTGACGTCTATTTGCTTGCCCAGGAGGGCGTTAACCGTCTCGGTGCCGGACTTGTACAAGACTTGTTCGAACTTGCCTCCGGTCTGGCGGCTTAGCTCGAGCACCGCGAGGTTGACAGCGGCGCTGGGCGAGCCGAGAAAAACGCCATCACCCTTCTTTGCGGTGTTCAGTAAGTCTTGTAGGGTGAGATAGGGGGAATCGGCCCGTACCACGATGCCGTAACGGTACCGTCCCACGCCTGCCACGAAGGCGAAATCCTGATCTGCATAGGGGAGCTTCATCAGGTGCGGCAGGATGGCCTGTGTGGAATAAGTGACCACGCCGACGGTATAGCCGTCTGGCGCCTGGCGCGCGACATAGCTTGGGCCGAGCGTACCGAGCGCACCGGGTTTGTTTTCGACCACCACGGGTCGGCCCAGTCTCGCTTCCATGCCCTTGGCCAGAACGCGCGCAGCCACGTCGGTGCTACCGCCGGGGCCGTAATTGACGACAAGGTGAATTTCGTTCTTGGGGA
Source organism: Achromobacter pestifer (assembly GCF_013267355.1). Classification (NCBI taxonomy): domain Bacteria; kingdom Pseudomonadati; phylum Pseudomonadota; class Betaproteobacteria; order Burkholderiales; family Alcaligenaceae; genus Achromobacter; species Achromobacter pestifer. The sequence continues at coordinate 3,823,449 of NZ_CP053985.1, forward strand.
AGTCCGCCGCCGCGGCGGCTGTCCCCAGACTGGAGAAGGCAAGGAAGGCGGCGAGGGCTATGCGCGCGCATGGGCTGGCATCGATGCTGCAATTCTGGGACGTGGTGTTGGCCATGTCGAATCCCCGGAGTGTCGGTGTTGTTCTTTTAATGTATCACCAATTAAATAAAATGTGATCACAAAACAGGGCTAGGGAATTCCCTTGCGACCTGGCCAGGCAGTGACGCCGGGGTGCGCCGCGCGAAATTCTGGGAGAATTGGCCCTGTTTTATGTCACATTCAACTCCGCCATGCAGCGTGCCATGTCCGAAGCAACCCCAGAAACCGCTATGCGCGATAGCGTCTATCAAGGCATTCGTGGGTCTCTGATCTGCGGGCGTTTCGCGCCTGGAGAAAAACTGCTGCTGCGGCAACTCGCGTCGGAATTCGAGGTCAGTCTGACGCCGGTTCGAGAAGCGCTGCACCGTCTCATTGCGGAAGGCGTGCTGACGCAGGAGCACAGCCGCTCCGTGCGCGTGCCCATATTGTCGAAAGCACGGGTGCTGGAGTTACGGGACATCCGCCTTTCGTTGGAAGGCCTGGCTGCCGAACGCGCCGCCGCGAACGCGACGGCGGCCGATATCAAGGTACTGGAGCGGTTGGCGGGCGAGGTCGAGGCCGCCCGTCGTGCGGGTGATATCGCAAAGGACACGCAAAAGGTGGCCGAGTTTCAGGTCGCTCTTTACCGAGCAAGCGAAATGCCTGTACTCGTGCGGCACATCGAAATGCTGTGGTTGCAGACCGGTCCCTACATTCGGTTGTTGCATCCGGATTTCATCCGCATGGTGCAACAGGTGCGCGCAGGTTGGCGATATGAGCTATGCGACGCTTTGCGTGAGCGCGACGGCGGCAAGGCTCGGCAATTGATAGAGACCGATATTTCCGAAGCCCTCACTTATTTGGCAAATCTCTTCGACGCGGCCGCATTGATCAACCACGCTTGAGGGCTTCGGTCGTTGAGCGTGACGTGATGGGTCCGCGCCGCTCTCTATCGTGCGGCGCCGCTCAGCGCACCGCGAACCAGGCCCCCTCCATACTGCCATTCATGCCGCAGAACGGCGGGCCGAAGCCGTCGTTTGCCACTCCGGCGGGCGGTGTTTCGCGCACCGCCAGCACGGCGCCGCGGCGCGTCAGGTCCAGGGTCCAGGGCGGCCCGTCCTGGTAGGTGACGATCAGGCTGTCGCCGACGGCGACTGCCTTGCCGCTCAGGTCGCAGACCCAGCGGCCGTTGTAGGGCTGGGCCGAGTTGGCGGCCACGAACAACTGGCCGTCGGCGGCTCGGGTGATTTCGATTTCGCCTTCGAGGTTCTTCCACTTGCCGACAAAGCCGGCAGGCGGCTGCGGATTGATGGCCTTCAGAAATTCCAGGCGGTAGCGCATGCTGGTGCCGATCTCCTTGACCGGCGTGCTTCCGGCAAAGGGCTCGGCATAGATCTTGTCCCGCACGCCCAGGAAATAACGTTGATCGGCGGTCAGCGACTTGACCGCCTCGGCGTCGAGCTTGCCACGCACTGCTTTGTACTGCTGCGCGATGGCCGCGTCCTGGTCGGCCAGCGCGGGGTGGGCGCAAATGGCTTTTTCGACCGGAGTCGCGGCTTTGGCGCAGTTGAAAGAGGGGGCAGCCGCGGCGCTGCCCGCCATGGCCAACGATGCTGCAAAGACCAGATGACGGATCATCGTGTGTAGGGCTCCAGGTTGTGTGCAAGTCCGGGCAGCCCGCAGGCGCCGAGACAACGGCGCAGTGTACCGGCGCGGGCGTTGTTGGGGCCGTTGCCGTCCGCGCGGTCACGCGTGCCGCGCCGCGGGCTACTTCTTCTTCTGGCTGGTCTTGGCCTGTTTCCAGAACGCTGCCGCCGCGGGAGACAGGCGGTTCTCGTTCAGGCATGCCAGTCCGACGCGCCGTGCCGTCTTGGGCAGCAAAGGCCGATAGACCACGCCGGGATAGGCGTCTGGCAATGCCATCGATGCCACCACCGATATTCCTTCGCCCTTCTGTACGAACGCCAGAATCGACAGCATCTGGGTCAGTTCGTGCGAGATCTTCGGCGCGGTGTCGGATCGCGCGAACATCTTGGCGACCAGGCTCTGTGATCCCGCGTGGGTCAGGATCAAGGGGTAGCGGCCCAGATGGCGGATGTCGATGGATGCCGCCGCGGCCAGCGCATGGCCTTCCGGCAGGACCGCAACCAATTCGTCCTCGGCCAATTGCAGGGTATCGAAATTGCTTTTGGGCAGGGTGACGACGCCGATCTCCAGCCGGCGTTCGATCAAATCCTGTTCGATCTCGGCATCGGCTTTCTCGAAGACCCGTACATCGATTCCGGGATAGAGCTGCCGGAAACGTTGCAGCAGCGGCGGCAGAAGCTGCAGCGAGGAACTCAGGCCGAACGACCCCAACCGAAGCATCCCGCTGTTGAGGCCCGCGCTTGCTCCCGCGGTTGCCTGGATGAGGTGCATCGCGGCAAACAGGTCGCGCACGTGGGGGAGTATCTGCTGCCCGGCATGGGTGAGTTCCAGCTGCGGGGCATTGCGATCGATCAGGTCAGTGCCCAGCGTGGTTTCGAGCGCACGCAACACGTGGCTGGTGGTGGACGGCGTCATGCCTATCTTGGAGCCGCCGCTGGCGATGCCGTCCGACGCCGCAAGCGACAGGAATAGCTCCAGTTGACGCAAGGTGGGCGCATTGGGTCCAAGCGGAGATGTCATATTGAATTCAAATTCAATTGTTGTTGAATCCTTTGAATTCTAGACTTATTCCCGTCGCCACCGGAAAAAGTCCATGCTCTCGCCACTCGTTGCCACTCTGCGTTCCTCTCCCATTCAAGTCATGGCGGAGCAGACCCGCCAGGCCATTCAGCAGGGCTGCAGCGTCATCGACATGACGCTGGGCGAGCCCGATTTCCCGACGCCTGCCCATATCTGCGAGGCCGCGGCGCGCGCCATCGCGGACGGCCAGACGCGTTACACGCCGATCAACGGCACCCCGCTGTTGCGCGAGGCGATCGTCGAGAAGTTCCGCAGGGACAACGGCCTTGAATGCACGATGGCGCAGATCAATGTGGGTTGCGGCGGCAAGCAGGTGATCTATCAGGCCTTCCTGGCCACCTTGTCGCCTGGCGACGAGGTGATGATCCCGGCGCCGTATTGGGCGTCCTACAGCGATATCGTGTCGATGAATGGCGGCGTGCTGCGTCCCTTGGCGACGGCGCCGGACGAGGCTTATGCGCTGCGTCCGGAGGTGCTCGAGGCAGCCATTACGCCGAAGACCAAATGGCTGGTCCTGAACTCGCCCAGCAACCCCAGCGGCACCGCCTACACGCAACAGCAGCTGGAGCAGTTCGCCGCCGTCATCCGGGGGAGCCGCAATCAGGACTTCCTGATCATGGTCGATGACATTTACGAACACATACTCTATGACGGCAGGACTTTCGTCACGTTCGCACAGGTCGCGCCGGATCTGGCGCATCGGATCCTGACCGTCAACGGCGTATCCAAGGCCTACTCGATGACAGGCTGGCGGGTAGGTTACGCCTGTGGTCCCGGGTTCTTGATCGATGCCATGACGAAAGTGCAGATGCAGATCAACTCCCACACGTCCTCGGTGTCGCAGGCGGCCGCAGCCGCCGCGCTCGCGGGCCCGCAGGACGAGGTGCGCCGGCGCTGCGGCATCTTCCAGCAGCGCCGCGATTACCTGCTGGCGCAGTTCGCGCAAATCGATGGCCTGGCGACGCCCCGGCCGGAAGGGGCGTTTTACCTGTTTCCCGACGTGCGCAGTTTCATCGGCCGCAAGACGCCAGCAGGACTACGCCTGGATGATGACGTTGCGCTGGCCTCATACCTGCTGGGCGCGGGCGTGGCGGTCGTGCCGGGTTCGGGATTCGGCATGCCGGGATTCATGCGTCTTTCGTACGCGACCTCCGATGAAAACCTGCGCGTCGCCGCCGCCCGCATGGCCGCCTCTCTGGGCAATCTTCAATAGCCGCGACGCTAGGCGCCGCCATTTTTCAAGCACTCATACCAGAGCTTTCCTAAAGGGGAATGTTGCATGTCCACGGTTTCGCAGATCATCGGTAAACGCCTGTACGAGGCGGGGTGCCGCCACGCATTCGGCATTCCTGGCGGCGAGGTCCTGTCCGTCATGCGCGGATTGGACGATGCAGGGGTCAAGTTCACGCTGGTCAAGCATGAGAACTCCGGCGGCTTCATGGCAGAGGGCGTGTTCCACCGCACGGGCGCGCCGGGCGTGCTGGTCGCCACCCTGGGGCCCGGCGTGGCCAATGCGGTGAATGTGGTGGCCAATGCGCTGCAGGACCGCGTGCCCATGATCTTCCTGACCGGCTGCGTCGACGAGGACGAAGCCGCCACTTACACCCACCAGGTGTTCGACCATGCCGCTCTGATGCGGCCGATCACCAAGGCGTCGTTGCGCATGACGCCGGGTAATGCCGAGGCCATCATGGACAAGGCGCTTGCCATCGCCATGGATGATCCCCCGGGACCGGTTCACGTCGACGTGCCGATCAGCGTTGCCATCGCCGAGGCCGCCGTGGCCAGGGGCGCCCGGCGCGTCCAGCCGGCCCCGGCCGTTCCCGCGCATACCGAGCAGCTCGAACTGGCACGGTCGTGGTTGGGCAAAGCCAAGCGCCCCGTCATCATCGCCGGCGTGGAGGCCTTGCATCATCGCGCGGAGGAGCAGGTCCGCGCGCTGGTGCAGAAGCATCGGATCCCGCTGATCACCACGTACAAGGCCAAGGGCATCATCGACGAGCGCGACGATATGGCCGTGGGCGGCATGGGCCTTTCGCCGAAGGCCGACAACATCGTGCTGCCGTTGATCAAGGAAGCGGACGTGGTGCTGTTGCTGGGCTACGACCCCATCGAAATGCGGGTGGGCTGGCGCAACATCTGGGAGGACGGCGCGCACGTGATCGAGCTGTCCTCGAACCGCAATACGCACTACATGCACCAGTCGGCGATCAGCTTCGTGGGCGATATCAAACACGGGATGGAGGTGTTGGCCGATGGCCTGCGCACGGTATCTGAATGGAAGGGCGACGAGGTTCAAGCCATCAAGCGTGCGCTGGCGGACATCTACCGCGTCGACGAAGAATGGGGCCCCGGCGCCATCGTGGATGTTGCGCGCGCGGAAATGCCGGCCAATACCGTGGCGTCGGTCGACAGCGGCGCGCACCGGATCCTGCTGTCCCAGACCTGGCAGTGCTACGAGCCCCGCACCCTGATGCAGTCTTCGGGTCTCTGCACCATGGGTTGCTCGCTGCCGCTGGGCATAGGCGCCAAGCTGGCCGAGCCCGACCGCCCCGTGGCTGTCTTCACGGGCGATGCCTGCCTGGAGATGACGCTGGGCGAATTGGCGACGGCGCGGGACGCCAAGACCCCGGTCATCGTCTTCGTGTTCGCCGACGAATCCCTGTCCCTGATCGAGATCAAGCAGCGCGGCACCGGGCAGCCGAACCTGGGAGTGGATTTCCCCGGGACGGACTTTGCGGCCGTGGCCAGGAGCATGGGCGGCCTGGGCTTCGACGTGCAGGACCGCGCGGGCCTGGCGCAGGCGATACGCGCGGCCCTGGCGGCAAAGACGTATTCGATCATCTCTTGCCGCATCCCGCGCAAGGCGTACGACAACCGGATCTGAGGCACGCGCGGGACGGATTGCGGCAACCAGGCAGGAAAGTGCTTCCAGCTTCAAAAAACCCAAGGGGAATGCCCAATGAAGCGACGCTGTTTTCTCAAGGTATGTGCTGTATCGATGGCCGCGGCGCCGGTGGTGGCGCGGGCCCAGGACCGCATCATCAGGATCGTGGTGCCGTTCGCGCCAGGAGGCTCTGGCGATCTGATTCCACGCATTGTTGCGCCGGCCATGTCGGAACGGCTGGGCATGACGGTGATCGTGGAGAACCGGGCCGGCGCTGGCGGCGTGATCGGCGCGACCTATGTGGCGCGCGCGCCGGCGGATGGGCTCACGCTGGGGGTGGCGACCGTCAGCACGCATGCGATACAGCCCGCCGTGCTGGCAAAGCCGCCGTACAACCCGCTGAAGGATTTCACGCCCATCTCCAATTTGGCTCGGGTGCCCAATGTGATTTCCATCAATCCGGGCCTGTCGGCGCAGGACATGGCCGAGTTCATCGTGCTGGCCAAGCAGCGCGGCGGCGATATCACCTACGGGTCGCCCGGCGTGGGATCGCTGGGGCACATGATGGGCGAACTGTTCGCCCAGGCCACGGGCGCGCCCATGCGGCATATTCCGTACCGTGGGGCCGGCCCGGCGTTGCAGGACGCCATCGCGGGCCACGTAGATGTGCTGTGCGACAACCTGCCCGCGTCATTGCCCCATATCCAGGGCAAGCGCTTGCGCGCGCTGGGGGTGGCCTGGCCCGGCAGGGTGGAGCAGTTGCCGGACGTTCCCACCTTTGCGCAGGTCGGTGTACAGGCGCTCAATGATCCTGCCTGGTTCGGACTGGTTGCGCCCGCGGGAACGCCCGCGGCTTTTGTGCAGCGTGTCAGCGAGGCGGCCGCGGCTGCGCTGAAAAATCCGGAGGTGGCCAGCCGGATCAGGCAGTTGGGCGCGGTGCCTCAAGGCGGCCAGCCGGAGGCATTCGCGGCCGATATCCAATCCGAACTGGATAAATGGCGCCGTGTCGCCAACGCCGGCAACATTTCCCTGGAGGCCAATTGACTGATCAATCTCTTGATTGCTCCAGCGAAACGCTAGCCTGGTTGGAATCGCTGATCGCCTGCCCCACCGTATCCGGCAGCCACTCCAACCTTGAGCTGCTGGCGCAGGCGGAATCGTTCCTGCGCAAGATTGGTTTCGCGGTGCGCTACACCTACAGCGAGGACCGCAAGCGTGCCAACCTGTACGCCAGCTTCGGGGGCAGCGTGGGCGGAATCCTGCTTTCCGGCCATACGGATGTCGTGCCGGTGGCGGGACAGGATTGGACTCGGGATCCGTTCCGCCTGACCGACGAAGGCGAACGGCTCTATGGCCGCGGCACGTGCGACATGAAGGGATTTCTCGCATGTGTGCTGGCGACCGTGGGTCGCCTGGGCAGCGGCAGGCTGGCCCGGCCCGTGCATATCGCGCTGACTTACGACGAAGAGATCGGCTGTGTCGGCGTGCGTGGGCTGCTGGCAGGCCTGCGGCAGCAAGGCATTCAGCCGTCCGCGTGCATCGTCGGCGAGCCGACCCGCATGGAGGTTGTGCGTGCGCACAAGGGCCGTCACTCCTGGCGCTGCAATGTCCGGGGCAGGGCAGAGCACTCGTCACTGAGCGGCACGGGCGTGAACGCCGCGGAGACGGCCTGCGTCCTCGCGGCGGAAGTCGCGGCGCAGGCCCAGGCATTGCAGTCCGCAAAACGTGACGAGGGCTTCTATGTGCCCTTCTCGACGATGGCGGTTTGCCGTGTGCATTCCGGACATGCATCGAATGTGATTCCCGAAGAGGCGGAGTTCGACTTTGATCTGCGGTTCCTGCCGGGCGTCGATCCCGACGCCGTATTGGCGCCCATCCATCAGCGCGCCGGGGAGCTTGAGCGGACGATGCGGCAAAGGGTTCCCGAATCGCAGGTGCTGCTGATGCAGCGCACATCGGTGCCTGCATTGGTGCCCAGGCCGGATACCGACATGCTGGTGGAAGCCTTGTTCCAGGCCGGAGCGCAAGTTGGCGGGCACGTTGCGTACACAACGGAAGGCGGGCTCTATCAGCAAGCGGGCATTCCGGCCTTGGTCTGCGGGCCAGGCGACATCAACCAAGCCCACACGGCGGATGAGTACATCCTGCGCAGCCAGCTCGGGATGTGTGAATCCGTGCTGGAGCGGTTGCTGGCAGGCGGGCCGTGATACGCATAGGTGCGGCGGAGGCGACTGCCTCCTGCCTTCTGCCGCCGCTGTTGGTCCGCTGGGCCCAAACGCATCCCGGCGTACCCATCCGACTGCGGGTCCTCAGCGCTGAAGCCATTTGCGCCGGCTTGCGGGAGAACGAGCTGGATATCGGCTTCACGCATGGTGCCGTCGGGATGGCGGGATTGCTCGCTCGTCGCTGGATGAACGAAGCCTGGCTGGTCGTCGCGCGGCCGCAGCATCCCCTGGCGCAGGGCGTGGGGCCGATATCGCTGGACATGCTGCGCCAGGCCCAATGGGCCTGGCTGGCGGCATCGGAAACCGCCCAGGATGCGGTACGGCAGAGATTCGAGCATGGCGTTGGCGCCTTGGACGTGGCGCTCGGATTGGGTTCGGTCCAGGCAGTGATAGCCATCGTGCAGAACAGCGATCTGCTGGCATTCCTGCCGCGCCACGCCGTACAGCCCGCCCTGCATCGAGACGCCCTGACTGCGCTGGAAACGGAGGGCACGCCGCTGAGCCTATCGCTTGAAATGCTCACGCGCCCGGACCTGCGGCTGTCTGGGCCGGTGGCGGGTTTCCTGGACTTTTGCCACGCAGAGGTCGCCGAACTTTCGTCCACGGCCAGCTGCGGGGCGGTGAGAACGCTTGCCTGGCCGGGTTGAAGGCAGGCCCGACGCAGCCTATGCCAAAAAGACGGAAAAATTCATCGTGAAAAAGTCAATCAAAAAAATATAGATCGTTGATTCTTATTGAATTGCTCCGCCAATTTGAATGAGTTCCGGCGTGGAATGCCCGATTCTTCAGCGCATTGTGGTTTTCTAAATATATAATTCATCTGATAAGCATTCGCATTTAGATATCGGATGGATGAATTGTGCCCAAGAAAACTCAGTTGACAATCGCGCTGTGCGTCCAGTGCTTCAGCCCAGCCGTTGCGCTGTCTTTGATTCTTCCCGCCAGCGCCAGCGCTCAGACCACGACGCTGCAGCCCGTCACCGTGACCGCGGGTTCGGTATCTGAGGAGGCCTTGCCCGCGCCTTATGCCGGCGGGCAGGTGGCGCAGGGTGCGCGCCTGGGTCTGATGGGCAATCAGGACGTGATGGACACGCCGTTCAACGTCACCAGCTATACCTCCGAGCTGATCCAGAATCAGCAGGCGCGTACCCTGGCGGACGTCATGGCCAACGATCCTTCCGTGCGGTTCACGACGTCGAGCGGGCATGCCTATGAGAACTTCCGGATCCGCGGCTTCGACGTCAACCAGAACGATGTGGCGATCAATGGCATGTACGGCCTGGCGCCCATGGGCCGCACGCCGCTAGAGTTCGTCGAGCGGGTGGAGGTGCTGAAAGGCCCGAATGCCTTGTTCAGCGGCATGGCGCCCAGCGGCGCGGTGGGCGGCACGATCAACCTGGTGCCCAAGCGGGCGGAAGACACGCCCAACGCCACCTTCGGCGTGAACTGGCAGGCCGACGGCCAGCTGGGCACGACCATCGATGCCGGCCGCCGCTTCGGCTCCGCCAATGAATGGGGCGCGCGCGTCAACGGCTCGTTCAGCGACGGCGCCACCACGCTGGACGGCCAATCCAGAAAACGTGAGTTCCTGTCCGCCGGGCTGGATTATCGCGGCAGCGCCTTGAGCGCGTCGATAGACGCTTACCACAGCCAGGAGTCGTTCTCGGGCGGCACGCCGGCCATGTTCTGGTTCGGCGGCTCCGTCGTTCCGGAGGCGCCCGATCCCCGCATCAACCAGTTCAGCACCGGCAATGGCAGCATCCAGAGCAACGCCGTCGTGGCGCGCGCCGAGTACCGCTTCAATGACAGCGTATCGGCCTTCGCTGGCGTGGGTAGGCGCGACAGCCATCAATCGGGCCTGATCAATGGCACCCACGCGCGGCAGATCGACGCCAACGGCAATTTCACTGGCTCCATCATCGGCCAGCGCGCCTACACGGACGCCACCTCGGCCGAAGCGGGTTTGCGCTCGCGCTTCAACACGGGCAGCGTGCGGCACGAGCTGGTGCTCCAGGCCTCCTTGCTGAAGCTGGAAGACGGGTCGGCCACCGGCACCGCATCGACCTTCAAGTCCAACATTTACGACCCGATCACGCCGGTCATGCCGGCCGTGCCCGGCAGCGCGCCCAAGACGGCGGAGAACACGCTGTCCAGCCTGGCGCTGGTGGACACCATGTCCTTCTTCGACGACAAGCTGCTCCTGACCGGCGGCCTGCGCAACCAGCGCGTGAAGACCACCAACTTCGACAAGACAGGCAAGACGACGGCGCGCTATGACGAGGACGCCGTGACGCCCGCCGTGGCCATCGTCGTCAAGCCCTGGGGACCGGATGTCTCCCTGTATGCCAACTACGTGCAGGGCCTGAGCAAGGGCGATAGCGTCACGGACACCACGGCCAGCAACTATGGCCAGGTGTTCGCGCCCTACAAGACCAAGCAGCAGGAGCTGGGCGTCAAATGGAACGCCGGCACTTTCACCAATACCCTGGCGTTCTTCCAGATCGACAAACCCATGCTGGTCACGGAGGGTTCCACGGCCAAGCCTACGTATGCGGACGGCGGCGAAAAGCGGGTACGCGGCGTGGAATGGAACACGTTCGGCGAGCTGGCCCCAGGTGTGCGCGTGCTGGGCGGCGTCACCTATACGCAAGGCACGCAGGTCAAGACCTCGTATGGCCGCTATGACGGCAACACCGCGGTGGGCGCGCCGCGTTGGCAGGCCAATACCGGGTTGGAATGGGACATGCCCTGGGTACCCGGCCTGACGCTGAGCGGGCGCGTGCAGGCGACCTCGAGCCAATACGCGGATGCCGCCAACAAGCTGCAGATTCCGGGTTGGGGCCAACTGGACCTGGGCGCCCGCTACGCCACGCAGGTCAACGGCCGTGACGTGGTGCTGCGCCTGAACGTCAACAACGTGTTCGACAAACACTACTACGCCGGCAGTTTCAGCGACACGACGCCTATCGTGACGCTGGGTCCGGCGCGCACCGTGACTGCCTCCGCCAGCATCAGTTTCTGAACGCGGGCTGCGCTGTCCGCCCCTGTACCGGACAGCCGATCCGCCGCAGGGGCTGGCAGGCAGGTATCGGGGATTTCATCCAGGGATGACCATGGAAGTCCTAACTCTTCTCAGCCTGGCCAGCCTGTTCCTGGGCTGCTTCTGTATCTATCGCGCTTCGCCCAATCAGCGATGGGGCGTGGCGCCTTGGCCGGCCCTGTCCGCCCGCGCCGCGGGCGTCCTGCTGCTGGCGCTGGGAGGTTGGGGCTGCCTGCGCGCATTCTCTGCCGTTGCCGCCGTGTTCGTGTTCTGCACGGCCTTGATGCTGTTCTTCAGCCTGATGCCATATCTGGGCGTGCTGGCGGGCCTGCGCGGAAGCGATACCCATGAAGCCTGCTAAGCCCGCGCCGATCCGGCGCGACTGGATCTCCAAGAGCCTGGCGGGCGTGCTGCTGGGTTTCGCGCTGGCCATGGGCGCCAGCGCGGCGCTTGCCGCGTTGACTGCGGGCATTCCCTTGGCGACGCGCTCGCAGCTGGCCATGTGGCTGGTGCCGCCGGTCTGGCTGGGCATCGCGAGCGCCGTCTACTTCTTCGCCAGCGGCCTGCGCGCCTGGATCTGGCTGGGCGGCGCTTGCGCGCTGCTTTATGGCGGGCTGTTTTTCGCCAAGGCGATCTGAGGAGAGTCCGCGACCATGAGAGCCGACTACATACGCATCTACAAATCCGTCCATACCTGGACGGGTATCCTGACCGGCATGGCGTTGTTCATCGCGTTCTACGCCGGCGCGCTGACCATATTCAAGGAACCGCTTACCCGTTGGGCGACGCCGCCCGCGGCCGTCTCGCCGGTGCCGCTGGAAGAGGCGCCCGGCCTCATCGCCAGGACCCTGCAAGCGCGGCCGGATGTGGCCAAGGGGTTCAGTATCCAACTGCAGGACGCTGAAAACGTGCCGGCCCGCATGGGCTGGGAAGTCCGTGACGGGCAGGCCGACGACCACGATGAATCGTCGATCCGCCACTATGTTGCCTATCTGGATGCGGGCGGCGAGTTGCGGCTGGAGGAGTCCGCACCCAGCGGGCTGATGCCGTTCATCGACGTGCTGCACCGCGTGGTGGGCCTGCCCGCGGACAGCGATCCCAACCGCTGGTTAATGGGCATCATCGCATCGCTCTATGCAATCGCCCTGGTATCGGGGGTGATCGTGCTGTTGCCGTCGCTGGTCAAGGACTTCTTCGCCTTGCGGGTCGGCAAGAACCTGAAGCGCATGTGGCTGGATGCGCACAACGTGGTGGGCATCGTGTCGCTGCCATTTCACATCATCATGGCGCTCAGCTCCGTGGTGTTCGCGTTTCACGACGGGATCTATGACCTGCAGGACAAGCTGATGTACGAAGGCAAGCTGGGATCCGTTTTCCAGCGCTCCGGCGGCGGCGCGCCGGCCGGAGAGGCCAGGAATCCCGCAGACATGCTGACGCCCGTGCAACTGGCAGCCCAGGCGCGCAGCCTGGCGCCAGGCTTTGAGCCGAGTGCGCTGCAGTACCAGCAAGTCACCAGCCCGCGCGCCATCGTGCGCGTCTGGGGCAAGGACGACAGCGCGGTGTCGCCGCGGGCGCGGGGCGGTTTCGTGGCGCTGGACCCCTACACCGGCAAGGTGCTCAACCGCGACTATCTGCCGGGCGGGCAGGATGCGCCCAACCTCTGGGTCAGCAGCTTCTTCGCGCTGCACATGGCTTCCTTCGGCGGCGCGGCGGTGCAGTGGCTCTATTTCCTGCTTGGACTGGCGGGCGCCTGGCTGTTCTATAGCGGCAATCTGCTGTGGATAGAAACCCGCCGCAAGCGCGCCAACCGGCAGACCGGCGAGATTCCGGTGCAGCGCTTGGATACGCGGCTGATGGCGTCGGCGACCGTGGGCGTCTGTCTCGGGTGCGTGTGCGGCATTTCCTTGATGATGGTGGCGTCCAAATGGCTGAGCGGGCATGTGAGCGATCTGAATGCCTGGCTCCAAGGGCTGTACTACGCGGCGTTCTTCGCCAGCGTGGCCTGGGCTTTTCTGCGCGGGGGCGCGGCGGCGGGGGTACACCTGCTATGGCTGGCGGCGGCGTTGACGCTGGCGATACCGGCGACTTCGCTGGTGGGCGGCCTGTTTCCCGCCTCCGGGCTTTGGGCGCACGCGTCCGCCGCGGCGCTGGCAGTGGATGCGACGGCCTTGGCGGCAGCGCTGGGGTTTGCCTGGATGGCGAAGGTCAGCGCGCGCAGGATCGGCCAGGGCGACGCCGACAGCGCATGGGCGCCGAGGCGGCTTGCCGCGCGCGAGGGATAGCGGATCGCGGCGCCCATGTCTTGAACAAATGAATGGATGAACATGCGTAAAAAGAACAGCTTGGAATGGCGGGATTGGATGTCGTCGGCGGCGCTGGCGGTTTCCTTGATGGGCGTGGCGCCGGGCATGGCAGCGGCACAGTCCAAGCAGGGCGCCGTGACGCCCGAGGCCCGAGTAGACGAACGGATTTCCCTGCAAAAGGGAGAGTTCCTGGCGGGAACCTGGGCCGCCGATTCCGGCGTGACCCTGGATCTGTTGGACAGCGCCGGGCAGCAAGTGCGCCGGCTGAGTGACGCGGAGAAGCCGGCCGGAACCTTGATGCTGGTGGCGCCGGCAGACGGCCTCTACACCGTGCGCGCGCAGGGCCAGGGCGTGTTCCGGTGGGCCGTGACGGAACGCCTGCCCCTTGCGGAACAGCGTGCGCCCGCGCCGGCGCTCGAGAGCCCGCGCCTGGCCGCGCTGGCGGCGACGCTGGCCGGGGGCGGCACGACGGATGCCTTCTGGGATGAGGTGGCGCGGCGCGGCACGCCGCTGGTCGAGGCCGTGGACGCCAGGCATGACCGCGTCACATTCCTGTGGCGGGGCGCCGAACGCAATGTGCGCCTGTTCGGCGGACCATCGTCGGACCATGCGCAGTTGGCGCGCCTGGGCAATTCCGATGTCTGGCATGCCAGCTTTGTCGTACCCCGATCCACGCGTCTGTCATATCGCCTGGCGCCCGATGTGCCGGAGCTCCCAGGCTCAGGGATGGCGCGGCGCCGCGCCATCCTGGCCACGGCGCAGGCCGATCCGAACAACGCCAAGGCATATCCCGCGCGGGGCGTCGACGCGTACCAAACCTATTCCATGCTGGAACTGGCGGAAGCGCCGCCGCAGTCCTGGGTCGAACCCCGCGCGGGCGTGCGGCAGGGAACGGTCGAGACCCTGGAGCTGCGCAGCGATCTCATGCGCAACACGCGCAAGATCCACCTGTACCGTCCTGCGGGCTGGCAGCCTGGCGCCGCCAACAATCACGTCTTGGTGCTGTTCGATGCCGGCGCCTATCTGGGCCGCGTGCCTACGCCCACCATTCTGGACAACATGATCGCCGCGGGCGTCATTCCGCCGACGGCGGCGCTGCTCATCGACAACCCCACGGCGGAATCCCGCAGCCAGGAATTGCCGCCCAACCCAGACTTTGCAGACTTCCTCGCGAAAGAGTTGATGCCGTGGGCGCGCAAGCAAGGCATCAACGCGCCTGCCGCGCGCACCGTCATCGGCGGGTCCAGCTACGGCGGACTGGCGTCGGCCTATGCGGCGTTGCGCCACCCCGAGGTCTTCGGCAACGTGCTCAGCCAGTCCGGTTCCTATTGGTGGTCGCCCGCGGGCGAGGAGGACCAGTGGCTGACGCGGCAGTTCGTCGCGGTGCGCAAGCTGCCGGTGCGCTTTTTTCTCGGCGCCGGCCTGTTCGAATCCGGACGCGGCGGTCAGCCGGGCATCCTGGAGACCAACCGGCATCTGCGGGACGTGCTGCGCGCCAAGGGCTATCTGGTGACGCACCGCGAGGTGGCGGGCGGGCACGATTACCTGGTCTGGCGCGGGACGTTGTCGGATGGCTTGCTGGATTTGATCGGCACCGGCAAGCAGGGCGGCGGATAAACCCGGCTTGAACGCTGGCAGGGCTGCTCAGCGGGCGTCTTCGGACGCCTCGCCGTTCTCATCCCACCAGTCGCCCAGCGCATCCAGCAGCGGCACGAGCGTTCTTCCGGAAGACGTGAGCTCGTATTCCACGCGCCGCGGATAACCGTCGAAATCGGTGCACTGGACGATGCCGGCCAACTCCAGCTTGCGCAGCTCCAGCGTCAGCATCCGATGCGAGATGGTCGGATTGTCGCGGCGCAGGTCGCTGAAGCGCTTGGTGCCTTCCTTGAGGTAGTAGATCAGCAGCGCCGGCCACCTGCCGCTCTATTCGGGGCTATGCAAGGGCCATGTGCCGCTGGAAACGTTGATCGCCACGTACGGGAAGTAGGCGGGCACGCCGAAGCGTGCCGCGCGCCGCTACGCGCGGGGCGCTTCGCCCTCTTCACGCGCCTCGAGCTCGTTGCCCAGCACTTCGGCCGAATCCTCGCCGCGCGGCGCGGGTTCCAGCGGGCGCCGGGTATGCCCGGCCGCGCGGGCGTCCCCGCCTTCGTCGGGGCGCTCGGATTGCACGAAGACATTCGCCGGCGGCGCGTAGCCCCGCTTGTCCTGGCCGAAGTACACCACGGTGTGCGGGTAGGGAAGCTCGATGCCGGCGGCGTCGAAGTGCTTCTTCAGGAGCCGGTTGTAGCCGCGCTGCACGGCCCACTGCATGCCCGGCGTGGTCTTGATCAGGATCCGGATGGTCACGCCCTTCTCGTTGACCGCGGTGACGCCGGCCACCGTGATGTCTTCCAGGATCTCGGGTCCCAGCACGGTGTCGGTCATCAGTTCGGCGAAGGCGGCGCGCAGATGCACGATCGCGTCGTCCACGCTTTCGCGGTGCGCGATGGTGTATTCGCCCAGGTGGTACGAGAAGTCGCGCATGTGGTTGGCGACGACGTCCACCGACGAGAACGGCACCAGATGGTAGCCGCCGTCCAGCGTGCGGATGCCGACCGAGCGTATCGTCATCTTTTCGACCGTGCCGAACACGCCCGCGACTTGCACCACGTCGTTCTCGTTCATGCCGTTTTCAAGCTGGATGAAGATGCCCGTGATGATGTCCTGGACCAGCTTCTGCGCGCCGAAGCCGATGGCCAGGCCGACCACGCCGGCGCCGGCGATCAGCGGTCCGACGTCGATGCCGATCTGCGACAGCAGCACCATCAGCGTCATCGTCACGATGACGATCAGCGCGGCGTTGCGGAACAGCGCCAGCAGCGTGCGCTCGCGCGCGCTGGGCATGCCGCGCCCTTCGCTCTGGCTGAGGCGGTGCTCGATGATGCTGGCGATCACGGTCCAAGCCAGGGCCGCGATCAGCAGCACGATGACGATGTTCACCGTCATCTTGATGGCCGCGCCGCCGGCATCCGAAGCCAGCCATCGCGACAGGTCGAAGGCGCGCCACGCGTCGAGCACCAGCAGCACCAGGACGATGCGGATGATCAGGCCGACCAGTTTCAACGTGGCGGGCACATAGGCGTTGACGCGCGCTTCCAGCAAGGGCAGGCGCTTGCGCAGGTCGTCCGGCAACCGGATGGGCTTGGCCAGCACGGCGTTCAGGAACAGGATCGACAGGCTGCCCACGCCGATCACCAGCAGCGTCTGCGCGGTGGCGCGGGCCATGAAGGGCAGCGCGTTGGTCGGGTCCACCTGGCTGACCACCAGCAGGATGGTGAAATAGCCGATGCCCAACACATGCCACACGCGCGCCAGGATGTGCAGCCGCGAGCCCATGAACGTCGTCGCGTTGGCGGCGCGCCGGTCCAGGTGTCCGCGCACCGTCTGGCGGTTGCGCCAGATGACGCGTACCGCGTACACGTACACCGCCAGCATGATCAGCAGATTGGCCAGCCGGCCCAGCGCGGGCGACAGCGAGGCCGACACCACCGGATCGATCAGCAGCGTGCCGTAGCCCGCTGCGGTGGCGATGCGCAGCAGCCACGTATTCCAATACCTGGCGTTTTCGTCCGTCATGGGCAAAAGGCGCAGGTGCGGATGCCTCACGGCGAACACCGTGCGGATCAGTACCTTGACGAGCTCGACCGACACGAAGGCTCGCAGGAACACCGCCGCCAGCGTGTCCAGCGTGCCGCGCCCGGGCGTACCCCACAGCGCCGCGGCGCCGCCCGCCATCGCGGCGAGCAGCACCACGCCCGCATCGATGGCCAGCGCGCCCACGATGGCGCCCGCGCGGCGGGACAGCACGCGCATGGAGGCCGGCGCGCCGCGCCTGGGCGGCGTTTCGGGGGCGTGGCGCAGCTCGGCGACCCAACGGTCGATGCGTCCGTAGACATACATGGCGATCATCCGCAGCAGGATGAAGGCGAGGATGGTGGCGGCCGCGGCCAGGGCGAGAGGCTTCAAGGCATGGCCTGCGGCGCTGCTGTCCATGCGCAGGCTGCTGCCCGAGGCCAGTGCGCGCATGTCTTCGACGCCCTGGCCCATGTCGGTCGCGAGGCCCGTCAGGAAGCGCTGGACGTTATCGGCCATGCGTTCCTGCAAGCCGGGTTCGGCGGGCTGCGCGGGCGCCGCGCCTGCGGGGCGCGAGGCGGCGGGTTTTGCGCCGGACGCCTGCGCCCGCAGTTCATCCACCAGCGCCTTGCGCGCTTCGGGATTTTCCAGCAAGTCCGCCAGGGCGGCTGGAGTCAGCGCCGCTGCGGCTGCGGGGGGCGTCTGTGCGAGTAGCGGCGTTGCGGCCTTGGCTTGCCAGGTGAAAAACAGGCAACTCAGCATCGCAGCCAGCAACAAGGCCGCCAGCCAGGGCCTTTCCCGCCAGCGCCGCCAGAGGCTTACGGCGTGAAGGCGGGGCGGGAAAGGGATCGATGCGGTCGTTGCGGATCTCACCACTAGAGAATCTCCTGTGTGATCTGGGCCAGAAAAAGGCGGCGCGTGATCGCGGTCGCAACGCCGCCGCAGGTTCGATGATAAAGGCGCCGCGGCGCGAACCGTGCCTGTCGCACTGGAGCCGCTCGTTTGGCGAATACTCGATATGCCTGGAAAATCCCGGAATTCGTCTCCATTCGTTACCTTTATGGACACCTTCAACTACATGCGCGCCTTCCGGCGCATCGTCGAACTGGGCAGCCTGGCCAAGGCGGCCGAGGATCTGGACATGTCGTCCGCCGGCCTCAGCAAGCAGCTGCGCGCCTTGGAGGCCCACCTGGGCGCCGTGCTGATCCAGCGCACCACCCGCAAGATGAGCCTGACCGACACGGGCGCGGCTTACTACGCCGAGTGCTGCCGGCTACTCGACGAATTGGATGCGCTGGAAAAATCCGTCAAGCGGGAGTCCCGCCTGGTGTCGGGGAGGCTGCGCGTGAACGCGCCGGTCTCGTTCGCCTTGAGCGTGCTGTCGCCGCTGCTGGCGCGTTTTCTGCGCCAGTATCCCGAGCTGCGGCTGGACCTGGCGATGGAAGACCGGCTGGTCGACGCGGTGGGGCAGGGCTTTGACGTATCGATCCGGCTGCGGGCCCAGCTGGACGATTCTTCGCTGATCGCGCGCCGGCTGGCGTCGCTGACGCAGGTGCTGTGCGCGGCGCCGTCCTACCTTGACAGCCGCGGCCGTCCCGACAGCGTGGACGCGCTGCGCGGGCATGACCTCCTCAGCTATACCTTGGCCGAAAGCCCCGGCGCGGTTGCGGACGAGGACGCCGGCCAGCAGGCGGACCCGTTTGCCGGACCCGCCCTGGCGCAGGTCAACAACAGCCTGATGCTGAGGGATCTGCTGGAAGCGGGGCTGGGCATAGGCGCGCTGCCGTCGTTCCTGGCCGCGCCCGCGATCGCCTGCGGCAGGCTCGCGCGCGTCTTGCCGCAGCTGCCCGCCGCGCCACGCCACGTCTACGCGGTCTATCCGACCAGCCGCCACCTGCAGCCCAAGGTCAAGGCCTTCGTGGATTTCATGGTGGAGCATCTGCCGGCGGCCATGCGCGGCGATTGTTGACGCCCAGCGAATAAAGTCCTGCCGGCGGACACCTTACTCCCGCGCCGGCCCGTCCTTAAGCTGGCGTCCATTGAAACGAGATGGACGCCATCATGACTTCTGTACCCGATCACGCACCCGCCGCGCCGCTCACCGTGGACTTCTTCCATGACGTGGTTTGCGGCTGGTGCTATGTCATGTCTCCCCGCCTGCGCCAGGTGGCCGCCGAACTGGGCATTGCCGTGCGCCAGCGCAGTTTCGTGTTGCAGGAGTCGCCTGAACAGATGTGCCAGGTGTTCGGTTCGATGCCGCGCGCCAAGCAGGTGATCCTGGGCCACTGGGAAGCCTGCGCCCGCCATGAGGACCAGTCCCGCATCGACGTCGAGGGCATGCGCGCCGAACCATTCGACTATCCCAGCGGCATGGCCGGGGCGCTGGCTTGCCAGGCCGCGCATCTGCTGGCCGGCGACGCGGGCCATTGGGACATGTTCGATGCGATCCAGCAAGCCCACCTGAGCGAGCACCGCAATGTCGGCGATGGCGCCGTGCTGTTGGACATTGCCGCCGGGCTGGGCCATGACCGTGACGAATTCGCCGCCCTCATGCAGGGCGAGGAGGCGCTGCAACGCGTGCAGGCCGACCGCGCCGCCGCCGCGCGGCTGGCCATCGACTCCATTCCCACGCTGATCGCCGGGCCGCACCGGGCTCGTCTGCGCACCATGTCGACGGCCGATCTGCGGGACAGGCTGCAGGCGCTGATACCGGGGCCGGCCGAGGCTTGAGCGCCGCGCGTCGCTGCCCACGTTTTCCCTTCTTTCCATTTTTTCCGTCCGCAGGACGGGAGCTACACGCACAAGGTGCATCATGACTATCCGCTACACCCGCAAATTGCTTGGCCTGGTAATGGGCGCCGCCCTCAGCCTCAATGTGCTCGCGCACGGTGCGCCCGCCCGGGCGCCGGCCTCCGGACAGGAGGTGGGCGTGAGCCCCTGGGGCCCCGACGATGAGATCGGCCGCCTCAACCTGATCACGCCCGAATCGCGCGCCGCGGTCATGTCACGCGTGGCCGGCGGCAAGGTCTATGACCTGGCCACGGAATACTACATGGGCATGCCCAGCTGGCAGGACGCGGGCGATCCCCGCTACCAATTCTGGATGACGCACACGCCGCACGGCACCGAAGTCGATGACCCCATGGGCGTGGGCAAGGACATGAACGCCACGCGCAGCTACACCGGCACGGCGTTCTCGATGTACAGCCACACCGGCACGCACATCGATGCGCTCAACCATTTCGGCATCCACGGCAAGATCTGGAACGGCTTCCGTGCCGACGAGCATCTGGGCGACCGCGGCTGGAAACGCACGGGCATCGAGAAATTCCCGCCCCTGGTGGCGCGCGGCGTCTTGATCGACGTGGCCGCGCTCAAGGGCGTGGACATGCTGCCCGACCAGTACCGCATTACTCGGCAGGATCTGAAGGCCGCGCTGGCGCGCCAGAAGACCGAACTGCGCGAGGGCGACATCGTGCTGATCCGCACCGGCCGCATGAAGCTGTACAACGATCCGGCAGCCTACATGGCCAAGCCGCCGGGCATGGGGCTGGACGCGGCGCGTTATCTGGTCGAGGAGGGCGGCGCCATGATCCTGGGCGCGGACAACCTCAGTTTCGAGACCTTCCCGTCCGAGGTGTCTGACGACTATGTGCCGCTGCACACCTATCTGCTGGCGCAGAAGGGCGTGCCCATCATCGAGCTGGCGGCGCTGGACGAGCTGTCGCGCGACCAAGTCTATGAGTTCGCCTTCATCGGCGGGCCGCTGAAGATCCGTGGCGGCGATGCGGCGCCACTGCGTCCGGTGGCGATGCCGCTGCGCTGAATTACTTGCTGCGCTTGACCATCGCCACGATGGTCTGCATCAATTCGTCGCGCGCCTGTTCCATGCCGATGTCCTGGGCCACGGCCGCATGCGCCAGGCCGTCGGCCGCGCCGAGCATCGCCCACATGCCGGCCTGCGCAATGCCCGCGGGTCCGGCGTAAGGCGCAAGTATGGCCTGACATTTCTTGATGAAGGCCAACTGGTATTGATGCTTGACCGCCGCCAGTTCCGGCGAGCCGCCCAGCGCGGCCAGCACGCCGGGAATCTCGCGTCCCTGGGTCATGACGCATTCGATGTAGCCCGCTGCGATGACCCGGGCTTTTTCCTTCAGGACCGGCTTGCTGGCGGCGATCGCGGCGTCGATGAGCGCGGTCTGGCGGACGTCGAAGTCCTGGTACAGCGCCACCAGCAGTCCGTTGCGCGTGCCGAAGTGGTCGTAGGCCACGGGTTTGGTGATGCCGGCCTCCGCGGCCAGCCGTCCCAGCGTCAGCGCGTCCGTGCCTTCGCCGCTGATCAGCTTCCAGGCGACGTCCAGCAACTGGCGCTGGCGTTCGTCGCGGGACAGGCGGCGCTGCGGGACGGCTTTGGCGGTGCTAGTCGGTTTTGTGGTCATGCTTGGACTTCCTCCTCGCGGATTACAGCACGCGAGGAGAAAATCTTCTGGCCTATGGTTCGGGCGGCGTCGAGATGCGCGGCGGGAAAGCCCGCGTCCGAAGGCAGCAGCAATTCCGAGGTGGCGACGTTGGCGCCGCAGTAGCCGAAGATGCCGTGGTCGATCTGCGTCTTCATGGCGCCGAAGTAGCCGTGCCGCGCATAAGTGCGTTGGTTGGCCCCGCCCAGCGCGACCAGATGCACGTCGAGGTGTTGCAGCTTCTTGACCAGCTTGCCGTCCGCGTCTTCGTAGGCCCAGCCTTGCGTGAACACCCGGTCGATCCAGCCCTTGAGCAAGCCCGGGAAAGACCACCAGTACACGGGGTAGACCAGCACCAGCGCATCCGCGCGTTCGAGCCGCGCATGTTCCGCGGCGACTTCCGGGAGCGGCTCTCCCTTGCCCATGGCCAGCGCGGTGTCCGGCTGGGTGAATCTCGGGTCGAAATCTTCCGCGGCCAGGTCGGCGACTTCGAAAGTGTGCCGGGCATCGGCGGCGGAAATTCCGTCCGCGATCTGTCGTGCGACCGCATGGGTCAACGAGGCAGGATCGGGATGTGCGACAACGATGAGCGCATGCATGGCGTATCCACTTCATCAAAATAATTAACCTACCGATAGTAACTTACTTTTGGTAGGTTGTGATTTTGACGTGAAAGGCGGGGCTGTTCCCAGAGAGGCAGCCAGTCCCGTGGAATGCGGGGCGCCCTAGTGGCTGGGAATCTGCGCCAGCACGAGCTGGGTGGTCTGGCGCAGGTGCTGGGCCAGCAGTTCGGCGGCAGTGTCGGCGTCGCGGGCAAGCGCGGCTTCCAGCAGCTTGCGGTGTTCGTCGGCGACGTTGCGTTCCTTGCCCTTTTTCGAGGCGGGGGCGCTTTTGGTTCCGGCATTCAGCTGCACCGACAGGTAGCGGTAACGCGCGGTCTGGTCGCGCAGCAACTCGGCGATGGCGATGAGCGACTTTGAATCGCTGCCGCTGATCAGCGCCGAATGGAAGGAGGAATGCGCTTGTTCCCACTCGGCCGACAGCCCGGATCCGTCCGCCGCATGCAGGGGCAGGCGGCTCAGGCGGTAGTGCGCGCCGGCCAGCCGCTCTTCCCAGTCCAGGCTGCCGCGCGCAATGGCGCGGCGCAGCGCTTCGCATTCGATATGGATCCGGGTTTCGGTGATGTCGAGCAGTTCTTCCGCCGACACGTCCGCCACGCGGAAGCCGCGCTGGTCTTCCGCGACCACGAATCCGCTGGTGGCCAGGCGCGAAAGCGCCTCCCGCAGCGGGATGGCCCCGCTGTCGTAGCGTTCGCAGAGATCCTTGATGCGCAGACGCGCCCCGGGAGGCAGGCTGCCCGTGATGATGTCTGCGCGGATGTCATTGGCCAGGGCCGATGCCGCGGTCCGGAATGGGGTGGAAACGGAAGTCATGCGAAACGATAAGGTTTTTATCTATGAACCTCAAGTTATCCAGGGAAAACCAGAATATATATATTTTTATGAATTACATATTCTGCATGCAACCCTCACCCATCAGGAGATCACGTGAAACTGGCCACCCTACAAATCGACGGCGCGCCTCGCGCCGCCGCCCTCGTGCAAGGCCGCCTGGCGCTGCTGTCCGCTCCCGGCGTCGATCTGGGCACGCTGCTGCGCCAGGGCAAGACGCTGGCCGACCTGGAACGCCTGGCCGCCGCGGCCACGCAGTTCATCGATCCCGCTACCGCGACCTTTCTGTCGCCGTCGATCGAACCTCCGAAGATCTTGTGCGTCGGCCTGAACTACGCCGACCACACCAAGGAAAGCCCATACGACCAGCCCGATTACCCGACGCTGTTCCTGCGGGTGTCGACCAGCCTGGGCGCGCATGAGGCCATCGTGGAGCGTCCGGCCATCAGCGATACGCTGGACTACGAGGGTGAAATGGTCGTGGTGCTGGGCAAGGGCGGGCGCAGGATCGCCAAGGAACAGGCGCTGGACCACGTATTCGGCTACGCCGTGGGCAATGAAATCTCGGTGCGTGAATACCAGTTCAAGTCGCCGCAGTGGACAGTGGGCAAGAACTTCGACGGCACGGGCACCTGGGGGCCCTACGTGGTCACGGCCGACGAGTTGCCGGCAGGCGGCAGCGGGCTGCGGATCGAGACCCGTCTCAATGGCGAGACCATGCAGTCGTCCAATACCCGCGACATGCTGTTCGACGTGGCCACCGTGATCTCGACGGTCAGCGAGGCCATCACCTTGCAGGCAGGGGACATCATTTTCTCCGGCACGCCCGCGGGCGTGGGTTTCGGCCGCACGCCCAAGCTCTACATGAAGGACGGCGACACGGTCGAGGTGGACATCGAGCGCATCGGCACGCTGCGCAACCGCATCCGCGACGAGGCGAAGTCCGCCTAGGTATTCCGCTACGCATCCAGAGGCCCCGCGCCATCCATGGCGTCGGGGCGCACCGCCACGATCCTTTCCTGGAACTCCAGACATGCGAACCGTAACTTCTTTTGTGCAGCCATCCGTGGCCAATCCTGCCCGGCGCCGTTGGGCCAGGCTGCTGTTGGCCGCGGGCCTGGCGTCCAGCCTGGGCGTGGCCAGCGCCGCGGATTGGCCGGCGAGGCCCGTGAAGATCGTCGTGCCGTTCGCCGCAGGCGGAACCACCGACCTCATCGCGCGGCTGATCGCGACGCCCATGTCGCAGGAGCTGGGGCAGCCGGTGGTGGTCGAGAACCGCCCGGGCGTGGGAGGCCTGCTGGGCGCCGATGCCGTCGCCAAGGCGGCGCCCGACGGCTATACGGTGCTCATGGCCAACATCTCCTATCCGCTGGCCGCGCTGGTGGCGCAGGGCGCGAAGCGGCTCAACTTCGATCCCCTGGCCGATCTGCGCAGCGTGAGCGTGGTGGCCAACGTGCCGCTGGTCATCACGTCCACGCCCTCGGTGCCGGCCCGCAACCTGAAGGAATTCGCGGAACTGCTCAAGAAGAATCCTTCCACCCATTACGCCTATGGCTCCACGGGACCCGGCTCGTACATCCACGTGTTCGGCGTGTGGTTCCAGGAACAGACGGGCGCGTCCATGACGCATGTGCCCTTCAAGGGCGCGGCGCCCTTGAAGGGCGAAATGCTGGCGGGCCGCATCCAGATGGGCGGCGACCAATTGTCTTCGTCGTTGAGCGACATCCGGGCCGGCTCCTTGACCGCGCTGGCCGTTACGTCGCCGCAACGTTCGCCGGCCCTGCCGGACACGCCCACCGCCAGCGAACTGGGTTTCACCGGCATCGATACCGAGGGATGGAACGGCTTGCTCGCGCCGGCGCAGACGCCCGACGCCGTCGTGGCGCGCATCGGCGCGGCGGTGGCAAAGGCCGTCCAGCAGCCTGCCATCCGCCAGCGCCTTGCCGAGCTGGGCGCCGAAGCCAGCGGTTCCAGCCCCGAGCAGATGAGCGCTCTGCTGAAAGGGCAGTTCGCGCAGTTCGGCCCCATGGTGTCGCGCCTTCAGCTGGAATGAATCCGGGCCGGGGATGCATGATCCCCGGCGGCTCCGGTTTTGCCACGAGTCCAACCAGAAAGGCCAGCAATGAAAGCACTGCGTAGCGGCGTTGCCGCGAGTCTGCAGTTCCTGATCGGCATTCTGGCATGCGCGAACGCGCACGCCCAGGGCGACGCGCCGCCTGTTTCCATCGTGGTTCCGCAGCCGGTGGGCAATCCCACGGACGGCGTCGCGCGCAAGCTGCAGCCGCTGCTGCAGGCCGCGCTGGGCAGGACCATCATCGTCGAGAACCAACCAGGGGCGGGCGGCTCCATCGGCACACAACGGGTGCTGAACGCGCCGGCGGACGGGCGCATGCTGTTGATCGCCTCCCAGACCGAACCCATCCTGACCCCGGCCACGATGCAGCATGTGAAGTATCGGGCGGAGAACCTGCGCGCGGTGGCGGTGGTGGCGCGGCTGCCTTACATCCTGACGGGCGGCAACGCGCTTGCGGCCAGAAACCTGGGCGAACTGACCCAGCTGGCGCAGGCCCAGGGGGAAAAAGGGCTGAACTTCGGCCATATCGGCCCGGGCTCGATGATCCATCTATTGGGCGAGCAATGGGCGCGGCAAAGCCAGTTCAAGCTCAACCATGTCGTCTACCGGGGCGTTCCGCCGGTCACGCAAGACCTGATGGGCGGACAGATAGAACTGAGCTTCCTGCCGCTGGGCGGATCGACGCTCGACCTGATCGAGTCAGGCCGCATACGAGCCTACGCCACGACCGGCGCCGCGCCCAGTCCCAAGCTGCCGCAAGTGCCGCCCCTGTCCGCGTCCAGCGAAAAGCTGCGGGACTTCGTGTACGGCACCTGGATCGCCTTCCTGGTGCCGGCCAAAACGCCGGACGCCACCGTCGCCAGCCTGAACCGCGCGATCGTCCAGGCCATGGAAGACACCGCGTTTCGCGAGTATGTTGTTGCCACCGGCATGGAGCTGGTGGCGCAGAACACGGTGGCGGACATGCGGGATTTCTACGAGACGGAGACGGCGCTGTACCAGGGCCTGGCACAGAAGGTCGCCGTCGAGCAGTGAGGGCAGGGCAGCCTGCCGAAACCAGAACAAGATTCTTGGAGACAGACATGCAATCGAATGCGCAGACAGCGCCGCTCGCCGTGCACTCGGTGGACGAGTTCGTGTTCAGCGTTCCCGATCTCGAAGAGGCCAGGCGCTTCTATTCGAGCTTCGGCCTGGATGTGAGGGATGAAGGCGGCTGCCTGGCGCTATACACCGAAGGCCATCCGCATCGCTGGGCCCGCATCTTGCAGGGGGAGCGCAAGCGCCTGCTGTGGGTAAGCATGGGGATCCACGCCGGCGACATGGAGCGGTTCGCCGCGCATCTGGACCGCCTGCGTATTGCCCGCCGCGACGCGCCTCGGGGCGCCGACCCCGACGGGCTCTGGATCGAAGCGCCCGACGGGCTGGCCCTGCAGCTGCGGATCGCCGCCAAGTCGTCGCCGTCGGCCCCCGCGCCGCAGGAAGCGCCCCAGGCCAGCCGCGGCCAGGGCCGCGCGCCTGCGCGCAGCCAGGTGCGGCAGGTGCGGCCGCTGTACCTGTCGCACATCCTGCTGTTCAGCGCCGACGTGGTCCGCGCTACCCGGTTCTATGTCGACGCGCTCGGCCTGCGCGTGTCGGATACCTCGGGCGACAACATCGCCTTCATCCACAGTCCGCATGGCAGCGACCACCACCTGATCGCGCTCGCCAAGTCCCATGGCCTGGGCCTGCATCACAGCAGCTGGTGCGTGCCGTCCATCGACGCGGTGGGGCTGGGCATGGAGCAGATGGGCGCGGCAGGGTATGGGGATGGTTGGGGCGTGGGCCGCCATGTGCTGGGCTCCAACTACTTCCGCTATGTGCGCGACCCCTGGGGCAGCTACGCCGAGTACTCGTACGACATCGACTTCATCGCCGAAGGGCAGCGGTGGCCATCGGGGAATTATCCGCCGGAGGATTCGCTGTACGTGTGGGGGCCGGCGTTGCCGCCGGACTTCATCAACAATTATGAGCAGGGCGCCTGAGCGCGCCTGACGGACCCTGAATCACCACGCGCCGTCGGTTGACGGCGCGGACCTGCGCCACTCCCTGCCGACGGCATGGAGTGGCGTTGTTGCATGGAGACACGATCAGGCGGGGATACAGAAAATTCTGGCTTTGTTTAAAATTAATATCTATTCTCATTTGCGTCTATCTGTCCGCGAGCCGCCAATTCCATGATCGAGTCCCCTTCTCCTCATCCTGCGGATTCGATGGCGGCGTTGTACTCCGGCCATCATGGCTGGCTGCTGGCCTGGCTGCGCAAGCGGCTGGGCAGTCCAGCGGATGCCGCCGACCTGGCGCATGACACGTTCTTGCGGGTGCTGACGCAAACCCGGCCGGAGATTCGCGAGCCGCGCGCCTTTCTCAGCACCATCGCCCACGGCATACTGGCCAATTTCTATCGGCGCCGCGATGTCGAACAGGCCTTTTTGCGTGCGCTGGCAGCTCTGCCCGAAGCGCAGGCGCCTTCGCCGGAGACGCGCGCCATCGTGCTGGAAACGCTGATAGAGATAGACAGACGCATGAGCAGCCTGCCAGACGCGGTCTGCCAGGCGTTCTACATGGCCCAGATCGACGGACTGAAGCAGTCGGAGATCGCGGCCCGGCTGCGGGTATCCCTGCCCACCGTGCAGCGCTACGTCGCACGGGCCTTGCAGCAGTGCTTCTTTTGATCCGGTCGCCAGGACTGTGCCGATGAGCGTCGCGGAACCTGTGCGCTTTTCCCCCGCTGCGCCGATCGCCGAGCGGGTCGCCCGGCAGGCCACCGAGTGGTTCGTGCGCTTGCATGCCGATGATGCCGGTTCCGAGACGCGGCGCCGCTGGAGCGCCTGGCTGGCGAGGGATCCCGAGCATGCGCGCGCCTGGGACCACCTGCAACAGTGCGTGGGTGAAGTCTCCGGCCTGTCCGCGCCCCTGGCCCGTGCCTCGTTGGCTCGTCCCGCCGGCGGCGGCCGGCGCCGCTTCCTGAAATCCGCGACCATGCTGGCTGCCACGGCGGGCGCGGCCTACTGGGCCATGCGGACCGAACCCTGGCAGCCGATACTGGCCGACGCCAGCACCGGCGTGGGTCGGCAGCGCAGGCTGGCGCTGCCCGACGGGTCGCAGGTGCTGCTGAACACCGATAGCGCGATCGACATCGTCATGGGCGAGCAGCGGCGGATCCGGCTGGCCCGCGGGGAATTGCTGCTGGATGCCGTGCGCAAGGAGGGCGTGTCCGCTGCCTTGCCGTTCGTGGTGCAGACGCGGCATGGCGAGGTCGAAACCTTGGGTGGGCGCCTGGCCGTGCGCCTGGAAACCGCCCGCAGCCTGGCTTATGCACTGACGGGCCCGTTGCGGTTGACGCCTGCCGCCGCGCCGGGTTCCTGGAGCGAGCTAGCGACGGGGCAGGCGGCCGCTTTCACGGCCATGTTGGTCGAGGCGCCCGAGCCCATCGTGAACAGCGCGCTGAGTTGGAGCGACGGCGTGCTGGCGGTGCACGACATGCGGCTGGACATGTTTCTGGCGGAGCTGTCGCGCTACCGCAGGGGCGTCATCCGTTGCGATCCGCGGATCGCGCATCTGCGGGTATCTGGCGTGTATCCCCTGGACGATACCGGCAAGGTGCTGGAAACCCTGGCCCTGACCTTGCCTGTGCGGCTGGGGTCGGTGACGCGCTATTGGGTGACATTGACCCCGCGCGAACAAGCCATCTGAAACTTTTTCGGGAGATTTCGCTTTTTGGGTGATGGGTTTTTTGATCTCGCGTGGCATAGGACCTGAAGTCCTTTCGCCATCCCTACGGAACAGAAAATCCATGAGCCTTTCCGCCTCTCCCCGCCGTCGCGGCCAACCTCCCGCCTTGCGCACTCTGGCGCTGGCGCTGAGCCTGTCCGGGGCCGGCATGGCCATGCTGCAGGCGCCTGGCGTGGCGCAAGCGCAGGCCATCGTCGCTTCATACCGTATTCCGGCCGGGCCATTGGCCGACGTCCTGCAGCGTTTCGGCCGCGAGTCGGGACTGATGCTCTCGTACTCAGCCGTCGATATCGAAGGCAAGCGGTCCGCGGGCATCGACGGCGCTTACCGGAATGACGACGCGTTGGCGGCCCTGCTGGCGGGCACGGGGCTGGCTGCCCAGCGTCTGGCCAACGGCAGCTACCTCCTGCGCCCGGCAGCCGGCGCGCCTGTCTCGACTTTGGCACCGATCGAGGTTGCGGGAGCCGCTTACTCCAGCAGCGGCTGGGGGCCGGTGGACGGCTTCGTGGCCCGCGACAGCCTGACTGCAACCAAGACGGACACGCCGTTGATTGAAACGCCGCAATCGATTTCGGTCGTGACCCGCGATCAGATGACCTGGCAAGCCATCCAGAAAACAGAGCAGGCGCTGCGCTACGAGGCGGGAGTGCGGGCCGAGACGGCGGACGATCTGCGGCACCAGAATATCTCCGTGCGCGGATTCAGCGTGGCGGCGTCCAACCAGGGCATCTATCTGGACGGGCTGGCATTGGCCACCCGCTACTACGGCTCGTATGACGTCAACCCGTACTCGCTGGAACGCGTCGAGGTGTTGCGCGGGCCGGCATCGCTGCTGTATGGCCAGAACCAGCCGGGCGGCATCGTCAACCAGGTCAGCAAGCGCCCCACCGAGACTCCCTTGCACGAGGTGGAGTTCACCACCGGCGATCCCGGGCGCGCCCAGCTGGGCTTCGATTTCAGCGGACCGGTAACTGAAGACCGGCAATGGCTGTACCGGTTGACCGGCCAGGGCCGCAATGCGGATACCGAGGTGGACTTCGTGCGCGACAAGCGCGCCTTCATCGCGCCATCCTTCACCTGGCAGCCCAGCGCGGCGACACATTTCACGTTCCTGAGCAATTTCCAGAAGATCCGCGCCGGCTCGACGGATCAGTGGCTGCCTTCGGTGGGCACCATCAGCCCGACGCCCTATGGCCGGATTTCGCGCAGTTTCTTCTCTGGCGAGCCGGATTTCGACCGCTACGACAAGGACCAGGCCATGGTGGGCTACCTGTTCGAGCACAAGTTCAATGACAGCTGGACCGTGCGCCAGAACGCCCGCTACAACCAGAATCGCACGCACTACCGCGCGCTAATTTCGGAGCTGGGTTGGGGCACGCTGCCGGATGGTTCGCCCGACTACCATGCGTTGCAGCGCTATGCCTTCAGTTCCGAAGAGAAGGCGCGCACGCTTGCCCTGGACACCCAGCTGCAGTACCAGGGCCGTACCGGCGTTTTCGCGCACACGGTGCTGGTCGGCCTGGACTATCAGCAGTCCGCGTTCGATACCCAGCTGGGCTTCGGCATGGATGGCGTGCCGCCGATCGATCCGTTCGATCCGGTCTATGGCTACAAGATCGATGCGCCTCCCATCTATAACGACACCTACCAGCGCATGCGTCAGCTCGGCCTGTATGCGCAGGATCAGGTGAAGATCCTGGATAAAGTAGTGGTGACGGCGGGCGGCCGCATGGACTGGTCCGAGGCCCGCACCCGCAACAACCTCACCGGGAAGAACACGCAGCAGAACGATAACGCGTTCACGGGCCGGATCGGCATGGTGTACCTCTCGGACACCGGACTGGCTCCGTACGTCAGTTACGCCACGTCGTTCAGGCCCCAGGCGGGCACAACCTACGACGGCACGCCATTCAAGCCGACCAAGGGCGAGCAGTACGAAGCCGGCCTGAAGTTCCAGCCCAAGGGCTACGACAGCTTCATCACGGCATCGGTATTCCAGATCGAGCAGCGTAACGTGCTGACGCGCGACCCCGATCATGCGAACTCGCAGGTGCAGACGGGCGCTGTGCGTTCGGAAGGATTCGAACTGCAAGGCAAGGCCTCGTTGGCGCGCAATGTGGACATCCTTGCTGCCTATACCTACACGGACATCAAGACGGTCGCCAGCAACTATCCCGAACAGGTGGGCAAGGTGCCCTTCGCCGGGGTGCCGCGTCATATGGCGTCGTTGTGGGTGGATTACACGATAGACGCGGGACCGCTGGCGGGATTGGGCTTCGGCGCTGGCGCCCGCTATATCGGTACCACGTACAGCGACCTGGACAATGCCGTGAAGGTGCCTGCCGCAACCTTGGCGGACGCCGCCATCCGCTACGACTTGGGCCGCGCCAGTCCGGCGATGAAAGGAGCGAGCCTCAGCCTGAACGCATCAAACCTCTTCGACAAGCGTTACGTCGCCTCATGCAATAACGTCAATCTGTGCTTCTATGGGCCGGGACGGGTGGTGCTGGCAACGCTGCGCTATGCCTGGTAGGAGTGGAGCGGCAGCGTCCTGGAACCGGAGCGCTGCCGCGCCCGCCGACTAGGCAATCGCGTTCATGCCTAGAATCTCCCGCCCCGCGATCAGCGTCTGGATCTCCGTCGTGCCTTCGGGAATCATGCCGCCGCGCGTATCCCGGAAGATGCGTTCGATCGGATATTCCTCCGAGTAGCCCAGCCCGCCATGCACTTGCAGCGCCATGTTGGCCACTTCGTGGGCGGCCTCGGTGGCGTAGAGCTTGGCGATGGAGCAGGCTTGGCGCACGTCCTTGCCCGCTTCCAGCGCGTGAGCCGCGCGCATGCCCAGGGCGCGCGCCGCTTCGACACGGACCGTCATGTCGACGATGTGCTTCTGCACCAGCTGGAAGCTGCCGATGGGGCGGCCGAACTGCTCGCGCTGCTTCGCATAGTCGATGGACATGTCCAAGGCCGCCTGCGCGGCGCCGACGGCGCCCATGGCGATGTTCAGGCGAGCGGCGTCCAGGCCCTTGAGCGTGCCGGCGAGCGCCGCGCCTTCCACGCCGACCAGGTTTTCCTTCGGGATGCGCACGTCGGCAAAGCCCAGTTCGGCCGTGCCGGTGCAGCGCAGCACCATGGTGTCGAGCTTGCGCACGTCATAGTGGGCAAGCGCGCGTTCGACGATGAAGGTCGAAAGCTTGCCTTCGCAGGTGGGGCTGAAGGTGCGTGCGACCACCATGGCGAAGTCCGCGTCGCAGCCGTTGGTGATCCACAGCTTGCGGCCGTTCAGCACCCACTCGTCGCCCACCAGGTCGGCCCGCGTCTGGATGCCGGCGATGTTGGAGCCGGTGTTCGGTTCAGTCAGGCCGGTGCAGGCCTTGAGGCGGCCGGCCATCAGCGGCTTGAGGTACTTCTCTTTCTGCTCCGGCGAGCCGTGGGCGGCCAGACGCTTGATGGAGCCGTTGGTGATGTTGA
This sequence comes from Achromobacter pestifer, assembly GCF_013267355.1. NCBI lineage: Bacteria > Pseudomonadati > Pseudomonadota > Betaproteobacteria > Burkholderiales > Alcaligenaceae > Achromobacter > Achromobacter pestifer. The sequence continues at coordinate 3,855,545 of NZ_CP053985.1, forward strand.
CGATGGTGCGCAGCGACAGCCAGTGGTAGCCCAGCTCTTCCATCATCATGGCCCAGGTGGGCATGTCGATGCCGTGCCCGCCCTGGTCCTCCGGCAGATTGCCGCCCAGGTAGCCAAGCTCCGCCAGCTTGGGCATGAGTTCGAACGGAAAGGTCCGTGCCTTCTCGTGCTGCGCGACGATGGGCGCCACTTCCGCCAGCATGAAGCGGCGGATGCTGTGCTGCAGTTCCTGTTGTTCGGGCGTCAGGTCGATGTTGCTCATGCGTTTACTCCAGCTTCAGGTTGGCGCGTTCCACGAGGTCGCGGGTGGCCTCGCGGTGCTCCGCCCAGAACTTGGCGAACGCTTCGGGCGAACTGCTGACCAGCGGGGTGGCGATGCGTTCGAAGCGTTCCTGCACGATGGGCATGGCGGCGGTTTCTTCCAACGCCCGGGCCAGCTTGTCGATGATGGGTTTGGGCGTGCCGGCGGGGACGACCACGGCCTGCCAGGTGGTGACCTTGAAGCCCGGGACGCCGGACTCGGCGATGGTGGGCAGATCAGGCAGATCCTTGACGCGGGTGGCGCCGCTGACCGCCAGGGGGCGCAGCATGCCGTCCTTGATGTAGGGCAGGGAACTGGAGCGGCTGTCGATCATGAACGTCAGCCGTCCGGCGATCAGGTCTTGCAGCGCGGGGGCGCTGCCCTTGTACGGCACGTGCGTGAGCTTGGTGTCCAAGGCCAGCGCAAGCGAAGAAGCCGCGGTGTGAGCCGAACTGCCGTAGCCCGGCGATCCGTAGGTGATCGTCGCCTGCTTGTCCGCCTTGATCGCCTTGATCAGGTCCGCCATGGTCTGGTAGGGCGAATCCTTGGGCACCACCACCACTAGCGGCGAATCGGTCAGTTGCGCGACGGGCGCGAAAGCCTGGGCCGGGTCGATCTTCAGGTCCTTGTACAGGTACTGGTTGACGGCGATGGTGGCCGCGTTGGTCCAGAGGATGGTGTAGCCGTCGGCGGGGGCGCTGGCCGCGGCCAGCAGCGAGAGGTTGCCGTTGGCCCCCGGCTTGTATTCCGGGATGACGGGCTGGCCGAGCTTCTTGCTCAACTCGTCCTGCATCATCTTGAACGCAATGTCGGAAGGCCCCCCGGGCGCAAATCCGATCACCGCCCGTATCGGCTTGTCCGGCCAGTCCGCGGCCGAGGCCGTCGCCGCGAAGCCGGCGGCCAGCAGGGCTGCCGCAACCATCTTGCTGAACTTCATTTCTGTCTCCTGTTTTTCTGGGTTGAGCGCGCTTGCGTTGCGCGGGCGGATTCTTGGGTGATCCGCTTTATTATTCGCATTGCGAATTATTAATTCGTTTAATGAATTGATGATACTGCGGCCCTTGGGGCGCCGCAATAACGGGCTTTCGGCCCATGGCCAGATCCGTCCGCGCAGGCGCATGAAAAATCCCTGCCGCGCGCAGGGCGGGGCAGGGATGCGAGAGGCTTGCAAGATCCCGCTGGCGCGGGGCGGAACTCAGGCGGAATCGACCATGCGCAGGAAGCGCGCGCTGGCCTGCACACATTCCTGCTGCAGCCGCCGGACGATGCTTTCGACCGGTTCGATAGCGCGGGCAAAGCCCACCGCCGGTCCCATGGACAGCATGCCTTCTTCGTGCTGGCCCGCCTGGTAGGCCAGGGCCTGGGTGCGCTCGCCGCTGATCAGTTCGCCGAAGTCCGAGTAGCGGCTCGCGCCGGCTTGTTCCAAGGCGGCAACCTTGCGCGCATTTTCGTTGTCGAGAATGCGCCAGGTGTCGCCCAGGCTGCCGAGCACGGCGCGAGTGCCGTGCTCGCTGGTATCGACCACGCGCTGCTTGTATGCCGCGTGCGCCGGGGTTTCCTGCGCCGGCGTGAAGACGCTGCCCATCACCACCGCGTCGGCGCCCAGCGCCAGCGCCGCGGCGATCTGCCGGCCGTGGCCGATGCCGCCGCCCAGCGCCAGCGGAATGCGCAGCTGTTCCAGGGCATAGGCGCCATTGAGGAAAGTGGGCAGCGGGTTGCTGCCGGGGTGGCCGCCTTCTTCCATGCCGACCAGGGTGACCGCGTCCACGCCCATGTTCTGGGCGGCGACGGCATGGCGTACGTGCGCGCACTTGTGGATGAGGATGGCGCCCGCCTCGCGGATGGCGGGCAGCAGCGGCGTGGGCGGCAGGCCTGCCGTTTCGAAGAGGCGCACGCCTTCGTCGAGCGCGATGCGCAGCCGCGTCAGCATGGCCTCGTTGCTGGCCGCGCGGCGCGACAGCGTGAGGTTGACACCGAACGGCAGGCCGTCCGTCAGCACGGCGCAGTCGCGCAGCGCCTGCCGGAAGTCCTGGTCCGTGCGCGAGCTGCGCGCGGTGATGAAACCCATGCCGCCGGCGCGCACCATGGCCGCCACCAGCCGCGCATCGGACAGCCACATCATGCCGCCCAGCAGCAGCGGCCAGCGTATGCCCATCAGTTCGGTGATGCGGGTGGGCCAGCGTTCTGGAATGGCCGGCGCAAGGGGCTGGCTCACACGTGCCTCCCCATCAGCAGGATGGGTTGTAGTTCGCGCGCCAGCTGCCGCAGCGTGGGGCCGGCTTCGTCCAGCATCAGTCGACGCGGCAGCAGCGCCGCCGGGCCGCCGCAACTGACCACGTAGCGTTCGCCGGCAGGCAGTTCGATGGCGGCGGCGACCGTGTTGATCTGGTAGGCGGGGCGCTCGTGATAGACGAAGCCGCGCTCGGGATACTGGGCGATGGCGTCGGTGGTGGCCTGCTGTTCCGCGGCATCGCCAGCCTTGCCGGATGCGCGGGCCTCTTGCAGCAGGGCGTCGCGTTCCTCGGGTGAGCAGCAGGCCAGGTAGGCCCAGCCGATCGCGCTGTGGAACAGCGGTATGCGCGAACCCACGCGCAGGTTCATCAGCAGCGGTGAATTTCCCTGGCAGCGAAGCAGGTAGACGATGCTGTCGCCGTCGCGCCGGCCCAGCGCCACCGCCACCTGGTAGCGGTCGGCCAGCGCCTGCAGCAGCGGCCGGATGACGTCCAGCGCTTCCTGTCCAGCCAGCGCGGCGCCGCCCAGCGCGATGGCGGCGATGCCCAGTTGCAGCTTGTCCTTGCCCGGCACCGCGGTGAGGAACCCGGTCTTCTGCAAGGTATGGCACAGCCGCCAGACCGTGGGCTGGGCCAGGCCGGTCAGATGGGCCAGCTCCGTCGTGCCCAGCATGCGCCGTTCGGCGCTGAAGCAACGCAGGATGTCCAGCCCGCGGGCCAGCGCGGTGACGAATTGGCGGTCGGGTTCCGCGGAATCTTCAGTCACGTCGTTCTTGGACGCGCGAGTCGAGGCTCTTGACATGGGCAAGCTCCTTTTTTATGATCAATTCACTAAATGAATTATAAATTCGCATAGCAAATTATGCAAGATCAGGAGGACGATGTGAGCGGTGAGCTGGATTGTGCGCTACGGGCCCAGGGCGTGATGGCCTGGCCGGGCGTTTGCCATTGGGGCGAGGATGCCCTGGCCAGAACCTTGGCGGCCGCGGACCGGCGCCTGCGCCTGCCATTGGTGGTGACCGACGCCGGCACCTGGGGCGCGGTGGGCTCCGCCGTCGAGGAGGCGCTTGCCGCCGTGCCGGGATTGCAATGGCATGTATTTGACGGCGTGGTGCCCAATCCCGCCATGGATCAGGTGCGGGCCGCGCTGCGCGTGGCGCGCGAGCAGGGCTGCGCCAGCGTGCTGGCGGTGGGCGGGGGCAGCGCCATCGACGTGGCCAAGGCGGTCTACGCCTGCCTGGCGAGCGGATTGGATGCCGACGAATTGCAGGCGCCACGTGGGCAAGCCTGGCTGAATTCCGCTGCTGGGACCGACGACCCGCTCTTCATCGCCGTGCCCACGACTGCGGGCACTGGCAGCGAAAGCAGCTCGGCCGCGCTGATTCAAGGCGATGACGGGCGCAAGCGCCTGTACCGCTCTCTCCGCGCGCGTCCGTCCCTGGTGGCGCTGCAGCCCGAATTCACACTTAGCCTGCCGCCGCGCCCCACCGCGCAGGGCGGTTTCGACGCCGTGCTGCATGCGCTGGGCGCCTGGATCAATACCGATCCTTCCCCCGTCGGCAAGGCGATGGCCTTGCAGGCCTTGCGCTTGTGCATGCGGGCGCTGCCCGACGTGCTGCGCGCGCCGGACAGCCTGCGTGCGCGCGCCGACATGCAGATGGGCGCCTATATGGCGGGGCTTGCGATCGGCATGAGCAAGGTCGATGCCGTGCATGCCATGTGCACGCCGCTGGAATCGCGCGTCCACATGGCGCACGCGGAAGCGCTGGGCCCGATCTTCAGCGTGGTGTCGCGCCATACGGCGCAGACCGCCGCCGCGCCCTACGCCGAAGCCGCGCGCGCGCTGGGCATCGCCGCCACGGGCGATGAACAGCAGGACGCCCTGGCCCTGATCGAGGCGGTCGAGTCGCTGGCGCGGCTGGCGGGCATCCCTCTGCGCTTTACCGGCTTGTCGCTGTCGGAGCAGGACGCCCAGCAGTTGGCCAGCCAGGCCATGCTGAGCGCGTCCATGCCCATCAATCCGCGCGTGCTTGCGCTCGAAGAAATCCAATCCCTATACCTGCAAATGGCCGCGTAAGGAGCGCCCGCATGGATGTCATTGATTCCCAACCCTATGAACTGCTGATCGGGGCAAACTGGCGCGCTGGCGCCGAAGGCCGCACGTTCGATACCTGCAATCCGGCCACGGCGCAGGTGTTGGCGAGCGTGCATGAGGCGTCGGCGGCCGACGTCGACGCCGCCGTGCAGGCCGCGCACAACGCCTTTGAAACGCACTGGCGCAAGACCACCCCGGCCCAGCGTGGCAAGCTGCTGCGGCGCCTGGCCGAACTCTTCGAGCGGGACCGGGAAAAGCTCGCCTGGATCGAAACGCTGAACGTGGGCAAGCCCATCACGCATTCGCTGGATTCGCTCAAGGGCATGCCGGGATCGCTGGAATACTTCGCGGGCATCATCCCGGCCCTGCGCGGCGAGACCATACCGGTGGGCAATGCCGATGTGCTGAATTTCACGATACGCGAGCCGCTGGGCGTGTGCGCGCTCATCATGCCGTGGAATTACCCGATGACGCTGACCGTCAACAAGCTCGGTCCGGCGCTGGCCGCGGGCAACACGGTCATTCTCAAGCCCTCGGAAGTGACGCCGCTGTCCTCTATGGCGCTGGCGCGATTGTTCGAGGAAGCCGGCTTTCCGCCCGGCGTTATCAATGTGGTCAACGGCCCGGGCGGCACGGTGGGTCAGCAGTTGGTTACGCATCCGCTGGTGTCGCGCGTGTCGTTCACGGGCGGCACGGTGACCGGCGCACGCATCCAGGCGGCTGCGGCCGCGGACGTGAAGCGTGTCACGCTGGAGCTGGGCGGAAAATCGCCGCTGATCGTGTTCGAGGATGCGCCGCTGGACAAGGCCGCGGCCGTGGCCGCGGGCGACATCATCAAGAATTCCGGTCAGGTCTGCATCGCCTGCACGCGCCTGCTGGTGCAGGATTCCGTGCGCGAGGAATTCCTCGGCCTGCTGCAACAGCGCTTGGACGCCGTGCGCATCGGATCGCCCACGGACCCCGCCACCGAGATGGGTCCCCTGGTCAGTGCGGCCCAGAAGCAGCGCGTCGAGCAGTACGTGGCGCTGGCGCAGGAAGAGGGTGCGCAGCCGGCGCGCCACGGCAAGATGCAGCTGGAAGGCGACACGGCAAACGGTTACTTCGTGCCGCCCACGCTGCTGCTGAACTCCCATGCACGCATGCAGAGCGCGCAGGACGAGATCTTCGGCCCAGTGCAATCCGTGATCGGATTTCGCGACGAGGCCGACGCCCTGCGCATTGCCAACGACACGCGCTACGGGCTGGCGGCGGTGCTGTACACGCGCGATGGCGGCCGCGCCCTGCGCATGGCGCGCGGCCTGCAGTCGGGCAGCGTGGCCATCAACACCGGCCTGCGCACCTCGTTCGACGCGCCGTTCGGCGGCTACAAGCAGTCCGGCATCGGCAAGGAGCGCGGACTGGAAGCCATCTACGAAAACACGCAGCTCAAGAACATCAAGTACGACACCACGATCTAGCGTAGCGCCCACAGGAGACAACATGAAGTTCATCGTCAAACTGGCCTCGGGCCTGGCCGCCTGCATGCTGGCGGCCGGCGCGCACGCGGAATGGCCCGACCGTCCCATCCGCATGGTCATCGGCTTCGCGCCCGGGGGCGCTTCGGACATCGCTTTCAAGATGGTGCAGGACGAGCTGTCCAAAAAGCTCGGGCAGCCTGTCGTGCCTATCTACAAACCCGGGGCCAACGGCAACATCGCCAACCAGGCAGTCGCCACGGCCGAACCCGACGGCTACACGGCGCTGTGGGCCAACGTCGGGCCGCTGGCCATCAACACCTATCTCTACAAGGGTGTGCAGATCGATCCGGGCAAGGCTTTCGCGCCGGTCACGCAATTGACCGATTCGCCGCTGGTGGTGGTGGTGCCCAAGGATTCGCCGTTCCAGACCATGCAGGATCTGGTGCAGGCGGCGAAGAAGCCCGACGCGGGGCTGTCGTATGGGTCCGCGGGACACGGCAGTTCCATGCACGTAGCTGGCGCAGCGCTGTCGCTGGCCCTGAACGCGCCCATGACGCACGTGCCCTACAAGGGCAGCGCGCCGGCATTGCAGGACCTCATCGCCGGGCGCTTGTCCTTCATGGTGGACAGCCGCTCCACCACCGCGCCCTTCATCAAGGAAGGAACCCTGCGCGCGCTAGCCGTCAGCGGCGACCAGCGCGTGGCCGACATGCCCGACCTGCCCACGGTCGCGGAATCCGGCGTGCCCGGCTTCAAGGTGACCACCTGGCAGGCCGTGGTCATGCCGGCGGGCACGCCCCAGCCCATCGTCGACAAGTTCTCCGGCGCGCTGCGTGAAACGCTGCAGATGCCGGAAGTGCGCGAGCGCTTTGCACGCATCTACACGCCGCTGGTGGGCAGCACGCCCGAAGCCTTCGCGGCGTTCTGGGCCAAGGAACGAGCCGGCGCCCGCGCGCTGGTGGAGCAGGCGCGCCTGCAGGTCGATTGAACGGCGGGCCCTTCGGGGCCCGGCGCGGCAGGAACATCGAAACTCGAATGGAATGGCATCATGGATCTGGAACTGAATGGTTGTACCGCTTTCATCACGGGCGGCGCGGGGACGTTGGGCATGGCAATGGCCAGGCGCTTCGTGCAGGAAGGCTGCAACGTGGTGGTGTGCGACGCCAATGAAGAGGCGATCGAATCCGCCTGCGCGGAACTGTCGGCCTTGGGCGGGAACGTCCTGGGCGTGCGCGCCGACGTGACCAACAAGGACGAGGTGGGCCGCGCCGTGCAGCAGGCGGTCGAGCGCTGGAAGAAGGTGGACATCCTGGTCAACAACGCGGGCTTCGCGCGCGACCGCTACCTGACCAAGATGTCGGAGGAAGACTGGCACGCGGTGCTGGACGTGACGCTGCTGGGCGCCTTCCATTGCTCGCGCGCCGTGTTGCCGCTGATGATGGAGCAGCGCTTCGGCCGCGTCGTCAATATCGCCTCGCGCGCCCACCTGGGCAATCCGGGGCAGACGAATTATTCGGCCGCCAAGGCGGGGCTGATCGGCTTCACCCGTTCGCTGGCGCTGGAGTCCGGCAAGTTCGGCATTACCGCCAACGCGGTCGCCCCGGGCGTCATTTCGACGCCGCGCATGCAGAAGCGTCCGGATTATGAAGAGCTGACTGAACGCGCCAAGACCAACACGCCGGTCGGCCGCCTGGGCGATCCGGCCGACGTGGCCGCCACGGTGGCCTTCCTGGCATCGCGCCTGGCTGGTTTCACCACGGGCGAGACCGTGCACGTGACCGGAGGGCGCTACGCATGAGCACGCCATTCGATCTGGACGAACACCTGGGCCGCCGCCTGTACTTCGAGGATCTGGCGTCCGGGCAGTCCTGGGAAAGCCCGCGCCGCACGGTGACCGAGGCCGACGTGGTGCAGTTCGCCGGGCTGTCCGGCGACTACAACGCGCTGCATACGGATGCCGTGTTCGCCGCCGGCCATCCCTTTGGCCAGCGCGCCGCGCACGGCATGCTGACCCTGGCCATCGCCTCGGGCCTGACCACCCGCATGCCGGTGTACCGCCTGATGGACGGCACGCGGCTGGCGCTGACCGAACTGCGCTGCGTGTGGCGCAAGCCGGTGCTCATCGGCGACACCATCCACGTCGAACTGAGCATAGGTGAGAAGACACTGTCGCAGAAGCGCCCCGGCACGGGCCGCGTGACCATGCTGCGCACGGTGAAGAACCAGAACGACGAGGTCGTGGTGGAGTCGGAATGGACCACCCTGATGAAATGCCGACCGGAGGCCGCATGAGCGCCAGTTCGTCCCCGTTCGATCCCAACGTCCGCTTCGACGATCTGGTGGCGCTGACGCGGCCGCGTTCGGTCATGATCGTGGGCGCTTCCAGCAAGCCGGGCACGCTGGGCCATACCACCGTGGTCAATGTGCTGGAGCACTCGGATTTTGACGGCGAGGTACACCTCGTCAACCCCAAGGGCGGCGAACTCTTCGGCAAGCCTTTGCATGCCAGCGTGGACGCGGTGCCGGTGCAAGGCATCGACGTGGCCTTGCTGCTGGTGCCGGCGGAGTCCGCCGTCGCCACGCTGCGCGCCTGCGCCGACAAGGGCGTGCGCTACGTCATCGTGTTCACGGGCGGTTTTGCCGAACTGGGCGAGGCGGGGCGCACGGTCGAGGCCGAGATGCTGGCGCTGGCGCAGCGCAGCGGCATGCGCCTGTACGGTCCCAACTGCGCGGGCATGACCATGCTGGCGCCGCGTCTGGGCCTGACCTTTTCCACCGAATTCCGCAACGACGGTAGGACCGGCAAGCTTTCGCGCATCGGCCTGGTGACGCAGGGCGGCGGCCTGGGCCGTTCGCTCATGCAGGGCAACGAGCGGGGCGTGTGCTTTTCGCGCTGGTTCTCCACCGGCAACGAGCTGGACCTGGACAGCGCCGACTTCATCAACTGGCTGGCGCATGATCCGGGCACTGACCTGATCTGCACCGTGATGGAAGGCATACGCAGCGGCCCGCGTTTCATCGCGGCCGCGGCCGCCGCGCGCCGCGCAGGCAAGCCGCTGATCGCGCTGAAGATCGGCCGCTCGGATTTCGGCAAGAAGGCGGCGCAGTCGCATACCGCGTCGCTGGCCGGCGAGGACGCCGTCAACGACGCGGTGTTCTCGCAGTACGGCGTCATCCGCGTGGAAGACCTGGACGAGCTGCTGGACGTCGCCAGCCTGATATCGCGCGTGGGCGTGCGAAGTCTGCGCAATATCTGCGTGTATTCGTCGTCGGGCGGCGCGGGCGTGCTGTCGGCCGACAAGGTGGGCGAAGCCGGGCTGTCCATGGCCGTGCTGGCGGATGAAACCGTGGCCGAGATGGCGCGGCATGCACCCGCCTATGCGGCCCTGACCAACCCCGTGGACCTGACCA